>NZ_CAJMZC010000002.1:0-806009 GCF_905220215.1 Paraburkholderia sp. J12
AGCGGTTGACGTGGAGAGCCTGCGCCGTCACTATGCGCACACGCTCGACCTCTGGGCCGAGAACTTCGAGGCGCGCGCCGAGGAAGCGAAAAAGCTCGTGGACGACGAGAAGTTCCGCATCTGGCGCGTGTATCTGGCGGGTTGCGCCTACGCGTTCGAGCACGACGACGTCTCGATCTACCAGATCGTCTGCCGCAAGGCCGGCCGCAGTGCGACGACGCTGCCGTGGTCGCGCCGCTACATGTACGAACGACCGCTCTGACGTGGCAAGGGGCGCGGCGCCGCGCGCGCCGCCCCGTTGCACGCGCGGGGCGGCTGACCGAAACCGCACGACCGCACCCGCATGAACGATCGCGACGCCCCGGACACGCCGGACACACCGGACACTCCCGACGATAACCAGACCGACCTGTTCGGCTTTGTCGCCCCGGAACCGCCGGCCAAACCCGCCGGGACCAAAACACCGCGCGCAAAGCGTGACCCCGGCGCCGAAGCAGCCGCACCGCCTCCCGCCACGCCCGACCTGGACGGCTTCGAAGCCGCGGAACCCAATCGCCCCGAGCCCGCCGCAGCCCCGAAGCGCCGCGGCCGCGGCGTGCTTCCCATGGTCGCCGACCCGCTCACGCTCGACCTCGCCGCCGACCTGCCGGCACAGGTGCGTTTAGGCACGTCGTCGTGGTCGTTTCCGGGCTGGCGCGGCATCGTCTACGGCGAGGATTACAGCAACGCAAAGCTCGCGCGCGACGGTCTTTCGGCCTATGGCGTCCATCCGCTATTGCGCTCGGTCAGCATCGACCGTTCGTTCTACGCACCGCTCTCGATTGCCGACTACCTGCGTTATGCCCAGCAGGTGCCGGACCATTTCCGCTTCATCGTAAAAGCCCCGGCGTCGATCACCGACGCCAGCGTGCGGGGCGAGCGCGGCGAGCCGATTGCAGCGAACCCCTGTTTCCTGAATCCGCAACTCGCGACGGCGGAGTTCGTCGAGCCGTGCCTCGCGGGCCTCGGCGATAAAACCGGCGCGCTGGTGTTCCAGTTCCCGCCGCTACCCGATCAGCTGCTGGCCGATCCGGCCGTGTTCGTGGAGCGCCTTTACGCGTTCCTGACGGCGCTGCCGCCGCTGCCCGCCGGACCCGACGGCCCGTGCTACGCCGTCGAAATCCGCGACGCGATCCTGCTGACGCCGCGGTTCGTACGCGCGCTGCGCGCGGCGGGCGTGCGTTACTGCGTGGGCCTGCACGCGCGCATGCCCGATCCGTTGCGTCAGGCGGCGGCACTCGCGCTGATGGACGGCGAAACGCCGGCCGGGCCGCTGATCGTGCGCTGGAGTCTGCATAGCGGATTTCGCTACGAGCAGGCCAAGGCGCGCTACGAGCCGTTCGACAAACTGGTGGACGAAGACCCGCACACCCGCGAAGCGCTCACGGAACTAGCCGCCCGCTATGCGCTCGCGGGGCAGCCCGTGCTGATCACGACGAACAACAAGGCGGAAGGGTCGGCGCCGCTCTCGTGCGCGAAGCTCGCGCGCGCGATTGCGGACGCATTTCTTCGGCTAAAGAGCGAGAAAGGCGGGGAAGAAGGAGACGCGGCGCCGATAAACGACGCCGCCGGGGAAGCACTGGAAGATTGAGAGTGCGTTACTCCGGCTTGAGCCGGTGCGCGAACTTCTGCCGGAACTTCGCCACCTTCGGCGCCACCACGAACGCGCAATAGCCCTGATTCGGGTGCTGCGCGAAGTAGTTCTGGTGATAGGCCTCGGCAGGGAAGTAGTTGCCGTCGAGCGGCAGCACCTGGGTGACGATCTGCCCGTCGTAGACACCTTCGGCGGCAAGCTCCCGAATCGCCTGCAGCGCCGTCTCGCGCTGCGCTTCCGAGTGCGTGAAGATCACCGAACGGTATTGCGTGCCCACGTCGTTGCCCTGGCGGTTGAGCTGGGTCGGATCGTGGATCGCGAAGAAGATGTCGAGAATCTCGCGGTAGCCGATCTTCGCCGGGTCGAACGTCACGTTGACCACTTCGGCGTGGCCCGTGTCGCCGTCGCAGACCTGCTCGTAGCCCGGATTCTCGACGTGGCCGCCTGCGTAGCCCGACTCCACCGCGAGCACACCCTGCACGCGCAGGTACACCGCTTCGAGGCACCAGAAACACCCACCGCCCAGTGTCGCAACTTCGGTTGCCGTTCCCACTGTCTGACTCATGCTGCTCGCTCCTTGAATTTGACTCGTTCCCGGCGACGATCCGCCGATCGCCGCTTTCTGCGTCCGATTTTACGGCCGCGTTTGCGACCGCTTTTGCGTCCGTAACCCCGCGCAAGCACCAGGGCCGCAGGCACCTCAGCCAGCCGCATCCGTTAAAATTGTGACGATACGCCGGTTTTCCACATGACACCGATCCCGACTCACCCCTTCTTCGCGTCCAGTCTCGCGCCGTACCGCCGCGCGAGCGGAGCCACCCGCCGATGAGCCGCCGCGCCAGCCCGCCCAATTTCGACGATGCCGCCTTTCGCCGCGCGCTCGGCCAGTTCGCCACCGGCGTCACCGTCATCACGACGCGCGCTCCCGATGGCCAGCTGGTCGGCATCACCGCCAGTTCGTTCAACTCCGTTTCGCTCAATCCGCCGCTCGTGCTGTGGAGCCTCGCCACGCGCTCGGCCTCGCTCCCCGTATTCCGCACCAACAGCCACTACGTCGTGAACGTGCTGGCCGCCTCGCAGCTCGACCTGTGCAAGCGCTTTGCGACGGTGAAGGGCGACCGCTTCGAAGGCGTCTCGCACGCGGCCGGCAACTCGGGCATGCCCGTGCTGGACGGCGCGCTTGCCTGGTTCGAGTGTCACAACCGCAGCCGCTACGACGAAGGCGACCACGTGATCTTCGTGGGCGAGGTGGAGCGCTGCGGCGTGCGCGAAGACGGAGCCGACGCCACGCCGCTCGTGTTCCACGGCGGCGGGTTCCATCAGCTGCAATCGCTCTGAGCGCCCCGTGCGCCGCCCTGGCCTCAGGCTCAGGCTCAGGCAATGGCGCTCTTCACTTCCTTCTGCTGGATCAGATCGACGGGCACGCCCGCCTCGATCTTGAGCGTCGTGAGCACGATGTTCGAGCGGATGTCCATCACGCCCGGCGCCTTGTAGAGCTTGTTGAGCACGAAGTCCGAGTAGTGCTTGAGATTGTGGGCGAGCACGCGCAGCAGGTAGTGCGTTTCCCCTGTCACGACATAGGCGCCCACCACTTCCGGCCAGTCCCGTAGCGCCGCCACGAACCGCTCGTGCCAGCTCTCCTGGTCGTTGCGCATCGATACCTGCACGAACGCCTCCATCTCGAAACCGAGAATCTCCCGGTTCAGGCTCGCGCGGTAACGCTCCACCACCCCCTGCTCTTCCAGCAACCTCAAGCGCCTGAGACAAGCCGACGGCGAGAGCGAAATGCGCTCCGCCAGGTCGAGGTTACTGATCCGCCCCTCGTTCTGCAGTACGGCGAGAATCCGGCAATCCGTGGCATCGAGCGAGATTGCATTCATATTTGGTCTCCATTCCCGTCTTGACTTAAATTATGTGCCAACAACCGTGGTCCGCGGCGTTTTTTTCGCAAGCACATTTCACTCTAGCTTGCCTATCATTCGAAGCACAAGCAGCGAATGCGGATCAAAAACATGAACGACCTTTGGGACATCACCCCGCCCATCCAGTCTGAGACGCCCGTCTGGCCCGGAGACACGCCAGTCGGCATCGAACGCGTCTGGCGCATGGAAGCCGGCTCGCCCGTGAACGTGGCGCGCGTGACGCTTTCTCCCCACACGGGCGCGCATACCGACGCCCCGCTCCATTACGACGCACACGGTGCGCCCATCGGCGCGGTGCCGCTCGACGCGTACCTGGGCGTGTGCCGCGTGATCCACTGCATCGGCGCCGCGCCGCTCGTGCGGCCGGAGCACGTGGCGCATGCGCTCGCGGACGCGCCTCCCCGCATTCTGCTGCGCACCTATGACAAGGCGCCCGTGGAGCGCTGGGACAGTGCGTTCTGCGCCGTCGCGCCGGAAACGATCGACCTGCTCGCGGCGCACGGCGTGCGCCTGATCGGCATCGACACTCCGTCGCTCGATCCGCAGGAATCGAAGACGATGGACGCGCATCACCGCATCCGCGCGCACGGCATGGCGATCCTCGAAGGCATCGTGCTCGACGCGGTGGCGCCCGGCGACTACGAGCTGATCGCCCTGCCGCTCAAATTCGCGACGCTCGACGCAAGCCCCGTGCGGGCCGTGCTGCGCGCGCTGCCGGAGACGCCGCGTACGACCTGAACGGCCGCGCCCGGCAAACCGCCCGAGCCGACCCGACCCAATACCGAACCGATACCGAACCGCAGAACCCACCCCCATGACCGCCATGAACCACCGTACCGAAGCCGAGGCGCTGGACCGCGCCGACCCGCTCGCCGCACTGCGCGAGCAGTTCGCGCTCGCGCCCGACACCATTTACCTCGACGGCAACTCGCTCGGCGTGCCGCCCAGGGCAGCCGCCGCACGCGCCCAGGCCGTAATCGGCGAGCAATGGGGCGAAGGCCTGATCCGCAGCTGGAACACCGCCGGCTGGTTCGCGCTGCCGCGGCGCCTCGGCAACAAGCTCGCCCCGCTGATCGGCGCCGCCGAAAACGAAGTGGTCGTCACCGACACGATCTCGGTGAATCTCTTCAAGGCCCTCTCGGCCGCGCTGCGCGTGCAGAACGAACGCGACCCGAAGCGCCGCGTGATCGTCTCCGAACGCTCGAACTTCCCGACCGACCTCTATATCGCGCAAGGCCTCATCGAGCAGCTCGACCGCGGCTACGAGCTGCGCCTGATCGACGATCCCGCCGACCTGCCCGCCGCGCTGACCGACGACGTGGCCATCGCCATGATCACGCACGTGAACTACCGCACGGGCTACATGCACGACATGCGCGCCGTCACCGAACTGATCCACGCGCGCGGCGCGCTGGCGCTGTGGGACCTCGCGCACTCGGCAGGCGCGGTGCCGGTGGACCTGAACGGCGTGAACGCCGACTACGCGGTGGGCTGCACCTACAAGTACCTGAACGGCGGCCCCGGTTCGCCCGCTTTCGTCTGGGTGCCGAAACGTCATCAGAACGCGTTCTCGCAGCCGCTTTCGGGCTGGTGGGGCCACAAGAAGCCCTTCGAGATGAGCCCCGACTATCGTCCCGACGACGGCATCGGTCGCTTCCTGTGCGGCACGCAGCCCATCGTGTCGATGTCGCTCGTCGAATGCGGTCTCGACGTGTTCCTGCAGACCGACATGCAGGCCATCCGCCGCAAGTCGCTCGCGCTCACCGATCTTTTCATCGAACTCGTGGAAAGCCGTTGCGCGGGCCTCGAGCTCACGCTCGTCACGCCGCGCGACCACAAGGAACGCGGCTCGCACGTGAGCTTCGAGCATCCGCACGGCTACGAGGTGATGCAGGCGCTGATCGCGCGCGGCGTGATCGGCGACTACCGCGAGCCGCGGGTGCTGCGCTTCGGCTTCACGCCGCTCTACGTGCGCTTCGTCGATGTGTGGGACGCCGTGGAAACGCTGCGCGACGTGCTCGCCAGCGAGCATTGGCGCGCGCCCGAATTCGCCGCACGCGGCGCGGTGACCTGAGGAGGCCCCCGCCATGACCGATCACATGCAGATTCCCGGCATCCCGGATGCGGGCGCCGCCCCCGAAGCCCATGCAGTCGACGCAACCGCAGCCGCAGCCGCACCGCGCGGCGGGTGCCCGTTCGGCGGCTCCGCCGCGCCCGCGGGCGCGCCGGCCCAGGAGAAGGCCCCCGGCGAGCCCGGCTGGCACGACGCCCAGCTCGACTTCTCGAAGTCGATGAGCTACGGCGACTATCTGGCGCTCGACGCGGTGCTCAACGCCCAGCATCCGCTCTCGCCCGATCACAACGAAATGCTGTTCATCGTGCAGCACCAGACGAGCGAACTGTGGATGAAGCTCGCGCTCTACGAGCTGCGCGCCGCGCTCGCGAACGTGCATCGCGACGCGCTGCCGCCCGCGTTCAAGCAGCTCGCGCGCGTCTCGCGGATTCTCGAACAGCTGGTGCAGGCGTGGAACGTGCTCTCGACGCTCACGCCCTCCGAATACACGGCGATGCGGCCGTATCTGGGCGCCTCGTCGGGCTTCCAGTCGTACCAGTACCGCCAGATCGAGTTCCTGCTCGGCAACAAGAACACGCAGATGCTCAAGCCCCACGAGCACCGGCCCGAGATCCTCGAACAGGTCAAGGCCACGCTCGAAGCCCCCTCGTTCTACGACGAAGTGATCCGCCTGCTGGCGCGGCGCGGCTTTGCGATCGCGCCGGAGCGGCTCGCGCGCGACTGGTCGCAGCCCACGGTTCACGATGCGACGGTGGAAGCGGCCTGGCTCGAGGTCTATCGCAATCCCTCGCAGTACTGGGATCTGTACGAAATGGCCGAGGAGCTCGTCGATCTCGAAGATGCGTTCCGCCAATGGCGCTTCCGCCACGTCACGACCGTCGAGCGGATCATCGGGTTCAAGCAGGGCACGGGCGGCACCAACGGCGCGCCATATCTGCGCAAGATGCTCGACGTCGTGCTGTTCCCCGAGCTGTGGCACGTGCGGACCGTGCTGTAACACGCCGGCGCGGCGCACAAACGAATACGGCCAGCATTGCGCTGGCCGTATCTTTTTTGGCGCTACTGACTGCATAGCGCCTGAAATCCGCCTCAGACCACCACGGTCTGCGCTTCGCCCGCCTGGGTTTCGCGCACCGCGCCGATCTTCCAGACCTGCTCGCCGGCAGCCGTTAGCAGTTCGAGCGCCTGATCGGCCTGATCGGCGGACACGACCACCGCCATGCCGATGCCGCAGTTGAACACGCGGTGCATTTCCGCATCGGCCACGCCGCCGTGCTTCTGCAGCCACGAGAAGAGCGGCGGCAGCGGCCACGCGCGGTGGTCGAGCTCGGCCGTGAGGCCGTCGCGCAGCACGCGCGGAATGTTCTCCACGAGGCCGCCGCCCGTGATGTGCGCCATGCCCTTCACCGCGACCTGCTGCATGAGCGCGAGCAGCGGCTTCACGTAGATGCGCGTGGGGGCCATGAGCGCGTCGGCGAGAGTGCGGCCGTCGAAGTCGGCGTTCAGGTCCGGCTGCGCGCGCTCGACGATCTTGCGCACGAGCGAGAAGCCGTTCGAGTGGATGCCGCTCGAGGCGAGACCCAGCACCACGTCGCCCGGGACGATCGTGCTGCCGTCGATGATCTTGCTCTTTTCGACCGCGCCCACCGCGAAGCCCGCGAGATCGTACTCGCCGTCGGGGTACATGCCCGGCATTTCCGCCGTTTCGCCGCCGATCAGCGCGCAGCCCGCCAGCTCGCAACCGTAGGCGATGCCCTTCACGACGGTGGCCGCCGTGTCCACGTCGAGCTTGCCGCAGGCGAAGTAGTCGAGGAAGAAGAGCGGCTCGGCGCCCTGCACGAGGATGTCGTTCACGCTCATCGCGACGAGATCCTGGCCCACCGTGTCGTGTTTGTTCAGATGAAAGGCGAGGCGCAGCTTGGTGCCCACGCCGTCCGTGCCCGACACGAGCACCGGTTCCTTGTAGCGCTTCGGCACTTCGAAGAGCGCGCCGAACCCGCCGATGCCGCCCATCACGCCGTCGCGCAGGGTCTTCTTCGCAAAGGGCTTGATGCGGTCGACGAGTGCGTCGCCCGCGTCGATGTCCACGCCGGCGTCGCGGTACGAGAGGCCCTGGGCGCCGGCGCCCTGGTCGGATTTCGGTTGATTCATGGGGAAGTGCCAGAAGGTCGGTAAAATGCGATTTTAACCGATTGAAGGCGCCCCGCCGCCGCGTCCAGGCCGAGAAAAGTGTCCGCCGCGGCGCCCAAGGTGTGGCGCGGGGCGTCGGTCGGCCCGCTTTGCCGCCCCGCTTTGCCCCCAATCGGGCCGCCCGAACACCGAAAACCCACGCGCCCTACGACCGGAAACCCACGTTTTGTCGCCGAATACACCGATTTTCACGCCGTATCAGCGCCAGGCCTTCATCTGGGCCGCGCTTGCGATCGCCTTCGGCATCGTGCTCTGGCTGCTGCGGCCGGTCCTCACGCCGTTCCTGCTCGGCGCGATCCTCGCCTATATCCTCCAGCCGGGCGTGGCCTGGCTCGTGCGTCACCGCGTGCCGCGCGGCCTCGCGGCGCTCGTGATGATCCTGCTGTTCGCGGGCGTGGTCACGATGCTCGTCGTGCTGCTGCTCGCCGTGATCCAGAAAGAGGGGCCGCAGCTCAAGCAGCAGGTGCCCGTCATGTTCACGCACCTGCACGACTGGCTCCAGCCCAAGCTCGCGATGTTCGGCATGCAGGACACGCTCGACTTCCAGAGCCTGCGCGACATGGCGACGAGCAAGCTGGAAGACAGCGCCCAGTCGGTCGCGCTTTACGCGTGGGCGTCGCTGCGCACGAGCAGCGACGTGATGATTACCGTGATCAGCAACGCCGTGCTGGTGCCGCTCGTCCTCTTCTATCTGCTCTACGACTGGAACGCGATGCTCGCGCGCCTCGCCACCTTCATCCCGCGCCGCTGGGTCGCGCGCACGCTGGAGCTGGCCGGCGAGATGGACGCCATGCTCGCGCAGTACCTGCGCGGCCAGTTGCTCGTGATGGCGATCCTCGCGGCCTACTACGCGGTCACGCTGTCGATCGCCGGTTTCGAGGTGGCGCTGCCGGTGGGCGTCTTCACCGGGCTCGCCGTGCTGATCCCGTATCTCGGCTACGCCACGGGTCTGGTGCTCGCGCTCGTCGCCGCGCTGCTGCAGTTCGGCAACTGGTATGGGCTGGGCGCCGTCGCCCTCGTCTATGGCATCGGCCAGGTCCTGGAAGGCTTCTTCCTGACGCCGCGCCTCGTCGGCGAGCGCATCGGCCTGCACCCGCTCGCGGTGATCTTCGCCCTGCTCGCGTTCGGGCAGCTGTTCGGTTTCTTCGGCGTGCTGCTCGCGCTGCCGGCGAGCGCGATCCTCTCGGTCGCCTTGCGCGAGCTGCGGCGCAGCTACCTCGACAGCTCGCTCTACAAGAACTAGAACTGAAACTGACCGATTCAAGCCTGACCCCACCGTGCAGCGACAGTTAACGCTCGATCTCGGCACGCCGCCGCCTTCGACCTTCGACAACTTCCATACCGGCGCCCACGCCGAGCTGGTCGCGCGCCTGCGCGGGCTCGACGCGGCGCTCGCGGCCGGCCCGGTCGCCGACCGCACGTTCTACATCTGGGGCGAACCCGGCAACGGGCGCAGCCATCTGCTGCACGCGCTCGTCCACGAAGCGCCGCCCGGCCATGCGCGCTACCTCGGGCCGCAAAGCGCGCTCGCGGCGTTCGGCTTCGACCCGCGCGTGGCGATCTACGCCGTGGACGACTGCGACGCGCTCTCCGGCGCCCAGCAGATCGCGCTCTTCAACCTCTTCAACGAGGTGCGCGCGCACCCTACCTGCGCGCTCGTCGCGACGGGCGCCACGGCGCCGATGGGGCTCGCCGTGCGCGAGGACCTGCGCACGCGTCTGGGCTGGGGGCTCGTGTTCCACCTCGCGCCGCTGACCGACGAAGGCAAGGCCGCCGTGCTCAAGCGCGCGGCGCGCGAGCGCGGCATCGCGCTCGCCGACGACGTGCCCGCCTACCTGCTCACGCACTACCGCCGCGACATGCCGAGCCTGATGGCGCTGCTCGACGCGCTCGACCGCTTTTCGCTCGAACAGAAGCGCGCGGTGACGCTGCCGCTCCTGCGCACGATGCTGGCGGCCGGGTTGCCCGTGGCGGGCGGCGCAGCGGAGCCGCCCGGGGACGACGCCGGCGCAGGCGAGACCGCCGATGCAGGCGGCGAACTGGACTTCGGCACCGCTGACGAAACCGGCGAAACTGGTTTTTCGGCTCTATCGCCGGTTGAAGCGCCGGTTCAAGCGCCGAAAACGTCCATCGAGCCCGAAGCGCAGCCGCAAAACGAAACCGGCAGCCCAGCCGCCCCCGACACGCCCTACGAAGCCCCTCGTCCGCCCGCCGCCCACGCGCGCCCGAGCGAACCCGCGCCCTTCGTCACCCCCACCGACAACGTCGACGGCGAGCTCGGCGCGCCGTTTCGCGATGTCGTCGATCGCGAGCTGGGCGCCGCCTTGAAGGGCGAAGTCGAAGCCGACGTCAGCGGCGAGCAGAACGGCGAACTCGGCGGCGACCTCGACGCCGGCGCGGCAGGCGCGCCCACGGCGCCCGCCGCACCTGCCGCGCCCGCCCCTTCCCCCGACGCCGCAGGCAGTCCGGCGCCTCGCGCCGAAGAGCAACCACCGAGCCCCGAAGCCGGCACCGGCAACGGCATCACCCGCTTCAAGTAAAATGAGCGCCCATGGCTAACCTTGCACTTTTCGATCTCGATCACACGCTGATCCCCACCGACAGCGACCACGAATGGGGCCGCTTCATGGTGAAGCTCGGCATTGTCGATGCCGAGAGCTTCGCGAAGCAGAACGACCGCTTCTTCGCCGACTACAAGTCCGGCGTGCTGGACATCCACGCTTACCTCGTCGCCATGCTCACGCCGCTCGCGAAGTATTCGCGCGCGCAGTTGAAGATCTGGCACGACCAGTACATGCACGAAGTCATCAAGCCGGCCATCGTGCCCGCGGCGATGGAGCTCGTGCGCAAGCACAAGGACGCGGGCGACCTCTGCTGCATCGTCACCGCGACCAACGAATTCATCACGGGTCCGATCGCCGAGGTGTTCGGCGTGGACAAGCTGATCGCGTGCGAGGTCGAAACCGTGGACGGCCAGCCAGGCTCCCCCTACACCGGCCGCCCGACGGGCACGCCCAGCTACCGCGAAGGCAAGATCGTGCGCACCGAAGCGTGGCTCGCCTCGCTCGGCAAGCACTTGTCCGACTTCGAGCACAGCTACTTCTACAGCGACTCGCACAACGACATTCCGCTGCTCGAGAAGGTCACCGACCCGATCGCGACCAACCCCGACGCCACCCTGCGCGCCCATGCGCAAGCAGCTGGCTGGCCCATCCTCGATTTGTTCCAGGCCTCGTGATCAAGAAATTCATCCGCAAGCTGTTCGGCCAGGACAGCGCCTCCGACGCGGCCAGCGGCGACACGCCGCCCCCGTCCGCCGAGACGGCCGCCCCCGCCCGTGCGCCCCGCGCTGCCGCCCAGAACGGCCGCAAGCCCGAAGCCGCCGGCGACGACAGAACGATACGCGGGCCGAAATCCCGCGCGCCGGCCAAAGCCAAAGGCGGCGGCGCCAGAAACGGCGAACCCACGGCGCCGGTCATCCTCTCCGCCGACGTCCACGGCATCAACCCGTCGCTCATCTCGAGGAACGCGGTCCGCGTAACCGAAGGCCTGCAGCAGGCGGGCTTCCGGGCGTTCATCGTGGGCGGCGCGGTGCGCGACCTGCTGCTCGGCGTCGCGCCGAAGGACTTCGACGTGGCCACCGACGCCACGCCCGACGAAGTGCAGAAGCTGTTCCGCCGCGCGCGCATCATCGGCCGGCGCTTCCAGATCGTGCACGTGCAGTTCGGCCAGGAAATCATCGAAGTCTCGACCTTCCGCGCGCTGGTGGATCCGCCGCCGGCCACGGAGGCCGGCGCCGCCCCGACTGCCGCCGCTGCCGCCGCCGGTGCTTCAGGCGGCCGGCGCATGCGCCGCGAAGAGCTCGACCGCAAGACCCACGCGGTGGACGCGAGCGGCCGCGTGCTGCGCGACAACGTGTGGGGCGAGCAGCACGAAGACGCCACGCGCCGCGACTTCACGATCAACGCGATGTACTACGACCCGGCCACGCAGACGGTGCTCGACTATCACAACGGGATGGCCGACATGCGCGCGCGCCTGTTGCGCATGATCGGCGACCCGGCCACGCGCTATCGCGAAGACCCGGTGCGCATGCTGCGCGTGGTGCGCTTCGCGGCGAAGCTCGGCTTCGAGATCGAGGAGCGCACGCGCGAGCCGATCCAGGAACTCGCCGACCTCATCAACAACGTGCCGGCCGCGCGTCTGTTCGACGAGATGCTCAAGCTCCTGCTCTCCGGCCACGCGCTCGAATGCCTCAAATGGCTGCGCAAGGAAGGGCTGCATCACGGCCTCCTGCCGCTCCTCGACGTGGTCCTCGAAGAGCCGCAGGGCGAACGCTTCATCTCGCTCGCGCTCTCCAGCACCGACGCGCGCGTGCGCGCGGGCAAGCCGGTCTCGCCGGGTTTCCTGTTCGCCACGCTCCTCTGGCACGACGTGCAGCAGCGCTGGCAGCAGTACACGGCCGCGGAGGAATACCCCGTGCCCGCGCTGCATCGCGCGATGGACGACGTGATCGACGCGCAAACCGAAAAGCTGGCGATCCATCGCCGCTACTCGTCGGACATGCGCGAGATCTGGGGTCTGCAGCAGCGCCTCGAAAAACGCGGCCGCGGCGCGATCAAGCTGCTGGAACACCCGCGTTTCAGAGCAGGGTATGATTTCCTCCTGCTGCGCTGCGAATCGGGCGAGCTCGATGCCGCGGTAGGCCAGTGGTGGACGGATTTCATCGATGGCGACGGCGCCGCGCGCGAATCGCTCCTCTCCGAAGGCGGCAGGGAGCGCGCTCCGCGCAAGCGCCGCCGCCGCGGCGGGGCGAAGAACCGCAAGCCGTCCGAGGGTGAAGGCGCAGGGACGCCGGCGCACGCGGACGAAGGCGGCCCCGACGAGGAGTAACGGTACGGCCAGGCCTGCGGGCCTTGCAAGCCCCGCGAGACGTGACGCAAGTGAACGAACCGGAAACGACAGTCGCAGGAAGTGAAGCCATGACGGTTGCCTGGCTGGGAATCGGCGCGAATCTGGGGGATGCGCGCCAGACCCTCAAAGACGCGGTGGTGTGCCTTGCACAACAGCACACCCTCACCGTGCTCGCGAAGTCGAGTCTCTACCGCAGCGCGCCCATCGACGCGGGCGGCGACGACTATTTGAACTGCGTCGTGAAGCTCGAAACGCCGCTTTCGGCGCACGAGCTGCTGGCGCTGTGCCAGCGCGTCGAGCATCACTTCGGCCGGGAGCGTCCCTTTCACAACGCGCCGCGCACGCTCGACATCGACATCCTGCTGTACGGCGACGCCGTGATCGACGAACCCGACCTGAGCGTGCCGCATCCGCGCATGACGGGCCGCGCATTCGTGCTCGTGCCGGCCGTCGAGATCGAAGCGGATCTCGAGATTCCGGGCCGCGGCCCGGCGAGCGCCTTTCTCGCCGCCGTCGCCGATCAGCGCATCGAGAAGGTCAAGCCGATGTGCCAGTGCATGGGCGCCGCACCCGCGACTTCCAGCCCGGCCGCCCCCCCAACCGCCGCTTCGGACAACGACCCGGGCACGCCGGATGGCGCGGCGCCGGGCCGGACCTGCCGGTGATCGCGCCGATGGTCACGCTGGCCAACCCGCCGATCTGCTCATGAGCACGCCACCGCTCGCTCCGGTCACTCGCGCAGCGCGCCCGCCGCTTGCGCACATCGCCATCGAAGGGCCGATCGGCGCGGGCAAGACCGCGCTCGCCACGCGTCTCGCCGACCGCTGGGCCATGCAGACGCTGTTCGAATCGAACGCGGACAACCCATTTCTCGAGCGGTTTTATCGCGATCCGTCGCGCCACGGCCTCGCCGCGCAGCTGCATTTTGCGCTGCAGCGCGAACGGCTCTCGCACGACGTCGCGGCACTGCGGGCCGCCGGCAAGCCGCTCGTCACGAACTTCCTCGCCGGACGCGACGACCTGTTCGCCCGCCTCACGCTAGCCGACGACGAGTTGCCGCTCTACCGCGCCCTCGCCGCCCGGCTCGCGGCGAACGCGCCGCGTCCCGATCTCGTGGTCTATCTGCAGGCGAGCCCCGAAGCACTCTACGCGCGCATCCAGAAGCGCGCGAATCCCGCCGAGCTGCCCATTTCGGACGCCTTCCTGCGTGCCCTCTGCGACAGCTACAACGAATTTTTCTATCATTACGACCACGCGCCGGTCCTGACCGTCGGCGCCGAACATCTGAACCCGCTCGACTCCGACGCGGACCTTGCGCTGATCGCCGAGCGAATCGAGACGATGCGCGGGCGCAAGGAGTCGTTCGTCAAGGGCACGCCGCGCTAGACGCGCGGCCGGCCCCTCCCCGTTTTCTCTTTCCCTACGGATTTCCCATGACTTACCTGCAGGAAACGAGCCGCAGCGCCGTGACCGTGCCCAAGCTCCAGGCCATGCGCGACGCCGGCGAAAAGATCGCGATGCTCACGTGCTACGACGCGAGCTTCTCGGCGCTCTGCGACCGTGCCGGCGTGGACGTGCTGCTGATCGGCGACTCGCTCGGCAACGTGCTGCAAGGCCACACGACCACGCTGCCCGTCTCGCTCGAAGACATCGCTTACCACACGGCCTGCGTCGCCCGCACGCAGCCCTCGGCGCTGATCGTGGCCGACCTGCCGTTCGGCACCTTCGGCACGCCCGAAGACGCGTTCGCGAGCTCCGTGAAGCTCATGCGCGCGGGCGCGCAGATGGTCAAGATCGAGGGCGGCGAATGGCTCGCGCCCACGGTGAAGAGGCTCGTGGAGCGTGCGGTGCCCGTGTGTGCGCACATCGGTCTCACGCCGCAGTCCGTGCATGCGTTCGGCGGCTTCAAGGTGCAGGGCAAGACCGAAAGCGGCGCGGCGCAGATGCTGCGCGACGCGAAGGCGCTCGAAGACGCCGGCGCGCAGCTCGTGGTGATCGAGGCGGTGCCGTCCGCGCTCGGCACGCAGGTCACGAAGCATCTGCATATTCCGACGATCGGCATCGGCGCGGGCGTCGAATGCTCGGGCCAGGTGCTCGTGCTGCACGACATGCTCGGCATCTACCCGGGCAAGCGGCCCAGGTTCGTGAAGGATTTCATGGCCGGCCAGCCGGGCATCGAAGCTGCGGTCGCCGCGTATGTGAAGGCCGTGAAGGACGGCTCGTTCCCGGCGCCCGAGCACGCGTTCCAGTAAGCGTAAGTGAAGAAGGGCGCGGGCCTCACGTGTGTGCGGCGCCGCGCCCTTTTTGTTTTTGCGGCTGCTGGCTCGCCGTCTGTCGCGTCGTCAGACGAGTCGCGCCGGTACGGCTCCGCGTAGCGCGTTGGTCAACAACAGCGCCTGCGCACGTAGAACGTCCTCGCGCGTGAGCACGCACTCCTCGGCGCCGAAGGTCTCGTCGTCGAGCAACACGCCGCGCATCACGCCCGGCAGCACGCCCGACGAAAGCGGCGGCGTCCACCACTTGCCCTCCAGCTGCACGAACACGTTCGAGCGGCCGCCTTCGGTCAGCTCGCCGCGCTCGTTGAAGAACAGCATGTCGAAGGCGCCTTCGGCCTCGGCCTCGCGCCATGCGCGGTCGAAGTCGGCGCGGCGCGTGGTCTTGCGCAGCAGCAAAACGTCGGCCGAAGCCACCGGCGCGTAACCGCGATCAGGCGCGAGCATCACGCCCACCGGTCCTTCGGGCAACGGCGCGAGCGGCGCGCTGGTCAACTGCACGTCGCCGTCTTTGCCGAGCGCCACACGCAGGCGATGAGCCGCACCCTCCGGGAACGCTGCGCAGGTCGCGGCAAGGCGCGCGCGCAACGCATCCGCATCGCAGGCGAAGCCGAGCCAGGCGGCACCGGCCGCAAGGCGTGCAAGATGGCGCTCCACATGACGCACGCCCTGCTCGCGCGTGGCATACATCGTCTCGAACAGTTCGAGGCCGGGGTCGGCCCCGGTCAGGAAGCGAGCCTTCACGCGGGTCTCCTCGTATTCGTCGGCGGCGACGCTGTCGAGCACGATGCCGCCGCCCACGCCCATCTCGCCGCGCCTTGCAGCGCCGGGGGCGCCAGCGGCTTCGAGCGTCAGCGTGCGGATCACCACCGACAGGCAGAAGTCGCCGCAGGGGTCATCGACGTGCGGGCCCGGTGGGCCGTGGGGCGCATCCAGCCAGCCGATGGTGCCCGTATAGAGCCCGCGCGGACCGTGTTCGATCGCATCGATCAGTTCCATCGTACGGTGCTTCGGCGCGCCCGTGATCGAGCCGCACGGAAAGAGCGCGCGCATGACCTCGGCGAACGAGGTGCGCTCGCGCGCCTTCCCTTCCACGGTCGAGGTCATCTGCCAGACCGAGGCATAGGGCTCCACGCTGAAGAGCGCCGGCACGCGCACCGAACCTGTCTGCGCGATGCGCGACAAATCGTTGCGCAGCAGATCGACGATCATCACGTTTTCGGCGCGATTCTTCGGGTCGTTGGCGAGGAACTGTTCGGCGGCACGGTCGGCGGCGGGATCGGCCGAACGCGCGGCCGTGCCCTTCATGGGTCGCGCGCGCAGCGTGTCGCCGTGCTTTTCGACGAAGAGCTCGGGCGAACACGAGAGCACCCAGCGGTCGCCGGGCAGCGCGATCAGCGCGCCGAACGGCACGCGCTGGCGCTCGCGCAGCCGCCGGTAGAGCGCCAGAGGCGCCCCGAACGCCTCGAACTGCAGACGATAGGTGTAGTTGACCTGATACGACTCGCCCGCGCGCAGCGCCGCGTGTACGGCCTCGATGGCATGCTCGAACTGCGTGCGATCGACGCCGAGCACCACGCCCGCAATGCCGGCCGGTGCGGGCGCCACGGCGCCCTCCTGCGCGGCAAGCCAGGCATCGGCGTCGTCGCGCGAAAAGCGCTCGCAGCGTTCGAACAATAAAAAACGCAGCGCGGCTTCGCCGGGCTGCGTTCCCAAACTATCGGCGGCGGGTGTGCGGTGCTTCGCGAACTGGAGATCGCGCCCGAAGGCGTAGTCGCCCAGAACCACGGCATGCAGCCCCCCGCGCAGGTCGCAATCGACTTCGCGGCACACCGCGTCGAGATCCTGCGGCCGGCTGCATGCGCGCTCGCGCACGAACCTCGTGTAGAGGCGACTCGTCCGGCGCGCGGCCGTCGCGCCGCCGTCGTCGAGCAGCGCGAACACCGCGCCGCCGTCATTGACTGCCATAAGCTACCTGGTGCTACCTGATGCCACGTGATGCAAACCGGCGGCGCTCCGAAGACACGCCGCCGGGCTCACACCGCTTTAGTCGAAGAAGCTCTTCACGCGGTCGAACCAGCTCTTGCTCTGCGGGCTGTGCCGCGAGCCGCCTTCCACGAGCGACTTCTCGAACTGCTGGAGCAGGTCGCGCTGCTGGTCGGTGAGCTTGACCGGCGTTTCGACCTGCACGTGCACGTACAGATCGCCGGCAATGCTCGAGCGCAGGCCCTTGATGCCCTTGCCGCGCAGGCGGAACGTCTTGCCCGACTGCGTGCCCTCGGGCACCGGGAAGGTCGCGCGGCCCGCGAGCGTCGGCACTTCGATCTCGCCGCCGAGCGCCGCCGTGGTGAACGGAATCGGCATCTGGCAGTGCAGGTCGTCGCCGTCGCGCTCGAACACCGGGTGCGACTTGATGTGAATCTCGACGTACAGGTCGCCCGACGGCCCGCCGTTGATGCCCGGCTCGCCGTTGCCGGCCGAGCGGATGCGCATGCCGTCGTCGATGCCCGCCGGAATCTTCACTTCGAGCGTCTTGGTCTCCTTCACCTTGCCCGCGCCATGGCAGTGCGTGCAGGGATCGGGGATGTAAGAGCCCGTGCCGTGGCACTTCGGGCAGGTCTGCTGGATGCTGAAAAAGCCCTGCGACATGCGCACGGAACCCGAACCGTGACAGGTCGGGCAGCTTTCCGGCTTGGTGCCGGGCTTCGCGCCCGAGCCGTGGCAGATGTCACAGGTGCTCCAGCCCGGCACGCGAATCTGCGTCTCGTAGCCGTGGGCCGCCTGCTCCAGCGTGATTTCCATGCTGTAGCGCAGGTCCGCGCCGCGATACACCTGCGGGCCGGCACGGCCGCCGCGTGCGGCACCGCCGGCCGCCTGGCCGAAGATGTCGCCGAAAATATCGCCGAAGGCATCCGCGAAACCGCCGAAACCCTGCGCGCCCGCGCCGCCCATGTTCGGATCGACGCCCGCATGCCCGTACTGGTCGTAGGCCGCGCGCTTTTGCGAGTCCGACAGCATTTCATAGGCTTCCTTCACCTCTTTGAAATGCTCTTCCGCATCCTTGTTATCCGGATTGCGGTCGGGGTGGTACTTCATCGCGAGCTTGCGATACGCCTTCTTGATTTCGTCGTCGCTCGCGTTCTTCGCGACGCCCAGAACCTCGTAGTAATCCCGTTTCGCCATATCGGTTCACCGCCGGCTACGCACGTGACGCCCGTGCCGGCTCCTCATGAATGCTGGATCTCGTGACCCGTATGCCGTCCCTCGCACCACCGGAAAACGCCGTTGCAACGTCGCCGGCAGCCCCTGTCGGGAACGGCCTCCATAAAACAAATGTGCCCGGAGAGCCGGAAGGCTCACCAGGCGTTAAGCAATGCTGCCCGCATCGTAACCGATGCGGCCGGTCTTGCGGGGAACTGCCCCGCGGCGGCGCGGACCTCCTGCGAGGTCCGCTTAAGATGCATTTCGCCGCCGCGGTTCATCCGGCGCAAGCCCGGATCGAACGACTTAGTCCTTCTTGACTTCCTTGAACTCGGCGTCCACCACGTCGTCCGCCTGGGCGCTGTCCGGGCCGCCGGCCGTTGCACCGGCTGCCGCGCCCGCTGCACCGGCCGCGCCGGCTTGCTGCGCCTGCATGTCGGCATACATCTTTTCGCCGAGCTTTTGCGAGGCGGCCGACAGTGCCTCGACCTTCGCCTCGATCGCCGCCTTGTCGGTCGACGCGCTCTTCAGCGTTTCTTCGAGGTCCTTCAGCGCGGCTTCGATCGCTTCCTTCTCGCTGGCGTCGATCTTGTCGCCGTACTCGGCCACGGCCTTCTTCGTGCTGTGCACCAGCGCGTCGCCCTGGTTGCGCGCGTCGGCCAGCTCACGCAGACGGTGATCTTCTTCCGCGTTCGCTTCGGCGTCCTTCACCATCTTCTCGATCTCGGCTTCCGAAAGACCCGAGTTCGCCTTGATCGTGATACGGTTTTCCTTGCCCGTGGCCTTGTCCTTCGCGCCCACATGCAGGATGCCGTTCGCGTCGATGTCGAAGCTCACTTCGATCTGCGGCACGCCGCGCGGTGCGGGCGGAATGCCTTCGAGGTTGAACTCGCCCAGCAGCTTGTTGCCGGCCGCCATTTCGCGCTCGCCCTGGAACACCTTGATCGTCACGGCGCCCTGGTTGTCGTCCGCCGTCGAGTAGACCTGTGCGTGCCGGGTCGGGATCGTGGTGTTCTTGTTGATCATCTTCGTCATCACGCCGCCGAGCGTCTCGATACCGAGCGAGAGCGGCGTCACGTCGAGGAGCAGCACGTCCTTGCGGTCGCCCGAGAGCACCTGGCCCTGAATCGCGGCACCGACGGCCACGGCTTCGTCCGGGTTCACGTCGCGGCGCGGGTCCTTGCCGAAGAACTCCTTCACCTTTTCCTGCACCTTCGGCATACGCGTCTGGCCGCCGACGAGGATCACGTCGTCGATGTCGCTGACCTTCACGCCTGCATCCTTGATCGCCACGCGGCACGGCTCGATGGTGCGCTCGATCAGGTCTTCGACCAGCGCTTCCAGCTTGGCGCGCGTGATCTTCAGGTTCAAGTGCTTCGGACCCGAGGCATCCGCCGTGATGTACGGCAGGTTGATTTCGGTCTGCTGGCCCGACGACAGTTCGATCTTGGCCTTTTCAGCGGCTTCCTTCAGGCGTTGCAGCGCGAGCACGTCCTTCGAGAGGTCGACGCCCTGCTCTTTCTTGAACTCGCCGATGATGTAGTCGATGATGCGCTGGTCGAAGTCTTCACCGCCGAGGAACGTGTCGCCGTTGGTCGAGAGCACTTCGAACTGCATTTCGCCGTCCACGTCCGCGATTTCGATGATCGAAATGTCGAACGTGCCGCCGCCCAGGTCGAACACGGCGATCTTGCGGTCGCCCTTTTCGGCCTTGTCCAGACCGAACGCCAGTGCGGCTGCGGTCGGCTCGTTGATGATGCGCCGCACTTCCAGACCGGCGATGCGGCCGGCGTCCTTGGTGGCCTGACGCTGGCTGTCGTTGAAGTACGCGGGAACCGTGATCACGGCTTCGGTGACCGGCTCGCCGAGGTAGTCTTCAGCGGTCTTCTTCATCTTGCGCAGCACTTCAGCGGAAACCTGCGAAGGCGCAAGGTTCTGGCCGTGCGCCTCGACCCATGCGTCGCCGTTGTCGTGCTTGACGATCTTGTAGGGCATCAGACCGATGTCCTTCTGCACTTCCTTCTCTTCGAAGCGGCGGCCGATCAGGCGCTTGACCGCGTACAGCGTGTTGCGCGGGTTCGTGACCGACTGGCGCTTGGCCGGCGCGCCGACCAGCACTTCGTTGTCGTCCATGTAGGCGATGATCGACGGCGTCGTGCGGGCGCCTTCGGAATTCTCGATCACCTTCACCTGATTGCCTTCCATCAGCGCCACGCACGAATTCGTGGTGCCGAGGTCGATACCAATGATTTTGCCCATTTAGTCAATCTCCAATTTTTGGTCGCTGTGCGGACCGCCGCTCGCGCGAGGCGTTCGCCTTGTCACGCGGGCCATCCGCTTCAATCCGGAACTGCTGCCCAAATAAGTGCCATTGCGAGGTTTTCAAGACCCCGGGGGCTATCCGGTCATTAATTTTTTTCAATCACTCGCGCCGCCAGCCCATTTGACACAGCCGATACGGCGCGCACTTTCATCCCGCTTTCGCTTTGGCTTACTTCGGCTGGGACACCGTGACGAGCGCCGGACGCAGCACGCGGTCGGCAATCACATAGCCCTTTTGCAGCACGGCGACGACGGTGTTCGGCTCCTGCTCCGAAGGCACCATCGAAATGGCCTGGTGGCGATGCGGGTCGAACTTCTCGCCGACCGGGTTGACGGCCAGCACCTTGCCCTTCTCCAGTGCGCCGGTGAGTTGCCGGAGCGTGAGCTCGACGCCCTCGCGCACCTTCGCCAGGTCGTCCGAGCCGTGCGTGACGGCCGCCTCGAGGCTGTCCACGACCGGCAGCAGATGCTCGGCGAACGTTTCGATGGCGAACTTGTGGGCCTTCTGGACGTCTTCCTGGCCACGGCGGCGCACGTTCTCGGTCTCCGCCTTCGCGCGGACGAACGCGTCCTGCAACTCGGCGATCTTCGCCTGCGCTTCGGCGAGCGCCGCGTCGGCGCCAGCCGGGGCCGCCTGACCCGCCTGAGCAGCGGCTTCGGCCGCCGCTTCGGGCTGCGCGCCCGGGGCGCCCGCCGTGCCGGTTTGCGACGTTTCGTCCGCCGGCGTGGGGTTCTGGCTCGTCGGGTTCTCTTGCGTGTTTTCCATGTCGCTGAACGTGGTTGGATAATCAAAAAGGGAGCAAAGCGCCGGGCGACTCGCCCGGCCATCCGCGCACCGTTGCTCCGGCGCGACACCCGCTTTGCGCATCGGCATTGCACATGGGCGCCGGATCGCCGAATTCAAGGGCTTCCCGCGGCTTTTTTAACAGCCCGGCAGCTTGGGAAACCACCGGTTACAACCATTACTGCGGCGCCGCAAAAATGAAATTGAGTGCGGCACGCCACTGACCTACACTCAGGAATAAGTGCTGCTCAGCGCGCGTTAACCCTTACAGCTGCTTGACAACCGGCTCACTACCCGCGCGCCGTACCCGCACTACACCGAGCTGGCCGTTTTCGCCGTGCAATTTCCCTGGGGGAGTACCGTGAAACTGACCTTTGCAATATCGGTGGTCGCGCTGGTACTCATTGCGGGAACCACCACCATCTGCATGTCGGGCGCCGTCAACGACAACACGACGGAATATGGCGGCATTCATGCCACCATGGAAGCGCTCTTCAATCCTCACGCCCAAGTTTGTCGATAGTGCGGCGATCGCGCTTGGTCGGCCGCCCGTGCAGCACGGCGGCAGGCTCGCGAAAGAGACGCCGCCGCTCCTGTTCCGCCGTGCGTCGCGCGCGCCCCTGCTCTGTTTCCGCATAGAGCGTCTGCGCAATGCTGGCCGGGCCGCGCACGTCGCAGAGCCCCAGCACTTCCACTTCCCAGAGCACATGATCGATCTCGATTTCGACGAGGTCGCCCACCCGCACGTCCTTCGAAGCCTTGACCGACTCGCCGCCGATGCGCACGTGGCCCTTGCCAACGGCGTCCGAGGCGAGCGAACGGGTCTTGAAAAAGCGCGCGGCCCAGAGCCACTTGTCGATGCGCAGGCGCGCGGACGGGTCGGTCGAGATCTTGTAGTTCATGGGTCGGAGGATGATTCGCGGCCGGTACGCGGCTCAGGCAAGCGCGCCCGCCGGCACGCTCGCCTGCACCGGCCAGCCCTGCAGGTTCTGCGCCACGATTTCGCCAAGCGCCGCAATCCACGCCGGCGAGGCATTCAGGCACGGGATGCGGTGAAACTCCTTGCCGCCGCCGTGCACGAATTCATCGCGCACCTCCATGCCGATTTCCTCGATCGTTTCGAGGCAATCCGCCGTGAATCCGGGACAAAACACGTCGGCGCGCCGCACACCGCCTTGCCCAAGCTCGCGCAGGGTGGGCGCGGTGTAGGGCTGAAGCCACTGCGCACGGCCAAAGCGCGACTGGAACGTCACGCGGCACTCCACCGGGCTGAGTTCGAGCGCGTGCATGAGGAGCGAGGCGGTCTGCTGGCACTGGTCGTGATAAGGGTCGCCCAGGTCGAGCGTGCGGCTCGGCACGCCGTGAAAGCTCAAAACGAGGCGGTCGCCCGCCGCGAAATCGGGCCGGCCGTGCGCCTGCCAGTAATGCTGGACCTGCGCCGCGAGCGCCGAGATATAGGCCGGATGGTCGTGGTACGCACGCACCGTGCGCACTTCCGGCTGGTTGCGCATGCGGCCGAGCGCGGCGAACGCGGCGTCGAACGCCGTGGCCGTGGTGGAGGCCGAGTACTGCGGATACATGGGCACGAGCAGGACGCGCTCCGCGCCCGCCAGCTTGAGCTGGGTGAGCATCGCGGGGATATCCGGCGTGCCGTAGCGCATGGCGTAATCGACGATCACGGCGTAGTCGTTCGCGTGCAGCAGATGGCGCAGCGCATCGGCCTGCTTCTGCGTATGGACGCGCAGCGGCGAGCCTTCGGGCGTCCAGACGGCCGCGTACTTCTTTGCCGAGGAGCGCCCGCGCAGCGGCAGGATCAGCGCGCGCAGGATCACCTGCCAGATGGCTGCGGGGATCTCCACCACGCGCGGGTCCGAGAGAAACTGCGCCAGATAGCGGCGCACCGCGCGCGGCGTAGGCGCGTCCGGCGTGCCGAGATTGATCAGCAGCACCGCGACGCGATGCGCGACGGCAGACTGAAGGGGCCGCTCCAGATCGAAACGCATAGGCGATCAGTGGCGCCGCGCTTCACGCGCAGCAACGGTTGCACAAGGGAATCATTATAGCGGGCGGGGGGTGTCTGCCCACCTGGCCGTTCGGCTGACCACGCAGCTGACCCCGCGACTGGCCATCTGGCCAATGGCGCGCCGCACGCGCTTGCCCGATGATGGAGGCGCGATCAGTTCTGGCTGAGCGTGAGCGAAAGGAGGCGCGCGGTGATGTCCACAATGGGAATCACGCGGTTGTACGCCATGCGGGTCGGGCCGATCACGCCCAGTGTGCCTACGATCTTGCCGTTCACCTCGTACGGCGCGGTCACGACGCTCATTTCCTCGATCGGCACGAGATTCGATTCGCCGCCTATGAAGATCTGCACGCCCTGCGCGTGGCTCGAGACGTCGAGCAGTTGCAGGAGGCTCGTCTTCTGGTCGAACACGTCGAAGAGCTTGCGCAGCCGCGCCATGTCCGACGACAGATCGGCCACTTCGAGCAGATTGCGCTCGCCCGAAATCAGCACGGTCTCGCCGGTATCGGCTTCGTCGGTGCTGGCCGTGACCGCGGCGTGCATGAGCGTGGTCATGTCGCCGCGCAGCGCATCGATTTCCTCGCGCAGGCGCTGGCGCACTTCGTCGAACGAGAGGCCCGCGAAATGCGCGTTGATGTAATTCGAGGCTTCGATCAGCTCGGACGGAGAAAAGTCGCGCTGCGTCGCCATGATGCGGTTCTGCACGTCGCCTTCGGGCGTCACGATGATGAGCAGGATGCGCTTGTCCGACAGGCGCATGAACTCGATCTGCTTGAACACGTGGCTGCGGCGCGGCGTCAGCACCACGCCCGCGAACTGCGAAAGATTGGACAGCACGCTCGCCGCGGCCGCCACCACCTTTTGCGTCTCGCCCGGGCGCAGCGTGGTCTTGACGGCACGGGTCACCGCGTCCTCGTCGGCGGAGGGCTCGACGGTCAGCATCGTGTCGACGAAAAGACGGTAGCCGCGCGGGGTGGGCACGCGCCCCGCCGAGGTGTGCGGGCTGGACACGAGCCCCAGCTCCTCCAGGTCCGACATGACGTTGCGGATCGTCGCCGGGCTCAGCTCCAGGCCGGAATAGCGCGACAGCGTGCGCGAGCCGACCGGCTGACCTTCGGCGATGTAGCGCTCGATCAGCGTTTTGAGGAGGGTTTGTGCGCGGGGATCTAGCATGACTGAAAATTCTAGCCTAATGGCGGGCCGGCCGCGAGTGCGCCCCGGGCCATCGGCGGCCTGCGGCGGTGCTCGCGGGCGGCGGGAGCGGCCGGAGGTCGTCGGGGGTGGCAATCCGGGGCGCTGTCATCACCCCCGCTGTCATCACCGCGTCACCGATTTTATCGGCAAATGCGCGAGGCGCCGCCGCTCCCGGGCGGCCCCGCACGCCAGAGGCCGCAGCGGCAGGCGCCAGGTTCTTTTCGCGACCTGACTATGGTGTAATGCCGGCATGCAAATCCACAAGATCCAGAGCCAGTTCAAGACTGTCGCGCTTGTCGGGCGCAGCAACACGCAAGGCATCGGCGAGCCGCTGATGTCGCTCGCCCAGACCATTTCGAAGCTCGGCTTCGACGTGGTGTTCGAGGCGCAGACGGCCCAGGAGATCGGCGCCGCCGGCTACCCCGCGCTGCAGGCCGCCGAGATCGGCGCGCGCGCGGACGTGGCCGTGGTGCTGGGCGGCGACGGCACGATGCTCGGCATCGGACGCCAGCTCGCGCCCTACCGCACTCCGCTCATCGGCATCAACCACGGCCGGCTCGGCTTCATCACCGACATTCCGTTCTCGGACATGCAGGAAGTCGTGCCGCAGTTACTCGCGGGCTCGTTCGAGCGCGAAGAACGCACGCTGCTGGAGTCGCGCATCACGCGCGACGGCGACCCGATCTACCACGCACTCGCGTTCAACGACGTGGTGGTGAACCGCAGCGGCTTCTCGGGCATGCCGGAGCTGCGCGTGAACGTGGACGGCCGCTTCATGTACAACCAGCGCTCGGACGGCCTGATCGTCGCGACGCCCACCGGCTCCACCGCGTACGCGCTCTCTTCACAGGGGCCGATCCTGCATCCGCAGTTGCAGGGCATCGTGCTCGTGCCGATCGCACCGCACGCGCTCTCGAACCGCCCGATCGTGCTGCCCGACGATTGCAAGGTCAGCATCCAGATCGTCGCGGGCCGCGACGTCAACGTGAACTTCGACATGCAGTCGTTCACCTCGCTCGAACTCGGCGACGTGATCGAGGTGCGCCGCTCGCGCCACACGGTGCCCTTCCTGCATCCGGTGGGCTACAGCTACTACGCTACGCTGCGCAAGAAGCTGCACTGGAACGAACACCCGTCGCTGCAGGGCGACCCCGAAGACTGACCAGGCGAGCGCGCCCGCCACGCCCTGTGCCCCGTATCCAGCGCCCCGCCTCCACGCCAACCGCCAGCAGCCCGACTCCCGCACCCATGCTCCGCCATCTCTCGATTCGCGACTTCGTGATCGTCGCGGCGCTCGACCTCGAATTCGACAACGGCTTTTCCGTCTTCTCCGGCGAAACCGGCGCGGGCAAGTCCATCCTGATCGACGCGCTCGCGCTCACGCTCGGCGCCCGCGCCGATGCAGGCGTGGTGCGCACCGGCGCGGCGCGCGCCGACATCACCGCCGAATTCGACGTTCCGCCCCACGTCCTCGCCTGGCTCGACGAGCAGGCCCTCGCCAGCCCCGACGGGGAGAGCACCGCGATGCTGCGCCGCGTGGTGGACAGCGGCGGCCGCTCGCGGGCGTTCATCAACGGCACGCCGGCCACGCTCGCGCAGTTGCGCGAAGTGGGCGAAATGCTGGTCGATATCCACGGCCAGCACGCGCACCAGTTGCTGATGCGGCCCGACGCCCAGCGCGAACTGTTCGACACCCACGCGGGCCTCACCGAACTCGCCGCCGCGACCACGCGCGCCTGGCGCCTCACGCGCGACGCCCGCCAGGCGGTGGAAACCGCCCAGTCGCGCGATCGCGAGCTGCAGCTCGAGCGCGAGCGCCTCGCGTGGCAGCTCGCCGAGCTCGACAAGCTCGCGCCGCAGCCGGGCGAATGGGAAGAGATCAACGCGGAGCACAACCGGCTCTCGCATTCGGCCAACCTGATCGAAGGCGTGCAGGCTGCGCTCGCCGCGCTCTCCGAATCCGACGAGGCGATGATCTCGCACCTGAACGGCGTCGTCTCGAAACTGCGCGACCTCGCGGAAATCGATCCCGCGCTCGGCGACGCGCTCGCCGCGCTCGAACCCGCCGCGATTCAGCTGCAAGAGGCCGCGTATTCGCTGTCGCACTATGCGCAGCGGCTCGAACTCGATCCCGAGCGTCTCGCGCAGGTCGAAAAGCGCCTGGACGCACTGCATTCGGCGGCACGCAAATTCCGTCTGAAGGCGGAAACGCTGCCCGAAGAACACGCGGCGCGGCGCATGCAACTCGCGCAGCTCGACGCCGCGGCCGACCTCGACGGCCTGCGCGCCGCCGCGGATCGTGCCCACGAAGCGTATCTCGTCGAAGCGAAGCAGCTATCGAAGGCGCGCGCAAAGGCGGCGAAGGCGCTCGGCGCGGCGGTCACGCAGGGCATGCAGGAACTCTCGATGGCGGGCGGCAGCTTCGAAGTCGCGCTCATGCCCATCGGCAACGGCGAAAGCGGCGGCGCCCACGGGCTGGAGCAGATCGAATTTCGCGTGGCCGGTCACGCGGGCGTGCCGCTGCGGCCGCTCGCGAAGATCGCGTCGGGCGGCGAACTCGCGCGGATCAGCCTCGCGCTCGCCGTGATCGCAAGCGCCGCGAGCCCGACGCCCACGCTGATCTTCGACGAAGTGGACACCGGCATCGGCGGCGGCGTCGCGGAAGTGGTCGGCCGGCTGCTGCATCAACTCGGGCGCGAGCGCCAGGTGCTCTGCGTCACGCACCTGCCGCAGGTGGCGGCGCGCGGCGATCACCACTTCCAGGTGTCGAAGTCCGGCGACGGCAACGGCGGCACGATTTCGGTCGTCACACCGCTCGACAAGCCGGGGCGTGTGGAGGAAGTGGCGCGCATGCTGGGCGGCCTCGAAATTACGGCCACCACGCGGCGGCATGCGAAGGAAATGCTGGCCGCGTGAGGAAAGGAGAAGCGGGGCAAGAGGGCTGCGCGGCTTTCACGCCCTTTATTCGAACTATTCGCCCCCATTCGCCCCATTCGACTCCATTCGCCCCCTTAATTTAGCCCTTCAATTTGCCCCCGCCAGTCCGAATTTAGGTCTATATTTAGACCCATCAAGTTACCGGACGGAACGGGACACGGCCATGAAGCCCAGCCAGGTCAAGCCCATCAGTTATCTCAAGAGCCATGCAGCGGAAATCGTCCGCGACATTACGGAGAGCCGCGAACCCATGTTGATTACGCAGAACGGCGAAGCGAAAGTTGTCGTGCAAGATGCGCAGGCCTACGAGGACCTTCAGCAGACTGTCGCACTCCTGAAGATTCTCGCCATGGGTCGCCAGGAGATCACAACCGGCAAGCTCACACCCGCGAGCGACGTGTTCGCCGAACTCGAGCGCATGGACCGCGACGAAGGGCTCGAATGAAGAAGGTGGTGTTTCTCCAGTCCGCGCGCGCCGAGCTGCTCGAACTGAGGCGCTACCTTATCGCGAAATTCGGTGCGCAAAGCTGGCTTGAAACACGCAGGACGATCGAAGGCGCCGTGGCGCAAATCGAGGCATTCCCGCTCAAAGGTCATACGCCCCCGGAGTTGCGCGACCTGGGGATGACCGACTACTACCAGGTGATCTGCGGCATGAACCGTATCGTCTATCAGGTCGACGGCAAGGTGGTCTATCTGCACCTGATCGTCGATACGCGCCGCGATCTCAAAGCCGTGCTCGCGCAACGGCTCTTCCAGTTGTAGCCGTTGCAGCTTGCGGCGCCCCCCACGGGCAATCGGGCCCAGCCCCCGCGTTCTCAGCCCCGCTCCCCAAACACCCGCTGCCACAGCCCCAGCACCGCCGCTCGCTCGCCCTCCACACGCTCGGGCTCCACGCGCGCCTTTTCCATGCCGTCCAGCCGCAGCTGATGCTGCAGCTTGCGATAAAGGCGATACGCGGAACCGATCGTCTCGGCCTCCTCCTCGCTCATGAGCCCGAAGCGCGACACCTCGCGCAGCAACGCAATGTTGCCCGTGTTGCGGATCAGCTCGGGATCCCGGGCCGCGTGCAGCAGCACCCAGTACTGCACGAGAAACTCGATATCGACCATGCCGCCGCGGTCGTGCTTGAGGTCGAACAGCTCGGTCCGGTTCGGATGGCCGTCCTCCACGCGCTGGCGCATCTCGACGATCTCCTTCGCGAGCGGCGCCGCATCGCGCGGCGTGGTGAGCACCTGCACGCGAATCGCCTCGAAGGCGGCGCCGATCGCCGCGTCGCCCGCCGAAAAGCGCCCGCGCGTGAGCGCCTGGTGCTCCCAGACCCACGCCGTATTCGCCGCGTCGCCCTCGCGCAGCTGGTAGCGGCGGAACGAATCGAGATCGGTGACGAGCAGCCCCGACTCGCCGTTCGGCCGCAGCCGCAGATCGACGTCGAAGAGCGTGCCCGCGCCGGTGGCCGTCGTGAGCCACGTGATGAGGCGGCGCGCGAACATCGCGTAGATCTCGGCGGCGCTCTCGTGGTCGTCGTCGTAGAGGAAGATCAGGTCGAGATCGGAGGCGTAGCCCAGCTCCTTGCCGCCCAGCTTGCCGTAGGCGATGGCCGCGAAACGCGGCACCTCGCGGTGGCGCTTCGCGAACTGCTGCCAGACCGTTTCGATGGTCACGTCGAGCACGGCGTCCGCGAGTTCCGAGAGCCGGTCGCTCACGTGCTCGACCGAAAGGCGGCCCGCCAGGTCGTTGAGCAGGATGCGGAAGACCTCGGCCTGATGCGCGTGGCGCAGCAGGTCCATCTGCTGCTCCAAGTCGGCCGCCGCCGCGAGGCGCGCGCGCAACAGGCGCGAGAACTCGGGCCAGTCGAACGGCGTGGCGATGGCTTCGTCGTCGAGCAGCTCGTCGAGCAGTTGCGGATGGCGGATCAGGTAGCCCGCCGCCCAGCGCGAGGCGCCCAGCACTTTCAGCACGCGGCTGAGCGCATCCGGGTATTCCGTGAGGAGCGCGAGATAGGCGCCGCGCCGGCTCACCGCGTCGAGCAGGTCGAACATGCGTGCGAGCGTGTCGCCGCGGCGGGCGCGCGGCTCCAGCGTGCGCGCCGCTTCGAGCGCGCGCTGCGCCACGCGGTCGAAGCGCTGGCGGCTCTTCTCGGGCAGCCCCGCATAACGCGACGATTGCCACAGCCCGCGCAGCCGTGCGATGAGCGGCGCCGGGTCGTCGATGCCGAGCTCCGAGAGACGTTCGAGCAGTTCGTCGTCGGTGCCCTCTTCCGCCAGCACGGGGCTCCACACCCACGCAGCCGCACCGTCTTCGCGCGCGGTGCAACTGCGGTCCACGCCCGCCTTGTCGGCGAAGATCTGGTCGAACTGGCGCTCCACCCTGTCGCGGTGCCCTTCGAGCGTCGCCATCAGCGCCGCGTAGTCGTCGAAGCCCATCGCGTCCGCCAGCGCCGCGCGCTCGGCCGGATCGACGGGCATCGCGTGGGTCTGGGCGTCGTCGCGGTATTGCAGGCGGTGCTCGAGTTCGCGCAGAAAGTCATAGGCGCGCGTGAGGTCCGCGCACACGTCCGGCGCGATCAGGCCACGCGCCGCCGCGTAGCCGAGCACGGCGAGCGTCGGCCGCACGCGAAAGCCCGCGTCCTGGCCGCCGCGGATCAGCTGGAACACCTGGGCGCTGAATTCGATCTCGCGGATGCCGCCGCGCCCGAGCTTGATGTCGTCGGCCTTGTCGGGACGCATGTGGGCGCGGCGCTGCGCTTCGTGGCGGATCTGCACGTGCAGCGAGCGGATCGCGCTGATCACGCCGAAGTCGAGATAGCGGCGATAGACGAAGGGCTTCACGAGCGCGTCGAGCTGGGCGGCGAGGCGCTGCGCGCTCTCGCTGTCTTCCTCGGAGACGAGCCGCCCCTTGATCCACGCGTAGCGCTCCCACTCGCGGCCCTGCACGTAGAAGTATTCTTCGAGCATGCCGAGGCTGCCCACGAGCGGCCCCGAGTCGCCGTTCGGGCGCAGCCGCATGTCCACGCGGAACACAAAGCCGTCGGCGGTCACGTCGTTCAGGGCCGCGATCAGCCGTTTGCCCACGCGCGTGAAGAAGTCCTGCGTGGCGATCGGCGAGCGCTGGCCGCCCGCGGTTTCGCCGTCGTCCTCGTAGACGAAGATCAGGTCGATATCCGAGGAGACGTTCAGCTCGCGCCCACCCAGCTTGCCCATGCCCACCACGCCGAGCGTGAGACGCTCGCCGTTCGGGCCGCGCGGCTCGCCGTAGAGCGTTTCGAGGTCCGCCGTGACCACGGCGAGCGCGCGCTGGATTGCGACTTCGGCGAGATCGGTCATCGCGCCCGTGACTTCGGCCACATCCGCCACGCGCCCGAGGTCGCGCTCCATCACCGCGCAGATCGCTTCCACGCGCAGCTGGCGCAGTGCCTTCTTGAGCTGGTCGTCGGTCAGCGCAACGGATGCGGTTGCGTCAGGTACGCCACCTGCTTGCGCACACAGCGCATCGAGCCGCGCGACGATGCGCTCGCGCGTGAGCGGCGCGGCGGCAAGCGCCGCGACCTGCTGGGCAAGACCGGGCCGCGCCGCATAAGCGCGCGCCGCATAACGGGAATAACGGGAACTGAGGAGAGGAATGTCGTCGGTCATGAAGGCCTGGCTCGCTTGGGGCGTGGTGTCTGCGGCACGCGCAAGACGCGCGGCGCCGGCCATCCAGGCATCTCCCGATGGCCGGCGCCGCGGCCCCATGTGATACATTTCGTGGTCAGAACGCAACGCTACCATACCCCACCCGCAGCAGCATGTCCGAGCGAAACGATCCCGCCGGTCCGCATCCAGCCGGACATGCCACCCGGGAAGCCCCGGATGCGCCCGGGCACCACCACCCGGTGCTGCGCCACACGCTGCGTGTGCTCGCGGTCTTCGCGCTGATCCTCTACTTCATCGTCGCCGCCCTCCTGCTCGGGCTGCGTTATGTCGTACTGCCGCATATCGACGACCTGCGGCCGCGCATCGAAACACTCGTCTCCTCGAAGATTCACGCCGAGTTCCGCATCGGCAAGCTCGCGCCGCACTGGCTCGGCTTTCAGCCCGGCATCGACGTGACCGGCCTCACGATCCGCGACCGCCACGGCAATCTCGCGCTGAACGTGCCGCACGCCACGGCCACGGTCTCCTGGCGCTCGCTCGTCTCGTGGGAGCTGCTGCTCTCGAGCGTGCTCGTCGAACGCCCCGACGTGCTGATCGCCCGCGAAGACGACGGCACGCTCACGGTGGCCGGCGTGCCCGTGCCCACCACCCACACGGGCAACGCGACCTTCACGACCTGGCTCATGCGCCAGCAGGCCATCGTGCTGCGCGGCGGCACGCTGCGCTGGCACGACGCCACCCGCGACGTGCCCGATCTCGGGCTCCACGACATCCGCCTCGCGATCCTCAACGACGGCTACGACCACCGCGTCGCGCTGCAGGCGCCGAGCGAAGGCACGGTGCTCGACGGCCCGCTCGACTTCCGCGCGCACTTCACCCATGCGCGCTTCTCGCAGGCCGGCAAGCCCGCCGACTGGAGCGGCAACGCGTATCTCTCAACAGGTCCCGTCGATCTGCCGACGCTCGCCCGCTACGTGAAGCTGCCGATCGCCACTTATGCAGGGCGCATCGACAACGCGATCTGGGCGCACTTCGCTTCGGGCCGCCTGCTCTCGGCCAACGGCGTGCTCGACGGCACCCGCATCGCGCTGCAGGTGCGGCCCACGCAGCCGCGCCTCCTGTTGCCCGTCGCGCATTTCCAATGGCGCGTGGGCGTGCAGCCCGGCGATTACACGCTCGCGCTGCGCGACTTTCACGCCGAGCTCGGCGAGCCGCCGCTCGACGACGGCACGCCGCTCACGCGCACGCTCGCGCTCACCACGCTCGACGCGCGCTTCAGGCAGCAGTCGCTCCAGCACGGCCAGCTTTTCAGCGTGGCGGGCGACCGCATCGACCTCGGCATCCTCGCCGAATTCATGCGCGCGCTGCCGCTGCCGGGCCGCGCGCTGGGCGCGCTCGTGCGCTTCAATCCGCAAGGCCTCGTGGCGAACTACGAACTGGCGCTCGAGCGCGCGGCGCCCGAAGCCGGCGAAGCGGCCACCGAGCAGCGCACGCCCGTTGCCGAGCCGGTCATTCACTACCGCTTCAAGGGCGACCTGCAGGGCATCAGCGTGGCCGCGCAGGAACCGGGGCCGGGCCTCACGCCGCGCGGCCACCCGCGCGCGGGCCTGCCCGGCTTCGAAAACCTCTGGGGCCACATCGACGCGGACGAGGCGCACGGCACGATCCAGTTCGACACGGCCCAAGCGGCCGTGACGCTGCCGGGCGTGTTCGACAACCCGCGCCTCACCTTCGACCGGCTCTACGGCGCCGGCAAGTGGACCGTGGCGGCGAAGCGCGGGCCGGGCGACACGCACAAGGCCTTCGAAGTCGATGTCAGCGAGCTGGGCATCGCCAACGAGGATGCCCGGGCGAAGATGACGGCCCGCTACTCGAACCCGGGACACGGACGCGGCGCGCTCGACCTCACGGCGAACTTCGAGTCGGCCCAGGTGAAGGCGATCCCCCGCTACCTGCCGACGAGCCTGTCCGAAAAAGTCCGCACCTACCTCGGCCATGGGCTGCAAGCCGGCATCTCGAAGGGCGCGACGATCGAGATCCACGGCGACCTCACGCTCTTCCCCTATTCGCGCGCGCCCGATGCCGGGCAGTTCCGCATCGTCGCGCCGTTCACGGGCGGCCGCTTCGACCCGTCGCCGTTCCCGCCCAAGACGCTCAAGAACGGCGCGCCGAATGTCTGGCCCGCGTTCGACGGAATCGACGGCGTGTTCACGCTCAAGGAAAACAAGCTGCGCTTCGACGTCGCGCGCGGCCACTACCGCGACTTCGTGCTGCACGACGTGAGCGGCCGCATCGACGACCTCGGCACGAAGGGCTCCGACCTCTTCATCAGCGGCGCCGGCCGCGGGCCGCTCGCGGACCTGCTCGACTACGCGGACAACAGCTCGATCGGCTACGTGTCGAAGCACGCCACGGCGAAGGTGCGTGCGCAAGGACCGGCCACGTTCGCGCTCAAGCTCACGATCCCGCGCGTGCCCAAGCCCAAGGTGCAACTGGCGGGCACCATCGGCTTCGAGGGCGACCGGCTCGTGGCCGACAACGTGCCGCCCGTCTCGAACCTGACCGGCAAGGTCCATTTCACCAACCGCAGCGCGCAGGTCCAGCAGCTCGGCGCGACCTTTCTCGGCGGGGCGCTGCGCGCCAACGGCGGACTGAGCGAAGACGGCCGCTATGCGCTCGACGTCTCGGGCAACGTCGCCGTCGATGCGGCGCGCGGGCTCAATCTGCACGGCACGGCGGCGGCCGTGCTCGGCCGCATGGGCGGCGCAGCCCCCTACTCGCTCTCGGTGCGCGGCACGAAGGGCCACCTGCCGGACGTGAAGGCGTCCTCGGACCTCACCGACCTCGCGCTGGACCTGCCCGCTCCGTTCGGCAAGACCGCGGGCACGCCGATGCCGCTGCGCTTCGAGATCCAGCCGGGCGCGGGCGACGGCAGCGATACCGGCCCATCCGCAGCGGACGCGAGCGCCTTCCAGCATGCGGACATGACGCTCGGACCGCTCACGGCGCGCTACGTGCTGCGGCGCCAGCCGGGGCACGTGCCCGACGTGGTGCGCGGCGCGATCGCGATGAACCGGCCGGCCGACCTGCCCTCCGAGGGCGTGACGGCCGCCATCGAGATGCCGACCTTCGACGCCGATGCGTGGCGGCGCGTCGTGCAGGAGATCCGCGGCAGTGCGGCGGCCAGCGCGGTGGCGGCGGCTTCGGCGCCGGGCGCATCGGACGCGCGGGTCGCGGCGGTGCCGGCCTCATCCGCGGCTTCGTCCGTGGCTTCGTCCGTGTCGTCATCCGGGGCTCCGGCCAACGCCGCCGCGGCATCGGGCGCGTCGGCCACCGCAGCCGCCACCGCCGCGGCACCGGCCCAGAGCGCCTCGAGCGCGACAGCCGCCGCCCCCACCGACACGGCCTCGGCCGCAGCCGCAGCCGAAGTCATGCCCGGCGGCGCATTCGCCCAATACCTGCCGTCGCGCTTCGCGGTCCACGTCGGCACGCTCACGCTGCTCAAGCGACACTGGGAAAACGTGGTCGTCGGCGCGACGCGCAGCGGCAAGGACTGGCAGGCCAACCTCGCGTCGAGCCAGGTGTCGGGCCATCTCTCCTGGAAGCCGGGTGCGGTTCCGGGCACGCCCGGCACGCTCGAAGCGCGTCTTGCGCGCCTCGTGGTGCCCGCCGCCACCGAAAACGACCTGCTCGGCCAGGCCATTTCGCAGCCGGTGCAGAACATGCCCGCCATCGACCTCGTCGTGAACCAGTTGATCGTGCGGGGCCGCGACTTCGGCCGGCTGCAGGTCAATGCGCACAACTTCGACGAGAACGGCGTGCCGGTCTGGCAGCTCGACGCGCTAGACATCAGCAACCCGGCCGCGCACCTGAGCGCCACGGGCAACTGGCGCACCATCGGCGACGTCGGCCCCGGCGACGAATCGGCCACGCCGCGCCGCACGGCGCTCGACTTCCGCCTCGACATCCAGGACGCGGGCGCGCTGCTCGAGCGCGCCGGCATGCCGCGCACGCTCAAGGGCGGCGAAGGCACGCTCTCGGGCAAGATGGACTGGCACGGCGGCCCGACGAAGCTCGACTACCCGACGCTCAACGGCAGCCTCGCCGTCGACCTGCACCACGGCCAGATCCTCAAGGTCGATCCGGGCGTGGCGAAGCTCCTCGGCGTGCTGAGCCTGCAAAGCCTCGCGCGCTACGCGAGCATGGACTTCCGCGACGTGATCGGCGAAGGGCTGCCCTTCACGAGCATCACGGGCACGGGGCAGATCGTGGACGGCCTCGCCCGCACGAACGACTTCAAGCTCGTCACCGCCCCCGCGCGCGCGCAGATGACCGGCACCGTCGATCTCGCCCACGAAAGCCAGGACCTGCACGTGCACGTGGTGCCGACGCTCAGCGCCGGCGCCGGCGTGATCGCCGCGGCCGTGATCAATCCGCTGCTGGGTCTGGGCGCCCTCGTCGCCGACTTTGCGCTCTCGCACACCGTCGAATCGGCGTTCGCACTCGACTACGCCATCACGGGCTCGTGGTCCAAACCGCACGTCGAGCGGCTGCACGGCGATCAGGGTAAGATGGACGCACAGGCGCCGGCCGCGGCGCATTGAGCGCGCGCGCGTTTTATTGCGCTTTGTTGCGTTTTGCTGCGTTCAAGCGCATCTGGACGCGTTTGGCCCTTTTTGGCCTGAACCCGCCGCCCGCGCCCCGCATTCCGAGCCAATTCACGATCCGTCGATGAGCGATTCCCCGAACACGCCCTTTCGCGTTGCCGCCTTGCAGATGGTGAGCACGCCCGATCGCGAGCGCAATCTGGCCGAAGCCGGGCGCCTGATCGAGGAAGCCGCCGGCGACGGCGCGCGCCTCGTGTTACTGCCCGAATATTTCTGCTTCATGGGCCACAAGGACAGCGACAAGCTCGCCATCCGCGAACCCTACGGCGACGGCCCGATCCAGCGGTTTCTCGCCGAAGCGGCGCTCAAACACGATGTCTGGATCATCGGCGGCACGCTGCCGCTGCTCGTGCCGGACCCCGCGGCCGGGGAAAACCGCGTCCTGAATACGACGCTCGTGTTCGATCCGCGCGGCGAAGAAGTCGCGCGTTACGACAAGATCCACCTCTTCAACTTCGAAAAAGGTGCGGAATCGTTCGACGAAGCGCGCACGATCCGCCCCGGCACCGAGGTGCGCACCTTCGAGGCGCCGTTCGGCCGGGTGGGTCTCTCGGTCTGCTACGATCTGCGCTTTCCCGAGCTCTACCGCCGCATGGGCGACTGCGCGCTGATGGTGGTGCCCTCCGCGTTCACCTACACCACCGGCCGCGCCCACTGGCAGATCCTGCTGCGCGCCCGGGCGATCGAGAACCAGTGCTACGTGCTGGCCGCCGCGCAAGGCGGCGAGCACGAAAACGGCCGCCGCACCTGGGGCCACAGCATGCTGATCGACCCGTGGGGCGAAGTGATGGACGTGCGCGACGAAGGCCCCGGCGTGGTGGCCGGCGAAATCGAAGCCGAGCGCATCGCCTCCGTGCGCGCGAGCCTGCCCGCGTGGCGGCATCGCGTGCTCGACTGCGGCTGAGCGGGCGGGCCGCGCCTTGATAAAGCGCGGGGCCGCCCGAAACTACCGGACACGACCCGACACGACCCAGCAGTACTCCATAGCACCAACAGCACCCACGGACTCTCCCTACTGCACGCATGAACATCATCGAACCCGGCATTCGCAATCTGGCGACCGCGAAGGACCTGCTCCTCGCGCCCTACGGCCTCGACGAGGCAGTGCTCACGCGCACGCTCGGCGAGATCTTCACGCACCGCGTCGATTACGCCGATCTCTACTTCCAGACCACGCGCAGCGAAGCCTGGAGCCTCGAGGAAGGCATCGTGAAGTCGGGCAGCTTCAGCATCGACCAGGGTGTCGGCGTGCGCGCCGTATCCGGCGAGCGCACGGCGTTTGCTTATTCCGACGACCTCTCGCCCGAGGCGATCCGCCAGGCGGCCATCGCCACGCGCTCGATCGCGAGTGCCGGCGGCGGCAAGCAGAAGATCAAGGTGGCAAGCGCCTTCAAGGGCATCGCCGGCCGCGATCTGTATCTGCCTTCGGACCCGCTGAGCTCGCTCGACGCCACCGAAAAGGTCAAGCTGCTGGAGCGCATCGAGCAGATGGCCAAGGGCCGCGACCCGCGCATCACCCAGGTGATGGCGGCGCTCGCCGGCGAATACGACGTCGTGCTCGTCGCGCGCAGCGACGGCGCGCTCGCCGCGGATATCCGCCCGCTCGTGCGCGTTTCGGTCACGGTGATCGCCGAGCAGAACGGCCGCCGCGAGATCGGCAACGGCGGCGGCGGCGGCCGCTTCGACTACGGCTATTTCACCGACGACGTGCTCTCGAAATACGTCGACGACGCCGTGCACTCGGCGCTCGTCAACCTGGAGGCGCGCCCCGCCCCCGCCGGCGCGATGACCGTCGTGCTCGGGCCGGGCTGGCCCGGCGTGCTGCTGCACGAGGCGATCGGCCATGGTCTCGAGGGCGACTTCAACCGCAAGGGCTCGTCAGCGTTCGCGGGGCGCATCGGCGAGCAGGTGGCCGCGAAGGGCGTCACCGTGGTGGACGACGGCACGCTGCCCAACCGCCGCGGCTCGCTCAACATCGACGACGAAGGCAACCCCACGCAGTGCACGACGCTGATCGAGGACGGCATTCTCAAGGGCTACATCCAGGACTCGCTCAACGCGCGCCTCATGAAGATGCCCGTGACCGGCAACGCGCGCCGCGAGTCCTACGCCGCCCTGCCGATGCCGCGCATGACCAATACGTACATGCTCAACGGCGACAAGGATCCGCAGGAAATCATCGCGTCGGTCAAGAACGGCCTCTATGCGGTGAACTTCGGCGGCGGCCAGGTCGACATCACGAACGGCAAGTTCGTGTTTTCGGCCTCCGAGGCCTACATGATCGAGAACGGCAAGATCTCGTATCCGGTGAAGGGCGCCACGCTGATCGGCAGCGGCCCCGAGTCGCTCAAGTACGTGAGCATGATCGGCAACGACATGAAACTCGACTCCGGCGTGGGCGTGTGCGGGAAAGAGGGGCAGAGCGTGCCGGTGGGCGTGGGCCAGCCGACGCTGCGCATCGACCGCATGACCGTGGGCGGCACCGTCTGATTTCGTGCATGCCGATGCGGAAATTCCGCATCGGCATGCAGGTTTTCTGCATCCAGGTCATTTTTTGCGCGGATGTCACGCGTTTTTGCAGCGCAGCGCTTGCCAGCGCCGGCTTGATCGGGTTATAAAGGCAATCACCCTTTTCGACGAAACGCACGTTTCCAGAGACTTTCGGTCATCGTATCCGCCATGTTCGCCACGAAGTTTTACTTTTACTTCTTTTGGTATCTCAGACCGCTGGCGGATCGAGAGGGTTGATAGCACGCGCAGGACCCCGAATACACGAGAAACCGCCAGCCAAGTCTGGCGGTTTTTTTTCGTCCTTACCGACCACACCGACTTTCGAGCCGCAATTTTCATCTAACCGCTTTTGAGGCACCGTCCGCGCCGCCACCATTGATCGACGCCGACACGCTACACGACAGGATCAGGAGAAAACCACCATGCCCCCGCACAATACCGACGATGTCCGCATCCGGGAACTGAAAGAACTCACGCCGCCCGCGCACCTGATCCGCGAATTCCCGTGCTCGGAAGCCGCCTCGACGCTGATCTACGAAACGCGACAGGCGCTGCACCGCATCCTGCACGGCATGGACGACCGCCTGATCGTGATCGTCGGGCCATGTTCGATCCACGACACCAAAGCCGCAATCGACTACGCGCAGAAGCTGCAGCCGCTGCGCAAGCGCTTCGCGGGCGAGCTCGAAATCGTGATGCGCGTGTACTTCGAGAAGCCGCGCACGACGGTGGGCTGGAAGGGTCTCATCAACGACCCGTACCTCGACAACAGCTTCAAGATCAACGACGGCCTGCGCACCGCGCGCGAGCTGCTCGTCGCCATCAACGAACTGGGCCTGCCCGCCGGCACCGAGTACCTCGACATGATCAGCCCGCAGTACATCGCCGATCTGGTGTCGTGGGGCGCCATCGGCGCACGCACGACCGAGTCGCAGGTGCACCGCGAACTGGCCTCGGGCCTCTCGTGCCCGGTGGGCTTCAAGAACGGCACGGACGGCAACGTGAAGATCGCCGTCGATGCGATCAAGGCCGCTTCGCAGCCGCACCATTTCCTCTCGGTGACGAAGGGCGGCCACTCGGCCATCGTCTCGACCGCCGGCAATGAGGACTGCCACGTAATTCTGCGCGGCGGCAAGACGCCGAACTACGACGCGCAAAGCGTGAACGACGCGTGCGCCGACATCGGCAAGGCCGGCCTCGCCGCGCGCCTGATGATCGACGCGAGCCACGCGAACAGCGAGAAGAAGCCCGAGAACCAGATTCCGGTGTGTGCCGACATCGGCCGCCAGCTCGCCGCCGGCGACGAGCGCATCATCGGCGTGATGGTCGAGTCGCATCTCGTGGCGGGCCGCCAGGACCTCAAGGAAGGTTGCGCGCTCACCTACGGCCAGAGCATCACCGACGGCTGCATCGGCTGGGACGAGAGCGTGGGCGTGCTCGAAGGGCTCGCGGAAAGCGTCAAGCAGCGCCGTGTCGCGCGCGGCAGCGGCAACTGAACCGGGTTGTCGAACTGAGCCGCGCTTGACGAGCGCGCCGCAGGCCTAAAGCCGCGCGGCGCGCTCCGGCTTCACCGATCCGAGGCACATCTCGGCAATTCCGATCACGTTGCCGATCAGGCGTCCGCGCCGGTCGAGATGGGCTTCCGGACGCACCGACTTCACGCAGTTCATGCACAGCGCGCGCACGATGTTGCTGGCCGCTTCCTTCTTCGACATCACACCCTTGCGGCACAGATACATCGCATTGACCACCTGCGAGTAACCGAAGCGGCGCCCCGACACGCGCCCGCCCTGCATCCCGAGGTGCACGCCCAGCAGACTGTCGCTATACGCGAGACGGCCGCGCCGCGCAAGCCGCCGCGAAAAGTCCTTGTCTTCCATCCAGCCGTAGAGCACGAGACGTTCGTCGAAGCGCAGATCGGCAATCGCCCTGGCGCGGCACGCCATATTGCAGCCGTAGAGATCGATGCCCGCGCGCAGCGGCGTGGCTTCGTGTGCGGCATGCTGCGCGCCGTCCACGAGCGCGACCGCTTCTTCCCATGCCACCGGCTGCCCCGTTGCGCCGTCGCGCAACGTGCGGCCCGAGAGACCCATCAGCGTGGCATCGTTTTCGAAGAGGGCCGCGCACTGTTCGACCCAGTGGCGCTCGGGCGCGAAGTCGTCGTCGAAGAAGATCACGACGTCGATGTCCGGTGCGAGCGCATCGAGTGCGCGATTGCGCTGCACACTCGACCCCGCGGTGCCCACCAGCTCGTCGATGCGAAGGCCGGCGGCGTCGTAGGGGCCGAGGTCGGCCGCACTCGTCGCCGAGAGCAGAACCTGATCGGGCCGCTGCGTTTGTTGCGCGAGCAGCCGCACGGCCCATGCGGTTGCCGCCGGACGCCCCTTCGTCGCGATCACCACCGCGACGCGCAAGGGTGTCTTCTGAGGTGCCGCCGCGGTTGACGGTCGATCATCGGCTGCGAGAGTCGTCATCGGTTTCTCCGCGTTCCTGTGCGCACCGGTCGTGCCCGACCTTCGTCCGCCGCGCGCGGCACGTCCGCAGCACATCCGCGGCACATCCGCGGCACGTCGAGTAGCACTCCAGCACGCATCGAGGTTAGCACGGCCGATGCAAGCATCCCGCCGCAATCGATTCAGATGTCCGAAACAATCTATTCATCGACTGATTGATACGATCGGATCCGCCACATTGCAACGATTGCGAACCGGGCATGAACGCTTCGTGAAAGCGCATGCCCACTCGAAGTGCATGCGCCGCCCTTGGCGAAAACGGCGCCTGTCACGTAACGGGCTTCGCGAGCGATGCAATCCGCATCGCTCATAGCGCGGTGCGACCAACGCCATTCGTTCAATAGAAATTGCGGGGTTACGTTTTTGCCGCGCCTCGGCTAAAACTGCTACAGGCGTATTGCGCTAACATGACGGCGTTTTCAGTCGGAGCGAGGCAGTGGAAAACAGGATCGTCTCTTCCGGCACGCCCGAGCGCGAAAACGATTACGGTGCGGGCGGCAACCCGCGCAGCCGGCCCGTGGTTTTTTACGTGCAGCCGCTCATTGCGCGCTATCGCATCGAAGTCGTCGAGTCGCTCAACCGCCTTTTCTGCGTCAAGGTATTCGCGTGCTCCGAAGGCGTGGAGGCAAGCGGTTTTTCGCGCGAAAAGCCGAGCTGCGACGAGTTCGTCGAAACCCGCATCGGCGGATTGCCGTCGCGGCGTATCCGTATGCAAAGCCGCGTGCTCGGGCGCATCGTGCGCGAGCGTCCCGATGCAGTCCTGATCTTTGCAGACGTCCGTTATCTTTCGCTATGGCTCGCGCTCGTCGCGGGTCGCCTGCTGCACGTGCCCGTGCTGATCCACGGTCAGGGACTCTACCGGCACAAGGCGGCCGGTCTCATGCGCACCGTCTGCTACCGGCTCGCGGTGGCGCTCGCCGTGCGCTACGTCTGCTATACCGAAGCGTCGCGACGCTCGCTCGAGCGTATCGGCTGTCCGGCGCGCAAGCTCGTGGTGGCGAACAACTCGCTGACCGTGTCGTGCTCGGTCGAACCGGAGGCCAGGACCGGCACCGAGAACGGCGTGCTCTTCATCGGCAGGCTGCGCGAAGACTCGCAGATCGAGCGGCTCATCGATGTGGTCGGCCGCCTGCATCGCGAAGGCAGCGATATCACGCTGCACGTGATCGGCGACGGCGAAGAAGGCGAGCGCCTGAAGCGCGAGTACGGGCACCTCGGCTACGTGACCTGGTACGGCGCCCTCTTCGACGACGACGCCATCGCGGCCATCAGCCTGCGCTGCCGGGTCGGCTGCTATCCGGGCTCGGCGGGACTCTCCGTCGTGCATCTGTTCGCGCTGAGCCTGCCGCCCGTCGTGCACGACCGGCTGCCGCAGCACATGGGACCGGAGCCGGGCTACGTAGAAGACGGGCGCACGGGTTTTTACTTCGGCCGCGACGGCGGCGCCGACGCGCTCGCCGAGACACTGCGGCGAGTCTGGGCCATGCCGCCGGAGGCCATGCGCGCCACAGCCGCGGCCGCCCATGCGGTGTATTGCCAGCTCAACTCGCCGACGCTCGGGCATCAACTCGCGGAGATCGTGCAAGCCTCGCTGCGTCCGCGCCCCGCGCCACGGCGCGCATCGTGACGCCTCGCGTGCGGACCGGCGTTCAGCGCTGCTTCCACACGCGATAGAGCATCCATCCGGCGCCCGAGAAAAGCCCGAGCGTCATCGCCCACGCAATGCCCATCACACCCCAGCGATGCATCGCGAGCGGCACGGCGGCGAGCAGCACGACCACCTGGATCAGCGAAGCCACCGTCACCGCGCGCGCATCGCCGACCGCGCGCAGATACGAAGCCAGCACCGTGTTCAGCGCGGCCACCGCCATGTTGATGACGAAGATGCGAAAGAGCGGCACCGCCGGCAGCCACGCGGCGCCGAGCACGAGGAGAAAGAGCGGTTCGGCGACGAGGCGCAGCACGACGACCACGGCGGCCAGCCCCAGCGCCGCCACCGCCAGATAGATCCGGAAGAGGCGCGCGGCCGCCTGCGGGCCACCGCGATGATGTGCTGCGAAGGTGGGAAAGAGATACTGCGACATGGCGATCGCCGCATCGGCGAGCAGCATCTGCGCAAGCTTCGACGACATCTGCCAGGCGCCCAGTTGCGTGGGCCCGAGCAGCTTGCCGACCACCACCTTGTCGAACTGGTTGGTCACGAGAATGATGACGCTGCTCGCCCAGATCCAGCGGCTAAAGCCGATGTAGTGGCCAATCCCGGCCCACGAGAGCCGCACCGGCGGACGCGGCGAAAGCGTCGTCCACGTGAGCACGCCCTTGAAGGCCTCGCCCGTCATCATGCCCAGCAAGAGCGCATAAGGCCCCGCCCCGGCGAGCGCGAGCCCGACGCCCACGCCGCAATCCACGCAGGCGGCCGAAATCTCGATACCCGCAACGTGCTGAAAACGCCGCTCGCGCTGCGCGATGAAGTAAGCCGGCGAGGCAAGCCCACGCAGCAGCGGCAGCAATGCCGCGAGCTGCACGAGCCCGAGCGCCCCGCCCAGGTGGAACTGCGCATTCATGAGCGGCGCGCAAGCGACGAGCAGGAGCGCGATCAAGAGCCCGCGCGTGGCGAGCGTGGTCCACACCGCGCCGAACTGATCGCGGGTGGGCGGCGCGGGCCCCTGGATCACGGCTTGCGCGAGTCCCGTGTCGGAGAGCGCTTCGGCAATCGTGACTGCGAGCAGCGCAACGCTCGCGAGTCCGATCGCCGAAGGACCGAGGATCCGGCCGATCAGCAGAAATTTCACGGCCACGAGACCGCGCACGATGACCTGTTGCAGCAACACCCAGGTCGCCGCGCCGGGGCCGAAGCCCGCTTTCGCCGGCCATGCCGGCAGCCGCATCGCGCGCAATCGGGGCCTCCCGTGGTTGGATCGCCGGCATTGGATCGCAGCGGTTGGGTCGCAGCCGTTGGCTCGAACTCGCGCCGCGGCCTCGAGCGCGGCCACCGGCGCGAGCGCTGTGCGGCGCCCGCCCGCGCAGGGCAGCGCGCAGCCAGCCCGCGTTTTGCACGTTACCGCGGCCGGCATGTCACGAAGCGCCATCTGCCAGGCGGATTCGGTCAGGGCGGCTGTCCGCGGGACCCGGGTCGAGAGCCGGCTATGTCCACGCCAGGCATTTTCAGCCAGCCCCAAGCGCAAATTGGCGCGCATCGCGCATGCCGCGCTGCTATGTTGGTCGCAACGCCCAACGCCTCGTTGCCGCCATGGAAACTGCGTCGATCCCCGGATACCGCCGCACCGCTCCCGCCTCCCCGGACGCCACCGCGCTCCCCGGCGAAGCTCCGGCGACCCTCGCCGAAGCGCCCGCAACGCCGTGTGCGATAGACGCGACAAACGCGGCAAGCGACGGCTGGATCGCCATCATCGAGCCGAACTTCACCGGCCACCGCTGGCGCTACGTCGAGTGGATCGCGCAGGCTTGCGTCGAAGCCGGGCATCGCTGTGTCATCGTCACCGACACGGAATACGCGGCCCATCCGCTCGTCCAGCGCGTCACGCGCGAGGCGCGGCCCGAGCTCGCCATCGCGCTGCTCGACCTGCATACGGTCCCGCGCGGACTGCTGCGCGACCTGAGCGTCTATGCGCGCTTTCACAACTTCTATGCACGCGCACTCGCCGAACTCAACCGCACCACGAACGTGCGGCTCGTCGTGGCGCCCTACGCGGATTACTTCTTCTATACGCTCGCAGGCCTCGGTTCGCCGTTCGGCAAGACACCGTGGATCGCCATCGTCATGGGCATGACTTTCCATCACGCGGGCATCGGGCTGCGCACGCCGCGCCGCCCGCTCATCGATCCGGTGAAGTCGATGCTGTTCAGGCTCGGCATGCGCGCGCGCGGACTGCGCACGCTCTTCACCATCGACCCCACGCTGCCCGACTGGTTCGCGAGCACGAAACCCGCGCACGCGGCACCGCTCACCTACGTCGCCGATCCCTTTCCGGAAACGCCCGCGGCCGATACGCAGCTCGCACGCAGGCGGCTGGGACTCGATGCACGCACGCGTTATCTGCTCGTCTACGGCGCGATCAGCGAACGCAAGGGCATACGCGAGCTGATGCAGGCGCTCATGCGCAAGGGCGATGCACCGTGCCTCGTGATTGCGGGCGAACAGGACGAAGAGACGCGCACGTTCATCGACGCGCACGCGCCGCACCTCTCGCCCGCGCCGGTCATCTTCGACCGGTTCGTGCCCGAGGACATGGAGCGCGATCTCTTTTCGGCCTGCGATGCCGTCTGGCTCGGCTACCGGCAGCACTACGGCATGAGCGGCGTGCTCGTGCAGGCCTATCGCTTCGGCAAGCCGGTGATCGCGATCGCGGGCGGACTGATCGGCTGGTTCTGCCGCGACGGTTCGCTCGGCCCGCTGCTCGACGACCTGGAGCCGGACTCGATCGCACACGCGATCGATACCCTGTGCGAGCGCTGGCGCAGCGGCGCGGCACCGCTTTCGCTCCCGAGCGACCATCTGCTCGCGCGCAACACGCTCCTGCAGTTCAAGCGCACGTTGCAGGCAACGCTCGATTGAGCGTCGATGATTGAGCGTCGATACCAGGCAGAGCTGACGAAAGACGAGTCGAAGATCGAAGGCCGGATCAAGCCACTCAAGCCACCTTGCCATCGACGGCGGGAACATCGTCGGCCGGCGCCGGCGGCACGATGACCGGTGCGCGGCGATCCGGAAACACGGCATCGCGCAGGCGCAGGAACGGAAACTCGATCGCGCGCGTGGTGGCGTAGCCCAGCACCACGGCAATGACGTACTGCGCGCCCAGCACGACGGGCCACGCGAGCAGCGGCGGCACGCCAAGCGCGCTGGTCTTGTGGATCAGATAGTCGCCGGGCGCGAGCGCGAGCGAATGCCAGAGGTAGATTCCATACGAGTACAGCCCGAGCCACGCAACTCCGCGATACACCCACGAGGTGCGCAAGTTCCCCGAATGTTCGACCACGAGCACGATCAGCGCGCAAAAGCCGATGGCCTGCAGCGTGAAGCCGACGCTTTCATCGAGCGCGACGTCGCGCGTCGCGAGCGCGAGCCACGCGACAAGTAGCGCCACGGCGCCGATCAGCCAGTTGCGCTTCGTGGCGAGACTGCGCCAGACCTCGGGCTTCATCCAGTAGACGGTGGCGAGCACGACTCCGATCAGCAGGCTGTCGATGCGGTACTGCGTGAACGCGAACGCCGCTTCCAGATCGCCGCTCAGCACGGCGGCGCAGCGCGCGCCGAGCACCAGCGCGCAGATCACGCCCATCACGCCGATCAGCGCATTCGCGCGCAGCCGGAAGTGCGCGAGCACGAGCAGGAACGCGGGCAGGAACAGATAGAAGTGCTCTTCGACGGCGAGGCTCCATGTCTGCGTAATGGAGGTGCCGAAATAGTTCTGCAGGTGCGTGAGGTTTTGCCAGAGGAACGTGTCGCGCGGATGGCGCCCTGCGATCACATGAAAGAGGATCAGCACATAGTACGCGGGCCAGATCTTGAAGATCCGCCGCACGATGAAGCGCCGCGCCGCAATCTGGCCCGTTTGCGCATACTGCCGCAGCAACAGGCCGCCCACGAGAAAACCGCTCAACGTAAAGAAAAGATTGACGCCCTCATGGCCGAAGCTTTTAAGCGGGTACTCGATGACCGACACCCAGGCATGGCCGGTATTCACCGTATGAAAGTGAAAGCCCATCACCGCGAGGATCGCAATGCCCCGCACGAAGTCGAGCTCGACGGACCGCCCACGCGCCGTCGATCGCGCGCCGTGCAATAAGTTCATGACGCCCACCTCGTTTTTAGCCGGCGGCAAATCATACCGATGCCGTCCTCATCATGCGCATCCCCGCCTGTCTGCGCACGCCAACTTGCCAGCGTTCTCGGACAGCCCGCAAAGGCCGGCCCCACCTGTGCGCAAGGTCGCGGCGAGACAGGGCTCGCCGCGCATCCTTATGCCTTTTGCCGCCACAACCCAGGTGCTTCGCGCCACCCCTGCCCGCCCCCCGCTTCCCGCGTTTTATAGTGAATCGAACCTTCGCATGCGGCGTGGTGCTGCCTGCGAATCGACGCACCGCACCGGGAGAAACGCCGATGCGCAACAAAACTGCCGTCCTGTGGATCTGGGTGTGCTTTCTGCCGCTCGCATTCGACTACAAGGCGCCCGACTCGCAGTTCGGTCACAGCGCACAGTGGGCGGTCGTCTTTCCGGCACTCGCAGGCGCCATCGTCCTCGCGATGATCGGCCCGCGCTTCACGCGCGCGTCGCGGCTGCGCACGTTCGTGACGGGCGCACTCGTGCTGAGCCTGTGCGGCAGCCTGGTCGCGCAGCTGCTGCAGCACAATCCCTTCGGCAACTATCTGCGCGTCCTGCTGCCGTTCCTGCTGTTCGGGCTCGGCTATGCGGCCATGTGCCGGCCGTGGCACCCGCATCGTCTCGCGCAGATCGAGCACGCGCTGTACTACGCGAACGTGATCGGGCTCGTCTTCACGTTCTTCTTCGGCCTGATGGCCGTGGGCGGTCCGCTCTCCGACATACGCTTTCGGATCGTCTCGCCGACCATGCTCGCGCTGCAGGGCATGCTGCTGCATCAGTTCATCGTCGCGCGGCGCTTTTCCCCGGCGATGGTGGCGGTGTTCATCGGCACGCTCGTGGTCGAACTGCTGAGCGTCACGCGCAGCCTCCTGCTCGCCACCGTGCTGCTCGCCCTCTTCGCCGCCTGGCTCGCGGCGCCCTCGCTGCGCCACATGCTGCGCGCGATCATGCGCGTCACCGCGGCGCTGCTGTGCGTGGCCGCGCTCGGTGCCGGGACCGCCTGGCTCTTCCCGGCCATCACCAACCACTGGACGCAGCGCATCGACGCCGCGCAAAACAGCGACTCCGACCGCGATCCGACCACCGTTACGCGGATCGCCGAAATACGCGACCAGTACGACCAGGTGAGCGCCTCGGCGGAATCGCTGCTGTTCGGCAAGGGTTATGGCCACGAGTACCGCTACTCGCCGATCTACTACCCGTACGTGCAGGAAACCTTCAGCAAGGAGGATTACTTCGCGATCAGCGACTGGGTGGCCGGCCACAACTTCTGGGTGTACCAGTTCTACGCCGAAGGTCTCGTGTTCGGGGCCTGCATGCCGCTTGCGGTCATCGTCGCGCTGGTGTGGGGGGGCGCCGCGTTCAGGCGTTGGCACCGCATCGCGCCGCGCGAGCCGCTCCTGATGCCGCTCAGCATGGCGCTCCTCGTGCTCGCCGCGCTGCCGGGCGCCTCGATCGGCGGCAACCCGCTCGGGCCGCGCTTCTCGGGCCTCGTGTACGGCGTCGCGCTCGGCCTCGTGGTGTCGCTATATGTACGGCTGCACTACCGGCTGGACCTCGCGCGCCGGCGCGAACCCCTCGAACCCGTTCTGCGCGAACCCTTCGTGCGGCCCCCCATCGAGCCGACCTTCCGGCCACCGGCGCCGGCAGCGGCGCCGCTCAACACGTACGCGACCCCGGAGCCCCGATGAAGATCCTGCACCTCGTTTCGACCGTCGATCCGCGCTCGGGCGGCCCGATCGAAGGCGTGCGCCAGAGCGGCCTCGCCATGGCGGCGTCGGGCCATCAGATCGAAGTGGCGACGCTCGATCCCATCGACGTCCCCTACGTGCGCGATTTCCCGCTGCCGCTGCACGTGCTGGGCCCCGCCCGCGGGCACTACGGCTATTGCGCCGACTACGTGCCGTGGCTGCGCGCGCATGCGGCGCGCTTCGACGCCGTGATCGTTCACGGCTTGTGGCAGTACCACGGCTACGGCGCGTGGCGCGCCTTGCGCAAGATGGACGTGCCCTACTACGTGTACGCGCACGGCATGCTCGACCCGTGGTTCCGGCTCACCTATCCGCTCAAGCATCTGAAGAAGTGGACCTACTGGCCGTGGGCCGAATACCGCGTGCTGCGCGACGCGGCCGCCGTGATCTTCACGACCGACGAGGAACGCCTGCTCGCGCGCGAATCGTTCTGGCTCTATCGCGCGAACGAGCGCGTCGTGCCGTTCGGCACCAATGCGCCGCGCGACGAGCCCGCGGTGCTGCGCGAAGCCTTCCTGCGTGCCTCGCCGCATCTGCAGAACAAGCGCATCGTGCTCTTTCTCGGGCGACTTCATCCGAAGAAAGGCTGCGACATGCTGGTGCGCGCCTTCGCCGAGCATGCGCGCGAAACGCCCGACGCGCATCTGCTGATGGCCGGCCCCGATCAGGGCAACTGGCAGGGCGCCTTGCAGGCGATCGCCCAGTCGCACGGCATCGCGCACCGCATCAGCTGGCCGGGCATGCTGCAGGGCAATCTCAAGTGGGGCGCGTTCTACGCGAGCGATGTGTTCGTGCTGCCCTCGCATCAGGAGAATTTCGGTGTTTCGGTAGCCGAAGCGCTGGCGTGCGGGCTGCCCGTGCTGGTCTCGGACAAGGTGAACGTGTGGCGCGAGATCGAATCGGACGGCGCGGGCTTCGTCGCGCCGGATACGGTGGCGGGCACGCAGCGCCTGCTCGCCACGTGGCGCTCGCTCGACGAGAGCACGCGCAACACCATGCGGGTCCAGGCGCGCCGGACCTTTGACGCGCGCTTCGCGATGGACGGCATGGTGCGCTCGCTCACCGCGTTGCTGCACGAGCCGCCGGCGGGGGGTGCCATGCAATCCGCGGCGGCGGCAGTGCCGGCGGCACGCACGCGCGCGGGACTGGCGATGCGTATCGAACCGTCATCGGAGCAGCCGGAGCACACGGCGTCCGTGCGCAACTGAGGACAACTGAAGCACCCGGTGCTATCCAGCGCAGCCGACCTGAGACTGAAGGGGCAAGGCCATGTTACACAACGTACCTGTTGGTTCGAGCGCGGCAAGGACACGCCGCGCGGGTGCCGTCGCCACGGCAACGGCGGCGATGGCGGCAATGGTGGCGATGGTGGCCATGACGGTTCTGCTCGCGGGCTGCGGGATGGCGCCGGGCATGTCGTACGCGCCGCCCAGCGTGTCGCAGGCGAAGGCCGCAAGCGACAAGGCCCACGCCTCGGGCACCGAGGCAACGGACGATCAGCCGCCCGCCGGCGCGCTCGTCGAGATCGACAACGGCCTGATCGCAAAAGAACAGGCAGCGAGGCCGACCGTGGTGCCAACCGACGTCGAGAAGCTGTTCGGCACGCCCGCGCCCTATACGCTCGGGCCCGGCGACGTGCTGAGCATCGTGGTGTGGGACCACCCCGAAATGAACCTGCCCACGACGACGCCGATGGCCGGCCAGCAAGACCAGAGTACGAGCCAGGTGATTTCGGGCTATACGGTCGATTCGGCGGGCGTGATCCAGGTGGCCTACGTGGGGCCGATCCACGTGGCCGGCCTGACCGAGCTGCAGGCGCGCGACCTCGTGGCGGGCAAGCTGGGCTACTACCTGCACAACCCGCAGGTGACGCTCAGGATCGAAGCCTATCGCAGCCGCCGCGTGTATCTGGACGGCGAAGTGCGCACGCCCGGCCTGCTCGTGCTCAACGACATGACGATGTCGCTGCCCGAGGCGATCAACCGCGCGGGCGGCTTCACGGCGGCGGGCGACCGCTCGCGGGTGAGCATCACGCGCGGCAAGCAGACGGTGTTCGTGAACATTCCCGACATGATCAAGAAAGGCGTGAACCCGGACAACATCATTCTGCAGAACGGCGATCTGGTGCGCGTCTATTCGCAGAACGACAGCAAGGTGTACGTGCTGGGCGAAGTGGGACACCCCGGCAGCGTCGTGCTGAACAACGGACGTCTCACGCTGAACGAGGCGCTCGGTTCGGCAGGCGGCATCAGCCAGGGATCGGGTGACGCATCGCAGGTCTATGTCGTGCGCGGCCAGGAGGAAGGCCACCGCACGGTCTTCCATCTGAATGCCTCGTCGCCGGAGGCGATGGCCACGGCCGACGAGTTCGAACTGAAGCCGAGCGACGTCGTGTTCGTCGATGCTTCGTCGCTCGTCAAGTGGAGCCGGGTCGTGAGCCTGATCCTGCCGAGCACGGAAGCCGCCGAAGCCGGACGCGTGGTCAGCTACGGCTATTAGGGCTAACGGGCTGGCGCTCTTCGAAGCGCCAGCGAATGAAGCGGCAGGGATTGCCGCCATACACGCCGCCCGCCTCGAGCGAGCGATGCACGACCGAAAGCGGCGTGACGACGGCCGAGCGCCCGATCGTCACGCCCATCTGCACGACGCACTTCGACGAGACCCACACGCCGTCCTCGATCACGATGGGCGCGACGCGCAGGTCCATGTTCGTGCGCATGTCGTGCGAGCCGGCGCTCAGAAACGCGCCTTGCGAAAGACACACGTTCGAGCCGATCCGGATCGGCGCCTGGTTGTAGATCCACACGTCCACGCCGATCCAGCAGTGGTCGCCGAGTTCGAGATTCCAGGGCGCCTTTACGCGCATCGGATGCACGAGGCGGCAGCCGCTGCCCACCTTCGCGCCAAACAGCCTCAGCAAGGCCACACGCAGCCCCGAGAAGGGCAGCAGACGGTTGTCGAGTACGCAGGCATCCACCACGTACCAGAGCGCCTGTACGAGCTTTCCACGGCGCGCCGTGTAGTTGCCCTTGCCGGCGAGACTCAGGTCGATCACGGGGATTTGCGCATCCGCCGACGGGAATGCCGATGCGCGCGCACCCGTGGCCGGCGCCTGCGGCGCCGCTTCGCTTTCTCCGTTCGCCCGCCCTGCAACACCCCGGCCACCGATGACATCGACTGCTTCCGACATAAGCGCTCCCTCGCATATTCTTGCCCCACCGGCGGATGACACGGCCGCGGGTCACGTCAGGTGCTATCCGGCTCGATTATCCGGCGCGCCTCCTGCCGCTTCGCACGGATGGCCGACACCGCCGGTGTTTTGGCGCGGCTGCGCGACGCCATGTGCGCACCATGAAGGCATCGCCGCGCCAGGCGTCAAATGAGCGTTGCATGCCAGGTTTCGAATCATGTCCATGACCGCCTCTTCGCCCGCTGCCGCCGCCGTGCTGCGTATGGCGCGCGGCACGGCGCCTTCGATCCTCGCCCTCGCGCTGTACGTCACGTGCTGCGCGTGGCCGCCTGCCGCCCATGCACAGCAAGATACGGTGCCGGCCTCGCCTGCCTCTTCGGACGATCGGGGCAACAGCGCAAGCCAGGACGAGCAGAACGGCACCGGCGCTCCCCCCACTACGCACCGCGTACAGTCCGACGAGGACGGCATGCTCGGCGGCCCTTCGGACGAGGACAATCCGTACGGAGGCGGCGCCTACAGCAGCGACGGCGCCTCGCCCGCCGCGCAGGAAGACGCGCTCACGAAAGAGGCGCGCATGCGCATCATCAGCCCGTCCGATTTTTATGCAGCGAGCGGCGCGGCGGGAACGAGCCCGCGCGGCGGCAGTGCTACGGGTGGCATCGGAAGAAGCGCCGCTGGAACCGCTACGGATGGCATCCGCCGCAGTCTCGGGCACGCGTCGGCCGTCAAGAACGCGCAATCGGCCGGCGACAGCACGAAGGCAGCTTATGACTACGGTGCGAGCGCAACGTCGCCCACCGCGCCCGTTTATGGCAACCCGTACACCGGGTCGCAACGCTCGGCTGCCGCGCAGTTGTACCGTTCGCCCTGGTAGGCCAGGTCGCCCCTCACCCGTCCGACTGCTCAGCCTCGCGCAATCTCGATTGGCGTGTGCCCGCGCGATCCGGTGCGGCGGCGCCCTCGGCCACACTTTGCACCGCCTCCGCCGCGACCTCGGCGGTCCCCGCGAGCACGGCCAGCCTCGCGTCGAACGCCCCAAAGATCGCCTCGGGCGAGAGGCTTTGCTGCGCGTAACGGCGCGCGGCCGCACCGAGCGCCGCGCGCCGTTCCGGATCGCCGGCCAGTTCGACGATGGCGGCCGCGAGCGCATCGCGGTCCTCGGGCGGCACCGCGATTCCGGTTTCCGTCACGACATCGAAGAGGCTCGTGCCGGGCCGCGCCATGGCGACGACCGCGCGGCCGCTCGCGAGCATGCCGGTGAGCTTCGACGGCATCACGAGATCGGCGGCATCGTTGCGTTGCGGCAGCACGTGGATATCGGCAACGTTGAGCAGTTCGTTCAGTGCCTCGGCGGGTTGCAGCGGCAACACGTGGCAATTCGAAAGCGGTGTGCAGCGCGCAAGCAGTTCGTGTTTCGCCGCGCCGTCGCCGCAGAACACGAAGCTGATATCGGGCCGCCCCGCCAACGCCGCCGCGACATCCGCGAGAATCTCGATGCCCTGCTTCGCGCCCATGCTCCCGGAGTACAGAACGACGGTGTTAGCGGGCGCGATGCCGAGCCGCCGGCGGTACGCACTCGGCACCGGCAGCGGAAAAATGGCCTTGGTGTCGACCCAGTTCGGCAGACACGCCGTGCGCGACGCATCGACACCCTTGTCGATCGCCCGCTCCACCATGCGCGGCGAAATCGACGAGACCACGTCGAAGCGGCGTAAAAGCATGCGCTCGGTGGCGTTCGCCACGCGCGCACCACGCGACGCGCCGCCGCCTTGCAGCAGCCCCAGGCCAAACGCGGCATCCACTTCGAAGTCCTGAATGTGCAGCCACGCTTTGGCGCCCGTCGCGCGCGCGAGCGCAAGCGCCCCCGGTGCGCACAGGAGCGTGGGCACGATCAGCATGATCACCTGCGGCCGCCAGAATGCTTCCCGAACGAGCAGCGGCAGCGAAGACAGCGCGAAGCTCGCCAGATGCACGATGCGCGTGAGCCCGCGCGGCCGCGAGGGCACCCACAGCGGCGCGCGCGAGACCGGCACGCTGCGCCAGTTTTCGCGCCGATACTGCCAGGCCCGGTAGCCGTCGTGCACGCGCCACTGCGGATAGTAAGGGGGTGCACAGACCATGCGCACCTCGTGCCCCCGCGCGGCGAGCAACTCGGCCATTTCGGATGTGTATTTGCCGACGCCCGCCACCTCCGGCGCGTAATTCAATCCATAGATCAGGATTCTCATCGCTGGACTCTTTTCGCGCAGTTTTCATCGAACTGTGCGAACGGAAGGCCGGGCCGGCTTGCGTTACCCTGCGCCGTCTCTGGTTATGCGCATGGCTGCAAGCCGGCCGCAGCGGCAAAAAAAAGGCGAGCGCCGTCCAGCCGGTCCTCTCCCGACGCTCGCCGCCAACAAACCGCATGCTCTGTGGGCAACCCGGACCCGCGAGGCCTCGTTAGACTTCGAGCGCCCGGGTCCGCAGGCCTCACGCTCTCATAGCCGTCTCGTATGCCGGCGCCGCATGCGACGACTGGAGAAAATCGCCATAGGTGCGCGCGAGCCCCTCGCCGAGACCCACATGCGCGTGCCAGCCCAGATCGCCGAGGCGCGAGACGTCGAGCAGCTTGCGCGGCGTGCCGTCGGGTTTGCTCGAGTCGAACACCAGTTCGCCGTCGAAACCCACCACCTCGCACACGCGCTCGGCCAGCTCGCGGATCGACAGGTCCTCGCCCACGCCCACGTTATAGACGCCATCGTCCGCCTCGTGTTCGAGCAGGAAGAGCGTCGCGTCGGCGAGATCGTCCACGTACATGAACTCGCGGCGCGGCCGGCCCGAGCCCCAGACCGTGAGCGTGCGCGCGCCGCTCACGCGCGCCTCATGCGCCTTGCGCAGCAACGCGGGCAGCACATGGCCGCTGGCGAGATCGTAGTTGTCGTTGGGGCCGTAGAGATTGGTCGGCATCAACGATACGAAATGCGTGCCGTACTGCTTGTTATACGCTTCGCACAACTTAAGACCTGCGATCTTCGCAATCGCATAGGCTTCGTTGGTCGGCTCCAGCGGCGCGGTGAGCAGATAGGATTCGCGGATCGGCTGCGGACACTCGCGCGGATAGATGCACGACGAGCCGAAGAAGACAAGTCGCCCGACACCCGCGCGATACGCGGCGCGGATCACGTTGGTTTCGATCGCGAGGTTGTCGTAGGCGAACTGCGCGGGCTGCGTGGCGTTCGCCATGATGCCGCCCACGCGCGCCGCCGCGAGCAGCACGGCGTCGATCTTTTCGTGTGCGAAGAAGTCGTCGACGGCATGCTGGTCGGTCAGATCCAGCTCCGCGTGGGCGCGCGTCACGAGGTTCCAGTAGCCGTGCGCCTGAAGCGCGCGCACGAGCGACGAGCCCACCATGCCGCGGTGGCCGGCGATGAAGATGCGGGAATTCGTATCCATGTTCTTCACTCGTGATGTTCGAGAGCCTTGAAGCCAGCCAGCGTGACCAGCGCGTCGCGGCGGGCAATCTGATAGTCCGCGCGCACCATTTCCCTGACCAGCGTGTGGAACGAAGTCGCCGGACTCCAGCCGAGCTTTTGCTGGGCCTTCGAGGCATCGCCGAGCAAGGTCTCGACCTCGGTCGGCCGGAAATAGCGCGGATCGACGCGCGCGATCACGTTGCCGGGTTCGAGGCGCGTCTCGCGCCCTTCCACCTGCTCCACGATGCCCACTTCGTCGAGGCCGCTGCCCTCGAAGCGCACGGTCACGCCGAGCTCGGCCGCCGCCACGCGCACGAAATCGCGCACGCTGTACTGCACGCCGGTGGCGATCACGTAGTCTTCGGGCTCGTCCTGCTGAAGCATGCGCCACTGCATATCGACGTAATCGCGCGCATGGCCCCAGTCGCGCAGCGCGGAGAGATTGCCGAGGTACAGGTCCTTCTGCAGCCCCACCGCAATGCGCGCGATCGCACGCGTGATCTTGCGCGTGACGAAGGTCTCGCCGCGCTGCGGCGATTCGTGATTGAAGAGAATCCCGTTGCACGCGTACATGCCGTACGCCTCGCGATAGTTGACCGTGGTCCAGTACGCGAACAGCTTCGCAACGGCATACGGGCTGCGCGGATAGAACGGCGTGGTTTCGCGCTGCGGCACCTCCTGCACGAGCCCGTAGAGCTCGGAGGTCGAAGCCTGATAGAAGCGCGTCTTCTTCGTGAGGTTCAGAATGCGGATCGCCTCCAGAATGCGCAGCGTGCCGAGGCCGTCCGCGTTCGCCGTGTACTCGGGCTCTTCGAACGAGACGGCCACGTGGCTTTGCGCGGCGAGGTTGTAAATCTCGTCGGGCGCCACGCGCTGGATCACGCGCAAGAGCGCCGTGGAGTCGGTGAGTTCGCCGTGATGCAGCTGGATGCCCGGTTCCGGGTCGTGCACATCGCGATACAGGTGATCGATCCGGTCGGTGTTGAAGAGCGAGGAGCGCCGCTTGATGCCGTGCACTTCGTAGCCCTTTTCCAATAGCAGTTCCGCCAGATACGAACCGTCCTGACCGGTGATGCCGGTAATCAACGCAACCTTACGAGCCATCGTTCTCTCCTCGCGCGTAGCGAAATGGATTCGGTGGTTTCTCCGTCCGCCCGGTTGTGTCCGGTTGTGTCCTGCTGTGTCCGGTTCTGTCCTGCCTTGACCCGTTGCGGACGGCACGTCCTCGTACTACCCTGGAATGCTTTCGTATCCGTAATAACCGCCGCGATAGCCGCCGCCGATGAACGCGCCGGTCTTCGGCACGTCGGTGAGCAGCACGCCGCGCAGGTTCACGCCGCCGATGCGCAGGCGCTTCACCGTTTCCTCGAGCTCGGAAAGCGGGTGGCGGCCGTGGCGGATCGCGAGCAGCGTCGTGCCCGCATAGCGCCCGATCACGGTCGAATCGGTCACGGCAAGCACGGGCGGCGTATCGACGATCACGATGTCGTATTTCGCCTTCAGTTCTTCGAGCAGCGCCTCGAAGCGCGAACTCATCAGGAGTTCGGAAGGATGCGAGTGCAACGTACCCTTCGCGAGCACGTCGAGGCCCGGCAGCACGTCGCGCTGGATCGCCGAATTCAGGTCGGCGCCCAGCAGCACGTCCGAGAGCCCGGGCTGATGCGGAATACCGAAGTGCGAGTGCACGTCGCCGCGCCGCATGTCGCCGTCGACGATCAGCACACGCTTGTTCACGGAAGCGACGAGCGCCGAGAGGTTGACCGAGAGGAACGACTTGCCGATGTCGGGCCGCGATCCGGTGAGCATCACGATGTTGTTGCTCGCTTCGCTGAGCGAGCGCTGCAGCGACGTGCGCAGGCTGCGCACGCCCTCCACCGCCACGTCCTGCGGCGCCTGCTGCGCGAGCACGTGCAGGCCGCGCCGGCGCGCCGAAACATGATGTTGCAGGCGCAACTGCTGCGAGCTGCGCGGCACCACGGCGAAGACCGGCACGCCGAGCGCCGCTTCGAGTTCGTCGGGACGCTCCACACCGCCATACAGCGACTTGCGCACGATCGCGACGAGGATGCCCACCACCAGCCCCGCGCCGATGGACAACGCGATCACGAGCAGACGCTTCGGACGCACCGGATCGTCCGGCGCCTGGGCGTAATCGACGATGCGCACGTCGCCCACCTGCCCCGCCTTCGCCACGCGCAGTTGCTGCGCGCTGTTCAGAAGGCTCGTGTAGAGCTCGGTATCCACGTGCACGTCGCGCAGCAGGCGCACCGCGGTCTGCTCGGTATCGGGCAGCGAGGCGACGTTGCGCGTGAGCGTGGCCTGCTCGCCTTGCAGGTTCGCGATCTGCGCATCGAGTGCGGCCACCGCCGGATGGTGCTCGGTGAAGCGCTGCGAGAGCTCGGCGCGTTGCTGTTGCAGATCCTCGAGCCGGGTCTTGTTGTCCACCACCTGCTGAAGCAGCAAGCGGCTTTCTTCGCCCAGATCGACCGTGCCGTGCTCGTTACGGAACTTGTTGTAGCGCTGCTCGGCCGCGTCGAGTTGCGCGCGGGCCTGCGGCAACTGGTCGTCGAGGAATGCGAGCATATGCTCGGCTTCGGCAGAGCGGCTTTCCACGTCCTGCGCGATGAACTCGCGCGCCATGTTGTTCAGGATCTCCGCCGTGAGCTTGCTGTCGTGGCCCTCGAGGCTCGCGAGTATCACGTCGGATTGCAGTCCCACTTCGGACACGTCGAGCGAGCGCTGCAGCCGCTCGACGGTCGTGAGCGTGGACGCGCGCGTGAGCGCGAACGGCGTGCCGGGCGCGCCGCTCAGGCGGTCCACATGCAGCGCGATCGGGCCATCGGCGGTGTTCGCCGTCACGTCCTCGCCCACACGGCCCTGCAGAATCGCAATCCCGTCGGGGTCGCGCAGCACGTAGGAGCCGTCCGCGCCCGGGACCAGCGTGAACTCGCGCTCGTAAAGCGCTTCGGGCGTATCGAAACGCGATACCGCGATATCGCCGCCGCCCCACGCATAACCGGCCGGCTTGAGAAACGACGGCAGCCTCACGCCCCAGTTGCCGTTCACGAGCCCCGCCAGCATGCCGCCGACAACGGGCATTTCGCGCGGCCGCGCGGTGATGTCGAGATGCAGGCGCTTCACGGTTTCCTCGGTGACGAGACGGGATTTGAGCATCTCGATCTCGCCGTTGGCCGAGGTCTTCGTGTCGAACATGCCGGTGAGCGGCGGCAGGCTGTTGTCCTTTTTGCTCGCGTCGGACTTTTCCATGACATGGAACAGCACGTCGGCGCGATAGGTCCGCGGGGCGAGGAACGCGTAGGTGGTGCCGAGCAGCGTGAACGCGAGCGTCACGACGGCGATGGTGCGCCAGTTCGCAACGAGCGTTTGCAGATACTCGCCCAGAAACCGTTCGTCGGCGCCCGCCATGGCGTAGCCGCTGTCATAGTTGATCGCCATCTTCGCTCTCCCTCAAACTGATGAAGCGCCTCATGTAGCGGATGCAACCCGCGCGCACGGGCGGCGGGTCCACTGCTTCGCGCACGGACGATGCCGTGCGCACGCTCAGTAGGCGTTGGGACTGACGAGGCCGTGGGCGATGGTGGCCGCGATGATGCGCATATCGAGCCAGAACGACCAGTGGCCGAGGTAATACAGATCGTGCGCGACGCGCAACTCCATCTTTTCGAGGCGGTCGGTCTCGCCGCGAAAGCCGTTGATCTGCGCCCAGCCGGTAATGCCGGGCTTGATGCGGTAGCGGTGGATGTAGCCCGTCACCACACGCTGGTAGAGATCGTCGTGTTCGAGCGCATGCGGACGCGGCCCGACCACCGACATATCGCCGCGCAGCACGTTGTAGAACTGCGGCAGTTCGTCGAGACTCGTGCGGCGCAGGAAGGCGCCCACACGGGTCACGCGCGGATCGCCGCGCGTGGCCTGGCTCACCTTGCCCGGCGCTTCGGCATGCAGACGCATCGTGCGGAACTTGTAGATGGTGAACACGCGACCGTCCGCGCCCTTGCGGCGCTGCTTGAATAACACCGGGCCAGGCGAAGACAGCTTCACCGCGACCGAGATCGCGAGCAGAACCGGCACGAGGCTCACGAGCGCCGCGCTCGCGAAAACACGGTCGAATACGGCCTTCTTGAACTGGGCGCTGGCCGTCAACGGCGAAGCGACCAGGTTGATCGCCGGCACGCCGAGCAGCTCGATCACGCTGCTGGTGTCGAAGAGCGCAAGCGAGCGCACGTCGGGAATGAAGCGGATGTTCACGAGGTCGTTGCGGAACTCGGTCACGAGGCGCGCCACGGTACGCTCGTCGGCGAGCGACAACGCGAGCCAGAGCTCGTGCACGTCGCAGTCGCGGATGTATTGTGCAAAGCCTTCGATCGTCTCGCAGATTGCGGTGCGGGCGGCGCTGGCCGGCGGCGTATCTGGCTTCGTGCTGTAGAGGACGCTCGCGCGAAAACCCGCGCTCGGATCCGCTTCGATGCGGCGGACCATCTCGTCGCATTGCGTGGACGAGCCGGCAATGGCGACCTGATGCAGGTTCAGACCGGCGCGCCGCACGTGCGCGAGCACGCCGTGCGTGCCGAGGCGCCAGGTGATGAGGAGCCCGCCGGCGATGGCGGTCCAGTAGGCGAACCAGAGGCGGGAGACGATGTCCACGTGGTGCATGGTCGAGTACATGGCGATCAGCGCGCAGCCCTGAACCACGAGCCAGGCAAGCGACACCTGCCCTGCCAGCAACACCTTGGAGCGGCCGCGCCAGGACAGGTAGATGTCGAACGCCGGAAAGAGCGCGAGTGAAAACGCCGCGGAGAACAACACGAATACGTCGTAGAAGCCGCGCCCCAGCAGGGCATCGAAGCGGATCTGCGAAGCCACCACCGCTCCGACGATCACCGCTGCGACATCCAGCAACCTCGCCATTAGTCCTTGAAGCTCGCGCATTTCGCTCACCTGGAGGTCGGCAATGCAACGTTCAACTGTAGCGACCGTATGAATCGTCCAGCCTGACGATGTCGTCCTCACCGAGATACGAACCCGATTGCACCTCGATGATTTCGAGCGGTACCTTGCCTGGGTTCTCGAGCCGATGACGCACGCCAAGCGGGATGAATGTCGACTGGTTCTCGGTCAAGAGGAACGACTCTTCGCCACGTGTCACGAGCGCGGTGCCGCGCACGACGATCCAGTGCTCGGCGCGATGATGATGCAATTGCAACGACAACCGGCCGCCGGGCGCCACCACGATGCGCTTCACCTGAAAGCGTTCGCCCCTGTCGATCGAGTCGTAATAGCCCCATGGACGGCGCACCTTGCGATGCTCGTCGGCCTCGGGAGCGTTCTGCGCCTTGATGCGGGCAACCAGCCCTTTCACGTCCTGGACTTTCGAACGATCCGCAACCAATACGGCATCGGGCGTTTCGACCACGACCAGGTTGGACGTCCCGACGCATGCCACGAGCCGCCCCTCCGAGTGCGCATAGCTCGCAACGGCACCCTCGAACAGCACGCGACCGCGCGCGACGTTCCCGCATTCGTCCTTCTCCATGGCGGCCCAGACCGCATCCCACGAACCGAGGTCGGACCAGCCGGCGTCGAGCGGCACCACGACGCCTTGCGGCAGTTCCTGTTCGTCCACACCGTTGCCCGCCAGCCGCTCCATCACCGCGTAGTCGATCGAGTCCGATGGCGAACAGACGAAGGTTTGCGCCGAAGGACGAAACACCGCCCCATCCGCCGTGCCTTCGGCAAACGCCGCCATGCACGCGTCGTGCATGGCAGGCTGCAACCCTTGAAGGGCTTTCAGCCATACGCTTGCACGCATCACGAAGATGCCGCTGTTCCACCAGTACCCGCCCTGCGACACATACTGGGCGGCGAGTTCCGGTGCAGGCTTCTCGACGAAGCCATCGATACGATGCGCGCCATCGTCGAGCGCCCCGCCGATGCGGATATAGCCGAAACCGGTCTCGGGAGAGCGCGGGGGCACGCCCAGCGTGACGATCGCACCGCGCTGCGCATGACGTGCTGCGCATTCGAGTGCGCGCTGCAAGGCGCCCACGTCGGAGATTGCGTGATCCGACGGCATCACCATGAGAATCGCGTCTTCGCCATTGGCACTGGCAAGCGCGGCACCGAGCGTGAGAGCCGGCGCCGTGTCGCGCCGCGCAGGCTCGACGATGAGCCGCGCGTCCCTGCCGCAGGCGCGCATCTGCTCGGCAATCACGAAGCGGTGCTCTTCGCCGCACACGACAATCGGCGCACTGGCGACCTGCCATCCCTCGCCAAATCCATCGAGCCTGTGAACAGTCGCCTGTAGCAGCGTGTCGGTTCCCACGACGTCGATCAATTGCTTGGGAAAGTTCTCGCGCGACATCGGCCACAACCGCGTGCCCGATCCCCCCGCCAGCACGACCGGCACGATGCGCGTGCAAGCCGCCGCGTCGTCTTGCTGCGCGCCGGTTTCTCCCGGCATGCCGACTTTTACTTCACCCGGGTGCAGATCTTGCGGTATCGCCAGCCTTTCATTCATGTTCGCACTCCTATATATCTCAAATGGTCGCCTGTCTTTCGACACGCGCCCCAAAGTCCGGCGAAGCAGCGCCCTCAGGCGCCAGCTTCGCGTCGGCTTTGTTCGCGATACTCGGTGGGTGAAATCATCATGCGCTTGCGGAAGATCTTGGCAAGGCGGTCGCCATTGCCCATGCCGGTGCGGCGCGCGATCTTGTCCACTGGCAATTCCGAATCGGCCAGCAGACTGCACGTAATCGCGAGGCGCGCGTGCAGGAGGTAATCCGAAGGCGTAATGCCCATCTCCAGTTTGAAACGGCGCAGAAAGTTACGCTCGCTCATCGCGGCGACCTGCGCGGCATCCGCAATCGAAATGGCACGCTGGCAATTTTCCTGCAGCCAGCGCGCAGCGGCCCGCACCTTGTCGGCCGGCGCACTGCCGAGCGCGTCGCCGAGAAACGGCATCAGATTGCCGCCCGAGTCGGGCATCAGCCGTTCAGTCACCGCACGCGCCACATCCACGCCGAGGTCGCGCTTGACGAGCGTGAGCGCGCTCTTCATGGATTCGAGCCGGTCGCCGGGGTCGCCCACGGCATCCTCGCGTCCATTCGGCACTCCGGCCATCCCGTAGGTGCCGAATTCGCGCGGCACGCGTTGCCCGCAGAGGCTCGCGGCCTCCAGCAGCGAACGTCCCTCGCCGATCGGGCGGATCATGCCGGTATTCGCATGCACATGACGAAGCCATGCGATCAGGCGCTCGTCATTGGCGGCGGCGAAGGCGCCCTTGCCACCTGCGACAAACAGCGCGTCGAAGCCGACGTAGTGACGCGCATCGAGTCCATCCGTCCAGACCCTCACCGATGACGAGCATGTGACATTGCCGCCATCGGCGGAAAGAATGCTTACGTCATAGGGAAAACGGCGATCCGTGTCCGACGAAAGTTCATTGGCCATATGAAAGACTTCGGCCACGATTCCTGCCCCAAGCAGCGAACAACCGTCGAACAAGAGAATTGCGATATGACGAATCTCCCGGTTAATACCCGCGGTGACGAGATGCGGGTGAGTGAACGATGGCAAATCCAGACTTGCGTACGCCATGCTTTTCCCCTAAACGTCCCCCGTCCAAAGTGAAAAGTCCTGGTAATAGCATTCCGTGTGCAGTGCATCATATGCGTATAAAATTCGGCGTAGCGACGACTGACCGAAACTGCCGAGACATTGGCGCATTCAGTCCGGTCGCGGACCATTTTGAAGCACGCACGTTACGGTTTGCACCAAAAAGCAATTGATTGAAAACCGTGAATCGTTTGATTGCTTTGATGAGACAAAACTGCCCGCCGATACGGCCCGATCAGTATTTTCGGCTTTAATACGATGAATTCCGCGATGTCTTCCGGTCGTTGCATTTTCTGCGGGATGGAAGAAAAAACGGATGATAAGGAAGGGTGAAAACGGCGCCTCTATTCGTCTGATAAAAAGACGTTAAAGCGGGTTTAAGCGCCGTTCCGGTGCGCGCAAAGCAGATATTAAATCTCCTAAAAGGATTCTGCATCGCACAAAATCAGATAAGGTATGCATGCGTTTATAAGAATGGCCGCATGCGCGCGCACTGGGGCATCCCACGCACGCGGCGTGCCCGGCATTGCGCGAAAAGACTGGACCCTGGCGCGACGCGACAGGCGAAAGCCACTAGTCTTGCCTTTTCATCCTCTCGTGAGCGCGCCGATGATCCTGCCCGCCGCCGTTGCGTCCGCATCGAAGCCCCGCGGCGTCGCGCGCCTCGTGCTCGCTGCGTTCGCGACCGGCGCGCTGCTCGCCTCGATGCCGTGCCAGGCCGCAGACGCCGCAGACGACGCCGTCTGCCACAGCGCGACGAGCCGCGACGGCGCAGGCGCAGGCGACTCGCCCATCTCGGCCGACACGCCTGGCAGTGACGGCACGCGTCTTTTCCCGCACGGGCGCAGCGTGCGTATCGAAGTGGTCACGCGGACCCACGCCGACGACAAGGTGCAATGGCAGATCGCCGACACCTGGAGCCGCCCGCAGGCAAGCGGCAGTTTTCCAGTGGCGGCAGGCGCGCGCGTCACGTCGCTCACCTGCACGATGCCGCAGGCCGGTTATTTCGCGTTCTCGGCCTCGCTCGCCTCACAACCGGCGGCCACGCTGCCCCAGCGCGGCACGCGCCCGGCGGGCATAACGACGTTCGGCGTGCTGCCCGACATTTCCTCCACACTGCCGCCGCCAGCGTTCGCGCATCAGGATCTGCACCGCTTCGGCGGCCAGGGCACGGCCTACCTCGCGCCCGGCCAGCACTGCTGCGGCGGCGACGGCTTCCGGCCGCTCTATACCGACCTCGGGCTCGCCTGGGCCAACGACAACCGCAACTGGTATAACGAAGAGCCGAAAGGCCCGAACACGTTCGAACCCGCCACTGCCGAACTCGCGACCGGATTTCGCTCCGGCGACATCATGCGGCTGATCCTGCTCGACGGCATTCCCTCATGGGCGAGTCCGAACGGCCAGGACACGCACAGTTATGCGCCGGTCTCCGAAGCGGCATTGCACGACTATATGACGCGTGTGGGCACCGATTCGGCACACGTGCGTGCGAAGATATTTCCACGTCAGTCGCGCAACTATTACCAGGTCACGTGGGAACCCGATCCGGACGGCGGCCTGCCCTGGCGCGATACCGACGCCCATTTCGTCGATCTCTACCGGTCGGTCTGGGAGGGCATTCATGCCACCGATCCCAATGCGGTCGTGATGGGCCTCACCTATTCGGGTGTGGGCGACAACACGAAGTGGCTCAAACATTTCGCACAACTAGGCATTACGCGCTATCTCGACGGCGTGACCATTCACGGCTACTACGACTTCGGCACGAGCCCCTCGCATCCGCCCGAGCGGCTCGTCAATGCACCGGGCGACACGCCTGGCCTGCCCGAAGCGATGCGCGATCTGCGCGCGACGATGCGCGACCTGCTCAAGCCCGGTGCCCCCTTGTTCGTGACGGAGACGGGCATCAGCTACGACATCGGCAGCGCCTACGGTCCGCACTATCCCGACGCGCAAACGCTCTACGCACAGGGCGCGGTCGTGGCGCGCACGCACCTGATCCTGCTGGGCGAAGGCGCCAACGTCACGTTCGTTTTTTACGGGGCAGACATGCCGGAGACCACACCCGGCTATGGCCTTTTCTTCGAACTCGACCATGCGCAGGGAGCGTATGGGTCCTCGAACATCAGCCCGAAGCCGGCCGCGCTCGCGGTCGCAGCCATGACGCGGCTGATCGACGGCACCGCGACACTCGGCCCGTTGCGCGGCACGCCGCCAGGTGTCTATGCCTATGCCTTCGCGCGGCCCGACGGCAAGGTCATCACCGCCCTCTGGAGTCACGACAACGCACATTGGAGCGCAAAGACAGGATTCGACGCAACGCGCGCCACGAACTGGGCCCTGCCCGTCGACGCACGCGGCCGCTCGGGCGAGGTCAGTGTGTTCGACATGATGGGCAACGAGACCAAAACGGCTTACAAGGACGGCACGCTGCCGCTCAACCTGACGGAATCGCCGGTTTACGTGGTCTCGGGCAACGCGGCCGTCATCAAGGCCAACGCCATCACGCCCGCGGGCTACGTCGCGCCGTAAGGCGCCGTCCTTCCGGAGGTTCATACAGCAGGTTCAATACGGCAGGTTCACTGCGGCGGTTTCATTGCGGCTTCACTATAGTCGCCTGCGGCCGCGATGCCCCATCACAGCGCACATCTTGGCCCATGACAGCGAGACTTAGGCGGCTCAGGACAGTGCGGTGCAATATCGCACGGCCTAGACTGCACATGAACGCGCAACCTGCTTCGTGCGTGCTTTGTGCGTGCTTCGTGCGCCGTTTTTTGCGTACACCGTGTGCGTCGTGCGATTCGCGTCCACGCCGCGGGCCGTCTTTTTTCCTGCCACGAACGGGCTCGCTCATGCTGTCGCCCACGGAATTTCTCGACGTCGTGCGGCTTGCGCCACTCGTCGCGATCGACCTGATCGTCGAGGACGCCGAAGGCCGCGTGCTGGTCGGCCGGCGCCGCAATCGCCCCGCGCGCGGCACCTGGTTCGTGCCGGGCGGGCGCATTCTCAAGGACGAGCGTCTGGACGGCGCATTCACCCGCATCGTCGAAACTGAACTCGGCATCGCCGCCGTGCAGCGCACGGCCGCACGCTTTTGCGGCGTATACGAGCATCTGTATCCCGACAACTTCGCGGCTGAAAACGGCATCGGCACACACTATGTCGTGCTGGCCTATGCCTTGACGCTGGACAGCACCGTGCCGGTCGGCCGCTTCGACCAGCATAGCCAATATGCATGGCTCGCACCGGAAGAGCTGCTCGCGCGCGACGACGTGCATGAGAACGCGAAGAACTACTTTCGCTAGCGCGCCGACCGGACAGCCGCGCGCATATCGAGCCAATCTGCCAACTTCTCGGCATTTTCCGACTGAGCCGCCTGCCGCTCGCAACGTGCGGCCTATGATGAAGCGCACAGGCGAGATACGTGCGCAAGCCCTGGCCGCCATGGCGAACGTCACGGACTCCTGCAAATCCATTCCTGCGCGAGGAACCGGCCATGCACATCGATAGGGTGGTCTGCCGGCAAGCTGCCTTCCTGCCGCGCGGCGCTCACTTCAAGTTCGGACCCGTGGCCAAGCGTATCGGCATTCTGGTTTTCGAGGGCTTCCCGATCGGTGACGTGAGCCTGCTTGCCGACGTGTTTCGTCTCGCCAACGATGCGAGCCTCGGCGCACCGCCCCCCTATTCGGTCGCGATGCTTTCCGAAGCGGGCGGCAGCGTGGGCAGCAGTTGCGCGCTGCGCATCTGGACCGAAAGCCTGTACGGGCCGCTGCGCAACGGCTTCGATACCCTTTTCATTGCGGGCGGCCCCGGCGCCAGCGACGCGCGCGACAACGCACGGCTCATCGCGCGCCTGCAAACGCTCGCCCCCAAGGTGCGCGTGATTCGCGCGCTCGGCGAAGGACGCGCGCTGCTCGCCGCCGCCGACGTGTCGTTTTTGCGTATAGGACTGAACACCGCCGCTTCGGCACAGCGTCTGCGCCGCGCGCTCGAAGCGCGCCACGCGAGCGCTTCGGTGGTCGCTCCGCCCGAAGCGCTCGTCGCGGCGCTCAAGGTCGTCAAGCGCAATCACGGCGATGCGCTGGCTCAGCGGGTCTCCGAAGATTCGATGCCGGGCGCGTGGGAGCGCCTCGGCCCGATGCTCGACGACGGCGAAGCGGACAGCGCCAACGGCAAGATCAGCCTCGCCGCGCACTGGCTGCGCGAGAACTATCACCAGCCGGTCTCGGTCGCGGATGCAGCGCGCGTCGCGCAGATGAGCATGCGAAACTTTCTGCGCCACTTCAAGATGCATACCGGTCTCACGCCCTCCGAATACCTGCTGCGCACGCGGCTCGATGCAAGTTGCCTGCTGCTCGCGCAGACCAACCTGCCGATCAGCGAGATCGCGCAACGCTGCGGCGTGCCGCGCGGCGAGCGGCTCGCGCGGATCTTCCGGCGCAGGCTGTCGATCTCGCCATCGGGGTATCGCGCCGTGAACCGGCGCGGGCCGGGCGACTAAGAGCCAAAAGTCGGGGGCCCCGTGCCGTGAGGCGCGTTGCGCGTCAGAGCATGCCGGAGCCGAAGATCTCCGTGTGAATCCGCGCTTCGTCGACGCCGCGCGCGAGCAAGGCCTCGCGCTGCTCGCGCATGAACGCAACGGGCCCGCAGAGATAATAATCGGCGTCGGGCAGCAACACGGATTCTTCGATTCGGCCGATGTCGATACGGCCTTCGAAATCGTAGTCGATGCCGGCGCGGTCGCTCGCCCCCACTCGCTCGTAGAACACCGCGCGCTTCAGGTTCGGATGCTCGGCGGCGGCATGGCGCAGCCAGTTGCGGAAAGCATGCACGCTTGCATCGCGGCAGGCATGGACGAAAGTCACCGCGCGGTCGCTGCGCGCCGCCAGCAACGTGGCGAGCATCGACACCATCGGCGTGATGCCCACGCCGCCGCTCATCAGCACAACCGGCGTGCTCTTGCTGCGATCGAGCGTGAACTCACCCATCGGCGCGCTCACGTGGACGATCGTCCCTTCTTCGACGCCATCGTGCATCAGGTTCGAGACGTGGCCCGGCTGCACGTCGTCCCGACCCGCTTCGCGCTTGACCGAGATACGCAGCCAGCGGCCGTGCGGCGCGTCCGAGAGACTGTACTGGCGCGGCTGATCGACACCGAGGCGCTCGACGAAACGCGTCACGCTCACGTATTGGCCCGGCTCGAAGCCGCCGGCCGGGGCGCTGTCGGCGGGCGCGAGATAGAACGAGGTGATTTCGGCGCTCTCCACCTGCTTGCGGATCACCTTGAAGGGCCGCAAGCCGCTCCACGACGCCGCCTCGTACAACTTCGCCTCGGCGCCGATCAGGATCTGGGCGAGCTGTCCATAGGCGACGGTCCAGGCGTCGAGCGTGGGCTGATCGACCGCGTCGCCCAGCACGTCGACGACCGCGCCCAGCAGATGGCGCCCCACGATCGGATAGTGCTCGGGACGGATGTTGAGGCTTGCATGCTTGTGCGCGATGTGTCTGACGGCGTCGCCCAGCACCGCCAGATTGTCGATGTTCGCCGCGTAGGCATAAACGGCGCGCGCCAGCGTTTCGGGCTGACTGCCGCTTTGCTGGTGCGTCTGGTTGAAGAGGTTCTTGAGCTCCGGGTGCGCCTTGAACATGCGCTTGTAAAAGTGCTTCGTGATGGTGGGGCCATGCTCGGCAAAAACGGGAGCCGTGGCCTTGACGAGGGCCATCTGGTGGGCGGTCAGCGCAGTCATTCGGGTTCTCCGGCTTAAAGATGTAAAAACAATACATGTTTAAGCCAGAGAACCTGACCAGGCATTTTGTCGCACTGGGTGGGCCGGGATTCTGGCCCAGGTTCTTGGTGCCATGGCGGGCTGTCGTGCCAGTGCTTGAACAGCCGGGTGCGCGGAGATCGGGGCACGCTTTGCGTTGTCGGCGCGCTGCCAATTCATCGTTAACTGCGCATCGTTACTGCGCGTTGTTATTGAGCCTTTGCCCCGCGTTCGTGCCGCCAGTACACGTCGTCCCCACCGTTCGCGCGATTGAGAACGCGAGCGAGCACGAACAACAGATCCGACAGCCGATTCACGTAGCGTCGCGGCGTTTCGGCGAGCGTCTCATCAGGGGAAGCCGATGCCCCCAGCGCCACCACCGCTCGCTCCGCGCGCCGGCACACGGTGCGACACACGTGTGCGAGTGCCGCCGCGCGCGAACCGCCCGGCAGGATGAATTCCTTGAGCGGCGGCAATGTTGCGTTGTAGTGAGCCAGCCAGCCGTCGAGCTGTGCCAGATGCGCATCGGTCATGACCGTGTGGCCCGGCATGCACAACTCGCCCCCCAGATCGAAGAGATCGTGCTGGATGGCCGTGAGCGCCGTGCGCACGTCGTCGGGCAAGCTCTCGCAAAGCAGCACGCCGATCTGCGAGTTCAGCTCGTCCACGTCGCCGATGGCCGCAATTCGCAAGCTGTCCTTGCGCACGCGGCTACCGTCGCCAAGACCGGTCGTCCCGTCGTCGCCCGTGCGCGTGACGATTCTGCTCAGCCGATTGCCCATGATGCGTCCTCCTGAAGCGGGTCTTTTGCGCACCAGCGGCGCGTGGGGTCCATTATAGATTTGATGCGATGCAGCAAAGTCGCGCAGGCCGCGAATGCGCTGTCTCGGGACCGCCGCCCCGGGGGCGCGCGCCCCGCTGCCCTCCTTCAGCGTAAAATGGGCCGCACAGCACGACACGCCTACATGAAGGAGACTCCGCGTGAATCATCCCGCGCCGCCGGCCCTCGCACGCCGCCCGTTTCCCGCCGAACTCCTCGACCAGCTGGAGCGCACCTTCGGCGACCGCGTCTCCACCTCCGAAGCCGTGCGCGCCCATCACGGCCGCGACGAGTCGCGCTTCGATCCGCAATTGCCCGACGCCGTCGTATATGCGCAGAGCACCGCCGAAGTCCAGGCCATCGTGAAACTGTGCGCGCAATACGGCGTGCCCATCATTCCCTACGGCAATGGATCGTCGCTCGAAGGCCACCTGCTGGCCGTGCAGGGCGGTGTCTCGATCGATCTTTCGCAGATGAACCGCGTGCTCTCGATCAACGCCGAAGACCTCACCGTGACCGTCGAGCCCGGCATCTCGCGCAAGGCGCTCAACGAGGCGCTGCGCGACACCGGTCTCTTCTTCCCGATCGATCCGGGCGCGGATGCAAGCATCGGCGGCATGTCCGCGACGCGCGCTTCGGGCACCAACGCCGTGCGCTACGGAACGATGCGCGAGAACGTGCTCGGCCTCACCGCGGTGCTGGCCGACGGCCGCATCATCAAGACCGGCACGCGTGCGCGCAAATCTTCGGCGGGCTACGACCTCACGCGGCTCTTCGTGGGCTCCGAGGGAACGCTTGGCGTGATCACCGAGATCACCGTGCGCCTTTATCCGCAGCCCGAAGCGGTATCGGCCGCCGTCTGCACGTTCCACTCGATGGCCGAAGCCGTGCGTACCGTGATCGAGACGATCCAGATGGGTGTGCCCATCGCGCGCGTGGAGTTCATCGATTCGCTCGCCGTACGCGCAATCAACCGCCATTCGAACCTCACGCTGCGTGAAGCGCCTACGCTCTTCTTCGAGTTCCACGGCACCGAAGCCGGCGTGCAGGAGCAGGCGCAACTGGTGCAGGAACTCGCCGCACAAAACGGCGGCGAAGGCTTCGAATGGGCGACGCGCCCCGAAGACCGCAGCCGCCTGTGGAACGCCCGCCACAACGCGTATTTCGCCATGCTGCAGTTGAGGCCCGGCTGCCGCGCGGTGACGACGGACGTCTGCGTGCCCATTTCGCGGCTCGCCGAGTGCGTGGTCGAAACAGAAGCCGACCTCAAGGCCTCGCCGCTGCCCTGCCCCATCGTCGGGCACGTGGGCGACGGGAACTTCCACGTGGCCATGCTGATCGACGCCAGCAAACCCGAAGAGATCGAAGAAGCGGAGCGCCTGAACCGCCGCATCGTCGAACGCGCGCTGGCCATGGACGGCACCTGCACGGGCGAGCACGGCGTGGGATTGCACAAGATGGACTTCCTCGTAGAAGAACATGGCGCCGACACTGTCGATACGATGCGCGCGATCAAGCACGCCCTCGATCCGCACAACCTGATGAATCCGGGCAAGATCTTTTCGTGGGCGGCCTGAGCGTCCTGCAATCAAAGGGCCCACGTACGCCGGCCGCCATCTTCGCGGCCTGAACCGCGCAGTGCGCCCACGCCCAGGCAGTACCCCAACCAGCGCAGACGAGCGGGAGGACACATGAACGCACCGGCCGAGATGTCGCCGGAAGTGCTTGCGCAGCGCCAGCGCGAAGTGGTGCAGGCCTTGATGGCGGTGCTGCCTGCGCACTGTCTGCTGCATCGGGAAGAAGATACCGTCGCCTACGAGTGCGACGGCCTCGCCGCTTACCGGCGCCTGCCGCTCGCGGTCGCGCTGCCCGAAACCGAATCGCAGGTCCAGCGCATCGTGCAGATCTGCCGCCGCCTCGACGTGCCGATCGTGCCGCGCGGCGCGGGCACGGGCCTCTCCGGCGGCGCCATGCCGATCCGGCACGGCATCGTGCTGTCGCTCGCCCGCTTTCGCCGCATTCTCGAAGTCGATTCGTACGCGCGCACGGCAACGGTTCAGCCAGGCGTGCGCAATCTGGCCGTCTCCGAAGCGGCCGCGCCCTATGGCCTCTACTACGCCCCCGACCCGTCCTCGCAGATCGCCTGCACGATCGGCGGCAATGTTTCCGAGAATTCGGGCGGCGTGCATTGCCTCAAGTACGGCCTCACCGTGCACAACATCCTGCGCGTGCGCGCGGTGACGATGGACGGCGAGATCGTCGAGTTCGGCTCGCTCGCGCCCGACACGCCAGGCCTCGACCTGCTTGCCGTGATGATCGGCAGCGAGGGCATGTTCGCGATCGTGACCGAAGTCACCGTCAAGCTGATCCCGCGCCCGCAAACCGCCCAGGTCATCATGGCGAGCTTCGACGACGTGGTGAAAGGCGGCGACGCCGTAGCCGGCATCATCGCGGCGGGCATCATTCCGGCCGGCCTCGAAATGATGGACAAGCCGGCCACCCGGGCCGTGGAAGAGTTCGTGAAAGCAGGCTACGACCTCGATGCCGCTGCCATCCTGCTGTGCGAGTCCGACGGCACGCCCGAAGAAGTGGCCGACGAAATTGCGCGCACCGTGCTCGTGCTGCGCGAGCACGGCGCGACCCGCATCCAGATCTCGCGCACCGAGGAAGAGCGGCTGCGTTTCTGGTCCGGGCGCAAGAACGCGTTTCCCGCCGCGGGCCGCATCTCGCCCGATTACTACTGCATGGACGGCACGGTGCCGCGCCGCAGCATCGGCCCGCTGCTCGCGCGCATTCACGAGATGGAGGCCCATTACCGGCTGCACTGCATCAACGTGTTCCACGCGGGCGACGGCAACATGCACCCGCTCATTCTCTTCAACGGCAACGACCTCGACGAGTGGCACCGCGCCGAGGCCTTCGGCGCCGATATTCTCGAAACCTGCGTCGAACTCGGGGGCACCGTGACCGGCGAACACGGCGTGGGAATCGAGAAGATCAACTCGATGTGCGTCCAGTTCTCGCCCCAGGAGCGCGATGCGTTCCACGCGGTGAAACGCGCGTTCGACCCCTCCGGCCTCCTCAATCCCGACAAGGGCATCCCCACCCGGGCCCGCTGCGCCGAGTACGGCAAGATGCACGTGCGCGGCAACCTGCTGCCCCACCCCGAGCTTCCGCGCTTCTGAGCCCGTATCGGCGCGCCCCGGGCGGATGCACCGCCCGGGGCGCGATACGGGTCCGCTCCGGGTTGTCAGCGAGGAGCCGGCCGGTACAATCGAACCAACGACAACGACAAGCAAGCCATGGAAGAGGACGACATCGTCGCCGTCTGGTCCGACCGCATACGCGCGGCGAGTGCCGACGGACGCCCATTGCGCATACGCGGCGGCGGCACGAAGGACTGGTATGGGCAAGCCCTCGAAGGCGAAATCCTCGACACCCGCGCGCACCGGGGCATCGTGGCCTACGATCCGGCCGAGCTCGTGATCACGGCGCGTGCCGGCACGCCGCTTCTCGAAATCGAGGCGGCGCTCGCCGCCCACGACCAGCTGCTGGCGTTCGAGCCGCCGCATTTCGGCGCACAGGCCACGTTCGGCGGCTGCATCGCCGCGGGCATCGCCGGGCCACGCCGGGCCTTCGCCGGCGCCGCGCGCGACTTCGTGCTGGGCGCCGCGATCATGAACGGACACGGCGAGGTACTGCACTTCGGCGGCCAGGTGGTGAAGAACGTGGCCGGCTACGACGTGGCGCGCCTTCTCGCCGGATCGCTCGGCACGCTCGGGTTGATGCTCGAACTCTCGGTCAAGGTACTTCCCGCGCCCCAATCCGAAACGACGCTCAAATTCGACATGAACGGCACGGATGCCGTGCGCAAGCTCAATGAATGGGGCGGCCGGCCTCTGCCCATGACAGCGAGCGCGTGGCGCAACGGTACGCTGGCAGTGCGCCTCGCGGGCGCGGAAGCAGCCGTGAAGTCCGCGCGTGCCGCGCTGGGCGGCGAAGTGGTGGACGCGGTGGAAGCCGAGCGTTTCTGGGCCGGCCTGCGCGAGCAGACCGATCCCTTCTTCGCGGCCATCGCGCCCAACGCGGCGCTCTGGCGCCTCGCGCTGCCCTCCATCGCCGAGCCTCTGCAGTTGCCCGGCGCCCAGCTCATGGAATGGGGCGGCGCCCAGCGCTGGTGGATCACCGAAACCGATGCGCAAACCGTACGCATCACGGCCAAGCAGGCGGGCGGCCACGCGACGATGTTCCGCACTGGCCGCGAGTACGACCGCAGCGCCGGCGTGTTCACGCCGCTGCCGGCGCCGCTCATGAAAATCCATCGCGGTCTGAAGGCCGCGTTCGACCCGGCCCGCATCTTCAATCGCGGCCGCCTGTACTCCGACTTCTGATCTCACCGGCACGCGGCAATGCAGACGAACCTCGCGGACTTCATCCGGAACACGGCAGACGGCGACGAAGCCGACGCGATCCTGCGCAAATGCGTGCATTGCGGTTTTTGCACGGCCACCTGCCCGACTTACCAGTTGCTCGGTGACGAGCTGGACGGCCCGCGCGGGCGCATCTACCTCATCAAGCAGATGGTGGAAGGCGCGGCCGTAACGAAGAGCACGCTCACGCATCTGGACCGCTGCCTCACCTGCCGCAGTTGCGAAACGACCTGTCCCTCGGGCGTGCAATACGGGCGGCTCGTCGAGATCGGCCGCAAGCACGCGGAAGAAAACGTGTCGCGGCCGCTGCGCCAGAAGATCGTGCGACGGCTGCTCGCCAGCGTCCTGCCGCGGCGCGCGCTGTTCTCGCCGGCCATGCGCATCGGCCAGCAGATCCGCCCGCTCCTGCCGCGCCGCCTGCGCGACAAGGTGCCGGTGCGCCAGCGCGCCCTCGCCTGGCCGACCACGCAGCACGCCCGCAAGATGCTGATGCTCGCGGGCTGCGTGCAGCCTTCGATGATGCCCAACATCAACGTGGCGACGGCGCGCGTGCTCGATGCGCTCGGCATCCAGACCGTGATCGCTCCCGAGGCCGGCTGCTGCGGCGCGATTCGCCTGCACATGGGCTACGCGGACGAAGCGCTCGACGACGTGCGCGCCAATATCGACGCCTGGTGGCCCTACGTCGAAGAGGGCGTGGAGGCGATCGTGATGAACGCCTCGGGCTGCGGCGCAACGGTCAAGGAATACGCCCACCTGCTGCGCAACGATCCGGCTTATGCGCAAAAGGCGCGTCGCATCGCGACGCTCACCCGCGATCTCTCGGAAATCCTGCCCGCCTTCGAAGAGCAGCTCGTGGCGGCCACGCGCCGGCGCGGCATCCATACCGTGGCATGGCATCCGCCGTGCACGCTGCAGCACGGCCAGCAACTGCGCGGCGGCGTGGAAAAAGTACTGGGCGCGCTGGGCCTCGACGTGCGCCTGCCCGCGGACAGCCATCTGTGCTGCGGTTCGGCCGGCACTTATTCGATCACGCAGCCGCGCCTGTCCTACACGCTGCGCAACCAGAAGCTCGACCGCCTCAAGGCGCTCGAGCCGCAACTGATCGTCTCCGCCAATATCGGCTGCATCGCGCACCTGCAAAGCGGCACGGCGCTGCCGGTCACGCACTGGATCGAGCTCGTAGAACATATGCTGGCCGCGAACTAGGCGCGCAGGAATCGAACACGGATCGAGCGTAACGAAACGCGCCGCGCGCAAACAGCTGGCCGTTCGGCCTATGTTTCGCTTCGGGCGCAATCCGTATAATTGCCTCGTTCTTTCTGGTTCGTTTCCGTGTCCGCCGCTTCAATGGGGCGGCCGCCCCGCTCCCATGACCGATCTCGCCCATAACCTCGAAGCCGTACGCCAGCGCATCGCCGCCGCTGCCCGCAATGCCGGGCGCGAACCGGATTCGGTCGCACTGCTCGCGGTTTCGAAAACCTTTCCCGCAGAAGACGTGCGTGCCGCACATGCCGCCGGCCAGCGCGCCTTCGGCGAGAACTACGTGCAGGAAGCGGTCGAAAAGATCGAGGCGCTCGCCGACCTGCGCGCGAGCCTCGAGTGGCATTTCATCGGGCCGCTGCAGTCGAACAAGACACGGCTCGTGGCCGAACGCTTCGACTGGGTGCATTCGGTCGATCGCCTGAAGATCGCGCAGCGTCTTTCGGAACAGCGGCCCGCGGGCATGGCGCCGCTCAATGTCTGCCTGCAGGTGAACGTGAGCGGCGAAGACACCAAGAGCGGCGTCGCGCCCGAGGAAGCCGCACAGATCGCGCAGGCAATCGCGGCACTGCCCAATCTGCGGCTGCGCGGGCTGATGTCGATCCCCGAACCGGAAGCCACGCTCGAAGCGCAGCGCGCGCCCCACCGGCAACTGCGCGAGCTCTTCGATACGCTGCGCGCCGGCGGCCTCGCGCTGGACACCTTGTCGATGGGCATGTCGGCCGACCTCGAGGCGGCCGTACTCGAAGGCGCCACCCTCGTGCGGATCGGCACCGCGATCTTCGGCGCGCGCGACTACTCCCACTGATTGCACTGCATTGATAACCGGACTCTTTCCATCATCATGAAAATCGCCTTCATCGGCGGCGGCAACATGGCCGCCGCACTCATCGGCGGCCTGATCCGCAAGGGCGTGCCCGCCGCCAACCTGTATGCGATCGATCCGAACGAAGACGTGCGCAAGCGCAATGCCGATCAGTTCGGAGTGCATACGGGTGCGGCCGCCGACGCGGCGCTCGCGCAATACGACGCGGTGCTGCTCGCGGTCAAGCCGCAGATCGCCAAGGCCGTGGCCGAAGGGCTCGCGCCGCATCTGGCGCCGCACCAGGTCGTGATCAGCATCATGGCCGGCATCCGGATCGACGATCTCTCGCGCTGGCTCAACGGGCACACGCGCATCGTGCGCACCATGCCCAATACGCCCGCGCTCATCGGCATGGGGGCAACGGGTCTCGTCGCGAGCCGCGGCGTCGATGACGCGGGCCGCCAGCTTGCGTCCGACGTGCTCGGCGCGGTAGGTCAGACAGTGTGGTTCGACGACGAAGCGAAGATCGACGCGGTCACCGGCATCTCGGGTAGCGGGCCGGCCTACGTGTTCTATTTCATCGAAGCGCTGGAGGAAGCCGCGCGCCAGCTCGGCATGGACGAAAAGCAGGGCCGCGCGCTCGCCATCGCCACGTTCACGGGCGCAGCGCAACTCGCGCTGCAATCGGACGAGCAGCCCTCGGTGCTGCGCGAGCGCGTGACCTCGAAGGGCGGCACGACCGCGGCGGCGCTCGCGTCGTTCGAAGCGTCCGGCATCAAGGATGCCATCGTGCGCGGCGCACTGGCCGCGGACGCACGCGCGAAAGAAATGGGCGAGGAATTCGGCAAGCAGTAAGCAGCCGGCGAAACGGGCGATGAAGCAGACGACGAAGCAGTCAATGAAGCGGCCCGCGCCGCTTCACATCGCCGCGATGGCGTAGTGCGCGGCGATGCCGACGAACAGCGCGCCGCCCAGCCAGTTGTTGTGGCGAAACGCTGCGAAGCACAGCATCCGTTCGCGGTCCTTGATCAGCGTGTAGTGATAGACGGCGCACCCTGCGGCTCCCGCCCAGCCGATCCAGTAAAGCAACCCGAAGCCCAGTACGACGCCTACCCACACGTAAATGCCCAGCGTGACGGCGTAGCACAGCATGACGGCGAGCACGTCGAAACGGCCAAAGGTCAGCGCGGAGGTGCGGATGCCGATCTTGATGTCGTCGTCGCGATCGACCATTGCGTATTCGGTGTCGTAGGCCACCGACCAGAACACGTTCGCGATCAGCATGATCCACGCGAGCGCCGGCACCTGGTCTTGCACAGCGGCGAACGCCATCGGAATGCCGAAGCCGAACGCAATGCCGAGGTAGGCCTGCGGGATGGCGAAAAAGCGCTTCGTGAACGGGTACGACGCCGCCACGAACAACGCCACGACCGAAAGCTGCTTGGTGAGCGTGTTGAGCGGCAGGATCAGCAGGAAGGAAACCAGCGCCAGACCGGCCGCGATCGCCACGGCCTCCCAGGCGCGGATGCGGCCCGAGGTGAGGGGCCGCTCGGCCGTGCGCTTCACGTGGCGGTCGAAATCGCGGTCTGCGTAGTCGTTGATCGCGCAGCCCGCCGAGCGCATCAGCACAGTGCCCACCGTGAAGATCACGAGGAGCGATAGCGACGGATGGCCGTTCGAGGCAATCCAGAGTGCGTTGAGCGTCGGCCACAGCAGCAGCAGGCTGCCGATCGGCTTGTCCATGCGGACAAGCCGCAGATAGAGCGGGAGTCGGGCGAACATGATCGTGGCGGGAAAAACGATGCCGCTATTGTAGGCCAGCGCGGCAACCCGGCGCCGCGTAGCCTTCAAACCTCGCCTGGATTGCTCCGCTCAAGATCGCGCCGCTTCAAGCCCGCCCGAACCCTGCGTGGCCCTCAAGCCAGCATCGAACGCAGCATCCAGGCCGTCTTTTCGTGCGTCTGCATGCGTTGCGTGAGCAGGTCGGCCGTCGGTTCGTCATTCGCGGCTTCGGTTGCCGGGAAAATCGCGCGCGCGGTGCGCACCACGGCCTCCTGGCCTTCCACGAGTTGACGGATCATCTCTTCCGCCACCGGTACGCCATCGGCCTCCGGAATCGACGAAAGCTTCGCGAACTCCTTATAGCTGCCGGGCGCTGCCACGCCCAGCGCGCGAATGCGCTCGGCGATCGCGTCCACGGCCGTCGCCAGCTCGGTGTACTGCGTCTCGAACATCAAGTGGAGCGTGTTGAACATCGGCCCCGTGACGTTCCAGTGGAAATTGTGGGTCTTCAGATACAGCGTGTAGGTGTCCGCGAGCAAGCGCGAGAGCCCTTCCGCGATCTTCTTGCGGTCCTTGTCGCTAATGCCGATATTCACGTGCTGCACGATTGCTTTTTTGGCCATGACCACTCCTTGTTAGCTATGAGACGCACCGCCGGTGGCGCTCCGGCGCCTCGGCGTGGAGCGACCCGCGAACCTTCGAACAGGCGTCAGTTTATCTTGGAAAACAGTCCAGACTCGCGCATCTGGCCCTGTCTGTCGGACATGGAAAACCTGCTGTGCGTTCCCGGCGTTCAGCCGCCATGAAGTCGCACGATCGCTTCCAGGATCAGTACGGCCACGCCGCCCGCAACGATTGCCAGGCCGGCGCCCCGGCGCAGCGTGAACGTCGCGCGCGCCAGCACCTTGTCCGCATCGTCCGCGCCGGCAAAGCCGGCGGCCTGAAGCGTCATCGTCATTGCACGGGTCATGATCTCTCTCCTTGAGTCCTTGAGTTCAATGGCGGCGGTGCCCTGAACCGGCCCCGCCGCCATGCTGCTTCATTGGGTCAGCGTTACGCGGCAATGCGCCGCACACGCCTTACTTCGATTCGGCAAGTTCCGCGATCGCCGCAATCACGCCCTGTGCGTAGGCCGGATCGGCGCGGCGGAAATGTTCGATCTGACGCTGCACGATCTCCGCAGGCACACCCGCGATGGCGCGCGCGATGTTCGCGAAGAGCCGCTCGCGCTGGCCCGCGTCGAACAGCCGGAAGAGCGCGCCCGGCTGGCTGTAGTAATCGTCGTCCTCACGGTGATCGTAGTGGTCGACCGCGCCCGCCGCGAGCGCCGGCTCGCCGGCCTGCGGACGCTGCGCGAAGTCGCCGAAGCGGCTCGGCTCGTAGTTCACGGTGCCGCCCTGGTTGCCGTCGGTGCGCAGCGCGCCGTCACGGTGAAACGAGTGGAACGGGCAGCGCGGCGCATTCACCGGAATCTGGTGATGGTTCACACCGAGTCGATAACGCTGCGTGTCGCCGTACGAGAAGAGACGCCCCTGCAACAGACGGTCCGGCGAGAAGCCGATGCCCGGCACCACGTTGGCCGGCGTGAAGGCGGCCTGCTCGACGTCCGCGAAGTAGTTCTCCGGGTTGCGGTTGAGCTCGATCGTGCCGACGTCGATCAGCGGATAGTCCTTGTGCGGCCACACCTTGGTGATGTCGAACGGGTTGTACGGCACCTTCGCCGCATCGGCTTCGGGCATCACCTGGATGCGGAAGTGCCACTTCGGAAAGCTGCCCTTTCCGATCGACTCGTACAGATCGCGCTGCGCCGATTCGCGGTCCTGCGCCACCACCTGCGCCGCTTCGGCGTCGGTGTAGTTCTCCACGCCCTGCGCCGACTTGAAGTGGAACTTCACGTAAAAGCGCTCGTTGGCGGCATTGATGAACGAGAACGTATGCGAGCCGAAGCCGTGCTGCTGGCGATAGTTCTTCGGAATCCCGCGATCGCTCATGAGAATCGTGACCTGATGCAGCGATTCGGGATGACGCGACCAGAAGTCCCACGCGGCCACGTTGCTGCGCATGTTCGTGCGCGGATCGCGTTTTTGCGTGTGGATGAAGTCCGGGAACTTGAGCGGATCGCGGATAAAGAACACCGGCGTGTTGTTGCCCACCACATCCCAGTTACCCTCTTCCGTGTAGAACTTGATCGAGAAGCCGCGCACGTCGCGCTCGGCATCGGCCGCGCCGCGCTCGCCCGCCACCGTCGAAAAGCGCATGAAGAGCGGCGTTTCCTTGCCCACTTCCGCGAACACTTTGGCCTTCGTATAGCGCGAGATGTCGTGCATCACCTTGAGCGTGCCGAACGCACCCGAGCCCTTGGCATGCACGCGGCGCTCCGGAATCACTTCGCGGTCGAAGTGCGCGAGCTTTTCGAGAAGCCACACGTCCTGGAGCATGACGGGGCCGCGCGGGCCGGCCGTCAGCGAATTCTGGTTATCGACGACGGGGGCGCCTGAGGCCGAGGTGAGGGTACGTTCGGACATGCTGGATTCCTTGTGTCTTTGAGCAACAAATCGGGTGGTGCGGGAATAGCGCGAGGCGGTGCGGCGTCAGGCCGACAGCGCGCGATCGACGAGCAGCGAGAAGGCCACCGTGCGCAGGCCGCTGAAGGCGCGCGGAGCGGACACCGGCTGGGCCGCGAGAGACGGGACGTGGGGAACGTGGGGAACGTTAGGGACGTTGGTTTGCATCGCTTCCTCCAGATGAACGCATTGGCGTATCGGCAGGAGGAACTTTATCAATGGCTATCGATATATAGAATTTGATTTATTTTATGTATCGAATAGATTTTGACTCTCAGGGTCGGATTCGAAAATCCAACGACGGCTATTCAGGCACGCGAGTCAGTCGCCGCGAAAACGCGGGCGCGGGAGAACCGGGGGAAAACGAGGCGGAGGAAGCAGCCGGCGCCCAACCACGAAGAGGCGCCGGATCCACCAAAGCGTGTGTCAGACCACCTCGGCGGGCGCCTCGATCCTTCTCACGCCCGGCAGTTCGCAGGCATGGATGGCATCGACGATCGCCTCGATCGCCGGCATGCGCGTGAAGCTCTTGCGCCAGGCAAGCACGACGCGGCGGTCGGGCACCGGTTCGTCGAACGGCACGTACGAGAGCAGTCCCGAATCGGCGCCGCCCGCGTGCGGCTTCACTTCGGCCACCGACATGCGCGGCAGCACGGTGATGCCCACGCCGCTCGCGACCATATGGCGGATAGTTTCGAGCGACGAGCCTTCGAAGGTCTTCTGGATGCCGTCCGCGTTCTGCGAGAAGCGCATGAGTTCGGGGCACACGCCCAGCACGTGGTCGCGGAAGCAGTGACCGCTGCCGAGCAGCAGCATGGTTTCCTGCTTGAGGTCGTCCGGGTCGATCTTCTCGCGCTGTTCCCACGCGTGGCCCGAGGGCAGCGCCACCACGAAGGGTTCGTCGTAGAGCGGGCGCAGCGTGAGGCCGGTTTCGGGGAACGGCAGCGCCATGATCGCCACGTCGATCTCGCCTTGCTTGAGCAGCTCGATCAGCTTGAGCGTGTAGTTTTCCTGCAGCATGAGCGGCATCTGCGGGACGCGCTTGATCATCTGCTTGACGAGCGTAGGCAGCAGGTACGGCCCGATCGTGTAGATCACGCCGAGGCGCAGGGGGCCGACAAGCGGATCCTTGCCCTGCTTGGCGATTTCCTTGATGGCGAGGGTCTGTTCGAGCACGCGTTGGGCCTGGGTGACGATCTGCTCGCCGATCGGCGTGACGCTCACTTCGCTCGTGCCGCGCTCGAAAATCTGCACGTTCAGTTCGTCTTCGAGCTTCTTGATGGCCACCGAAAGGGTCGGCTGGCTCACGAAACAGGCTTCCGCTGCCCGTCCGAAGTGGCGCTCGCGGGCAACCGCGACAATGTATTTCAGTTCAGTGAGCGTCATTTCTTTAGGGACCAATCAGAAGAGGTGAATCAATAGCTTGTACTTATACACCTATGGCGGCGATTCGCCAATATTCAACGCCCATATTCGGGCAGGAACAGTGAATGGCTCAGACGATTGCCGCCCGCGCCGGTTCCTTTGCGGGTTCTTTTGCAGGTTCCCGGCCATACCTTCATTCACTCACGCTTTTAGATACTGCTCGCGTGCGCCCAGCCAGCGGTTCAGATGCTGTGTGACGACGTGCGGCCAGTCGTGCAGGAGGCGCTCGGCCGCGCTGCGCGCGGGCTCGATCAGCCAGCCGTCGGTTTCGAGGTTCGCAAAACGCAGCATCGCCGCGCCCGACTGGCGCGCGCCGAGGAATTCGCCGGGGCCGCGGATCTCGAGGTCGCGGCGGGCGATCTCGAAGCCGTCCGTGGTTTCGCGCATGGTCTGCAGGCGCGCGCGGCCGGTGAGCGAAAGCGGCCCGCTGTAGAGCAGCACGCACACCGAAGCCGCGCTGCCCCGCCCCACGCGGCCGCGCAACTGGTGAAGCTGCGCGAGGCCGAAGCGCTCGGCGTGCTCGATCACCATCAGCGAGGCATTGGGCACGTCGACGCCCACTTCGATCACCGTCGTCGCCACCAGCAGCTGTACTTCGTTACGCGAGAAGGCGTCCATGACGGCGGCCTTCTCCGTCGAGGAAAGGCGGCCGTGCACGAGGCCCACGCTCAGTTCCGGCAGCGCGGCGACGAGCGTTTCGTATGTCTCGACGGCCGTCTGCAGTTGCAGCGTCTCGCTTTCCTCGATCAGCGGGCACACCCAGTACACCTGGCGCCCCGTGAGCGCCGCCGCGCGCACGCGCGCGATCACCTCTTCGCGGCGCGCGTCGGAAATGAGCTTCGTGAGGATCGGCGTGCGGCCGGGCGGCAGTTCGTCGATGGTGGAAACGTCGAGGTCCGCGTAGTAGGTCATCGCGAGCGTGCGCGGGATGGGCGTCGCCGACATCATCAGCTGGTGCGGCTGGAACTCGCGCGCCCCGTGTTCGGCCGATTTCGCGTTTTGCGCCTTCGCGCGCAGCGCGAGCCGCTGCTCGACGCCGAAGCGGTGCTGCTCGTCCACGATCACGAGGCCGAGCCGCGCGAATTCGACGGCATCCTGAATGATCGCGTGCGTGCCGATCACGAGCTGCGCCGTGCCGAGCGCCGCGGCTTCGATGGCCGCACGCTTTTCCTTCGCCTTGAGGCTGCCCGCGAGCCACGCCACCTGCACGCCGAGCGGTTCGAGCCAGCCGCGCAGCTTGCGCGCGTGCTGCTCGGCGAGGATTTCGGTGGGCGCCATGAGCGCCGCCTGGTAGCCGGCATCGATGGCCTGCGCGGCAGCGAGCGCCGCCACCACGGTCTTGCCGCTGCCCACGTCGCCTTGCAGGAGCCGCTGCATCGGATGCGGCAGTTCGAGTTCGTGCGCGATCTCGGCCACGACGCGCTGCTGCGCGTTCGTGAGCTGGAACGGCAGCGAAGCCCGCAGACGCTCAACGAGCGGCGCGGCTGGACCGGCGGCTGTGTTGGCCGAGCCGGTGCCGGTAGCAGCACTCACCGCACTCGCAGCACCGTCCGCCGCCGACGCGCGCAAGGGCATGGCCGGCGCCGCGCGCGTGCGGCGCTCCGCGTGCGCGCGCTTGAGCGAGAGCTGCTGCGCGAGCAGCTCTTCGAACTTGATTCGCGTCCACGCGGGATCCGTGCCGTCCATGAGCCCGGTTTCGTCGGCGCCGATGGGCGGATGATGGAGCGTCTTCACCGACTCCATGAGCGGCGGCAGCCCGAGCGGTTCGAGGAATTCGCGCGCGATGGCTTCAGGCAGCAGGTCGGGCAGCGACGCGCGGGAAAGCGCGCTGTCGATGGCCTTGCGCAGATAGGCCTGGGTCACGCCGGCCGTGGACGGATAGACCGGCGTGAGCGCCTGCGGCAGCGGCGTGTCGTCGTCGACCACGCGCACGGCCGGGTGCACCATCTCCATGCCGAAGAAACCGCCGCGCACGTCGCCGCGCACGCGCAGGCGCTTGCCCAGCGCCATCTGCGTGACCTGCGAGCCGTAGAAGTTCAAAAAGCGCAGGATCAGCTCGTCGCCGTGGTCGTCGCGCAGCTTCACCAGCAACTGGCGGCGCGGGCGGTAAGCGATTTCGTTGTCGAAGACCACGCCCTCGGTCTGCGCGATGCCGCCGGGCAAGAGCTCGCCGATGGGCGTGAGCGTGGTCTCGTCCTCGTAGCGCATCGGCAGATGCAGCACGAGGTCGATTTCGCGCGTGAGGCCGAGTTTGGCGAGCTTGTCGGCGGTTTTCGTGACGGCGGGCTTGTCCTTAGGCTTCTCTTTTTGCTTGCCCTTCTTCTTGCCCTTCGGCGTATCCAGCAACTCCTGCGCCTCGTCCGGGCCGGCCGCCGCGCCCTGCTCCGCTTCGCGCACGGCGGCGCGCTCGCGCGGATCGTCGGGCGTTTCGGTTTCGGACTTCAGACGGGCGGATGGGGGCATAGGCAGCTTCACAAGTACAATAACGGCTTTCCGGCGTGACGCGGCATGCCTTGGGCGAACCGTCCCGGCAGCACCGCTGCACGAGCAACGCCTGCCGCTACGGCGCGAGTCGTCCCGCCATCATAGCCGCGCGAGACCGCGGCGGCCATTCCGGCCCCCACGCCTTTCCGTTTTATCAGCCGCATGTTCAAGCTTTCCGATTTCGATTTCGACCTCCCCGCCGAGCTGATCGCGCAGACCGCGCTGCCCGAGCGCACCGCAAGCCGCCTGCTGGAAGTCGATACCCGTGCGCAGTTGCCAGGCCAGTTAACCGATCCGTTGCCCGGCCAGCCGCCGCGTCTGACCGACCGCCGCTTCGCCGAGCTGCCCGAGTGCATCGCGCCGGGCGATCTGCTCGTCTTCAACGATACCAAGGTGCTCAAGGCGCGCTTCTTCGGCCAGAAGGCCAGCGGCGGCAAGATCGAGGTGCTCGTCGAGCGCCTCACCGGCGCTCGCACGGCGCTCGCGCAGATCCGCGCGAGCAAGAGCCCCGCGCCCGGCACGGTGCTGCGCCTCGCCGACGCCTTCGACGTGACCGTGGGCGAACGCGTGGAGCCCTTCTACACGCTGCATTTTCCCGACGACTGCCTCACGCTCATCGAGCAGTTCGGCCGTCTGCCGCTGCCCCCGTACATCACGCACGACGCCGACGCGACCGACGAAACGCGCTATCAGACCGTGTTCGCGCAGAATCCCGGCGCGGTCGCCGCACCCACGGCGGGCCTGCATTTCGACGACGCGCTGCTCGCGAAGCTCGACGCGATGGGCGTGGGACGCGCGACGCTCACGCTGCACGTCGGCGCGGGCACGTTCCAGCCGGTGCGCGTGGAGAACATCGACGAGCACAAGATGCACAGCGAGTGGTATCAACTGCCGCAGTCGCTCGTGGACAAGATCGCGGCCACGCGCGCGCGCGGCGGCCGCGTGATCGCCGTGGGCACGACCTCGATGCGCGCGCTCGAAGCCGCCGCGCGCGACGCGGAGAACGCCGGCCGCGCGCTGGCGGCGACCTCGGCGGAAACCGATATCTTCATCACGCCGGGCTACAGGTTCCGCGTAGTGGACCGGCTCGTGACGAACTTCCACCTGCCGAAATCGACGCTGCTGATGCTCGTTTCGGCATTCGCGGGCATCGAGACGATCCGCGCGGCGTATCGTCATGCGATCGAGGCACGTTACCGGTTCTTCAGCTATGGCGACGCCATGCTGCTGACGAGAACCGACGACGCGCTGAACGCGTAACACGCGCTTCACCTGCCGCTTTTCCCCACTGCCGCGAGCGAAAACGCGGCAGTTATCATCATCTGCGCCGGACTGTTCTCCGGTGGCACAGGAGTCCACGCATGACCGACGGTCATCAAAGCAACGCACGCGCCGAACATGGCGCCTATCTGGGCGAGCGCCCGCAAAATGGCCTGAAATTCGAACTCCTCGGCACCGACGGCCTCGCCCGCCGCGGCCGCGTCACGCTGAACCACGGCGTGGTCGAAACGCCGATCTTCATGCCGGTGGGCACCTACGGCACGGTCAAGGCCACCCAGCCGCGCGAGCTCGAGGAAATGCACGCGCAGATCATCCTCGGCAACACCTTCCACCTGTGGCTGCGCCCGGGCCTCGAAACCATCGAGGCGCACGGCGGCCTGCATCGCTTCATGGGCTGGAACCGCCCCATCCTCACCGATTCGGGCGGCTTCCAGGTGTTCTCGCTCGGCGAGTTGCGCAAGATCTCCGAAGACGGCGTGCGCTTCGCGTCGCCGGTGAACGGCGACAAGCTGTTCCTCTCGCCCGAAGTCTCGATGCAGATCCAGAAGGTGCTGAACTCGGACATCGTCATGCAGTTCGACGAGTGCACGCCCTATGCGACCCACGGCGTGCCGACCACCCACCAGGAAGCGGCCGACTCCATGCGCATGTCGATGCGCTGGGCGCAGCGCTCCATCGACGAGTTCCAGCGCCTCGGCAATCCGAACGCGCTCTTCGGCATCGTGCAGGGCGGCATGTTCGAGGACCTGCGCGACGAATCGCTCGCGGGCCTCTCGGCCATGCCGTTCCACGGCTTCGCGATCGGCGGCCTGTCGGTGGGCGAGCCCAAGGAAGACATGATGCGCGTGCTCGAACACATCGCGCCGAAGCTGCCCGCCGACAAGCCCCACTACCTGATGGGCGTGGGCACGCCCGAGGATCTGGTGGCGGGCGTAGCGTCGGGCGTCGACATGTTCGACTGCGTGATGCCCACGCGCAATGCGCGCAACGGCTGGATCTTCACGCGCTTCGGCGACGTCAAGATCCGCAACGCGACGCACCGCAATTCGCTGCGCCCGCTCGACGAGCAATGCGGCTGCTACACCTGCCGCAACTTCACGCGCGGCTATCTGCACCACCTGCACCGCGTGGGCGAGATCCTCGGCGCGCAGCTCAACACGATCCACAACCTGCACTACTACCTGGAACTGATGAGCGAGATCCGCGCGGCGATCGAAACGAAGTCGTTCGCGGCGTTCCGCCAGCGCTTCCACGAGAACCGCGCGCGCGGCGTCGACTGAAGCAAAAGGCGCGCGGCGCCCCCATAAAACTTACAATTTGCCTTCGAAGACGGCGACCTGGGCGCTACCGGCCGGGGCCAGAACAGCCCCGACGAACCCCTCCAGATCGAGTACCGAACGCGGCAACCCCGCATTAAACGCTTGATCGGAAAGCCTATTTTGTGTCGCCGTCCCGACTGGCGCCGGTGGTAGAATAACCGGCTCGATTTTTGATCGTCCCGATCGTATGCCGATCGTATAAACGGAGAGACCAACGTGTCGTTCATTTCCAGTGCCTTCGCACAAGGTTCCGCAGGCGGCGCAGAATCCAGCCTGATGCAGTTTCTGCCGCTGATCCTGATGTTCGCTGTGCTGTACTTCATCATGATCCGTCCGCAGATGAAGCGTCAGAAGGAACATCGCAACATGCTCGCGGCCATGGCCAAGGGCGACGAAGTCATCACCAGCGGCGGTATCGTCGGCAAGATCACGAAGGTCGGCGAAGCGTATGTCGGCGTCGAAATCTCGGACGGCAACGAAATCACCGTGCAGAAGTCGTCGGTTTCAACGATCCTGCCGAAGGGCACGATCAAGTCGCTGTAAGCCGTCGCGAGCGCACCCGATTGAGGCCGCCGCCGGCACCGGGCGGCCTCGCGCGCGAGGCTCCCGCCCCACGCGCACGCATCGAGAAGGCCATTCCCCTCCCCCGTTGGGCCAACCAATGAACCGTTATCCCCTCTGGAAATATGTCGTGATGGTCGTGGCGCTCGCCATCGGCTTCGTGTACACATTGCCCAACTTCTTCGGCGAAGCGCCCGCGGTCCAGGTGTCGAGCGGCAAGGCCACCGTCAAGCTCGACAGCGACACGCTCGCGCAGGTCGAAGCCGCGCTCGCCGCGAATAACATCAAGGCCGACGACGTCACGTTCGACAACTCGCAGATGAACGCGAACATCCGCGTGCGCGTTGCCGACGAAGACACCCAGCTGCGCCTGAAAGACACGCTCACCAAAGCGCTCAACCCCGACCCGAGCGACCCCGTCTACGTCGTCGCGCTGAACCTGCAGAGCGCCTCGCCGCACTGGCTGACGGCCCTGCACGCGCTGCCGATGTATCTCGGTCTCGACCTGCGCGGCGGCGTGCACTTCCTGCTCCAGGTGGACATGAACGGCGCGCTCAGCAAGAAGCTCGATTCCGACGCTTCGGACGCCCGCACGCTGCTGCGCGACAAGACCATCCGCGACGGCGGCGTGAACCGCGTCGATCAGTCGATCGTCATCAATTTCGCCGATCCGGCCGTCGCCGCCGACGCGCAGAAGGTGCTCGCCACCGGCGTGAGCGAGCTCCAGTGGGCCACGCAGAACGCGCCCGATGGCGGCGTGCAGCTCGTGGGCACGTTCTCGCCGGCGGTCAAGAAGGCGGTTCAGGAAGCGGCCCTCAAGCAGAACATCCAGACGCTGCATAACCGCGTGAACGAACTGGGCGTGTCCGAGCCCGTGATCCAGCAGCAAGGCGACGACCGCATCGTGGTCGAACTGCCGGGCGTGCAGGACACCGCGAAGGCGAAGGACATCATCGGCCGCACGGCCACGCTCGAAGCGCGTCTGGCCGACCCGCTCGGCCTGCATCCCGACCCGGCCGCGCCGGTGCCGCCGGGCGACGAGCTCTTCACCCAGGGCAACCAGGCCCCGGTGTGGCTCAAGAAGCAGGTGATCTTCACGGGCGACCGCATCATCGACGCCTCGGCGGGCTTCGACGAGCACAATCGTCCGTCGGTCAACATCCGTCTCGACTCGGCGGGCGGGCGCTCGGTGCGCGACGTCTCGCGCGACAACATCGGCAAGCCGATGGCGATGGTGCTGTTCGAGAAGGGCAAGGGCGAAGTGCTGACGGTGGCGACGATCCAGTCGGAACTGGGCGACCGCTTCCAGATCACGGGCCAGCCCACGCCGCAAGCCGCCGCCGACCTCGCGCTGCTGCTGCGCGCGGGCTCGCTCGCGGCCCCGATGGACATCATCGAGGAACGCACGGTCGGCCCGAGCCTCGGCGCGGAAAACATCAAGAAGGGCTTCGACTCGGTGATCTACGGCTTTACCGCCATCGCCGTGTTCATGATCGCCTACTACATGCTGTTCGGCCTGATCTCGGTGATCGGCTTGTCCGTGAACCTGCTGCTGCTGATCGCGGTGCTCTCGATGCTGCAGGCCACGCTCACGCTGCCCGGCATCGCGGCTATCGCGCTCGCGCTCGGTATGGCGATCGACGCGAACGTGCTGATCAACGAGCGTATCCGCGAAGAGCTGCGCCACGGCGCGCCGCCGCAACTGGCCATCCAGAACGGCTATGCGCACGCCTGGGCCACGATTCTCGACTCGAACGTGACCACGCTCATCGCCGGTCTCGCGCTGCTCGCGTTCGGCTCGGGCCCGGTGCGCGGCTTCGCGATCGTGCACTGCATCGGCATTCTCACCTCGATGTTCTCGGCCGTGTTCTTCTCGCGCGGTCTCGTGAACCTTTGGTACGGCGGCAAGAAGAAGCTCAAGTCGCTCGCGGTGGGCCAGGTGTGGCGTCCGGAGCCGGAACTGGCGGGCGCGGGCAGCACGGCCGCGCTCGAGCACGACGACGCCCACACCGATACGGGTCGCGCCCTCGCCGCCAACGCAGCGAAGCCGCGTGAAAAAGCGAAGGCCGCCGCCAAGGGTTCGGCGCGCGCGAAGCCTGTCGTGCGCCGCAGAAACGGTCCGGGCAGCCCGGACAACACGGGTTCGTCCCGCTGATACGGAGTCAAGATCATGGAATTTTTCCGCATCCGCAAGGACATTCCGTTCATGCAGCGCGCGTTGATCTTCAACGCGATCTCGTTCATCACCTTTATCGCGGCGGTGTTCTTCCTCGTGCACCGCGGCCTGCACCTGTCGATCGAGTTCACGGGCGGCACGGTGATCGAAGTGCAGTATCCGCAGGCGCTCGATCTCCAGCCGGTGCGCGACTCGCTCGGCAAGATCGGTTACGGCGACGCCCAGGTGCAGAACTTCGGCACCTCGCGCGACGTGCTGATCCGCCTGCCGATCAAGCAGGGCCTGAGCTCCTCCCAGCAGAGCGATCAGGTCATGGCCACGCTCAAGGAAGGCAACCCGCAGGTGCAGTTGCAGCGCGTGGAGTTCGTCGGTCCGCAGGTGGGCAAGGAGCTCGCCACCGACGGCCTGCTCGCGCTCGCGTGCGTGGTGGTGGGCATCGTCATTTACCTGTCGTTCCGCTTCGAGTGGAAATACGCCGTGGCCGGCGTGATCGCGAACCTGCACGACGTGGTGATCATTCTCGGCTTCTTCGCGTTCTTCCAGTGGGAGTTCTCGCTCTCGGTGCTGGCGGCGGTGCTCGCGGTGCTCGGCTATTCGGTGAACGAATCGGTCGTGGTCTTCGACCGGATCCGCGAGACCTTCCGGCGCGAGCGCAAGATGACCGTGGTGGAAGTGATCAACCACGCCATCACCAGCACGATGTCGCGAACCATCATTACCCACGGCTCTACGGAAATGATGGTGCTCTCGATGTTCTTCCTCGGCGGCCCGACGCTGCACTACTTCGCACTCGCGCTGACGGTGGGTATCCTGTTCGGTATCTACTCGTCGGTGTTCGTCGCGGCGGCGCTCGCCATGTGGCTCGGCGTGAAGCGCGAGGATCTCATCAAGGAAAAGAAGGAAAAGTACGATCCGAACGATCCGAACGCCGGGGCGCAGGTTTAAGCCGCCCTCGCCTGCTCAGGAACGCTTCAGGAAAGCAGCACGCAAAAGCCGGTTCTCGCGAACCGGCTTTTTTTCGCACTCGCGCCAGGCGAGCGCGGCGCCCGTTGCTGCCTGGCGACTCTACTGCTTGATGCCTTCGGCCTGGATGTGCAGCTTCGTCTGCATCTTGAAGCCGTACTTCTTGCCCATGTCGATGCCGTAGTCGTCGCGGTTGAATTCGGCTTCGGCCTCCACGCCGCACACCTCGCGCTTGAGCATGGGGTGCTGCATGCACTTGAACGATTCGATCTCCAGATTGAGCGGCCGCGTCACGCCGTGCAGCGTGAACGTGCCGATCACTTCTTTCGGCGTGTCGCCGTCGAACACGATCTGCGTGCCCTTGTAAGTGGCCGTGGGGTACTTTGCGGCGTCGAGGAACTCGGGGCCGGCCACGTGCTTGTCCAGTTCCGCGTTGCCGGTCTGCACCGAAGCCGGGTCGATCGTGACGTCGACGGTGCCCGTCTTCGCGGCGCGGTCGAGCGTAACCGTGCCCGTGGTCTTCGTGAATTTGCCGCGCCAGATCGAGAGTCCGTCCATGTGGTCGGCTTCGAAGCTCGGATAGGTGTGGTTGGGATCGAGCTGATAGGTGTCCGCGGCGAAGGCCGGGGCCGCCCACCATCCCGCGAGAACGGCGGATGCGGCTGCAGCAGTCGTGACGGTCATGCGAAACAAGGTTTTCAAAGACGCCTCCATGGCGGCAAGAGGTACGCAAAACGCGCCGCCGCGCCCCGCGCGCGCCGGTTCTGGCGCCCTACCATACGCCAATTGGGCAAACGTGGCACACTCCGGGCCCGTCGTGCGGCCGCGAGGCCCCGGCCGCCGCCATTCGTCGCCTCCAGGCCGGCCTTTGGTAACATGGCGCACGGCCGCTGCGAACCCAGGTCGCAGGCGGCGGCGTTGCCCGTTCCCGTTCACGTCGTTTTGCGTCATCTGCCCGCATGGCCCAGGACAAACTGATCGCGTGTCACGAATGCGACGCGCTCTACCGCAAGCCCCAGCTGCTCGGCCGGCAAACCGCCCGCTGCTCGCGCTGCGGCGCGACCCTCTACAGCAGCGGGTCGGCGCAGATCGACCGGATCTGCGCGATGACCGTCGCCGCCCTCATCACCTTCATCATCGCCCAGTCGTTTCCGATCATCGAGCTCGATGCCAACGGCATCACCTCGGAGTCGAGCCTCTTCGGCGCGCTCGTGATCCTGTGGGGCGAAAACATGGAGATCGTCGCCGTCATGGTGTTCTGCGCGACGATCCTCTTTCCGCTCACCGAGCTCGTCGCCCTGCTTTATGTCCTGCTGCCCATCCGGCGCGGCGTGATTCCGCCGGGCTTCAACCAGGTGCTGCGCGCCATCGAGTTCGTGCGGCCCTGGGGCATGCTCGAAGTGTTCATGCTCGGCGTGCTGATCACGATCGTGAAGATGGTGAGCCTCGCGCGCGTGATTCCCGAAACGGCGCTCTTCGCGTTCGGCGCGCTCACGCTCATGTTCACCGTGGTGCTGACGTTCGATTCCCGCACGCTCTGGGACATCGCCGACGCGCTGCGCGATCGCGAAGCGAGGCGGCACGCGGGCATCCCGGCTTCCGACGACGCAGCCGCGTCCGGCAGCGCCGACGCGACCGGCCTGCCCGGCCTCCCCGGCACGCCGGACATCTACGACCCGGCCGCGCCGAAGCCCCCGGGCGGCAACCCGAAGCCCTCGGGTTCGTCCCCGCACTGAAGGCGCCGCCATGAAATATCTGACCGCCACCGAAGCCGGCCTCGTCTCGTGTCATGCCTGCGGGCACGTGCAGCCGCGCGAACGCGGCAACCCGCACCCGCGCTGCGACCGCTGCCACGCGACGCTGCACGAGCGCCATCCCGACAGCATCACGCGCACGTGGGCGCTGCTGATCGCCGCGGCGCTGCTCTACATCCCGGCCAACCTGCTGCCCGTCATGCACACAGCGTCGCTCGTCGGCGACGAAGACGACACGATCATGAGCGGTATCGTGTACTTCTGGACCTCGGGTTCGTGGCCGCTCGCGGTCATCGTCTTCATCGCCAGCATTCTCGTGCCGATGCTCAAGCTCTTCGTCCTCGCGCTGCTCGCCTTCACGGCGGGCCGGCGCTCGACGTGGCGCCCCGTCGAGCGCACGAAGCTCTACCGGATCGTCGAATTCATCGGCCGCTGGTCGATGCTGGACATCTTCGTCGTGACGCTGACAGTGGCGCTGGTACGCTTCCAGTCGCTTGCAGTGATCACCGCGCGCCCGGGCGCCATCGCGTTCGGCTGCGTCGTGATCCTTACCATGATGGCGTCGATGCAGTTCGACCCGCGCCTCATCTGGGACCCCGTGGACGACGACACACAGAACCCCACGCAACACAATCAGGATCGCGCCCATGAATAACCCGAAAGGACCGACCCCGCCTTCCGCGGGCGGCCCGCTCCCGCCCGAGCTGCCGGAGCCTGAGATCGTCAGGCCGAAGCGCTGGCTGCCTTCGCTCGTCTGGATCGTGCCGCTCGTCGCGGCGCTGATCGGCATCGCGCTGGTGGTGAAGTCCGTGGTCGATCGCGGCCCCACGATCACCATCAGCTTCGCGAGCGCCGAAGGCCTCGAGCCGGGCAAGACCAAGGTGAAGTACAAGGACGTCGATATCGGTTCGGTGCGCGCGATCAAGCTCTCGCCCAACCTCTCGCACGTGCTCGTCACCGTCGAGCTGACCAAGGACGCCGAAGCGTTCGCCGTGAAGGACAGCCGCTTCTGGGTGGTGCGTCCGCGCGTGGGCGCAAGCGGCGTTTCGGGCCTCTCCACGCTGCTCTCGGGTTCCTATATCGGCGCCGACGCCGGCCGCTCGAAGGACACGGCCACCGACTTCACCGGGCTCGAAGCGCCGCCCGCCGTGACGATCGACGAGAAGGGCCACCGCTATACGCTGCACAGCGACACGCTCGGCTCGCTCGACATCGGCACGCCGATCTTCTACCGGCGCATCCAGGTCGGGCAGGTAACGGGCTACTCGCTCGACAAGGACGGCACCGGCGTGACCGTACAGGTGTTCGTGAGCGCGCCGTACGACCAGTACGTGGGCACCAACACGCGCTGGTGGCACGCGAGCGGCGTGAACGTGCAGCTCGATTCGAGCGGCATCAAGGTCGATACCCAGTCGCTCGCGACCATCGTGGTAGGCGGCCTCGCGTTCCAGGCGCCCCCCGGCAAGGCTCTCGGCCCGCAGGCGCCCGACAATGCGACCTTCAACCTCGCCGACAACGAGACGGACGCCATGCGCGAGCCGGACGGCGCGCCGGTGCGCGTGGTCATGTACTTCAACCAGTCGCTGCGCGGCCTTTCGGTGGGCGCGCCCGTGGACTTCCGCGGCATCGTGCTCGGCCAGGTCACCGACATCGGCATCGAGTACGACCCGAAGGAGCATAACTTCGCGATGCCGGTCACCGTGGACCTGTACCCGCTGCGCCTGTCGCGCCGCGTGCACAACGGCGAAGCGCCGGCGCCGTACACGCCGCAAAGCCGCGAGCTGCTGCAGCGTCTCGTGGACCGCGGGCTGCGCGGCCAGCTGCGCACGGGCAACCTGCTCACGGGCCAGCTTTACGTCGCGCTCGACATCTTCCCGAAGGCGCCGTCGGCCAAGGTGGATCTCGACCACGATCCGATCCAGCTGCCCACCATCCCGAACTCGCTCGAGGAGCTGCAACTGCAGGTGGCCGACATCGCGAAGAAGCTCGACAAGATTCCGTTCGACCAGATCGGCACGAATCTGAACGACTCGCTCAAGAACGCGAACCAGCTCTTCACCCAGGTGAACGGCCAGTTGCTCCCGCAACTGCGCGGCACGCTCGACGAAGCGCAGAAGACCTTTGCCGCAGCGCAGTCCACGCTGCAGCAGGATTCGCCGCTGCAGTCGGACGTGCACGAAGCGATGCAGCAGCTCACGCGCACGCTGCAGTCGCTCAACTCGCTGTCCGATTATCTGGAACGCCACCCCGAGTCGCTGTTGCGCGGCAAATCAGGAGACAACCCATGACGTTCAACCGGCTCTTCACGCGGACCACCGCTCTGGCCGCAGCCGCTGCGGCAGCCGCGGCCGTGCTGGCCGGCTGCGCGTCGCCGCCCAGCCACTTCTACACGCTGAGCCCGACCGACGACGCGGCGCGCACCGCGCCGCCCGTGGCGAGCGCGAACCCGGCCCTCCTGATCGAGCTCGCGCCGATCGACGTGCCGCCGCAGGTCGCCAAGGCGCAGTTCGTCGTACAGACGGACGCAAGCCGCGTCGACGTGCTCGAGCAGCGGCGCTGGGCGTCGCTGCCCGGCGACGAGATCCGCCGCGCGCTCTCGGGCGACCTCACGCAGCAGCTGGGCACCATCGACGTATATGGTTCGCCGCGGCCCGAAGGCGTGCCGGTGTACCGCGTGAGCGTGCGCGTTCAGCGCTTCGAGTCGTGGCCCGATTCGCATGCGCTCATCGATGCGGTCTGGAGCGTGCGCTCGCTCGCCTCGCAGCAGGTCATGACCTGCCGCAGCGTGCTCGACGAGAAGGTCGGCACCGGCTACGACGCGCTCGTCGAAGGACACCGGCGCGCGGTCGCCGCGCTCTCGGCGGCGATCGCGAGCGGGGTGCGCGCGCTCGCCGCCGCGCCGCAGCCCGTCATGACGCCGGGCAGCAAGACCACCAGCCGGCCAAGGCCGATGCCCCCCATCGCCTGCCCGGCGGCGGCGCCGGCAGACTCCGGCGCTGGCTGATTCCCCCGTGCCGGCCCGCAGCCGTTATGCTGGGCCGACACTTCCGCTTTCCCTTATGTTCCGTACCGTCAAGACCCTCTGGAAAAAATGGCGCGCCTCGCGCAGCGCCGGCCACCAGCTCGACGCGCTGCTGGCCGTCGCCAATGCCGATGCGCCCTACGCCGAGCGCAGCGACTGGCTGATCGAACTCGCGCACTGGATCCACCGCGGCGGCAAGCTGGACGCCGCGTCGCCCTCCCCGCTCTCCGCCGGGCCGGCCGACGCGCCGCGCCGCGGGCCGCCGGAGCACGCGCGCGTGCGCTATCTGCTGCACGTGCTCGACCGCAATCCGGCCTGGAAAGCCAATGTGGGCGCGATGGTGCGCAAGCTGGTGCGCGAGTCCGACAGCATCTCGCTCCTCTGCGATGCGGGCATGCCCGTGCATTCGGGTCTCCTCGGCGCGCTCTCGGAGCGCATCCAGGCGCAGCTGATTCCGCCCGCGCCGAACCGCCGCGACCTCGCCGCGCTCTTCACGCTGATGTTTCCGGCCGCCCACGACCCCGAATGGATCGCTACGCTGCCGCCGGACTTGCTGAGCCGCCTGAAGGACCTGATCGTCGGAGCGGAACAGGAAACAACCGTCGCCGGGACAGCTCCCGCCACTACGGCCAGCGCAGCGGAATCCGACGCGCCCGCGGCCGCCATGCCCGGGCGCAGCGACCTTTCCGTGGATCTGCTGACGGCGCTGCACAACCTCACCTGCCAGATCAGCTCGACGGGCCTTTCGCCGACGGTGCGCAGCCGCCTGTCCGGCGACGACGCCCGCGTGGCCGTCGAGCGCCTGCCGTTCTTCCGCCTCACGCGGGCGATGCTGGCCGTGGAAAATGCCCGCGACTCGGGCGAGCCCGATCGTCTGTTGCAGGAGGTGACGTGGCTGCGCGTCTTGCTGGACGGCTGCCGCGAAGCCACCGACGACGTCTTCGCCCACCTCTACCGCAACGGCGTGCGCGTCGATACGGTGTTCCAGGTGGAACGCATGCGCATGCGTATCCAGCGCGCGGAGCAACTGCTCGACGCCTGGATGGCCGCCAGCGACCTGAGCATGCAGGCGCGCCTCGTCGCGGATCTCGTGAAGGCGAACCAGGCGAGTCAGAGCGTGCTGCACCTCGTACGCAGCAACTTCGCGCTGCTCTCGCGCAAGGTGGTCGAGCTATCCGCCGATACCGGCGAGCACTACATCGCCCGCGACCGCGCCGAATACCTGACCATGCTGCGCATGGCCGCCGGCGGCGGCCTCGTGACGGCGGTCACCGTGTACGTGAAGTTCGGCGTGACGGGGGCGCATCTGCCGTCGATGATCGAAGGCGTGTTCGCGGGGCTGAACTATGCGGTGAGCTTCCTCGTCATGCACTTCTGCCACTTCTCGCTCGCCACCAAGCAGCCCGCGATGACGGCGCCCACGCTCGCCCGCGAGCTCGACGGCGCCGACGAGCCGGCCGGGCAGGCACGCTTCGTCTCGTCGGTGGTGGCGCTCATCCGCACCCAGGCGGCGGCCGTGCTCGGCAACGTGCTGCTCGTGTTTCCCGCCTGCCTTGCGATCCAGCTGGTCTGCGGCTGGCTCTTTCACGTCAACCTGATCTCGCCCGCCAAGGCGCACGCCACGCTCCAGTCGTTCTCGCTCGCCGGGCCGACGCCGCTCTACGCGGCGCTCACGGGCGTGCTGCTGTGGGCGTCGAGCCTCTTTGCCGGCTGGGCCGACAACTGGTTCGTGCTGCATCGCGTGGAAGACGCCCTCGCCTGGAACCGGCGCCTGCGCATGACGCTCGGGGCCGCGGGCGCCGCGCGCTTTGCCCACTTTTGCCGCAGCAACGCGGCAGGCGTATGGGGCAATGTCGCGCTCGGGCTGATGCTCGGGGTCGTGCCGGCGGTGGTCTCGGCCATCGCGTTCCACTTCGAGGTGCGCCACGTCACCTTGTCGTCAGGATCGATCGGCGTGGCGATGGGGGTGCTCGGCACCTCCACACTCGGGTCCGGCGAGCTCTGGTGGGCAGTCGCGGGCGTGGCGAGCATGGCGGTCCTCAACGTGACGGTGAGCTTCGCGCTCGCCTTGCAGATGGCGCTGCGTTCGCGCGACCTGGGGCGCAAGGACGTGCGGCCGCTCATGCGCGCGATCTGGCGGCGCATTTCGCGGCATCCGGTGGATCTCGTGTGGCCGCGGCGCAAAGCCAGCAATGCCGACGAGGCAGGCGCGCACTGACATCGGCTGACATCGACTGACATCGGCAAAGCGCCGGCAGGCATGGCACGGACACACCTGGCGCCATGCACGCGGCGCTCCACTCGGGGCGCCGCCGCAACCCGCGTACAATAGCGCCTTCCCCGCAGCGTCCCTTCCCCCCTCATGTCTTTCGAATTTTTTGCCCCCTGCCCGCGCGGCCTCGAAGCCGCGCTCGCCGCCGAACTGGCCGAAATCGCCTCGGGGCGCCTGCCGCCCGGCGCACTCGCGGTCGGCGCCGAAGTGCCCGGCGGCGTGCATCTGCGCGGCAACTGGGCCGGCGGCATGGCCGCGAACCTGCACTCGCGCATCGCGAGCCGCGTGCTGCTGAAAATCGCCCAGGGCCCGTACCGCAGCGAGCAGGACGTCTACACGCTCGCCGCCGGACAGCGCTGGGAGCAGTGGTTCACGCCCAACGAAACGCTGCGCGTCGACATCACGGCGATCAAGTCGCCGCTGCGCAGCCTCGAATTCGCGACGCTGCGCGTGAAGGACGCCATCTGCGACCGCATGCGCTCGAAGGCCGGCGCGCGCCCGAGCATCGACACCGCGTATCCCGACGTGCGCGTCTTCGCCTTCCTCACGGCGGGCGACTGCACGCTCTATCTCGACACCTCGGGCGAGCCGCTCTTCAAGCGCGGCTGGCGCCTCGACAAGGGCGCGGCGCCGCTGCGCGAGAACCTGGCGGCCGGCATCCTGCGCCTCACAGGCTGGACGCCCGGCACGCCGCTCTACGACCCGATGTGCGGCAGCGGCACGTTCCTCGCCGAAGCGGCCCAGGTGGCGCTCGACATCGCGCCGGGGCTCGACCGCAGCTTCGGCTTCGAGCGCCTGAAGCAATTCGATTCGGCGGCGTGGCGCCATCTGAAGAGCGAGGCCAACACGGCCCGCAACGCAGCGCAAAGCCGCCCGCACCACGATCTGCTGATTTTCGGCAGCGACATTTCCGACGTGATGCTCGAAAAGGCGCGCGCCAACTTCGCGCGCGCCGGGCTCGGCAACGTGCCGCTCAAGCAGCTCGACGCACGCAACATGACGCCGCCCGCCGACGCGCCCGGCATCCTCGTGGCCAACCCGCCGTACGGCGAGCGCATCGAGGTGCGCGGCCGCAACGCACGCGGCGAGGCGCGCCCGACGGCCCGCGAGTTGCGCGGCGAAGACAACGGCGGCGACGAAGGCTTTCGCCGCGCGCAGACGCAGGACGATGCACCGGACAGCGAGTTCTTCCAGGCGCTGGGCGACGCGCTCAAGCAGCGCTTCACGGGCTGGCGCGCGTTCGTGCTGACTTCGGACCGCAAGCTGCCGGGGCAGTTGCGCCTGCGCGAATCGGCGAAGACGCCGCTCTACAACGGCGCGCTCGAATGCCGGCTATTCCGCTTCGACCTGATCGCGGGCAGCGTGCGCCAGCGTCCCGCGAACGGCGGCGGCACGCAGGCGAACGAAAACGCCTGAGCACACCGAGCCTATCCCTGCGCCCGCTCGCAACGAGCGGGCAACCAATAGCCTTCGCACTCCGGAACAAGCTCCACTAGCTGCTGACAAGTTCGCCTGCGCCCCCTGCTGACAGTACGTTGTCAGCAGGGGGCCGGCACACTCCTCCTACGCCATCTGGCGATCCAGCCGTTTCCACCGTCAGCAGTCCGCATTCGAGGAGCGCATCATGTCGTCCGAAGTGTCCCGTGTCATCTCGTGGTTCGAAATCCCCGCGCACGATCTGGAGCGCGCCGCCAGCTTCTATGAAGCGGCGCTCGACACGTCGCTGCAGCGTGACGTGGTCGGCGGCGTGCCCATGGCCCTCTTCGCGCATACCGAGGCCGATACCGGCGGCTGCATCGTCTTCAATCCGCAGGACTCGAAGCCCGATCCGAAAGGCGTGCTCGTGTACCTGAACGCGCAGCCTTCGGTGACGGCCGTACTCGATCGCGTCGTGAAGGCCGGCGGCAAGAAGCAGGGGCCTGCGGTGGAGCTGCCGAACAACTACGGCTATATCGGCTTCTTCATCGATACCGAGGGCAATCGCGTCGGGCTGCATGCGCCCAAGCTGGTGTGATGCCGGACTGAAGCCAGTCTGAAACGCGCGGGGGCGTCGTGTTCGAGAACGGCCGCCCCTCGCGCGCCTGCGTTCGCGCAAGCGGCGCTATCATCGCGGCAGCGGCCGCGCTCAGGCCCCCGGCCGCCCCTTCGTCGACTCCACGCAAGCGCCCATGTCCCGTCGCGCAGACCGTCTCTTTCGCATTGCCGAGTTGTTGCGCGGCCGCCGTCTCACCACGGCGCAGCAGCTTGCCGAATGGCTCGAAGTCTCGCCGCGCACCGTCTATCGCGACGTGCGGGACCTGCAGCTCTCGGGCGTGCCGATCGAGGGCGAGGCGGGCATCGGCTATCGTCTTGCGCGCAGCGCGAGCCTGCCGCCGCTCGCCTTCACCGCCGACGAACTCACGGCCCTCGCGGTCGGCGCGCGCATGGCCGAATCGTGGGGCGGCGCCGCGCTGGCAGGCGGCGCGCGCAGCGCGCTCGCCAAGATCGCGGCCGCCATGCCGGCGGACAAGCGTGTGGTACTCGAACGCCTTGCCGTGTTCGTGCCGTCGTTTCACGTCGACCGGGCGTTCTCCGAGAAAGTGGACGCGCTGCACCGTGCCGTCGATACGCGGCTCGTCGTGCGCTTCGCTTATTGCGACCGGCTCGGCGCGCATACGCAACGGCGCGTGTGGCCGCTCGGGCTCGTGTACTGGGGCGCGCGCTGGACCGTGGGCGCATGGTGCGAACTGCGCGAGGACTTCCGCAATTTCGACATCGCGCGCATGGGCGAGGTCGAGGTGCTGGAGCCTTTTCCCGATGTCAGCGGGCGCCGGCTCGCCGACTACATGCGGCGCGTGAAAGCGCCTTCGCGCTAGCTGCGTGGTCGTGGAAGCGGTCTGAGCATCAAACGAAAAAGCGCGCATCGCTGCGCGCTTTTTCCTTCTTTCTCTTCTACCGGTTGCGGCGGACTGGATCGGTCGTTACTCCACCGACTTCACCATATCCTCGATCACCTTCTTGGCGTCGCCGAACACCATCATGGTCTTGTCCATGTAGAACAGCTCGTTGTCGAGCCCGGCATACCCCGCCGCCATCGACCGCTTGTTCACGATCACCGTGCGCGCCTTGTACGCCTCGATGATCGGCATGCCCGCAATCGGCGACTTCGGATCGTTCTTCGCGGCCGGATTCACGACGTCGTTCGCGCCCAGCACCAGCACCACGTCGGTCTGACCGAACTCGTTGTTGATGTCCTCCATCTCGAACACCATGTCGTAGGGCACCTCGGCTTCCGCGAGCAGCACGTTCATGTGCCCCGGCATACGGCCCGCCACCGGGTGAATTGCGTAGCGTACGTCCACGCCCTTCTCCACGAGCTTGTCGGTGAGCTCCTTCAGCGCATGCTGCGCGCGCGCCACCGCGAGACCGTAGCCCGGCACGATCACGACACTCTCCGCATTGCCGAGCATGAACGCCGCATCGTCGGCCGAACCCGACTTCACCGGACGCTGTTCCTTCGCGCCGCCCGCCGTCGCTTCGCCCGCCTCGCCGCCGAAGCCGCCCAGCAGCACGTTGAAGAACGAGCGATTCATCGCGTGGCACATGATGTACGAGAGAATCGCACCCGAAGAGCCCACCAGCGAGCCGGCAATGATGAGCATCGCGTTGTTCAGCGAGAAGCCGATGCCGGCCGCCGCCCACCCCGAATAAGAGTTCAGCATCGACACCACGACGGGCATGTCCGCCCCGCCGATCGGAATGATGATGAGCACGCCCAGCGCGAACGCGATCAGCGTCATGACGATGAACGGCAGCCACGACTGCGTGAGGAAGAACAGAATCCCGAAGCCGATCATGCCGAGCGCCAGCATCAGGTTGATGAGGTGCTGGCCCGCATAGATCACCGGCGCGCCCTGGAACAGACGGAACTTGTACTTGCCCGAGAGCTTGCCGAACGCGATCACCGAACCGCTGAAGGTAATCGCCCCCACGAACGTGCCGATGAAGAGCTCGATGCGATTGCCGTACGGCAGGAAGCCCGGATACGGCGCGTCCTCGGCCACGAGCCCGAACGCGGCGGGTTCCGACACCACCGCGTAGGCGATGCACACCGCCGCGAGACCGATCAGCGAGTGCATGGCGGCCACCAGTTCGGGCATCTTCGTCATCTCGACGCGCCCGGCCACGTAAGCGCCGAGCCCCCCGCCGATCACCAGCGCCCCGAACAGCAGCCCGAGGCCGAGCCCGAGGTTCGAGCCGAACTGCGCGGACTCCTTCACGATCAGCGCGAGCGTGGTGAGGATCGCGATGGCCATGCCGGTCATGCCGAACACGTTGCCGGCGCGCGCGCTCTTCGGGTTCGAGAGCCCCTTGAGCGCCTGGATGAAGCAGACCGAAGCCACCAGGTAGAGCAGCGTAACGACGTTCATGCTCATCGTGCGCCCTCCTTCTGTTCGAGCTTCTTCGGCTCCTTCTTGCGGAACATCTCGAGCATGCGCCTCGTGACGAGAAAGCCCCCGAACACGTTGACGGCCGCGAGCAGCACGGCCAGCGTGCCGAAGAACTTGCCCGCGTAACCGACGGTCAGGCCCGTGGCAAGCATGGCGCCGACGATCACGATCGCCGAGATCGCATTGGTCACGGCCATGAGCGGCGTGTGCAGCGCGGGCGTGACGTTCCAGACCACGTGATAGCCCACGTACACGGCCAGCACGAAGATGATCAGGTTGATGACGGTGTGGTTGATGACTTCCATGTCTTCGTTCTCCTCCTCGTCATGCCTTCTTCGTGACGGCCCCGTCGCGGGCCAGCAGCGTGGCCGCGACGATGTCGTCCGCGAGGTCGATGTTGAGCGTGCCTTCCTTCGTGAGAATCAGCTTCAGGAAGTCCAGCAGGTTGCGCGCGTAGAGCGACGACGCGTCGGCGGCGACCATCGAAGCGAGGTTCGTGTAGCCGCAGATCCGCACGCCGTGGTGCGTCACCACCTCGTCCGCGACGGTCAGCGGGCAGTTGCCGCCGCGCCGTCCCGTGGCCGGATCGGCCACCGGGCCGCGTCCCGCCGCGAGGTCGATCACGACCGAACCGGGCTTCATCGCCTGCACCGTTTCCGAGGGCAGCAACGTGGGCGCGTCGCGGCCCGGAATCAGCGCGGTGGAGATGACGATATCGGCCTGCTTCGCGCGCTCGTGCACCAAAGCCGACTGGCGAGCGAGCCACGACGGCGGCATGGGCCGCGCATAGCCGCCCACGCCCTGCGCGGCTTCGCGCTCCTCGTCGGTCTCGTAGGGCACGTCGATGAATTTCGCGCCCAGCGACTCGATCTGCTCTTTCACCGCGGGGCGCACGTCCGAAGCCTCGATCACCGCGCCCAGGCGCTTCGCCGTGGCAATGGCCTGCAGCCCCGCCACGCCCGCGCCCAGGATCAGCACGCGCGCCGCCTTCACGGTGCCCGCGGCCGTCATCAGCATGGGCATGAAGCGCGGATAGAGGTTCGCCGCCACCAGCACCGCCTTGTAGCCGGCGATGTTGGCCTGCGAAGAGAGCACGTCGAGGCTCTGCGCGCGCGTGGTGCGCGGCGCGGCTTCGAGCGCGAACGCGGTCACGCCCGCTTCCGCGAGCCTCGCCGCATTCTCCGCATTAAAGGGATCGAGCATGCCCACGAGCACGGCGCCGCGTTTCATGAACGGCAGTTCGCTGAGCGTTGGGGACTGGACCTTGAGCACGAGGTCGGCGCCGAAGGCGGCGGCCGCATCGGCGATCTGGGCGCCGACGGCGCGGTACGCCTCGTCGGGAAAGCTCGCCCCCGTGCCCGCACCGCTCTGGAGCGTCACGGTGTGGCCCTGCGCGACGTATTTCTTGACTGTCTCCGGCGTCGCGGCCACGCGGCTTTCGTTCGCCCGCGTTTCTGCGGGTACTCCGATATGCATCGTTGAATCCTCCTCGACCTTCCAGCGCTTTAAAGATTCGGGGGGCCGGCAAGGTACGCCGGCAAGTATTCTTTTCTAGTGCAACGGCATAAGGACGCACCACTTTAACCGAAAGCCGGGGGCGGATCGACCCCGCGAAAAGCCGGGGTTGCGCGCTGCGGCATGCTCGGCGGGGTGCGCCGGAGCCGACCGACCGTCCGGTAGGGCCGCCCATGCCAGTGGGCCACGCGCGGCGCCCCCGCGCCCCGGCCACGCCCGCCGCCAGCAGCGCGGGGCGTGTCCCGGTAAAATGGCGGACCATGAACGAGGACACTTGGGCCCCGCACGTCACCGTGGCGGCGATCATCGAGCGCGACGGGCAATTTCTGCTCGTCGAAGAGCACACGCCGGCCGGCCTGCGCCTGAACCAGCCCGCCGGCCATCTCGAGGCCGGCGAAACGCTGACCGAGGCGGTGGTGCGCGAAACGCTCGAAGAGAGCGCCTACGCGTTCACGCCCGAAGCGCTGGTGGGCGTGTACATGACGCACTTCGGCAAGCCGGGCGAAAGCGGCGCGACCTATCTGCGCTTCACGTATTGCGGCAGCGTTGCCGCTGCGCCGCAAGACCGCGCGCTCGACCCCGATATCGTCCGCACGGTCTGGATGAGCGCGGACCAACTGCGCGCCGCGCCGGAGCGGCACCGCACGCCGCTCGTGATGAAGTGCATCGACGATTACCTCGCGGGAGTGCGGGTGCCGGTCGAGTTCGTGCATGTGCATGCGGTTGGGCCCAAAGCGGAACCGAAAGCGGAACAACAGGCGGAACAACGCACGAAACAACGCGCAGAACCCAAGGCGAGTCCTCAAGGTTGAAGGCAGCAGAGCAATGAGCAAACGTAAGGTCGTGGTAGGCATGTCGGGCGGCGTCGATTCGTCGGTCACCGCATGGCTGCTCAAGGAGCAGGGATTCGACGTGGTCGGTCTCTTCATGAAGAACTGGGAAGACGACGACGACAGCGAATACTGCTCGACGCGCGAGGACTGGATCGACGTGGTGTCGGTAGCGGACCTGATTGGCATCGATGTCGAGGCCGTGAATTTCGCCGCCGAGTACAAGGACCGCGTGTTCGCGGAATTCCTGCGCGAATATTCGGCCGGCCGCACGCCGAACCCCGACGTGCTGTGCAACGCCGAAATCAAATTCAAGGCGTTCCTCGATCACGCGATGTCGCTGGGCGCGGAAACCATCGCCACGGGCCACTATGCGCGCGTGCGCCAGAACCCCGACCGCGACGGTCGTTTCGAACTGCTGAAAGCCCTCGACCACACGAAAGATCAGTCGTACTTCCTGCACCGCCTGAACCAGGCGCAGCTTTCGAAGACGATGTTCCCGCTCGGCGAGATCCCCAAGACCAAGGTGCGCGAGATCGCCGAAAAGATCGGACTGCCGAACGCGAAGAAGAAGGATTCGACGGGCATCTGCTTCATCGGCGAACGGCCGTTCCGCGACTTCCTGAACCGCTACCTGCCGACGAAGCCCGGCCCGATGATGACGCCCGACGGCAAGGTGGTGGGCGAGCATATCGGCCTCGCGTTCTACACCTTCGGCCAGCGCAAGGGCATCGGCCTCGGCGGCAGCAAGGACGGCAGCGGCGAGCCGTGGTTCGTCGCGGGCAAGGACATGACCTCGAACACGCTTTACGTCGTGCAGGGCCACGATCATCCGTGGCTGCTCGCGCACGATCTGCGCGCGGGCAACGTGAGCTGGGTGGCGGGCGAACCGCCGGCAGAGGGCCACGCGTGCGGCGCGAAAACGCGCTACCGGCAAGCCGATGCCCGCTGCGTTTTCCGCGAGGCCGGCGCGTTCGGCGACGGACAGTTCGCCCTGCACTTCCCCGACGCGCAGTGGGCCGTGACGCCCGGCCAGTCGGCGGTGCTCTACGACGGCGACGTGTGCCTCGGCGGCGGGATCATCGAAGCCGTGCAGACGCTCGAACAGCACGTTCCGGCCGTGCCGCCGCCTGCGCCCGTGCGCGCAAAGCGAACGAAGCGCGCGAAGCCGGCGCAAGGCGCAGCCGGCAAAAAGCCCGCGCTGCTCGACAGCCCGGCAAGCGAGGCGTAAGCCTCCTCTCCTCCTGGGTCACCGGGCGTCAGCCATTGCGCGCTGACTCCGGCCCCACGCAGCCTTCTTGCGCTCCGACGCGCAACGCACTTCTTCTGCCGGATTCCCAGCCAGTTTCACAAACTTGCGGCATCATTTGCGCCATCCGCGCCACCGGACGGCGCGGATGGCAGCGCGTCGAGCCCGCCCAGACGGGTAAAACGCGCGCGTACGATCAAGAATCGCAACCATGTTGCACGGGACCGGAGCCAGCGCCCAGGCGCGAACGCCGGTCGACACAGGAGTCCCCCCATGTTTTCCCGACGTTATCTGGCGATGTGGATTGCCGTCCTGCTGACGGTGGCCTGCGTCGCCGCCGCGGCGCTGCATCATCTTTCGTGGCTGTGCGCCATCGTGCCGGCGCTCTTTGTCCTGCTCGGTCTCTACGACATGACGCAGGAGCGCCACGCCATCCTGCGCAACTATCCGATCTGGGGTCATCTGCGGTTCTTCTTCGAGTTCGTGCGGCCCGAGATCCGCCAGTACTTCGTCGAGGACGACACCGACGAAAAACCGTTCTCGCTCGCGCAGCGCAGCCTCGTGTACCAGCGCGCGAAGAACGCCGTCGACAGCCGCCCGTACGGCACCGAACTCGACGTGAAAGCCGTGGGCCACGAATGGATCAGCCACTCGCTCGCGCCCACGAAGATCGGCGGCTGCGACTTCCGCGTGCTGGTGGGCGCGAACCGCGCGCAGCCCTACTCGATGTCGATCTTCAACGTCTCGGCCATGAGCTTCGGTGCGCTTTCCGCGAACGCGATCCGCGCGCTCAACCTGGGCGCGAAGAAAGGCGGCTTCGCACACGACACGGGCGAAGGCTCGCTTTCGAAGTATCACCGCGAGAACGGCGGCGACATCATCTGGGAAATCGCTTCGGGCTACTTCGGCTGCCGCAACGACGACGGCACCTTCAGCGCCGAGAAGTTCCAGCGTCTCGCGAGCGAGCCGCAGGTGAAGATGATCGAAGTGAAGCTCTCGCAGGGCGCGAAGCCCGGCCACGGCGGCATGCTGCTGGCCGCCAAGGTCACGCCCGAAATTGCCGAAACGCGCGGCATTCCGATCGGCCAGGATTGCGTTTCGCCGGCCCGCCATTCGGAGTTCTCCACGCCGCGCGGCCTGCTCGAATTCGTCGATCGCCTGCGCACGCTCTCGGGCGGCAAGCCCACCGGCTTCAAGCTGTGCATCGGGCATCCGTGGGAATTCTTCGGCATCGCCAAGGCCATGCTCGAAACCGGCATCCTGCCGGACTTCATCGTGGTGGACGGCGCCGAAGGCGGCACGGGCGCGGCGCCGCTCGAATTCACCGACCACATCGGCACGCCGCTGCAGGAAGGCCTGCTGCTCGTACACAACACGCTCGTGGGCATCGGCCTGCGCGAGAAGATCAGGATCGGCGCGAGCGGCAAGATCATCACCGCATTCGATATCGCGAAGACACTCGCGATCGGCGCGGACTGGGTGAATTCGGCGCGCGGCTTCATGTTCGCCGTGGGCTGCATCCAGGCGCAGAAGTGCCATTCGGACCGCTGCCCGACGGGCGTGGCGACCCAGGACCCGGTGCGCCAGCGCGCGCTGAACGTGCCCGACAAGGGCGAGCGCGTGTTCAACTTCCATCACAACACGCTGCATGCGCTGCAGGAAATCCTCCAGGCCGCGGGTCTCGCGGGCCCGCAGGATCTGCGCGCGCATCACATCGTGCGGCGCATTTCCTCGTACGAAGTGAAGCTGATGTCCGACCTGCTCAAGTACCTGAAGCCGGGCGATCTGCTGGAAGGCCGCTATCGCTACCAGCTGTACGAGAAGTGGTGGCCGGTCGCGCGCAGCGACTCGTTCGCGCCGGAGGCGGAAAAGATCGTCTGATCGCGCCGCGCTCCCCGGGCAACAAAGACAAACGGCGGCCTCGGCCGCCGTTTGGCATTTCAGGGGATCAGCCCTGCGGGAAGGTATCCACGAACGACGGCCGCTGCGAGAGCTTCTCGAAGTGGCGCGCAAGGTTCGGATGCGGGTCGCGCCAGTTCAGCTCCGGCGTGCGGAAGTCGAGATAGCCGAGCGCGCAGCCCACCGCGATATCGGCGAGCGTGTAGCGGTTGCCCGCGCACCAGGGGTTGCCCGCGAGGCCCTTGGCCATCGCGTTCAGGCCTTCGTCGACCTTGCGCCGCTGGCGCGCGATCCACGCGTCGCTGCGCTGCTCGGGCGTGCGCAGCGTGCCTTCGAGGCGGATCGCCACGAGCGCGTCGAGAATGCCGTCGGCGAGCGCTTCCCAGCAACGCACTTCCACCCGCTCGCGCCCCGAAGGCGGAATCAGCTTGCCCACCGGCGAAAGCGTATCCACGTATTCGCAGATCACGCGCGAGTCGAACACCGCCTCGCCGTCTTCCATCACGAGACACGGCACCTTGCCGATCGGGTTGAAGTCGTGGATCGCCGTGTCGTCGGACCACACGTTCTCGAGCTCCAGCTTGTAGTCGATTTTCTTTTCGGCGAGCATGATCCGCGCCTTGCGGACATACGGGCTGCCGAGCGAACCGATAAGTTTCATCGCACCTGCCTTTTCTGTAATCCGGCGGCAGTATACGTTGGATTGACACGGTTCCGACGCAGCACCCGGCGCCGACTACGATTACGAGATAACGAATCGGATGAGATGTGGGCTGGATGCAACATCGGCGAGGGTTGCGCCGGGATGCGAGGCAAACAGCGCGGCATGGGTGCAACCCTGCGGCCAACCGGCGATGTGAGGTCTTTCCACAGGGGCCGCGATTCCTGTGAGGCGCGGTAAGCGGGGAGTCGAGCGAGGTAGCCGGACACGGCGCTACAATCGCACGATGGACACGACCCTCACGCCCGCCCCGCACGCTCCCCATCCCACCGCCGACGCGCCGCATGGCCCCGACGGCGGCGCCGCGCTCTACCGCGCACGCCGTGAACGCGTGCTCGCCGCGATGCGCGAGCGAGGCGGCGGCATCGCGCTCGTGCCCACGGCACCCGAAGCGCTGCGCAACCGCGACGCCGACTACCCCTACCGGCACGACAGCTACTTCTACTACCTGACCGGCTTCACGGAACCGGAAGCGCTGCTCGTGCTCGACGCCAACGCGAACGACAACCAGCCCGCCTCGATCCTGTTCTGCCGCGCGAAGAACGCGGAGCGCGAGACGTGGGAAGGCTTTCGCTTCGGTCCGGAGGGAGCGCGCGAAGCGTTCGGCATGGACGCCGCCCACGCCTGGGACGAACTCGACACCCGCGTGCCGCAGCTGATCGCCAACCGGCCCGCGCTGCACTATGCGCTCGCCGCATCGGAGCGCTTCGACAACCAGGTGAGAGGCTGGATCGACACCGTGCGCGCACAAGGGCGCAGCGGCGTGACGGCGCCTGCCGCCACCTACGACCTGCTGCCGCTCATCGACGACATGCGTCTCTTCAAGGACGCCCACGAACTCGACACGATGCGCCGCGCGGCGAAGATCTCGGCGCTCGCGCACTGCCGCGCCATGGCCGCGTGCCACCCGGGCATCCACGAATACGAGCTCGAAGCCGAGCTGCTCTACACATTCCGCAAGCACGGTGCGCAAGGCCCGGCTTATGGTTCGATCGTCGCCGCGGGCGCGAACGCGTGCGTGCTGCACTACCCGGCCGGCAACGCGGTGGCGCGCGAAGGCGACCTGATCCTGATCGACGCCGCGTGCGAGCTGAACGGCTATGCCTCCGACATCACGCGCACCTTCCCGGCAAGCGGCCGCTTCACCGCCGCGCAGCGCGAGCTCTACGACATCGTGCTCGCGGCGCAGCAGGCGGCCGTCGACGCGACGCGTCCGGGCGTGAACTTCGAGGCGCCGCACGACGCCGCCGTGCGCGTGCTCGCGCAAGGCCTGCTCGACACCGGCATCCTGAACCGCCAGCAGTTCGCGAACGTGGACGAGGTGATCGAGCGGCGCGCCTACGCGCGCTTCTACATGCACCGCACGGGCCACTGGCTCGGCATGGACGTGCACGACGCGGGCGACTACCGCGAGCGCGGCACCCACGACAGCGCGACCCCGGGCGACGCGCCGCCGCCGTGGCGCACGCTGCGCCCGGGCATGACGCTCACGATCGAGCCGGGCCTGTATGTGCGCGCCGCCGAAGACGTGCCCGAGCGTTACTGGGACATCGGCATCCGCATCGAGGACAACGCAATCGTGACGGAGACGGGGTGCGAGCTCATCACGCGCGACGTGCCCGTCGAAGCCGCCGCCATCGAGCAGCTGATGCAGGACGCGCGCAAGTCATGAGCGCGGCAGCCGATACCCCCGAGGCGACGACCGCCGCCGCTGCGTTCGACTATGACGTGACCATCGTCGGCGCCGGGCCGGTGGGCATGGCGCTCGCCGGCTGGCTCACGCGGCGCAGCGCGACCTCCACGCTGTCGGTCGCGCTGATCGACGCACGCGAGCCCGAGGACAGCGCCGGCGACCCGCGCGCCATCGCCGTCTCGCAAGGCAGCCGCACGCTGCTCGAAGCGCTGGCCTGGCCGCACGACGCCACCGCCATCGAACGTATTCACGTCTCGCAGCGCGGCCACTTCGGCCGCACGCTGATCGACCGCCACGACTACGAGCTGCCGGCGCTCGGCTACGTCGCGCGCTACGGCGCGATCGTGCAGTCACTCGCGCAAGCCGTGCGCGCTACGCCCGTGCACTGGCTGCATCGCACCCAGGCGCTCGACCCCGTCGTCGAAGACGACGGGGTGACGCTGCCCGTCGTCGTCGCGGGCACCGAACGCCGGTTGCGCACGCGCATTCTCGTCAACGCCGAAGGCGGCCTCTACCGGCCCCGCCCGGATCGGGCCGCGCACGGCGACCCCGATGCAAGCGCCAACGCCGCACGAGAAGCCGCCGCAGAGGAAAACGGCGAGACCCGGCGCACGCGCGACTACGGCCAGACCGCGCTGGTCGGCGTGGTGACGGTGTCGGCACCGCAGCCGCACGTCGCCTGGGAGCGATTCACGAGCGAAGGCCCGATCGCCCTGCTGCCGATGGGCGGCGTGCGCGGCGCCGATTACGCGCTCGTCTGGTGCGCCTCGCCCGACGAAGCAGAGCGCCGCGCCCAGCTAACCGACGCCGCGTTCCTCGCGGAACTCGACGCCGCGTTCGGCTCGCGCATGGGCCGCTTCACGCAGATTCACGGCCGCGCCGCGTTCCCGCTCGGCCTCTCGGCGCTCGATGCGCTCGTGAGCGGCCACGGCCGCATCGCCGCGGTGGGCAACGCGGCGCAGACGCTGCATCCGGTGGCGGGCCAAGGGCTGAATCTGGGCCTGCGCGACGCGCACGCGCTCGCCGACGCTCTCGCGCACCATGGCGCGTCGCCGCTCGCGCTCGCCGATTTCGGGCGCCAGCGCGCACTCGACCGGCGCATGACGATCGGCGCAACGGATACGCTCGCGCGCCTTTTCACCGTCGATTTCGCGCCGCTCGCGGCGCTGCGCGGGCTCGCGCTCACCGCGCTCGAATTCGTGCCGCCCGTCAAGACGGCGCTTGCCCGGCAAATGATGTTCGGCCAGCGGACCTGACGAAACAGGCCCCGCCAGCAGGCTGGGGCAACGTGGGGTCGAATCGCTTTTATGGCAAGCGTGCGGCGTGCTGCCGAAGTGGCGCTGCGCGACAACGTTGCAGCCTACGCAACGCGACCGCCCATGCCGTTAACGCTAAAATACGCGATTCCCCTTTTCCGGCCGCGACCGCGCCTGCCCGTTTCCGAGCGTTTTTGACGCTCGCGTGAATGAGGCGCGACGGCGGCTTCTGCCTGCATCTGCAAAACGCGCGTCATGCTCACCATCGGCCGTCACACTCTGCGTAACAACCTGTTCGTCGCCCCCATGGCGGGCGTCACGGACCGGCCGTTCCGTCAGCTGTGCAAGCGTCTCGGCGCGGGCTACGCGGTCTCGGAGATGGTCGCGTCGAACGCGCAGCTCTGGAAGAGCGAAAAGACCCTGCGCCGCGCCAATCATGCGGGCGAGGTCGAGCCCATCGCCGTGCAGATCGCCGGCGCCGATCCCGCGATGATGGCCGAAGCCGCGCGCTACAACGTGGCCAACGGCGCGCAGATCATCGACATCAACATGGGCTGCCCGGCCAAGAAGGTGTGCAACGTCGCGGCGGGCTCGGCGCTGTTGCAGAACGAGCCGCTTGTCGCGCGCATCGTGAAGGCCGTGGTGGACGCCGTGGGCGTGGGCCCGGACGCCGTGCCCGTCACGCTCAAGATCCGCACCGGCTGGGACCGCCAGAACCGCAATGCGCTGACCGTGGCGCGCATCGCAGAGGACTGCGGCATTTCGATGCTGACCGTGCACGGCCGCACGCGCGCGGACCTCTATCACGGCGAAGCGGAGTACGAAACGATTGCCGCGGTGAAAGCCGCCGCGCGCATTCCGGTGGTCGCCAACGGCGACATCACGACGCCGCAGAAGGCGCGCGAGGTGCTCGCCGCGACCGGCGCCGACGCGATCATGATCGGCCGCGCCGCGCAGGGGCGGCCGTGGCTCTTTCGCGAGATCGAACATTTCATCGCCACGGGCGAGCTGCTGCCGCCGCCGCGCGTGGATGAAATCCAGTCGATCATGAACGAGCACCTCGAAGACCATTACGCGTTTTATGGCGAATTTACGGGCGTCCGTACTGCGCGCAAGCATATCGGCTGGTACACTCGCGGCCTTTGCGGCGCCAATGCGTTCCGGCATCGCATGAATACGCTGGACACCACGCGCGAACAGCTCCTTGCCGTCAACGCGTTCTTCGATGAACAGAAGACGCGTTCCGAGCGCCTCGTCTATGAGGACGAAACGCTCGACACCCCCGAAAGCGGCGAAGGCGAAACAAACGATCGACTGGCAGCATGAGCAAGCACAACATCGAACAATGCGTCCGCGAGAGCCTCGGCATGTATTTCCAGGATCTCGACGGCTCCAACCCGCACGACGTTTATGAAATGGTGATTTCGATCGTCGAAAAACCGATGCTCGAGGTGGTGCTCGAGCAGGCCGGCGGCAACCAGTCGCTGGCCGCCGAGTATCTCGGCATCAACCGCAACACGCTGCGCAAGAAGCTCCAGCAGCACGGCCTGCTGTAACGGCCGGCTGCAGGGCCTCAGGCGCGGCATCCTCGATCTCTTCGGCTCCCTCCTCCATCATGATCCAGCAAGCGCTCATCTCCGTTTCCGACAAGTCGGGCATCGTCGACTTCGCGAAGTCGCTGTCCGCACTCGGCGTCAAGATCCTGTCGACCGGCGGCACCGCCAAACTGCTCGCGGACGCGGGCCTTCCCGTCACCGAAGTGGCCGACTACACCGGCTTTCCGGAAATGCTCGACGGGCGCGTGAAAACGCTGCACCCGAAGGTGCACGGCGGCATCCTCGCGCGCCGCGACCTGCCCGAGCACATGGCCGCGCTGCAACAGCACGACATTCCCACCATCGACCTGCTGGTGGTGAACCTGTATCCGTTCGTGCAGACCGTGGCGAAGGACGAGTGCACGCTTGCGGACGCGATCGAGAACATCGACATCGGCGGCCCGACCATGCTGCGCTCGGCGGCGAAGAACCACCGCGACGTGACCGTGGTGGTCGATCCGGCCGACTACGCCACCGTGCTCGAGGAAATGCGCACGAACGGCAACACCGTGAGCTACGCGACGAACTTCCGCCTCGCGACCAAGGTGTTCTCGCACACGGCGCAGTACGACGGCGCGATCACGAACTACCTCACGAGCCTCACCGCCGAACTCGACCACAAGTCGCGCAACACGTACCCGGCCGTGCTGAACCTCGCGTTCGACAAGGTGCAGGACCTGCGCTACGGCGAGAACCCGCACCAGAGCGCGGCGTTCTACCGCGATCTCGCGACGCCCGCCGGCGCGCTCGCGAACTACACGCAGCTGCAGGGCAAGGAACTCTCGTACAACAACATCGCCGATTCGGACGCGGCCTGGGAATGCGTGAAGACCTTCGACGCGCCCGCCTGCGTGATCGTCAAGCACGCGAACCCGTGCGGCGTGGCCGTGGGCGCCGATGCGCACGAAGCGTATGCGAAGGCGTTCCAGACCGACCCGACCTCGGCGTTCGGCGGCATCATCGCGTTCAACCGCGAAGTCGACGAAGCGGCCGCCCAGGCCGTGTCGAAGCAGTTCGTCGAAGTGCTGATCGCGCCGTCGTTCTCGGCAGCCGCGAAGGCCGTGTTCGCCGCCAAGCAGAACGTGCGCCTGCTCGAAATCGCACTGGGCGACGGCCATAACGCCTTCGACCTCAAGCGCGTGGGCGGCGGCCTGCTCGTGCAGTCGCTCGACGCGAAGAACGTGCAGCCGCACGAACTGCGCGTGGTGACGAAGCGCCATCCGACGCCCAAGGAAATGGACGACCTGCTGTTCGCCTGGCGCGTCGCGAAGTTCGTGAAGTCGAACGCCATCGTGTTCTGTGCGAACGGCATGACGATGGGCGTGGGCGCGGGCCAGATGAGCCGCGTGGATTCGGCGCGCATCGCCAGCATCAAGGCCGGAAACGCGGGTCTGAAGCTCGCGGGCACGGCAGTCGCCTCGGATGCGTTCTTCCCGTTCCGCGACGGCCTCGATGTGGTGGTAGACGCTGGCGCGACCTGCGTGATCCAGCCGGGCGGCTCGATGCGCGACGACGAAGTGATCGCCGCCGCCGACGAGCACAACATCGCCATGGTGATGACGGGCATCCGCCACTTCCGCCACTAAGCTTGTGCCTGTGAACCCTGCTGCGCCGCATGCCGCGCAGCAGCCCGAAAGCCCGCCGGACACCGTCCCGTGGGCTTTTTTGTCGCCCGCTTTCGGACCTTTTGCGGCACGGCACGGCTCGCGGCAGGCGGGGCGTTCGTTGTACCATCGCAGGCACATCGGTTTTTTACGGCTTTCATGAGAATCATCGGCATCGACCCCGGCCTGCGCGTAACCGGCTTCGGCGTGATCGAGCGTCGCGGCCATCAGCTCACGTATATCGCGAGCGGCGTGATCCGCACGGGCGACGCCGATCTGCCCACGCGCCTCGGCACGATCTACGAGGGCGTCGCCACGCTGATCCGCCAGCATGCGCCCGATCAGGCCGCGATCGAAAAGGTGTTCGTCAACGTCAATCCGCAATCGACGCTGCTGCTCGGCCAGGCGCGCGGCGCCGCGATCTGCGGGCTCGTTTCGGGCGGCGTGCCGGTGGCCGAGTACACCGCGCTGCAACTCAAGCAGGCCGTGGTGGGCTACGGCCGCGCCACCAAGGAGCAAATGCAGCAGATGGTCGTGCGGCTTCTGAGCCTCACGGGCATGCCCGGCACCGACGCGGCCGACGCGCTCGGCATGGCGATCTGTCACGCCCACGGCGGCGACACGCTTTCGGCGCTCGGCTCGCTCGCGCCCGCGCTCGCGAAGAAGGGCATGCGGGTGCGGCGCGGCCGGCTGATCGGCTAACGCGCGATTCCCCCGCGCCGGCGCCCCGGCCGCTCCGCTACACTCACGCTTTACCTCATCACTGAATCCGCCATGATCGGTCGCATTGCCGGCGTCCTGCTGGAAAAGAATCCGCCGCACCTGCTCGTCGATTGCAACGGTGTCGGCTACGAAATCGACGTGCCTATGAGCACGTTCTACAACCTGCCCGGCACCGGCGAGAAAGTCGTGCTGCTCACGCAACTGATCGTGCGCGAGGATGCGCATCTGCTCTACGGCTTCGGCACCCAGCAGGAGCGGGCCACCTTCCGCGAGCTGCTCAAGATCAGCGGCATCGGCGCGCGCATGGCGCTGGCCGTGCTCTCGGGCATGAGCGTTCACGAACTCTCGCAGGCCGTCACGCTGCAGGACGCCGCGCGTCTCACGCGCGTGCCCGGCATCGGCAAGAAAACGGCCGAGCGGCTCCTGCTCGAACTCAAGGGGAAACTCGGCGCCGATCTGGGGGCGATGGCCGCGGCCGCTTCGCCGTCCGACCACGCCAACGACATCCTCAACGCCCTGCTCGCGCTCGGCTACTCGGAGAAGGAAGCGCTCGCGGCCATCAAGAACGTGCCGGCCGGCACCGGCGTTTCCGAGGGCATCAAGCTCGCGCTCAAGGTGCTGTCGAAGGCCTGAGGCGTACCCCGAACGCCCCGTCCGGCAACCGGCGGCCAGTTAGTTGCACTTGCAGCAAGGCGGCCCTGGCCGCCCCGCCCTCGCGCCCCTTGCGCGGTACAATCGCTGCATGATCGAAACCGACAAACTCGCCGCAGACCGCACCGGCGCCGGTGCGGCACGCGTGATCGCCCCCACGCCGACCTCGCCCAACGAGGAGGCGTTCGAGCGCGCGTTGCGCCCGCGCCAGCTCGACGAATATGTCGGCCAGGAAAAGGTGCGCGGCCAGCTCGAGATCTTCATCGAGGCCGCGAAGCGCCGCTCCGAACCGCTCGACCACGTGCTGCTGTTCGGGCCGCCGGGCCTCGGCAAGACCACGCTCGCGCACATCATCGCGCGCGAAATGGGGGTCAATCTGCGGCAGACGTCGGGGCCGGTGCTGGAGCGCGCGGGCGACCTCGCCGCGCTGCTCACCAACCTCGAACCCAACGACGTGCTGTTCATCGACGAAATCCACCGGCTTTCGCCGGTCGTCGAGGAAATCCTGTATCCGGCGCTCGAGGACTATCAGATCGACATCATGATCGGCGAAGGGCCGGCCGCGCGCAGCGTGAAGCTCGACCTGCAGCCGTTCACGCTCGTCGGCGCCACCACGCGCGCGGGCATGCTCACGAACCCGCTGCGCGACCGTTTCGGCATCGTCTCGCGGCTCGAGTTCTATAACGCAAGCGAGCTCGCGCGCATCGTGCAGCGCTCGGCGTCGCTGCTCGGCGCGCAGATCCATCCCGATGGCGCGTTCGAAATCGCGAAGCGCTCGCGCGGCACGCCGCGTATCGCCAACCGCCTCCTGCGGCGCGTGCGCGACTACGCCGAAGTGAAGGCGGACGGCGCGATCACCGCCCCCGTCGCCGACGCGGCGCTCAAGATGCTCGACGTCGATCCCGTGGGCTTCGACCTGATGGACCGCAAGCTGCTCGAAGCGATCCTGCATAAGTTCGACGGCGGCCCGGTGGGCGTCGACAATCTCGCCGCCGCCATCGGCGAAGAGCGCGACACGATCGAAGACGTGCTCGAGCCGTATCTGATCCAGCAGGGCTACCTGCAGCGCACGCCGCGCGGCCGGGTGGCGACGCTGCTCACGTACCGCCACTTCGGACTCGCCGCTCCCGATTCGGCGGCCTCGGGCGGCATCTGGGACCCGAACGCGTCGTAGTGCGCGCTCGTGGTGTAACTCGTGGTGTAACTACGGCTTAACAAGCGCGAGCAGAAGCGATGTCCGAACAGCATGCAGGCCGCCGCCACGACGCCCCCGAGCCCACCGGCCTCGGCGCCCAGTTCGCGCAACGCCTGCGAATGGCGCTCGCCGAAAGCGTCACGCATCTCACCACGGGCAGCGGTCCGAAACTCGACTACTCGTCGCCGCCGGGCGACCCCGGGCTGTTCGGCCCCGACGCCATCTGCTGGAAAGTGCACGCCGACTTCGCCTCGATGATGGCGGGCGGCATCAGCGCACTGCTCATGCAGGCGCTGCATCCGCTCGCGCTCGCCGGCGTGTGGGATCACTCGACCTTTCGCAGCGATATCCTCGGCCGCCTGCGCCGCACGGCCACCTTCATCGCGGGCACGACCTACGGCAGCCGCGCCGATGCGCTCGCCCTGATCGAGCGCGTGAAGACGATCCACGAGAGCGTGACCGGCACCGCACCCGACGGCCGCCCGTACCGTGCGAGCGATCCCGCGCTGCTCACGTGGGTGCATGTGGCGGAGGTCTCCAGCTTCCTCGCGGCGTATCTGCGCTATGTGAATCCGCTGCTTCCCGCCGCCGCCCAGGATCAGTACTACGCCGAGACCTCGACCATCGCGCGCCTGCTGGGCGCGACCGAAGTGCCGCGTTCGCGCGCCGAAGTCGCGGCCTACCTGCAGGCGATGCAGCCTGAACTCGTCGCCAGCGAGCGCACGCGTGAAGTCGTGCGGGTGCTGATGAACGCGCCCGCGCCGCGCCCGGCCATGCGCCCCGCGGGCGCGCTGATGCGCCAGGCCGGCATCGACCTGCTGCCGCCCTTCGCGCAGCAACTGCTCGGCTTCGACAGCTTTGCACGCGTGCGCCGCGCGATCGTGCAGCCCGGCATGCGCACGGTCGCGCCCGTGCTGCGCTGGGCGCTCGTCAACGGCGTCTCGAAGCGCGCACGGCGGCGCGCGGCGGCGCAACCGCGCTAACCCCGCACCCTCTAACTCTCCCCAAAGAAAAACGGCCAGCCTGCACGTGCGGGCTGGCCGTATGCTGCGCGCCGTCGAGCGCGCGGCGTCTTACATCTTCACCACGTCGAGCAGCGTCTTCTTGCCCGACTTGTAGTTGTAGAGCGAGATCACGCCATGCTTGAGGTCGCCCTTCGAATCGAAGGTCGTCTCGCCGATCACGCCCTTGTAGTCCGTGCTCGGGATTTCGGCGAGGATCTTCGCCGGATCGGTCGAGTTCGCGCGCTTCATCGCATCGACGACGATGTACACGGCGTCATAGGTGAACGGCGCATCGAATTCGATCGGATGGCCGAAGCGCTTCTCGTACTTCGCCGCGAAGGCCGCGCCGCCGTTCATGCGCTCCACCGCCATGCCCGCCTGCGAGCAGACGATGTTGTCGGCGGCCGGCCCTGCGAGCTGCGCGAGGCTTTCCGTGCAGACGCCGTCGCCCGAAAGCACCTTCGCGCGCAGGCCGAGCTGCTTCGCCTGCTTGGCGAACGGGCCGCCGGTGGCGTCCATGCCGCCGTACATGATCGCGTCCGGATTCTCGCCCTTGATCTTGGTGAGAATCGCGCGGAAATCGACGGCCTTGTCGTTCGTCGCGTCGTGCGAGAGCACCTTCAGGCCGAGCGACTTCGCGGTCTTCTCGAATTCGTTGGCGAGACCCTGGCCGTAGGCCGTCGAGTCGTCCACCACGGCGACGGTCTTCACGTTCAGCGACTTCGCGGCGTAGTCGGCGAGCGCCGGGCCTTGCTGGGCATCCGTCGCGACGACGCGGAAGGTGGTCTTGAAGCCCTGCTGCGTATAGGCCGGGTTCGTCGACGACGGCGAGATCTGCACGATGCCCGCATCGCTATAGATCTTCGAAGCCGGGATCGAGGCGCCCGAGTTCAGGTGGCCGATCACGGCGACCACCTTGTCGTCGACCAGCTTCTGCGCGACCTGGGTGGCCTGGCGCGGGTCGGCGGCGTCGTCCTGGCCGTCGAGCACGAGCGTGACCTTCTGACCGTTGATCACGAGGCCCTTCGCGTTAATTTCCTCGACGGCGAGACGCGCACCGTTTTCGTTGTCCTTGCCGAGATGAGCCGAGCCGCCGGTCAGCGGACCGACGTGGCCGATCTTGACGGTCTGGTCGGCAAAAGCGTTGGCGGACATCGCTGCGGACGCCACGACTGCGGCGCTGACCGCGAGCATGTGAAGCTTGAACGTCATTGAAATCTCCTGCTGCGTTTTTCTGGAAACCACTTGCACAAACGGCCTTTGCCCGCACGACGCGACACGCGCGCGTCCTCTTCAACGCGCGGCCGGTCTCCGACGCCGCAGGGGAAACGACGGCGAAGCGCCACGGCGCCGCGCGGCGCAAAGGTCAGATGAATGGTAACAGCCAGCCCGGATTTCGGGTTGGCGTTTAGAAAGGGAACGTAAGAAATCGGTAATGGGGCTTGATCAGGGACCGGCACGGGGACCAACCCGGGCCCAACCCGGAGCGCGGCCGCGTGGCCGGGATGGGCCCGCAGCCGGCCTCTATCGGCGTCAGCGGCCCGGTTCGGGCGTGCGCTTGAAGCCGTCGTCGGCGCTGACACCGCCCAGGTGCGCGACGTCGCCCCACGCCACCACGCGGGCCTGCGTGACGTAGCCGTCGGTTTCGAAGTCGACCACGTTCACGCCCGCATTGAGGAGCGGCCAGTTGCGGGGCGCTTCGAGCGTGAAACCGTTCGCGAAACGGTAGACGCAGTCGAGCACGCCTCCGTGCGTGACGACCGCGATGCGGCCGTCCGGATGCGCCGCGAGCAGCGGTTCGAGCGCATGCAGAACACGATGGTAGAACTCGCGCTGCGATTCGCCCTCGGGCGGCGCGAAGCCGGGGTCGCGCGTTTGCCAGTGGGCGTATTCGTCGGGAAAGCGCTCGGCGATCTGCTCGCTGTCGTGCCCCTGGAACGCGCCGTAGTGGCGCTCGCGCAGCCCCTCGGCGAGTCGCACCGGCAGACCCAGCGCCTCGCTCACCGGCTGCGCCGTCTGTTGCGCACGCAACAGGTCGCTCGACCAGATCGCGTCGAGACGGGCACCGGCCTGGGCCTCGGCGGCAAGACGCCGGCCAAGCTGCCCGGCCTGCCCGATGCCGCTCCCGGCGAGCGGAATGTCGATGTGCCCCTGGATGCGCTTGATGCGGTTCCAGGCGGTTTCGCCATGGCGAATGAAGAGGATTTGCGTGGTCATGACAATCCGTTACGCACTTGCAGCCAGAAGGTCACCGGGCCGTCGTTGACGAGCGATACCTGCATGTCCGCACCGAATTCGCCCGTTTCGACGAGCGGATGCTTCGCGCGCGCGGCCGCGACGAAGTAGTCGAACAGACGCCGGCCCTCGTCGGGCGGCGCCGCAGGCGTGAAGCTCGGGCGCAGGCCGCTGTTGGTGTCGGCGGCAAGGGTGAACTGCGAGACGAGCAGCAAGCCGCCTGCCGTGCCGTTGCCGTCGATGTTCTGCACCGGCAGGTTCATCTTGCCCGCCGCATCGCTGAACACGCGATAACCCAACAGCTTCGCGAGCAGCTTGTCGGCATTCGCGTCGGTGTCGCCACGCTCGGCGCAGACGAGCGCGAGCAGCCCCTGGCCGATCGCGCCGGTCACCCGGTCGTCCACGCGCACTTCGGCGCGGCGCACGCGCTGGATCAGCGCGATCATCGCGCGCGCTCTTGCGGCAGCGAGGCCGGGAGGCGATGTACGTGCGTCATCCTCACGCCGTCAGCGTCACGCGCGCGAAGCGGCGCTTGCCGACCTGAATGACGAACTCGCCGGCCTCGACCTTGAGGCCCTTGTCGGACACCGTGGTGCCGTCGATCTTCACGCCGCCCTGCTCGATGTTGCGCAGCGCCTCGCTCGTGGAAGGCACAAGGCCCGCCTGCTTGAGCAGCTGGCCGATGGCGAGCGGCGCGCCGGCGAGCGTGACCGACGGGATATCGTCGGGCACGCCGCCCTTCGCGCGGTGGTTGAAGTCTTCGAGCGCGCGCTCGGCGTCGGCCTGCGAGTGAAAGCGCGCGACGATCTCCTGGGCGAGCAGCACCTTGAAGTCGCGCGGATTGCGGCCTGCCTCGATTTCTCGCTTGAAGCCCTCGATTTCCGCCATCGGACGGAACGAAAGCAGTTCGAAATAACGCCACATGAGCACGTCGGAAATGCTCATCAGCTTGCCGAACATGTCGGTCGGCTTCTCGCTGATGCCGACGTAGTTGTTCTTCGACTTCGACATCTTCTCGACGCCGTCGAGCCCTTCCAGCAGCGGCATCGTGAGAATGCACTGCTGCTCCTGGCCATACTGCTTCTGCAGTTCGCGGCCGACGAGCAGGTTGAACTTCTGGTCGGTGCCGCCCAGTTCGAGATCGGCGTTCAGGGCGACCGAGTCGTAGCCCTGCATGAGCGGGTAGAGGAATTCGTGGATCGAGATCGGCACGCCGCCCTGGAAGCGCTTCGTGAAGTCTTCGCGCTCCAGAATGCGCGCGACCGTGTAGCGCGAAGCGAGCTTGATCATGCCGTCGGCGCCGAGCGGCATCGACCATTCGCTGTTGTAGCGGATCTCGGTCTTTTCGCGGTCGAGCACGAGCGCGGCCTGGTCGAAATAGGTCTTCGCATTCGACTCGATCTGCTCACGCGTGAGCGGCGGGCGCGTGGCGTTGCGGCCCGACGGGTCGCCGATCAGCGAGGTGAAGTCGCCGATCAGGAAGATCACGGTGTGGCCGAGATCCTGCAACTGGCGCATCTTGTTGAGCACGACCGTATGGCCGATGTGGATGTCGGGCGCGGTGGGATCGAGGCCGAGCTTGATGCGCAGCGGCGTGCCGGTGGCCGCGCTCTTCGCGAGCTTCTGCTGGAATTCTTCTTCGATCAGCAGTTCGTCCACGCCGCGCTTCGTGACGGCGAGCGCGTGACGAACCTCGTCGGTGACCGGAAAGGCGCTCGGGGCGCGGCTGGCTTGGGTGGACTCGGTGCTCATGCTTCGATCGGATCGTAAAGTTCGGTTTAGAACGCAATTTTACGTGATTCGACCGGCCGCACCGAAGTTTGCGACGCGCGGCGCTTCAAATGCGGCCGCCCAGGAGCCGGACACGGGCGCGCGAAATGCGAAATTCCCGCGCCCGCTTACGCGCGAGCGCCATTGCACCGATAATCTGCGGCAGGACCAACTCGCTCGCACTCACGGAGGAACACGACGTGGCGCCACGCCAAACACAAAGGGATAACGCGCACGCCGCAGACGGCGTGTACTTCGGCCTGATGTCGGGCACGAGCATGGACGGCGTGGACGGCATCGCCGTGCGCTTCGAGAAGGGGCACAAGCCGGTGGTGCTGGCCGAGGCGTTCGTCGGCTTCGCCGAGGGCCTGCGCGAAGCGTTGTTCTCGTTGCAGCAGCCCGGCGAGAACGAAATCGAGCGCGCTTCGCTGGCCGGCAATGCGCTCGCGGCGCGCTACGCAGTGTGCTGCCACGAACTGCTGCGCGCGGGCAGCCTGTCTCCCGAAGACGTCCGCGCGATCGGCGCGCACGGGCAAACCGTGCGGCATCGGCCCGAAAAGGGCTACACGGTGCAGATCCAGAACCCCGCGCTGCTCGCCGAACTCGCCCACATCGACGTGATCGCCGACTTCCGCAGCCGCGATGTCGCCTCGGGCGGCCAGGGCGCGCCGCTCGTGCCCGCGTTTCATGCCACCGTGTTCGGGTCGCGGGAGGAGACGCGCGTCGTCTGCAATCTGGGCGGGATCAGCAACATCACGATCCTGTGGAACACGGGCGCGGTGCGCGGCTTCGACTGCGGTCCGGCGAACGCGCTGCTCGACCTCTGGGCCGAACGCTATCTCGGCAAGCCCTATGACGAGAACGGCCAGTTCGCGGCGCAGGGTACGCTGCACCAGCCGCTCCTGAACGTCCTGCTCGACGAACCGTTCTTCGCGCAGCAGCCGCCCAAGAGCACGGGACGCGACCTGTTCAACGCGCAGTGGCTCGACGAAAAACTCAAGGGCTTCGAGTCGCTCGCTCCGGCGGACGTGCAGGCGACGCTCGTCGCCCTGAGCGCCGTGAGCATCGCGCGCGAAATCGAGCGCCACGCGCCGGACTGCCGCGCCGTCTATGTGTGCGGCGGCGGTGCACGCAATCCAGTGTTGATGCAGGCGCTCGAGAAGGCACTGCAAACGGGAGGCGTGGGAGGCGTGCCTGTCACCACGACCGACGCGCTGGGTGTGCCGCCCCATCAGGTGGAGCCGCTCGCCTTCGCGTGGCTCGCGATGCAATGCGTGGCACGCGAGCCGGGCAATCTCGCGACGGTGACGGGCGCAGCGGGCGAGCGCGTGCTGGGGGCGATTTATCCGCGTTGAGCGGGCGGCACGCTTCGCGGAAAGGGCAATAAAAAACGGGGCATCAAGCCCCGTTTTTTACACCGCAATACCTTTCGCTCAAACCGAGAACGACGAGCCGCAACCGCAGGTGGTCGTGGCGTTCGGGTTCTTGATGACGAATTGCGCACCGTTCAGATCGTCCTTGTAGTCGATCTCGGCGCCGACCAGGTACTGGTAGCTCATCGAGTCGATCAGGAGCTGGACGCCGTTCTTGTTCATCACGGTGTCGTCTTCGTTGACCGTCTCGTCGAACGTGAATCCGTACTGGAAGCCCGAGCAGCCGCCGCCCTGCACGAACACGCGCAGCTTCAGCTCCGGATTGCCTTCCTCGTCGATCAGTTGCTTGACCTTGTCAGCCGCTGCTTCGGTGAACACGAAGGGACCGGGCATTTCGGTCACGGTGGTTTCGGTGACAGCGTTCATTCGAACTCTCCAAATAAGCTTCTAGCCGCTATTGTAGGGCTCTTCCCAAGATCGTGCTTAAGCCCACGAAATCAAGGGTTTCTCGTCGCATTTCCGGCACGGGCCCCATGCTGTAAAACGAAAAAACCGCCCGGCGCATTCCTGCGCGAGGCGGTTTTTTTGCAGCAGCCCATGCACTTCCGCGAGGAGCACACGGACCCCAGGCGCGATTAACGCTTCGAGAACTGCTTGCGGCGACGTGCCTTGTGGAAACCGACCTTCTTACGTTCCACTTCACGTGCGTCGCGGGTCACGAAGCCTGCGTGCGACAGTTGCGGCTTGAGCGTCGCGTCATAGTCCATCAGCGCGCGCGTGATGCCGTGGCGAACTGCGCCGGCCTGGCCGGTTTCGCCGCCGCCCGTCACGTTCACCTTGATGTCGAACGTCTGGCCGTGGTTCGTGAGTTCCAGCGGTTGACGCACGATCATGAGCGACGTTTCGCGCGAGAAGTAGTCGGCGATGGGCTTGCCGTTGACGATGATCTCGCCCTTGCCCGACTTGATGAAGACACGAGCCACTGCGCTCTTGCGGCGGCCCGTACCGTAATTCCAGTTACCGATCATATGGGCTCCCCTTAGATCTCGAGCGCCTTCGGCTGTTGGGCCGAGTGCGGGTGCGTTGCTTCAGCGTAGACCTTCAGCTTCTTGATCATCGCGTAGCCGAGCGGGCCCTTGGGCAGCATGCCCTTGACGGCCTTCTCGAGCGCGCGGCCCGGGAAGCGCTCTTGCATCTTGCCGAACGTCGTTTCGTAGATACCGCCCGGGTAGCCCGAGTGACGATAGTACTTCTTGTCCGTGGTCTTGTTGCCCGTGACCTTCAGCTTGCCGGCGTTGATGATGATGATGAAATCACCCGTGTCGACGTGCGGGGTGAACTCAGGCTTGTGCTTGCCGCGAAGACGGCGTGCCACTTCGCTGGCGACACGGCCGAGAACCTTATCCGTCGCGTCAATCACGTACCATTCGCGCTGCACTTCATGTGCCTTGGCGGAAAAAGTCTTCATGATCGATCCAAAAAATAACTTGTGCCCTGTTTTGGTCCTGCTTGTATGGTGACGCTCGTTGGCGCCGGCGCAGGCTCTCCCTTTCTGGGTTTCCCCATCTTTCCTGTGGGCATGACGCAGGAAACCTCGGATTATAAAGGGAAAATTGCTTGCGCGTCAAAGTTTGACGCGAAGAGGGCCGCGCGACGCGTTTCGGGAGCCCAAAACTGCGGACGAAAAAAAGCCCGAACGCGTTTGTTCGGGCTTAATCCACCTTTTGGAGGAGGGTGGAGGAGACATGCTGAGGTGTCGTCAAACACGACAACCAACGAAACAAATTATACGGATCACCCTGGTGCGACGCAAGGAAAACTGCATTACGAAATGCAAAACCATAATGTGAAATATAAGCAGGACTGACAGTCGGCGGAAATAACCATTCAAATCAATACATTGCCAAAAACCCCGCCTCAAAGAGCCCACATCGGCTAGAACCAAACCCCTAATCGAGGAAGGGAAATTGCCCTTGCGCTCAGGATGTGCGCCGCAACATTCAGGCAACGCGCATGATCTGACGCAGACAAGTCGCCCCCGGACATACCAGTAGGGGCGGGCTACAATGCGCTCTGAATCGAAGAATCCCGGCAAAGGCACACACATGGAATGCAAAGTTAGCTGGATGGGCCAGGACGGCATGGCGTTCGCCGCCGAAACGGGCAGCGGCCACCTCGTCAATATGGATGGCGCACCCGAGGGCGGCGGCCGCAATCTCGCGCCGCGTCCGATGGAAATGGTACTGCTCGGCACCGGCGGCTGCACCGCCTACGACGTGGTCCTGATCCTGAAGAAGAGCCGCCAGGAAGTCAGCGGCTGCAGCGTGACGCTGAAGGCCGAGCGCGCGAGCGAGGACCCGAAGGTCTTCACGAAGATCCACTTCCACTTCACGGTGACGGGCAAGAACCTGAACCCGGCCACGGTGGAGCGCGCGATCAACCTGTCGCACGACAAGTACTGCTCGGCGTCGATCATGATCGGCAAGACGGCCGAGATCACGCATTCGTTCGACATCGTCGCGAGCTGAAGCGGCGCGTAAAAGAAAAAAGCGAAAAAAGCCGGCGCGGTCCCAGGGACCACGCCGGCTTTTTTGCGTCATGAGGCGGCAAAGCAGGCCGATAAGCCGGATTCTGTGCACACGTCGCGTGCGAACACGCGCCGCGCGTGGCAGCCATTCCTCTAGGCGCGCCATTGCTGACGCGCTCAAGCTTCCTACCCGCAGACGAGACGGGGGCCCCGTCCTGCATCGCGAAGATGCGCGCCTGCCTACTTGGAATTGCTCCGGGTGGAGGTTGCCGTGCCGTCTACGTCGCCGCAGACGCGGTGCGCTCTTACCGCACCGTTTCACCCTTACCTGATCCCGGCCGAAGCCGGGCCATCGGCGGTCTGTTCTCTGTTGCCCTGTTCCGCGTGTCGCCACGGATGGCCGTTAGCCATCACCCTGCCCTGTGGAGTCCGGACTTTCCTCGCCCCCGGCGGCCGAAACCGCCGAAGCCGCGACTGCCTGGCCTGCTTTGCTGGCCACGATTTTACCATCGGTCGCCGGACGTGGCCGCCGGCCGCCGCGAAACACCGCGGCATCGTCGTAAAACGAGGGCGTTGCGTTGTCGGGACACCAGCCGGGAATCCCGAGCACAGGCAGCGGCGCGAACATGCGAGCGTTGAATTCGCCGCCTTCCAGCAGCGCGCGGCTCACCGTTGCGTCGAGAAACGCGTCGCGCGCGGCGCGTGTCCAGGAGAAGTAGCCGGCCGGCACGTCGACGATCCACGCGTGCGCGGTGCACGCCTTGTAGGGCGTGACGAGTTTCTCGAGCAGCGCGTGGCCGAAGCAGCGGACCTCGCAACGCTCATGCTCGCGTTCGCCCCAGGCCGCGCGGTGCTCGATAAAGAGCGTCTTCCAGTCGAACGCGCGCAGGGCGGTGCCGAGCGCGCCATCGCCGCAGGCGAACAGCACGGCGTTCTCGTCGAACACGGTCAGCGCGTCGCGCGTGCCGCCACGCGTGGGCCCGACGCCCAGCGCATCGACGAGCGCCGAGCCGCGCGCGCTCAGCGCCGCCTTGATGCGCGGAAACTGGAACCAGCTGAGCGCGTTGAAGAAGTCGTGGAGATTGTGGCGCGTCGGCACCCGGCCGGTGGCCGCGATATGGGCCTCGTAGGCCGTATCGGGCGGGAGTTCGTCCTGCGGGATGAAGGCGAGGCGCTGCCCGCGCCCGGTCGTGATCTGCGCGGCGGCGGCATCCGCGTTCATCTCGTGCAACTGATCTGCCGCACTCCTTAGCGCGGCCTGCTGCCAGCGGATGCCGTGCCCGGCCACCTGCGCGAACCAGGGCTGCGTCCAGTCGATATCGGCGAAACCCGGGGCGGCACGCTTGTGCGCATCGCCCGGCGGCGCATCCGGCCCGGACAACAGACGTCGCATGGCACAACCGGCGCGGCCGTGCGCGCTCAGAGAAGGCGCCAGCCGATCGTCTCGCCGCCGCGCAGCGGCACCACCGGCACGTCGCCCGCCATCACTTCGGCCGGCAGCGCCCATTCCTCGCGGCGCAGCGTCACCTTTTCGGCGCTGCGCGGCAGGCCGTAGAAGTCCGCGCCGTAGAAGCTCGCGAAGCCTTCGAGCTTGTCGAGCGCGCCGGCATTGTCGAATGCCTCGGCATACAGCTCGAGCGCGTGCAGCGCCGTGTAGCAGCCCGCGCAGCCGCACGCGTGCTCCTTCAGCCCCTTCGCGTGCGGCGCGCTGTCCGTGCCGAGGAAGAAGCGCGCGTCACCCGAGGTCGCCGCTTCGACGAGCGCCACGCGGTGCGTCTCGCGCTTAAGCACGGGCAGGCAGTAGTAATGCGGGCGAATGCCGCCCTGGAAGATCGCGTTGCGGTTGTACAGCAGGTGATGCGCCGTGATGGTCGCGCCGAGCAGCCCGGGCGCGGCGTTGTCCGCGCGGATGTAATCGACGGCGTCCTTCGTCGTGATGTGCTCGAACACCACCTTGAGCGCCGGGAAGTCGCGGCGCAGCGGCGTCATCACGCGGTCGATGAACACCTTCTCGCGGTCGAACAGATCGATGTCGGCATTCGTCACCTCGCCGTGCACGAGGAGCGGCATGCCGACTTCCTGCATCGCTTCCAGCGTCTTCGCGCACTTGCGAATGTCGGTCACGCCCGCGTCCGAATTGGTCGTCGCGCCCGCCGGGTAGAGCTTCACGCCATGCACGAAGCCGCTTTCGCGCGCGCGGCGGATTTCCTCGGGCGGCGTGTTGTCGGTGAGATAAAGCGTCATCAGCGGCTCGAACTTCGCGCCGGCCGGCAGCGCCGCGAGAATGCGCTCGCGATAGGCCGCGGCCTGCTCCGTCGTCGTGACGGGCGGCTTGAGGTTCGGCATGATGATCGCGCGGCCGAACTGGCGCGCGGTGTGCGGCAGCACCGCCGCGAGCATGGCGCCGTCGCGCACGTGCAGGTGCCAGTCGTCGGGGCGGGTGAGCGTGAGAGTCGTGGGAGAGGAAGCGTTCATGGCGATCGAAGGCAGAGGCTAAACGGGCGAACCTGGCATTTCACGGTGGGCGGCGAGCTGTGGGCGGCGAGCTACGGGCGGTGAGCTAAGGGCAACTAGCTGCGGGCGGTGAACTCCGCGCAACCCGCAGCGCCGCCGGCGCAGCAAAAACAACCGCACGCGTCGCGCCGGCGCGACAACGAACGCCCAACGCTGCCGGCATGGAAAGCATCCGACAAATTTCGTATTGGCGACGCGCGGCCCGGTGATATGCTTGGAAAATCATCATTGTACCGGGTCACCGGGCCGTCTCGCCCCGCCGCAACAAGCAACACTATGTGCCAACTTCTCGGAATGAACTGCGCCGCGCCGACGGACGTCACGTTCTCCTTCACCGGATTCGCGGCGCGCGGCGGCGTCACCGATCACCACGCCGACGGCTGGGGCATCGCGTTCTTCGAAGACAAGGCCTGCCGCCTCTTCATCGACCACCAGGCTTCCGCGCGCTCGCCGATCGCCGAGATGGTCAAGCGCTATCCCATCAAGTCGCGCAACACCATTGCGCACATCCGCAAGGCCACGCAGGGGCACATCCAGCTGGAAAACTCCCACCCGTTCATGCGCGAACTATGGGGGCGGCACTGGATCTTCGCGCACAACGGCGACCTGCAAGACTTCAATCCGGTGATGTCGGGCGTTTATCAGCCGGTGGGCACGACCGATAGCGAACTCGCGTTCTGCGTGCTGCTGCAAGGGCTGCGCAAGGCGTTTCCGGGTTCCCAGCCGCCGCTCACGGAGCTCTTTGGCGCGCTCGAATCGCTCACCCGCGAGATCACGCAGTTCGGCGTGTTCAATTTCCTGATGTCGAACGGCCAGGCGCTCTTCGCCCATTGCTCGACGCATCTCTACTACCTCGTGCGCCGCTGGCCGTTCTCCACGGCGCACCTGGTGGACGCCGACGTCTCCATCGACTTCGCGAAATACACCACGCCCGAAGATCGCGTGGCCGTGATCGCCACCGCGCCGCTCACCGACAACGAGGTCTGGACACGCTTCGCGCCCGGCGACCTCCTGATGTTCCAGCACGGCGAAGTGATTGCGCAGGCAAGCGTGCCGGTGCCGCAGAAGGTGCTCGACAAGCTGAAGAACCCGGCGACGGACGCCTCGGCGAGCGCCCCCTGCCCGGCGCCGCGCGAATCCGAAACGGCGGACGTCGAAGCGGCCGCCGCGCTGCAGAGCTGGGGCGAATAAGCCCCCTCGCACCCGCCGGAAGCAAGAAACGCCGCGCAGACCCGAAGGCCCGCGCGGCGTTCTCGTTTTCGCGGTCGCAATTGCAACCGCCGCAACCGCCAGCAGCCCGGCTCAGTGCAGGATCTTCGCGAGAAACTCCTTCGCGCGGTCCGACTTCGGATTCGCAAAGAACGCTTCCTTGCTGTCGTCTTCGACGATCATCCCGCGGTCCATGAAGACCACGCGATGCGCCACTTTCTTCGCGAAGCCCATTTCGTGCGTCACGCACATCATGGTCATGCCCTCCTGCGCGAGCTCGACCATCACGTCGAGCACCTCGTTGATCATCTCGGGGTCGAGCGCCGAGGTGGGCTCGTCGAACAGCATGGCGATGGGGTCCATCGAAAGCGCACGCGCAATCGCCACGCGCTGCTGCTGGCCGCCCGAAAGCTGACCCGGGAACTTGTCCGCGTGCGAGCGCAGACCCACGCGGTCGAGCAGCTTGAGGCCCTTGTCGGTGGCTTCGTCCTTGCTGCGGCCAAGCACCTTGATCTGCGCGAGCGTCAGGTTCTCGGTGATGGAAAGGTGCGGAAACAGCTCGAAGTGCTGGAACACCATGCCCACCTTCGAGCGCAGCTTCGAGAGATTGGTCTTCTTGTCGCCCACCGACTGCCCATTCACGAGAATCTCGCCCTGCTGAAACGGCTCCAGCCCGTTCACGGTCTTGATGAGCGTCGATTTGCCCGAGCCCGACGGCCCGCAGACCACCACGACCTCACCCTTCTTCACTTCCGTCGTGCAGTCGGTCAGCACCTGGAACTGGCCGTACCACTTCGATACGTTCTTAATTGAAATCATCTTGCGACCTTTTTCTGAAGACCTTTCACGAGGCTCGATGCGATCACGCAAACCACGAAGTAGCAGGCGCCGGCGAACAGTACCATTTCAACGGTCGTGCCGTCACGGTCGCCGATGTTGGTCGCCGTACGGAAGAAGTCCGCGAGGCTGATCACGTACACGAGCGACGTGTCCTGAAACAGCACGATGGCCTGCGTGAGCAGCAGCGGCACCATTGCGCGGAACGCCTGCGGCAGCACCACGAGGCGCATCGCCTGGCCGTAGCGCATGCCGAGCGCGAACGATGCGTTCACCTGCCCGCGCGGCACCGCCTGGATGCCGGCACGAATGATTTCCGCATAATACGCGGCCTCGAAGAGCGAGAACGCCACCATCGCGGAAGCGAGGCGGATGTCGATGTCGGGCGAGAGATCGAGCAGGCTCTGCAGCACCTGCGGCACGATCAGGAAGAACCACAGCAGGACCATCACGAGCGGGATCGAACGGAACACCGTGACGTAGGCCTTCGAGAACCATTCGAGCGGCTTCACGCCCGAAAGCCGCATGAGCGCGAGCAGCGTGCCCCACAATATGCCCACGACCACCGCGCACAGCGTGATCTTGAAGGTGACGATCGCGCCGGTCCACAGGGTAGGCAGTGCGCCCGGAATGCCGCTCCAGTCGAAATGATGCATCACTTGCCTCCGATATAGCCGGGCAGCCGCGACTTCGCCTCGACCCATCGCATCAGCGTCATCACGACGAGATTGATGATGACGTACGCGAGCGTGACCGCGATGAACGACTCATAGGTTTGCGCGGTGTAATCGACGAGCTGGCGCGCCTGCGCGGAGAGATCGAGCAGGCCGATCGTCGAGGCGACCGCGGAGTTCTTGAAGATGTTGAGAAACTCCGACGTGATGGGCGGCACGATGATGCGATAGGCCACAGGCAACAGCACGTAGCGATAGGTTTGCCACTGTGTGAAGCCCATCGCGAGACCGGCGGCGCGCTGGCCGCGCGGCAGTGCGTTGATGCCCGCGCGCACCTGCTCGCACACGCGCGCGCCGGTGAAGAGCCCGAGACAGAGAATCGACGACGAGAAGAACTGCACGTTCGGCGGCAATTGCTTGAACCAGTTGCCGAGCGCCGGCGGCACGAGCTCCGGTATCACCAGATACCAGACGAAGAACTGCACGATCAGCGGAATGTTGCGGAACACGGCCACGTAGACCGTGCCCGCCCCCTGGGCCCATTTGTTCGGCACCGTGCGCAGGACGCCGAAGAACGACCCCGCGACAAGCGCGATCACCCACGCGGCGAGCGAGACCGTGATCGTCACCCAGAAGCCGGAGATCAGCCAGCCGAGATAGGTGGTGGGCTCGCCGGTCGAGACCGGGCTGAACAGGATGCCCCAGTTCCAGTGGTAGGACATGAAGAGACTCCAATAAAAAGAACGGAAGAAGCTTCGCTTCTTCCGTTCCGTGCCTGACTTGGTCCAACTGCATTGATCTAACTGCGGCAATGTCGCTGCTGCAGACGACGGCCGACGACGCTTAGTCGATCGCCTTGTCGTTCGGGCTCTTGAACAGCGTCTTCATGTCGTCGCTTTCCGGGAAGTTCAGGTTGAGACCCTTCGGCGGAATCGGCGATTCGAACCACTTCTTGTAGATCGCATCGGCTTCGCCCGAGGTCTCGACCTTCGCGATGGCGTCGTCCACCACCTTCTTGAACTCCGGATCGTTCTTGCGCATCATGCAGCCGTACGCTTCATGCGACTGCGGCGTGCCCACGATCACGAAATCGCCCGGGTTGTTCGACTTCGCGCGCTCGCCCGCCAGCAATGCGTCATCCATCATGAACGCTGCCGCGCGGCCCGTCGAGAGCGTCAAAAACGACTCGCCGTGATCCTTCGCGCTGATGATGTTCATGCCCATGTTCTTGTCCTGGTTCATCTTGCGCAGAAGACGCTCGGACGTCGTGCCCGCCGTCGTCACGACGGTCTTGCCCTTGAGGTCGGCGAAGTCCTTGATGCCCGAATCCTTCTTCGTCATGAGGCGCGTGCCGATCACGAAGATCGTGTTCGAGAAGGCGGCCTGCTGCTGGCGCTCGGCATTGTTCGTCGTGGAGCCGCACTCGATGTCCACCGTGCCGTTCTGCACGAGCGGAATGCGGTTCTGCGACGTGATGGGCACCATCTTGACCTTCAGGTTCGGCATGTTCAGCTTCTCCTTCACGGCCTCCACGATCTTGAGCGCGAAGTCCTGCGAGTAGCCGATCACATTCTGCTTGTCGTCGTAGTACGAGAACGGAATCGACGACTCGCGGTGGCCGAGCGAGATGACGCCCGTGTCCTTGATCTTCTTGAGCGTGCCGGCATCCTGCGCGTGGGCGCTGGCGGCAACCAGACCGAGGGTGGCGAGAACGAGCGCGGCCTTTTTAATTTTCATCTGTGATCTCCTTGGCAAGAATCGCCGCCAGTGTAGCAAAGTAATTATTTTGAAAGAATACGATTCGCCCCAGGAGTTGTACTCATCCGGGGCTTTTTCTCCGGCCCGGTTTCACCCGGTTGCGCCGGGCGCGAGAAATAAAAAAAGCGGACGGCCCCGCCAGGGTCCCGTCCGCTTGCTGCTACTGCCCGTGTGCGGGCGCAACCGCGCCCGCATCCTGTCGTGTCGATCAGGGGTAGAGGCCGCGCATTTCGCGCGCCATCAGGATGCGCTTGCAGGCCACGATGAAGGCCGCCGTACGCATCGACACCTTGTTTTCGCTCGCCACCTGCCAGACCGCCGTGAACGCTTCGCGCATCACGCGCTCGAGACGCTCGTTGATTTCGCCTTCGGTCCAGAAGAAGCTCGAGAAGTCCTGCACCCACTCGAAGTACGAAACAGTCACGCCGCCCGCGTTCGCCACTACGTCCGGAATCACGAGGATGCCCTTGTCGTGTAGGATGTCGTCCGCCGCCGTCGTGGTCGGGCCGTTCGCGCCTTCCACGATGATCTTCGTGCGGATCTTGCCGGCGTTCTTTTCCGTGATCTGGTTTTCCAGCGCGGCCGGGATCAGGATGTCGGTTTCGATGGTCCAGAACTCGTCGTTCGCAAGCACGTCGGCACCGGCGAAGCCTGCCACGCCGCCCGTCTTCGCCACGTGTTCGAGCAGCGCGGCTGAGTCGAGACCGTTCGCGTTATAGAGCGAGCCCGTGTGATCCTGCACGGCCACGACCTTCGCGCCGGCTTCCTGGAACAGGCGCGCGGCGATGCCGCCCACATTGCCGAAGCCCTGCACGGCAATGCGTGCGCCTTCGATCGACAGACCCGTGCGGCGCGCGGCTTCGCAGCCGACCACGAACACGCCGCGGCCCGTTGCCTCGCGACGGCCGAGCGAGCCGCCGAGCGTGATGGGCTTGCCCGTCACGACGCCCGTGGCCGTTTGGCCCTGGTTCATCGAGTAGGTGTCCATCATCCACGCCATGATCTGCTCGTTCGTGTTGACGTCCGGAGCAGGAATGTCGGTGTTCGGTCCGATGATGATGCCGATTTCGCTGGTGTAGCGGCGCGTCACGCGCTCGAGCTCACCACGCGAAAGCGTGCGCGGATCGACGCGGATACCGCCCTTCGCGCCGCCGTACGGCACGTTCACGGCCGCGTTCTTCACCGACATCCACGCGGAAAGCGCCATTACTTCGGAGAGCGTAACGTCCTGGTGGTAACGCACGCCGCCCTTGCCGGGACCGCGCGAAACGTTGTGCTGCACACGGTAGCCTTCGAAGTGCGCGACGGTGCCGTTGTCGAGTTCGATGGGCACGTCGACGATCAGGATCCGCTTCGGACGCTTGAGCGTTTCGAGCCAGCGCGACAGCGAGCCGAGGTACGGCGCGACGCGATCGACCTGACGAAGGTAGTTACCCCACGGGCCGAGATTGTCGGCTTGAAGGTAGGAAGGAACCGACTGCAGTTGGGAAGACATGAACGCTCCAGCGATCGAATGAGTGGTGCAATTGTCAGAAAACGCCCAATTGAAATCCAATGCCGTTTGGTCATCCCGTTATGCGTTTTGCGCATAACGCTCAAAAACCGAAAAAACCTGTCGCGGGCCCATGCAAATGCCGGCTCACGGCCGAAAAAAAGGCCGCGCGCCGATCGTTGCGCCCGATTGTTCCTTTGTCCGCAACGCAGAAATGCGCAGCGCCCTGGCAATCGCGCGCGGAGAAATGGCAGCCCCGGCGCAACGGCGCCGGGTCGCAGCTTCGCGTTCGATCGTTATAGTGCGTCCAGGTTACAGCTTCGTCGGCTTGCTCGCCGCCTGAGTCCCGCCGCCCTGGGCGAGCTCCGCGCTCACCGCGTCCCACAGCTCGCGCACGAGCGCCTGGCGCGCGTCGTCGCCCTGCGCCGCGAGTTTGTCGCGATAGAGGCGGATTTCCATGTCGAGCGTGAACTGGCCTTCCGGCGCGCCGCGCGTGCCGCGGTCGAGCCGGATCAGGCGCCCTTGCGCCACGGCGTCCTCCACCGCGCTGTGCGGCAGGAACGCAATGCCGTGTCCGGCGAGCGCCATCGCCTTGAGCCCCTCGGCCATGTCGGTTTCATAGACACGGTCGAGATAAAGACGCGCCGGCGCATTGGCGATGATCACCTCGGTCATGCGGCCGAGATAGGCGTTGGGCGTATAGGAGAGGTACGGCGTGGGCGCGTCCGCCGTGCCGGGCAGCGTGTAGCGCGGCCGGCCGGCGCGCTGTATCGCCGAATACGGGCTGATCGATTCGATGCCGAGCGTGAGCGTGTCGTAGCGCGCGGGGTCGAGCGTGACCGGGTGGCTCGGATGGTGATAGCCCATCACGAGATCGCAGCCGCCTTCGACGAGCGAGAGCACCGCATCGTGCACGTTGAGCGCACGCAGGCGCGTGTGGATCCGACCGAGCTTCGCCTCGACGCGCTGCAGCCAGCGCGGAAAATACGTGAGCGAGAGCGTATGCGGCACCGCGAACTCGATGGTGGCCGCCGGCGTGGCCGTATGGCCGCGCAGGAGCGTGCGGGCCTCGTGAAACTGCGAAAGCATGGCGAGCGCCTGCTCGTAGAACACCTGGCCCGCGGCCGTTAGGCGCGTGGGATAGACCGATCGATCGATGAGCTCGGTGCCGAGCCACGCCTCGAGCGCCTGGATGCGGCGCGAGAACGCCGGCTGCGTGACGTGGCGCAGTTCGGCCGAGCGGCTGAAACTATGCGTTTCCGCGAGCGAAACGAAGTCTTCGAGCCATTTGAGTTCCATGCTGGGCAGCGGGCGTAAGGTGTGAAGTCCGCATTCTAGAGCGGCTGCCGCCTGCGCGGGGGAGCGGGACGCATGCAGCGGCTTGAGCGTCTTCAGCGCCTCGAGCGCCACCGGACGCAATGGGCCGAAACAGCGCCTCGGGTTGGCCACCGCCCTTCCCCACGGCCGGAGCGCCTCCCGGCGAGGTGATAAAATACCGGCCTCCCGCCGTCTCCATGCAGACCGGACTCAACGCAACCGAGCATCGTAACCGAGCGTAACGCCTCACGTTACGTCCCCATCATGTCCGACACCCGTCCCGATACCCTCTTCGCGCTCACCGCACTCTCCCCGCTCGACGGCCGCTACGCCTCGAAGACCGAAGCCCTGCGCGACTGGCTTTCGGAAGCCGCCTTCATGCGCCACCGCGTGACCGTGGAAATCCACTGGCTGATCGCGCTCTCGCAGGCCGGCTTCGCGGAAGTGCCGCGCTTTTCCGCTGCGTCGGAGCAGTTCCTGCTCAAGCTCGCCGAAAACTTCACGGCGCACGACGCCGCGCGCATCAAGGACATCGAGCGCGTGACGAACCACGACGTGAAGGCCGTGGAGTACTGGCTCAAGGAATCGGTGAAGGGGCAGCCGGAACTGGAGCACGCGAGCGAATTCATCCACTTCGCCTGCACCTCGGAAGACATCAACAACACCTCGCACGGCCTGATGCTCGCGGGCGCGCGCGAACACGTGATCCTGCCGGCGCTGCGCTCGGTGCATCAGCGTCTCGTCGCGCTCGCCCACGCGCAGGCCGACCAGCCGATGCTCTCGCGCACGCACGGCCAGCCCGCCAGCCCCACCACGCTCGGCAAGGAAATCGCCAACGTGGCGGCGCGTCTCGCCCGCGCGATCCAGCGCATCGAGAAGGTGGAACTGCTCGGCAAGATGAACGGCGCGGTCGGCAACTTCAACGCGCACCTCTCGGCCTACCCGGAATTCGACTGGGAAGCGTTCTCGAAGGAAGTCGTCGAGCAGCGCCTGAAGCTCGCGTTCAACCCGTACACGATCCAGATCGAGCCGCACGACTACATGGCCGAACTGTTCGACGCCGTCGCGCGCGCGAACACGATCCTGCTCGACCTCGACCGCGACGTGTGGGGCTACATCTCGATCGGCTACTTCAAGCAGAAGACCCGGGCCGGCGAAATCGGCTCGTCGACGATGCCGCACAAGGTCAACCCGATCGACTTCGAAAACTCGGAAGGCAACCTCGGCCTCGCGAACGCCACGCTGCGCCACCTCGCCGACAAGCTGCCGGTCTCGCGCTGGCAGCGCGACCTGACCGACTCGACGGTACTTCGCAATATCGGCGTCGCGTTCGGCTATTCGCTGCTCGCGTACGATGCGCTGATCCGCGGTCTCGACAAGCTCGAAGTGAACCCGCAGCGCCTGAACGACGACCTCGACGCCACGTGGGAAGTGCTGGCCGAGCCGGTGCAGACGGTCATGCGCCGCTACGGCATCGAGAACCCGTACGAGCAGTTGAAGGAGCTCACGCGCGGCAAGGGCATCACGCGCGAAGCGCTGCAGACCTTCGTCTCGGGCCTCGCGATTCCCGAAGATGCGAAGCAGCGGCTGCTCGAGATGACGCCCGCGTCGTACGTCGGCAAGGCAGCGGAACTCGCCAAACGAATTTCGTAAGCACCGCAGCCCGCGAGCGGCGGCTGTCGATGACACCGCTCGCGCGACCATGAAAAAAGGCGCTCGATTGTTTTCGAGCGCCTTTGTCGTTTAAGGCTGTCACGGCCTGCCACGCCGCTGATCATCTGCCGCGCGGCGGCTGCCGCTTCACAGTTGAGCGCGACGCGCTTCCAGCTGCTGGATCACCTCGTCGACGATCTGCTCGGGCGTGAGTTCGATGCTCACCACGATCGCCTCGTCGACGCCCGGTTCTTCGAGCGTATCCAGCTGGCTCTGCAGCAGCGAAGGATCGAAGAAGTGCCCGGTACGGGACGCGAGACGCTCGTGCAGCACCGCGAACGTGCCCTTGAGATAAACGAAGCACACGTCGCGGTCGTTGCCGCGCAACACATCCCGATACGAACGCTTGAGCGACGAACACGTGAACACGGCCGTCTCGTGCGCGCGCTGCTTCGCCTCGATCGCCTCGCGAATCGTGCGCAGCCAGGGCCAGCGGTCCTCGTCGGTCAGGGGAACGCCGTCGTGCATCTTCTTTTTGTTGGCTTCGCTATGGAAGGCGTCGCCGTCGGTGAAAGTGCAGCGCAGGCGCTCGGCCAGCAACTCGCCGATGCGGGTCTTGCCCGCACCCGAGACGCCCATTGCAATCAGAATCATCTACCGCTCCTGTTGTTTCCTGAATTCCACGACTACACCACTGCCGCGAGAGCGAACGTCAGCCCGAGACCCAGCAGCGAAATGATGGTTTCCAGCAGCGACCAGGTCTTGAACGTCTGACCCACGGTCATGCCGAAGTACTCCTTGATCAGCCAGAACCCGCCGTCGTTGACGTGCGAGAAGATCAGCGAGCCCGAACCCGTCGCGAGCACGAGCAACTCGGGCTGCACCGAGATTCCGCTCGCGGTCGCGATCGGCGCGACGATGCCGCAGGCCGTGGTCATCGCGACCGTCGCCGAACCCGTCGCCAGACGGATCAGCGCGGCGACGAGCCAGCCGAGCAGGAGCGGCGAAAGATGCGCCGTTTGCGCGAGCTCGACGATCTGCTTCGACACGCCGCTGTCCATCAGCACGCGGCCGAAACCGCCGCCCGCACCGACGATCAGCGTGATGCCGGCGATGGGCGCGAGGCAGTCGCCGCAGAACTTCTGGATCTGCTCGCGCGTGAAGCCGCGTTGCGCGCCGAAGGTCCAGAAGCTGACCAGCACGGCGATCAGGAGCGCGACGTCGGAGGTGCCGATAAAGTGCAGCAGGCTGTTGGGCAGCGTCTTCGGCGCGAACACGAGATCGGCCCAGCTGCCGATCAGCATCAGGATCACGGGCAGCAGAATCGTGAAAAGCGTGACGCCGAAGCCGGGCAGCTCGCTCTCGGGTTTCGGCTCGGCGGCGCTCACGAACTGCGCGGCAAGCGGATTGTTCTCCGGCAGCTTGATATGGCGATGGATGAAGAGCGCGAAGAGCGGGCCCGCGACGATCGCCGTCGGCACGCCCACGATCAGCCCGTAGGCGATGGTCTTGCCGATGTCGGCGTGATACGCCTGCACGGCCAGCAGCGCGGCCGGGTGCGGCGGAATCAGGCCGTGCACGACCGAGAGGCCCGCGACCATCGGCAGGCCGATCAGCAGGAGCGACTTGCCGGTCCGCTTCGCGACGTTGAACGCGATGGGAATGAGCAGCACGAAGCCGACTTCGAAGAACACCGGCAGGCCCACGATGATCGCGACGCACATCATCGCCCAGTGGATGTTCTTCTCGCCGAACCAGCGGATCAGCGTGGTGGCGATGCGCTCGGCGCCGCCCGACTCGGCCATCATCTTGCCGAGCATGGTGCCGAGGCCCACCACGATCGCGATGTGGCCGAGCGTGTTGCCGTTGCCGGTTTCGAACGACTTGACGATCTGGTCCATCGGCATGCCGACGGCGAGGCCGAGCAGCAGCGAAACGATGATCAGGACGAGGAAGGGATAAACCTTGAAGCGCGTGATCAGCAGAATCAGCGCGGCGATTGCGATGAGCGCATAAACCAGCAGCATGCTGCCGTGGGCCACTCCCATGGGGCTTTTCTCCGGGTGATTTTGTTCGAAACGCATCCGCCGCGGCACAGGCGGAAGACGACGGCGGTCGCCGGGGCCGTGATTGTAATGAGGTTATAGCGGCTTTCGCTCGCGTGTGCGCAAAAAATGAGCCGCGCGAGGCGTGAACCTCGCGCGGCTTGTCTCATCGGCTGCGGCCTGGCGATGGCCCGGCGATGGCCCAGACTCGGCCGGATGCTGCGATGCGATATCTCCCGGGAGCCTCCCAGGGCGCGTGTCGCGGTACCTTTTTACCGTGCCGGGCGCGACAGCTCGCTTGCGGCGCGCGCGAGGCGCGTCACTTCGGCCCAGTCTTGCGCGGCGACGGCGGCCTTCGGCGTGAGCCAGGAACCGCCCACGCACACCACGTTCGGCAGCGCGAGGAAGTTCGGCGCGGATTCGGGGGTGATGCCGCCCGTCGGGCAGAACCTGAGCCCCGGGAACGGGCCGTGGAACGCCTGCAGCATGGCGATGCCGCCCGCCGGCACGGCCGGGAAGAACTTGACGATCTCGTAGCCCAGCTCCAGCGCCGCGATGATGTCGCTCGGCGTCATCACGCCCGGCAGGAGCGGCAGACCCGCTTCGACCGCTGCGTCGTGCATCTCGCGCGTGAGGCCCGGCGACACGCCGAACTGGGCGCCCGCCTTCTTTGCCAGCGCGCAGTGCTCGGGCTTCGTGATCGTGCCCACACCCACGACGATATCCGGCGCGATCTTCGAAGCCCGCTCGATCGCTTCGAGACCGGCCGCCGTGCGCAGCGTGATTTCGAGAACCTTGACGCCGCCCGCGTGCAGCGCGCGCGAAACGTGTTCGCCCTGCTCGGCGCTGTCGAAGGCGAGCACCGGAATGACCGGGCCCAGACGGACGATATCGGCTACCGCTGGTGTTGCCATGTTCATGCTCCTTGATGTTGCGTGATTTGTGCGGCGGCGGCCGGCGCGTGACCGCGCTCGTGGACTTCGCCGACGAGCGGCCCGAAGACCCCGGCGCCCAGCTCCGCGGGCGCCGCGGCGGCGCGGAACACGCCGAACAGTTCGCGCCCGAAACCGACCTCGTTGCTTTCCTGATGCGCGGGCTGCGCGAGCGGGCGCGCTTCCCATTCGGCGGCATCGACTTCGACGTCGAGCACGCCTTCCACGGCGTCGATCACGATCATATCGCCGTCGCGCACCTTGCCGATGGGACCGTGCAGCAGCGTCTCCGGCGAGATGTGGATCACGGCCGGCACCTTGCCCGAGGCACCCGACATGCGCCCGTCGGTCACGAGCGCAACGTGGAAACCTTTGTCCTGCAGCACGCCGAGCAGCGGAGTGAGACGGTGCAGCTCCGGCATGCCGTTGGCACGCGCGCCCTGGAAGCGCACCACGGCCACGAAGTCGCGCTCGAGCTTGCCGTCGTCGAACGCTTCCTGCACGGCCTCCTGCGAATCGAACACGATCGCAGGCGCGCGCACCTTGCGGCGCTCCGGCGCGACCGCCGACACCTTGATGACGCCGCGGCCCAGTCGCCCCTGCATGAGACGCAGGCCGCCGTCCGGCTGGAACGGTTCGGCGAGACCGCGCAGCACGCCGGTATCCGCGCTCTCCTTGACCGCATCGACCCACTCGAGCTTGCCGTCGAGCAGCTTCGGCTCCTTCGTGTAGTGGCGCAGGCCCTCGCCCGCCACGGTCTTCACGTCTTCGTGCAGCAGGCCGCCGTCCAGCAGTTCGCGCACGAGGAACGCCACGCCGCCTGCGGCATGGAAGTGGTTCACGTCGGCCTTGCCGTTCGGATAGACGCGTGCGAGCAGCGGCACCGCCTGCGAGAGCGTGTCGAAGTCGTCCCAGTCGATGATCACGCCGGCCGCGCGCGCCATGGCGACGAGGTGCATCGTGTGATTGGTGGAGCCGCCCGTCGCGAGCAGCGCGACGATGCCGTTGATGATCGCCTTCTCGTCGACGACGTGGCCGATCGGCGTGTAGTGGCCGCGCTCGACGGTGAGATCCAGCACGCGGCGCGCAGCGGCGGCCGTGAGCTGGTCGCGCAGCGGCGTGTGCGGATGAATGAACGCGGCGCCCGGCAGATGCAGGCCCATCACTTCCATCAGCATCTGGTTGCTGTTGGCGGTGCCGTAGAACGTGCAGGTACCCTGGCCGTGATAGGCCGCGGCTTCCGATTCGAGCAGCGCATCGCGGCCGCACTGGCCGGTGGCGAACTGCTGACGCACCTTGGCCTTGGCATCGTTCGAGATGCCGCTCGTCATCGGGCCCGCCGGCACGAAGATCGTGGGCAGATGACCGAACTGGAGCGCGCCGATCAAGAGGCCCGGCACGATCTTGTCGCAGATACCGAGGCACAGCGCCGCGTCGAACATGTTGTGCGTGAGCGCGACGGCCGTGCTCATCGCAATCACTTCGCGCGAGAAGAGCGACAGCTCCATGCCGGCATTGCCCTGCGTGACGCCGTCGCACATCGCCGGCACGCCGCCCGCGAACTGGGCGACGCCGCCGTTCTCGCGCGCCGCCTCTTTAATGAGGTCCGGATAGTTCTTGTAGGGTGCGTGCGCCGAGAGCATCTCGTTGTAGGACGAGACAATGCCGATATTGGGTTCGCGAATCGACTTGATCGCGATCTTGTCGCGCCCTTCGACGGCGGCGAAGCCATGGGCGAGATTCGCGCAGGAGAGCGCGCCGCGCGCCGGAAAACGGTCCTGGGCAGCGGCGACGCGGGCCAGATAGGCCTCGCGCGTCGGCTTGCTGCGCTCGATGACGCGCCGCGTCACCTTCGTCAACTGGGAATGCGGGGACACTGTCGAATCTCCTTCCTTGTTTGTCTCGGCGGACTGTGGGGGGCCGGATTGGGCGTTCCGGTCAGCGTGCGCCGATATTAGTAGAAAAACTACAAGCTCGCAATACCGATTAGCCCTGGTGATTCCGCCACCTCGCCGTGCATTTTCCTCAACAATCTAGGCAAATTCCGCGAATCTCGCAAAACACGCTTGCTTCCTCGATCCCCAGTATGTAGTTTTTGTACATATCGCCAGATCCGCTATAGTGCCCGGATCTTTCAGCATAGTGCGAGTTTCCCAATGCTGTTGTCCCAGGTGAAAGCCATGCGCGAGCAATTGCGCCCTTCGGAGCGCAAGCTGGCCGATTACGTCGTCGAAGCCCCCCGCGAGGTGCTCGACCTTTCGATGACCGAGGTGGCGCAGCGCGTCAGCGTGAGCCAGCCCACCATCGCGCGTTTTTGCCACGCGCTGGGGTTCTCGGGTTTCCGGGAGTTCAAGATCCGGCTCGCGCAGGCCGTGGCCGCCGACCTGCCCTCGGAGCATCCGGCCGTCTACCGCGACGTGCGCCCCGACGAGCCCGTGCCGGGCGTCGCCGCCAAGGTGCTCGACCGCACGATCGGCGCGCTGCTCCAGGTGCGCAACAATCTCTCGACGGATGCTCTGGCGGCGGCCATCACGCTGCTCGCGCAGGCCTCGCGCATCGAGTTCTATGGAGCAGGCGGATCGGGCATTGCGGCACAGGACATGCAGCACAAGTTCTTTCGCCTCGGCATGCCGAGCGTGGCCTACTCGGACCCGCAAACGTTCCTGATGTCGGCTGCGCTGCTCGGGCCGGGCGACGTCGTGGTCACCATCTCGAACACCGGGCGCACGCGCGACATCGTCGATGCAGCGCACACGGCGCTCGAGCGCGGCGCGAAGGTGATTGCAATCACGCACGGCACCTCGCCGCTCGCGCGGCTCGCGACGGTCGGCCTGCACGCGAACGTCGACGAAGACACCGACGTCTTTTCGCCGATGACCTCGCGCACCTCCCACCTGGCGATCGGCGACATTCTCGCCGTGGGAGTGGCATTGCAGCGCGGGCCCGAACTGGCCGAAAAACTCGCGGATGCCAAGGAGATCATCGCGCGGCGACGGCTCGATCCCGTCGGCTGAGGCGCCGCGCTTGCCGGCTGGGCAATGCCAATGCCGTGCGCACCAAAAAGAAAGCGGACTCCCGCCAGAGTCCGCTTTTCGTACGATCGCGCGCCGTCCGTTCCGGCACAGCCGACGGCACATTAAGATTTATCCCATATGCGCGTAGTACCGCGGCCGCTAAAGTTCGAGCATCGAGCCCGCAGCCTCCAGGGGTTCGGCACGAGGCGCACTTCGCGCCGGCCGTACTCCTGTGCGGCGCACTCACCCACCCGCCAGTCCCCCCACGCACCTAAACGCAAACTTCGGGGGACTCGCAGAAAGAAGCAACTTCATGAAACGCCTATTGATTCTCGCCATGGCCGGCATGCTGGCCGTGGCTGCACTCGCCGCCCCTCAACCTCATATCGGCAACCCGATCTCCGACAAGCTTGAGCTCACCTTGCTCGAACACCAGTGGACCCAAGCCGCCGCATCGGGTAACCATCCCGTGCTCAACGATCTGCTGGACGATCAGTTCTTCGAAATACTTCCGGGGAACGTTCGGCGTACCAGGCAAGACATGCTGAATGCCGCACCGCTTCCGGCAGGCGGTTCGCAGGTGCTCGAAGACGTGCACGTGCAGATCCTCGGCAATATCGCGGTCGTCACCGGCATCAACCGGTATACGCCGGCGGCCGGCTATTCTCCGATCGAGTACCGCTTCACCGACGTATTCCTGAAACGCGAGGCGCAATGGCGCGTCGTGACGGCACGCATGCGCCACAAAGAGGCGGGCACCGTATAAGTGCCGCTACCCGCAAGAAGCGGGCGCAGGGACGAATCGGACAGGAAGCCTCAGAAAGGCTTGATGACGGCGAGCGCGACGGCTGCCAGCATGCCGAGCACCGGCAGTTCGTTGAATAGCCGGTACCACTTGTCCGAGCGGCGGTTCTCGCCGCGCTCGAACGTGCGCAGCAGCCGCCCGCAATAGGCGTGATAGGCGATGAGCAGGACCACCACGCCCAGCTTCGCGTGTATCCAGCCCTGGCCGCGGCCGATCCCCACCACGAGCCACAGCCACAGCCCGCACAGCAGCGCCGGCACGGCGATCATCGTCATGAAGCGATACAGCTTGCGCGCCATGATGAGAAGGCGCTTGATCGCGGCGGGCTCGGTTTCCATCGCCAGATTCACGAAGATGCGCGGCAGGTAGAACAGGCCCGCGAACCACGAGGCGATGAGCACGATGTGAAACGTCTTGACCCAGAGCATCGACATCTTTTTTTCTTCTTGATGAGCGATTGAGCAATGAGACGGCGCGCGCACCGGGCGCGCCGTCCCGCGAAACGCAGCGTTACTGACGGCCTTCGCCGTGGCCGAGCACGATGTACTTCAGCGAAGTCAGCCCTTCGAGGCCAACCGGGCCGCGCGCGTGCAGCTTGTCGTTCGAAATGCCGATTTCCGCCCCCAGGCCGAACTCGAAGCCGTCCGCGAAACGCGTGGAAGCGTTCGCCATCACGCTCGCAGAATCCACTTCGCGCAGAAAGCGCATGGCGCGGTCGTGGTCTTCGGTAACGATCGCGTCGGTATGGTGCGAACCGTAGGTGTTGATGTGCTCGATGGCTTCGTCGAGATGGTCCACCACCTTGATTGCCAGCACTGGCGCGAGATACTCGGTGCGCCAGTCTTCTTCGGTCGCCTCGACGAGCGGGCTCACGCCCGCATCGGCCAGGATCGCGCGCGCGGCTGCATCCACACGCAATTCCACGTCCTTGTCGCGATAGAGCCGGCCAAGCGGCGGCAGCACTTCGTGCGCAATGCCGCGCGCAACCAGCAGCGTTTCCATCGTGTTGCAGGTACCGTAGCGGTGCGTCTTCGCGTTGTCGCACACGGTGAGTGCCTTGGCGATGTCCGCGCGGTCGTCCACATAGACGTGGCAGATGCCGTCGAGGTGCTTGATCATCGGCACGCGCGCCTCCGCCATCAGGCGCTCGATCAGACTCTTGCCGCCGCGCGGCACGATCACGTCCACGTATTCGGTCATCGTGATGAGCTTGCCCACGGCCGCACGGTCGGCAGTCTCCACTACCTGCACCGCCTCCTGCGGCAGCCCCGCCGCCGCCAGCCCTTCGCCGATCAGCTTCGCGAGCGCCGTGTTGCATTCGAGCGCTTCGGAGCCGCCGCGCAGAATGGTCGCGTTGCCCGACTTCAGGCACAGCGCCGCGGCGTCGATCGTCACGTTCGGACGCGACTCGTAGATGATGCCGATCACGCCCAGCGGCACGCGCATCTGCCCCACCTGGATGCCGGTCGGGCGGTACTTCATGTTGCTGATCTCGCCGATGGGGTCCGGCAGCGCGGCCACCTGGCGCAGGCCCTCCACCATCGTCTTCAGCGCTTTGTCGGAGAGCGTGAGGCGGTCGATGAAGGCGGCGTCGTGGCCCTTGTCCTTCGCGCGGGCGAGGTCGCGTGCATTCGCGTCCTTGAGCGCCTGCGCCTCGCGCTCGATAGCCTTCGCCACCGCTTCGAGCGCGGCATTCTTCGCGGCTGTCGTGGCCCTCGCCATCGCGCGCGAGGCTTGACGGGCGCGGCGGCCGAGATCGGTCATGTACGGGTCGATATCCATCATGGTGTCTTGTGTGATGCGGCGCGCCCGGCGCGCGAATGCCCGGTTACAAGGCAAATTACAAGGCAAATGCGTGGGAAAACACGCGGGAGAATCGATTGTAAAGCCAGCGCGCCAGGTCTGCCTGGCCAGGCCGGCAGCACAGCAGCGGGTTGGCGCGCAGGCAGGAAGAGGGGCAACGGATCGTGCCGCAGGGCCGAAGCAGGCACCGGCGGCGGCCCGGGCGAGCCTGTGGGGCTCAGCCTGGCCGGCGCACCAGTCCTGCGGCCGGCGGTCGGCCGCCTGGCTGCGGGCGGGCTGCGGGCACGCCTGCGCCTGGCGCGTGGCCTGCGGCACCCGGCCGCGCGCCAGGCGCAAGCGCACCCGTATCGCGCGGCGCGGCCACCGTCATGGCGAGCTCAAAGAGGCCGTCCCACGCATCGGGCGGCAGCACATTGCGCCATTCGCCGCGCGCCTGCGCGGAAAGCCCCTTCACCTGGCGATCGAGGCGCGCCGCCAGCGTCAGTCCGCGCTCCAGCGTCGCTTCGGTAAGACGCGAAAGCGCCGGGCCGATGAGCCGCTCGCGCGGCCCCCAGACACGGTTCTCGCGCAACAGCATGGCAAGCGGCTTGCCCGCCCCGACGCCGCGCTTGACGCGCAGCAGCGTGCGGATTTCCTCGACCACGGCCCACAGCACGAGCACCGAAGCCTCGCCTTCGCCGCGCAGCCCATCGAGCATGCGCGCGAGCCGCCCGACGTCGCCGGTCAGCATCGCTTCGTTGAGCTTGAAAACGTCGTAGCGGGCAACGTTGAGCACGGCGTCGTGAATCTGCTCGAAGCTCAGCACGCCCTGCGGATAGAGCAGGCCGAGTTTCTGGATTTCCTGGTGCGCCGCGAGCAGGTTGCCTTCCACCCGCTCCGCCACGAACTGCAACGCGCGCCGCCCGTCTTCGCCGGACGCCACGCGCTGGCCCTGCTGCGCGAGACGCTGGCCGATCCAGTTGGGCAGTTGCGCGCGCTCGATAGGATCGACTTTCAGCGCGACGCCGCTTTCCGCAAGCGCCGTGAACCAGGCCGACTTCTGCGTGGCCGCGTCGAGCCGCGGCAGCGTCACGAGCGTGAGCACGTCGGGGTTGGCCGCGGCTTTTGCCGACCCGGCCAGGGTCTTGAGCGCCTCCGCGCCTTCCTTGCCGGGCTTGCCCGAAGGAATGCGCAGCTCGACCAGCTGGCGATCGCCGAAGAGCGACATCGACTGGCTCGCGCCAAGGAGCGAACTCCAGTCGAAACCCCGCTCGACCGTGAATACCGAGCGATCGGTATAGCCTGCCGCGCGTGCCGCCGCGCGTATGCGGTCGCACGCTTCCTGGGCGAGCAGATGCTCGTCGCCATAAACGACGTAGAGGCCGGCAAGGCCCTTCGCGAGGTGCGGTTCGAGTGCGTCGAGTCGCAGTTGCATGGGTGAATGGCGAGCGTTCGGGAATGCTGCGGATCAGAGCGGCGGCGGCGGCAGCGGCGCGCGCGGTGCGACGCCCGGCACCACCTGGTCCGGCGTGGGATTCAGGGTCTTCACAATCGCCAGCCGGCGCGTGAGCTGATCGACCGCATCGTTTTGCATGTCCGCGAACAGCAGATCGGACTCGGTCACCTTTGCCGTGGAGTACTGGTCGCTGTACGTCATGGCGCGATTGAGCGCGATCGTACTCGGGCGGATCAGCACCGAACCGTCCTGCGCGGTCAGCGTGTAGTTCAACGAATAGTTGACCTGATATTCCTCGACCACGCCCAGATAGTTGAGCGTGAGCGTGCTGAAGCTGCGCGCTTCCGAAACGCGCAGCACCGCATCGGCGTTGGACGGCGACTGGACAACGACCGAGTCGCTGCCGCCCTCGATCATGCGCGTGAGGCGCGCGGCAACGGGCGGCGCCGCGCCGACGATGGCAAGGCGCTTGAACGCGTAGTTCTGCTCGCCGCGCAGCTGGAATCCGCACGCGGAAAGCACCAGCGCACTGCCTGCCAGTAACAAAAACGATCTGCGAATCACATGAGCTCCCGGGTTCGCGACAGGTTCGCGGCGAGAGCGGGCCACCGCTCAGGCCGCCCTCGCCGCATCGGATCAGACCGCGTCAGACAACGACGTTCACGAGACGGCCCGGCACGACGATGATCTTCTTCGGCGCACGGCCTTCGGCGAACTTCACGAACATCTCGTGCGCGAGCGCGGCCGCTTCGATTGCGTCCTTACCCGCCTCCTTCGCCACCGTCACGGCGCCGCGCACCTTGCCGTTCACCTGCAGCACGAGTTCGATCTCGGCCTGCTCCAGCGCCTTTTCGTCGACCTTCGGCCAGGGCGCGTCGAGCAGCGTGCCGAATTCGTCGACATAGCCGAGTTCCTGCCAGAGCTGGAACGTAAGGTGCGGCACGACCGGATACAGCACGCGCAGCAGCACGCCAAAGGTCTCGCGCTGCACGCCGGCGCCGGCCCCCTTGGCGCCCTCGATCGCGTTGAGCATCTTCATCGCCGCCGAAACAACGGTGTTGTACTGCAGACGCTGATAGTCGAAATCGGCCTGCTTGAGCACGCTATAGACTTCGCGGCGCAGCGCCTTTTCGACGTCCGTCACCGTAGCCGCGTCGAACGCGGCGCGCGACCGGATGGCCTCGGCATTCGCGTAGCCGAAGGCCCACACGCGGCGCAGGAAGCGGCTCGCGCCTTCCACGCCCGCGCCCGACCATTCGAGCTGCTGCTCGGGCGGCGCCGCGAACATCGTGAAAAGACGCGCAGTGTCGGCGCCGTACAGATCGATCAGCACCTGCGGATCGACGCCGTTGTTCTTCGACTTCGACATCTTCTCGATGCCGCCCAGCACCACGGGCTGGCCGTCGCTGCTGAGCGTGGCGCCGACCGGGCGGCCCTTGTCGTCGTGCACGACGCTCACGTCGGCCGGGTTGTACCAGGTCTTCTTGCCGGACGCATCTTCGCGATAGAACGTCTCGTTGAGCACCATGCCCTGGGTAAGCAGGTTCTTCGCCGGCTCGCCGAACTTCACGAGGCCGAGATCGCGCGAAACCTTCGCCCAGAAGCGCGAATACAAGAGGTGAAGAATCGCGTGCTCGATACCGCCGATGTACTGGTCCATCGGCATCCAGTGGTCGGTGCGTTCGTCCACCATGGTCTTCGCGTCCGGCGCCGCGTAGCGGTAGAAGTACCACGACGAATCGACGAAGGTGTCCATCGTGTCGGTTTCGCGCTTCGCATCGGCGCCGCACGTCGGGCACTTGCAGTTCAGGAACGCTTCGGACTTCGCGAGCGGGTTGCCCGTGCCGTCCGGCACGAGGTCTTCCGGCAGCACCACCGGGAGATCGGCTTCCGGCACCGGCACGTCGCCGCAGCTCGGGCAATGGATGATGGGGATCGGCGTGCCCCAGTAGCGCTGGCGCGAGATACCCCAGTCGCGCAGACGCCACGTGACCTGCTTGTCGCCGAAGCCGTGCGCCTTCAGGTCCGCCGCCACGGCGTCCACGGCCTGCTGGTAGTTCAGGCCGTCGAACTTGCCGCTGTTGATGCAGACCGCGCGCTCCTTGTCGCCGTACCACTCCTGCCAGTCGTCGAGCGAGTAGGTCTCGCCTTCCACGGCGATCACCTGCCTGATCGGCAGGCCGTACTTCTTCGCGAACGCGAAATCGCGCTCGTCGTGACCCGGCACGCCCATCACCGCGCCTTCGCCGTAGCTCATGAGCACGTAGTTGCCGATCCACACCGGCACTTCTTCGTTCGTGATCGGATGCGTGACGGTGAAACCCGTGTCGACGCCCTTCTTCTCCATCGTCGCCACGTCGGCTTCGGCCACGCCGCCGCGCTTGCATTCGTCGATGAATGCCTGCAGCTCCGGCTTGCCCTGCGCAAGACGCGTGGCGAGCGGATGCTCGGCTGCGATCGCGGCGAAGGTCACGCCCATGATCGTATCGGCGCGCGTGGTGAACACGCGCAGCAGCGTCTTCTCGCCGTCGAGCTCGTACGGGAAACCGAAGTTCACGCCGAAACTCTTGCCGATCCAGTTCTGCTGCATGATCTTGACGCGCTCGGGCCAGCCGAGGCCTTCGAGGTCGTTCAGCAGTTCGTCGGCGTACTGCGTGATGCGCAGGTAGTACATCGGGATTTCGCGCTTTTCCACGAGCGCGCCCGAGCGCCAGCCGCGGCCGTCGATCACCTGCTCGTTGGCGAGCACGGTCTGGTCGACCGGATCCCAGTTCACCGTACCGGTCTTCTTGTAGGCGATGCCCTTCTCCAGCATCTTCAGGAAGAACCACTGGTTCCACTTGTAGTAGTCGGGCTTGCAGGTGGCGATTTCGCGCGACCAGTCGATCGCGAGACCCATCGCCTTCATCTGGCCCTTCATGTACTCGATGTTGTCGTAGGTCCACTGGGCCGGCGGCACGCCGTTGGCCATCGCCGCGTTTTCGGCGGGCATGCCGAACGCGTCCCAGCCCATCGGCATCAGCGTGTTGTAGCCGTTCATGCGCAGATAACGGTACATCACGTCGTTGATCGTGTAGTTCCGCACGTGGCCCATGTGCAGCTTGCCCGACGGGTACGGCAGCATCGAGACGCAATAGAACTTGGGCTTGTCGGCCTTCTCGGCCGTCCGGTAGGCGTCAGTGGCGCGCCATTCGCCTTGCGCGGCGGATTCGACGTCGGAGGGAACGTATTTTTCGAGCATGGTGTGGATGGGGAATCGCAAATTCGGGCGGATTCGGCGCCGGACGCACCGGACGGCGATTCGTGGAACCGGCTGGTGGCAGTGGCCTTTCTGGGCCCGTTTTACAGGGAAACGTTGATTATACCGTCGAGTGGGCCGCGCTTTCCGCCTTGCGGGATTCGGGCGGGGACACGGTGGACCGCGAGCCCGCGGCGCCGCTCAAGGCTTGCCGGGTGCTGCGCCCGCGGGCTGGCCGCCGGGCGGATCGGTCACGAAACCGATGCGCTCGAGTCCCGCCTGCTGGGCCGCGCCCATCACCTGGGCGATCACCTCGTAGCGCGTTTCGCGCGCGGCGCGCAGCTGCAGATCGGGCTGGGCATCTTCGGCGGCCTTGCCCGCCGCCGCGAAGCGCGCGCGCATCTCGTCAAGGGAGATGGGCTGGGCGTTCCAGTAGAGCTTGCCGGCCGCGTCGATGGACAGCGTGACGGTTTGCGGCGTCTGCCGCGCCGGCTCGGCGGCCACCTGCGGCAGATCGAGACGGATGGCGTGCGTGAAGAGCGGCGCGGTAATGATGAAGATGACGAGCAGCACCAGCATGACGTCGATGAGCGGCGTCATGTTGATCTCGGCCATGGGTGCCGAGTCGCGCTTCTTTTCGAGTCCGCCGAATGCCATCGAATGCTCCTTCGCGTGACTATGTGTGGCCTCGCGCTTGCGGCGCCCTCAGTCGGGATCCGACTCGAGCGCGGCTTCGTGCCCCGCGCGGCGGGGCGCCGCGCCGGCCGGCGGGCAGACGTAGGCGTGCAGGTCGTGCGCGAAGCCGTCGAGGTCGTCGCCGAGCTGGCGCGCGAGACGGCCGAGCACGTTATAGGCGAGCACCGCCGGAATCGCCACGACGAGGCCGAAGGCCGTCATGATGAGCGCCTCGCCCACGGGGCCGGCCACGTTCTCGATCTGCGCCTGACCGCTCGCCGCAATGCTGCCGAGCGCGTGATAGATGCCCCAGACGGTGCCGAGCAACCCCACGAACGGCGCCGTGCTGCCCACCGAGGCGAGCAGCACCTGGCCGAATTCGAGGCGCCGCTGCGAGGTCTGGAGCGCGCCGCGCAGCGCGCGCAGCACGCGCTCGCTGCGATCGACCTTCGCGAGCATCGCGCCGGACGAATCGGCCTCGGTGGCCGCGAGCGCCGCAGCGGCCAACGGCAGGAACACGCGCTCCCGGTCGACACGGCGCATGAGCGCGACGCCGTCGGCGAGCGTGCGGGTCTGCCAGAACTGCGCGACAGCACGCGGCCCCTGGCGCTTCGCCCGCACAAGCATCCAGCTCTTGACGATCAGGAAGCACCAGCTCGCGATCGACATCGCCAGCAACACCCACGCGACTGCGTGCGTGACGGCGTCGCTCGATTGCAGATAGTGGATGACTCCGGTACCCGCTGCCATCGGACCTCGCTATCCGGTTTTCCGGCTGTTGTGCGTAAGGAGTGTCGCGCCCAGGTGCCCGGGTGCTCTGCTCAACGCAGACCGAGCACGTCCTGCATATCGTACAGCCCGCACGGCTTGCCTTCGAGAAAGCGCGCGGCGCGCACGCTGCCTTGCGCGTACGAGAGGCGGCTCGACGACTTGTGGGTGATCTCGATGCGCTCGCCCGTGCCCGCGAACAGAACCGTATGGTCGCCGACGATGTCGCCGCCGCGTATCGCCGAAAACCCGATCGTCGAGGGATCACGCTCGCCGGTCACGCCGTGGCGGCCGTACACGGCGCACTCGTCGAGGCTGCGGCCGAGCGCGTGCGCCACGGCTTCGCCCATCGCGAGCGCCGTGCCCGAAGGCGCGTCGACCTTGTGGCGATGGTGCGCCTCGATGATCTCGATGTCGTAGCCGGTTTCGAAGAAGCGCGCCGCGTATTCGAGCAGCTTGAGCGTGACGTTCACGCCCACGCTCATGTTCGCCGCAAAAACGATGCCGATCTGCTCCGCCGCGGTGGCGAGCAAGGCCTTCTGCTGCGCGTCGAAACCGGTCGTGCCGATCACCATCTTCACGCCGTGCCGCGCCGCCGCCTCCAGATGCACCAGCGTGGCCTCGGGGCGCGTGAAGTCGATCAGGCAATCGCTTTGCGCGAACACCGCCTCGATGTCGTCGGTGATCCGCACGCCCGTATCCTTGCCGAGGAACGCGCCCGCGTCCTGCCCGAGCGCCGCCGAACCCTTGCGCACCAGCGCGCCGGACAGCGTCACATCGGGCGAATTCAGGACGGTTTCGATGAGCATCCGGCCCATGCGGCCCGACGCTCCGGCGATTGCGATTTTCATGGATCCTCCCGAAACGAACGCGCAGCCCCGGCAAAACCGGCGCTGCAAAAAAATACGGCGGCCCGAAGCCGCCGGCGAGGCGCGAAACGGGAGCCGCCGGACTTCGGGCGGCCCGCGCGTCGCGCGGTAGGCTCAAGCGATGGACAGCCGGATCAGCTGCCTGTTCCCACTGCACCCACAGCACCCGAGGCGCCAGCCGGTGCCGCCGGCACGGTCGGCGGCGCGGTGAGCGGCGAGTTCAGCGAGGGCGCCGGCGGCGCGGTATTGGTGTCGCCGGTACCCTGTGCGCCCGGCGCCGGGCCAACCGGGTTCGGCTGCGCACCCGGGAGTTGCGGCGGCGGCTGACGGCGCAGTTGGACTTGCGAGGGCATCGAACCGACGTTCGGCGGCAGCGCCGTGGAAGGCGGCGTGTTGGCGCGCACCGAAGGCGTCACGCTGGACGGCATCTGCACAGCTTCGGTGGCACGGTTGGCCGCCGCGGCGGCCTGCACGTTCGGATCCTGCGGGAGCGCGGCCGTGGCGGCGCCCAGCTCGGACGTGGGCGTGCGCGCCGTGTCGGGAACGGTCGGGCCGATCGCCGTGGCTGCAGCTTCGGACGCCGCCGCTGCTGCGGCAGCCGCGGAAGCGGCCGCAGCGGCTGCCGCCGCCTTCTTCTTGCCGCCGCGGTCGCCGTCGATTTCGGCCAGCAGCTCGAGGTTCGACGGCAGATCTTCGCCGCCCGACCAGCTCGTCACGGTATCGCCCTCGAACAGCACGACGAAGTCGCGCTGCTGAACCACGGCCGTCGAGCCGCGCTTGAAGTAGAAAACGTAGTCCCAGCGGTTGGTGTGGAACATGTCGGCGAGGAGCGGCGTGCCGAGCAGCTGGCGCACCTCGGCGCGCGACATGCCCACACGCATCTGCGCCGCGGCTTCCTTCGAAACGAAGTTGCCCTGCACGATCGTGATCCGGTACGGCGTAATGCTTTGTGCGATGCGCTGCGTCAGGCTGTCGTAAGTCGAGCAGCCGGAAAGCCCCGAAAGTGCCGCTGCGGCCAGCAGGGTGCAAGCCAGGGCGCTCGAAAGACGGCCGCCCCGGCCGATCGTTTTGGATTCTGGAATCATTTCCCTCACCGTGCGGGCTAGTCTCGAAGCCGCGCTAGTTTTCCGTCGAAGTTCTGTCAAAGATGACCGGAACAGCAAACCGCATTAACATTAGAGCCCAGCATTGTACTCCAGGGACTTATAGTCATGACCAATCCAGCCGATCTCAAGAACATCGGACTCAAGGCGACGCTGCCTCGCCTCAAGATCCTGGAGATTTTTCAGCACAGCCCGGTACGCCATCTAACGGCCGAAGACGTGTACCGCAACCTGCTGAACGAGGATCTCGACATCGGGCTCGCCACCGTCTATCGCGTGCTCACGCAGTTCGAGCAGGCGGGGCTCCTCACGCGCAGCAATTTCGAATCGGGCAAGGCCGTGTTCGAGCTGAACGAGGGCAGCCACCACGACCACCTGGTCTGCCTCGACTGCGGACTCGTGGAGGAATTCTTCGACCCCGAAATCGAAAAGCGCCAGCAGATGATCGCCAACGAGCGCGGTTTCAAGCTCCAGGAGCACGCTCTGGCGCTGTACGGCGCCTGCACGAAGGAAAACTGCCCGCACCGCAAGCACTGAGCGCGGCGCAGCTGTCCCGCACGGATAACGCAAACGCCACGGCCATGCCGTGGCGTTTTGCTATGGAAAACCGCGCAGGCTAGCTGCGCGGCGCTTCGGCCAGTGTTTGGACTGCCGCTTCGGCCACTGTGACGGCCTCCCCCGCGGGCTCGAGCCGGCAGGGCTCGGCGAGGGTGATCTCGTCGCAGTTGTGCCCGGCGCCGCCACGGTCGACCACGAGAAAATCGCTCACGCCGCCAAAGGCGAGCAGCGGATGGTGCCAGACCCCGCGCGCGTAGTTCACGCCCTGCCCCGCTTCGGCCCAGAACGCCCGCAGGCGCGCCGGATCGAATTCGCCCGCGGGCGCCACCACCACGGCGTAGCGCGCGCCGGCAAGCGGCACGAACGCCTGGCTGCCCAGCGGATGGCGCTCCATCATGGCGATCTCCACCGGCCACGCGCGCGGCTGGGCGCGGAACACGTTCACGATGGGCCGGCCGCCCGACTCGCCCACGTCGATCGTAGCAAGGTCGTGGTAGCGCTCGGTCGTGCCGCCGTTGATCGGATAGTGCCGCGCGCCGGCCGTCTCGATCACGTCGCCGAACGGTGCGAAGGCCGCGCGCGTGAGCGGCTCGATACGCAGGATCTTCATCGCCGCCTCCTTTATCGACTGGGGATCAGTGTGCGTGCGCAGGATTGCCGCCGGCCACGAAGCCGTCGGCCCCGGCATCGGCATCGGCCGCCGGCACCTCAGGCACGAAGCGGAAGCCTTCTTCGAGGTCGAGCACGCGTTTCGCGCGGGCCCGGTCGATGTCGTGCTCCCACACCCCCACCACCACGGTCGCGACGCAGTTGCCGATCAGGTTGGTCAGCGCGCGGGCAATCCCCACGAACCAGTCCACCGGCAGGATCAGCACGAGGCCCAGCACCGGAATAGCGGGAATGGCGGAAAGCGTCGCCGCGAGAATCACGATGGCCGAGCCGGGAATGCCGTGCGCGCCCTTCGACGTCACGAGCGAAACGAGCACGACCACGATGAGGTCGTGGATCGACAGCGGCGTGTTGGTGGCCTGCGCGATGAAGATCACCGCGAGCGTCAGGTAGATCGAGAAGCCGTCGAGGTTGAACGAGTAGCCCGTCGGAATCACGAGGCCCACGGTGGAATCCTTCACGCCCATCCATTCGAGCTTGCGCATGACCTGGGGCAGCACGGCATCCGACGAAGCGGTGCCGAGCACGATCGAGAGCTCCTCGCGCAGATAGCGGATCAGCTTGAACACGCTGAAGCCGGCCAGCCGCATCACGATGCCGAGCACGACGGCCACGAACACGATACAGCTCGCGTAGAACACCACCACCAGCATGCCGAGCTGCTTGAGCGAGGCCACGCCATAGGTGCCCGTGGTGAACGCAATCGCGCCGAGCACGCCGAGCGGCGCGAGCTTGATGATGAAACCCATCACGCGGAAAAACACCTGGCCGAGTTCGTCGATGAGGCTATTCACGCGCTGCGCCTTCGGGCCGAGCAGCGAAAGCGCGCTGCCGAAAAGCACCGAGAACACGAGAATCTGCAGGATGTCGCCCTTCGCGAAGGCGTCGATGGCCGTGTCCGGAATGATCTTGAGCAGGAAGCCGGCGGTGTCCTTGAGGCTCTTCGCGTTCTCCGTGTAGGTGGCAAGCGAGGCCGCATCGAGCGAGTGCAGGTTGACGTTCATGCCCACGCCCGGGCGCGTGGCGTAGGCGAGCACGGCGCCGATCACGAGCGCAACGGTCGTCATCGCCTCGAAATAGACCACCGACTTCAGGCCGACGCGCCCCACCTTGCGCAGGTCGCCCGCATGGGCCATGCCGCTCACCACCACGCAGAACACGATCGGTCCGATGACCATCTTGATGAGCTTCAGAAAGCCGTCGCCCAGCGGCCGCAACGCCTGACCGAAATGGGGAAATATCGCGCCGACCGCGATGCCGACCACCAGCGCGATCATCACGCGCCCGAACAACGAATTGAAGAACTTCGACACGACTTTCTCCCGGTTGCAGGCTGACTGTTCATACTGGTCTGACCAGTGATGTTATGGTCGATAGTAGGAAGCCGATATACCGTCGTCAAGAAAGTCAAATTACCGGTTTACCCGCATTCCTCAACCCGTCGCATCCGCCGCCTGATGCGGCCCCGCCGCCGCGGACTACAATACCGGTCAGACCACGGGAGCCTGCCCACTCCCACGAGCCCTCATGAAGAACGTTCCGCACACCGTTACCGACGCCGCCGTTGCCACGATCCGCGAACGGATCGAAGGCGGCCTGTATCCGGTCGGCAGCCTGCTGCCCGCCCAGCGCCAGCTATCCGAAGAGCTGGCGATCAGCCGCGCGTCGCTGCGCGAGGCGCTCTCCACGCTCGAAGCGTTAGGCATGCTAACGATCCGCGCGGGCAAGGGCGTGTATGTGACGAGCGCCGAGGCGTCGAGCCCGCATCCGTGGCGTTTCGCCGACCAGTCTTCGCCGCCGGACACCTACCAGATGCGCTATGCGCTCGAAGGCTTCGCCGCGCGCATGGCGGCGCTGGCGATCGGCGACAGCGACATCGTGTGGCTCGAACAGAATCTCGATACGCTGCACGAGGCGCTCGCCTGCGACGAACTGGACGAAGCCGCGCAACTCGACTTCGACTTCCACATGCGGATCGTGAACATTGCCGGCAACGCGGCCATCGAATCGATTCTGCGCAGCAGCGCCGACATCATGAAGGAGAGCCAGCGCATGCCGTTCTACCGGCGCGAACTCGTGCTCTCCACGCACCGCGAGCACGGCCTGATCGTCGCGGCGCTGAAGGCGCGCGATTGCGCGGCGGCCGGCGAGGCGATCGAGCGGCATATCGCCAATGCGGCACAGCGCGCGGGCGTGTACTTTCCCACGCCGCCTGCGGCCACCCCACGCCCGCAGGCCGAACCGGCGCGCGCCGCGCAGGAATAAAAAAACCGCCCCCGCAGCACTGCGGGGGCGGTTTTCCGTTCGGGACTGCGCGTGCTTACTTCGCGTTCGCGAGTGCGACAGCCGTGTCCAGCATGCGGTTCGAGAAACCCCACTCGTTGTCGTACCAGCTCGACACCTTAACGAGACGGCCCGAGACCTTCGTGAGCGTTGCGTCGAACGTCGACGAAGCCGGGTTGTGGTTGAAGTCGACCGAAACCAGCGGCGCGTCGTTGTAGCCGAGGATGCCCTTGAGCGCGCCTTCCGAAGCTTCCTTCATGATCGCGTTGACTTCTTCCACCGTCGTGTCGCGTTTGGCGATGAACGACAGATCGACGATCGAGACGTTGATGGTCGGCACGCGAATCGCGTAACCATCCAGCTTGCCGTTCAGTTCCGGCAGCACGAGGCCGACGGCCGAAGCCGCGCCCGTCTTGGTCGGGATCTGGCTGTGCGTGGCCGAGCGCGCGCGGCGCAGGTCTTCGTGGTACACGTCGGTCAGCACCTGGTCGTTCGTGTACGCGTGGATCGTGGTCATGAGACCCGTTTCCAGACCGATCTTGTCGTTGAGCGGCTTGACGAGCGGTGCGAGGCAGTTGGTCGTGCACGATGCGTTCGAGATGACCGTGTCCGATGCCTTCAGCACGTTGTGGTTCACGCCGTAGACGATCGTCGCGTCGACGTCCTTGCCGCCCGGCGCCGAGATGATGACCTTCTTCGCGCCGCCCTTGATGTGCGCGCTCGCCTTTTCCTTGGTCGTGAAAAAGCCCGTGCACTCCAGCACGACGTCGACGCCCAGCTCGCCCCACGGCAGTTCGGCCGGGTTGCGGTTGGCCAGCACGCGGATCTTGTCGCCGTTCACGACGAGGTAGTCGCCGTCCACCGAGACTTCGCCCGGGAACTTGCCGTGCGCCGTGTCGTATTGCGTCAGATGCGCGTTGGTCTTCGCGTCACCCAGGTCGTTGATCGCGACGATCTGGATGTCGTGCTTCTTGCCGTTCTCGTAGAACGCGCGCAGCGTGTTGCGGCCGATACGGCCGTAGCCGTTGATTGCGACGCGAATGGTCATGGTTTATCTCCTGATGGCTGAAAAATTCTGATACCGGTGCCGCCTGCATCGTTCCCGCCGGGGCAGCGGGTGAGCGCAAGCGGCATGGGCCCGCGCATCGGTGCCGCTGCGGCGGGCCCGCAAAGCCTGCCTTAGTTGTCGAGCGCGGCCTTCGCCGTGGCGACCACGTGCTCGACCGTGAAGCCGAAGTGCTTGAACAGCACGCCGGCCGGGGCCGACTCGCCGAACGTGTCAATACCCACTACGCCGCCTTCGAGGCCCACGTACTTGCGCCAGAAGTCGGTCTGCGCCGCTTCGATCGCCACGCGGCGCACGCCCCTCGGCAGCACGCGTTCGCGGTATTCGGCGTCCTGACGGTCGAACACGTTGGTCGAGGGCATGGATACCACGCGGGCGCCGATGCCTTCGCGCTGCAGCGGCTCGACGGCCTTCATCGCCAGCTCGACTTCCGAACCCGTGGCGATCAGGATGACCTTGCGGCTCGGGATGTCGTCGTTCCAGTCCTTGAGGACGTAGCCGCCCTTGGCGATGTTCGCGATCTGGGCATCGGTGCGCTCGTTGAAGGCCAGGTTCTGGCGGCTGAACACAAGGCTCGACGGACCTTGATGCGTGATCGCTTCGGTCCAGGCCACCGCGGTTTCGACGGTGTCGGCCGGACGCCAGAGCGTCATGTTGGGGATCAGGCGCAGGCTCGGGACCTGTTCGATCGACTGGTGCGTCGGGCCGTCTTCACCGAGGCCGATCGAATCGTGCGTGAACACGAAAATCGACGGGCACTTCATCAGCGCGGCGACGCGCAGCGCATTGCGGCTGTAGTCCGAGAACGTGAGGAAGGTGCCGCCGAACGGGCGATAGCCGCCGTGCAGCACGATGCCGTTGATGGCCGCGCTCATGCCGAACTCGCGCACGCCATAGTTGATGTGGTTGCCCCACTGGATGCCGGTCTCGCCTGCCTTGGGTGCGCGCACCGGCTTCGAGGCTTTCCAGTTCGTGAGGTTCGAGCCGGTCAGGTCGGCCGAGCCGCCGAGCAGCTCGGGCAGCACCGCCGCGAGCCCTTCGATGGTCTGCTGCGAAGCCTTGCGGGTCGCCACGGTTTCCTTGCGCGCATCGGCGCCGGCGACGATTTCCGCAGCCTTTTGCGCCCAGTCGGCCGGCAGCTTGTCGGCCATGCGGCGCTCGAACTCGGCGGCTTCCTGCGGGTACTTCGACTGGTACTGCGCGAACACTTCGTTCCACGCGCCTTCGACCTTTGCGCCCGCGGCCTTCGCGTCCCAGTCCGCATAGACTTCCTGCGGCACGACGAACGGCTCCCACTTCCAGCCGGCCGCCGCGCGCCACTTGGCGATTTCTTCACCGCCGAGCGCCGCGCCGTGCACGTCGTGGGTGCCCTGCTTGGTGGGCGCGCCCTTGCCGATCACGGTCTTGCAGCAGATCAGCGTGGGCTTGTCCGAAGCCTTCGCCTTCTGGATGGCCGCATCGACGGCGTCCACATCGTGGCCGTCCACGTGCGGGATCACGTTCCAGCCGTAGGCTTCGAAGCGCTCCGGCGTGTTGTCGTGGAACCAGTTCACCACGTCGCCGTCGATCGAGATGCCGTTGTCGTCGTAGAGCGCGATCAGCTTGTTCAGCTTGAGCGTGCCGGCGAGCGAGCAGGCTTCGTGCGAGATACCTTCCATCAGGCAGCCGTCGCCGAGGAACACGTAGGTGTGGTGATCGACGATCTTCGCGTCGGCCTTGTTGAACTCGGCCGCGAGCAGCGCTTCGGCGAGCGCCATGCCGACGGCGTTCGCGAGCCCCTGGCCGAGCGGGCCCGTGGTGGTCTCGACGCCCGGCGTGATGCCGTATTCCGGGTGGCCCGGCGTCTTCGAATGCAGCTGACGGAAGTTCTTCAGCTCTTCGATCGAGAGATCGTAGCCGGTCAGGTGCAGGAGCGAGTACAGCAGCATCGAGCCATGGCCGTTCGACAGCACGAAGCGGTCGCGGTCGTTCCAGTGCGGATTCGTCGGATTGTGGCGCAGATGCCGCGACCACAGGGCGACGGCGATCTCGGCCATGCCCATCGGCATGCCGGGGTGGCCGGAGTTCGCTTGCTGAACGGCGTCCATGGACAGCGCGCGGATCGCGTTGGCCATCAACGAGGTGGTTGCGGGGGAGGCGGAGGACGGGGTCGTCATGTCGAGTCCGGGAACGAGTGCAAAAAGCGGCGTGGAGGCCCGTCAAACGGCGGGGCGCACACAGCAGCGCGGAGAATCCGGAGGCTCGGCAAAACGGCTGCTCCGGCGCACGGTGCGGCGCCAGGAGACGCGGTACGGCCAGAGCAAACGGAAGGGGCTGCAAAGCGCAATATTCTAGCAGATCGTGGGGATTATCCCTGGCTCCCGGAGCGGTATGCGGGGGCCGCCGGACCCCGGGGCGCCGGTCTTTGCCGCGTTGTTACCGCCTTGCCGCCTCGTATAATGCGGCGATTGCCCGATTTCCCCCCAGCCCACGCGCCGCCCGGTCCTCGCCTTCCCGTGAACGTCCCGCTCCTCTTCCGCCCCGCCGCCGATGCCGTGTACGGCTTCCCCGGCGCGCGCCGCCTCGCGAGCGTCGATTCGGCGTGGCAGCGCATCGAGGTCTGGGATACGCCGCAACTGGGCTGCCTCTTCGCGCTGGACGGCCGGCCGATGACTTCCGCAGGCGACGAGTTCGTCTATCACGAGTGCATGACGCAACCGGCCGCGCTCACGCACCCGTCGCCGCGCGCCGCGCTCGTGCTGGGCGGCGGTGACGGCGGCGCAGCGCGGCAACTGCTGCGCCATCCGGGGATCGAGCGCATCGTCGTGGCCGAACTGGACCCCGAGGTCGTGCGGCTGACGGGCGACTATCTGCCCGAAGTGCGCGGCGGCGCTTTCGACGACCCTCGCGTGGAATTGGTGATCGGCGACGCCGCGGCCTTCGTGGCGCGCACGACGGAGCGCTTCGATCTCGTCGTGTTCGATCTGACCCCGCCCGATTCGCCGGCTGCCGGACTGTACACGCCGGCGTTCTACGACCGGCTCAAGCACGCGATGACGGACGATGCACTCGTTTCGCTGCACCTCGGCTCACCCTGGCACCACGCGGCGCGCGTCGCTGCGTTGCTGGAGAGCCTGCGCACATCGTTCGCTTTCGTGCGGCCGCTCGCCGCCTACGTCCCGCTTTACGGTTCGCTTTGGCTCATGGCGGTCGCGAGCGACCGGCTGGACCCGGCGGCAATGGACGCCGCCACGCTGCGCGCGCGCATGGCCACGCGCGGCATCGAAGGCTTACGGCTTTACGACGCCGATCTGCACGCGGCGCTCTTCGCCCTGCCGCTCGCGGTTCGCGATAAATTAGGTCCGGTCCTGGATCCTTAGGCGAGGCGACGCGGCACAATGGCCAGTTCGCCACGCTGGCGGCGGCCACCCTCTCTTCCGAAGCCCAACACCGAACACCTGGAGAAAACCGATGACCCCACCCCGCCCCGCCGGCGTGCCGTGGCTCACTCCGTATCTGACGGTGCACGACGCGCGCACCGCCATGGCGTTTTACGAAGCGGCTTTCGGTTTTGCCGTGCGCGACTGCGTGGAAGACGACGGCGCCGTGATGCACGTCGAGATGACCTGTCACGACCAGTTGATCGTGATGTTCGCGCCCGAGGGCGCGTTCGGCTCGACGGCGCTTACGCCGAAAAGCGCGGGAACGGTTGCTCCACAATCCTTTTACCTTTATGTCGACGATGTCGACGCGGTTTATGCGCGGGCTCTCGAAGCCGGCGCCAAATCGCTGAGCGAGCCGCAAGACCAGTTCTGGGGAGACCGTTTCGCACAGGTCGAAGACCTCGACGGTTACCGCTGGGCGCTGGCTCGCCACCTGTCATGATTCAATGAGAACCAGTCTTATGCCCCGTTTTTTCGTCGGTACTCCGCTACAGTCCGGCGACGTCGTCACCCTGCCGGACGAGGTCACCCGCCACGTTCAGGTGCTGCGCCTGCAACCCGGCGACCTGATCGTGCTCTTCAACGGCACGGGCGGCGAATACAGCGCGGAAATCCTCGACATGGAACGTCGCGACACGAAAGTGCGCATCGACACGTTCCTCGATATCGAAAACGAGCCGCCCTACCGGCTAACACTGGCCCAGGGCATTGCCGGCAGCGACAAGATGGACTGGCTGATCGAGAAAGCCGTCGAACTGGGCGCGACGAATTTCGTGCCGCTCACCACGTCGCGCAGCGTCGTGCGCCTTTCGGGCGAACGTGCCGTTCGCCGCCAGGCGCATTGGCAGCGCATCGTCCAGGCCTCGTGCGAACAGTGCGGCCGCAACCGCATGCCAGAGGTCGCCGCCACAAGGGAGATCGGCACCTGGCTCGGCTCGATGCCGAAAACGCCGGCGCAAGGCGAGTTGCGCGTGCTGCTCTCGCCGCGCGCGAACGTCTCGTTCTCGTCCTTGCCGGGCGACCCGCCGGGCGGCGAGATCACGGTGCTGGTGGGACCGGAAGGTGGGTTTTCCTCGCCGGAAGAAGCCGCGGCGCTGGACCACGGCTTCGTCGCCGTCGGGCTCGGGCCGCGCGTGCTGCGCACCGAAACGGCCGGCATCGCCGTGCTCGCGGCGCTCGCGGCGCGCTGGGGCGGCTGGTAAAAATGACAAGGCCCGCCGATGGGCGGGCCTCTCAGGAATCTGTCGCGCGAATGCTACGAATAGCCACGAATAAGCGCGAACCGCGCGGTGCATTCCAACGGACTGCTGACGACAAGCGTCAGGCGAACGAATAAAAAACGCGGAACGGCACCTTGCGCTCGGCCCAGTATTCGGAGGCTTCGCGGAACACGTCCAGCAGTGTCTCGCGGCCGTCCTTGTCGAACTTCTGCGCGATCGGCAGACCGTCCAGCACGACCACGAAGCCGGGTTGCTCGCCGGCTTTCTGCACCAGGTCGGTGAGGCAGTCGTACAGGCCGTCGTAGTTCTTGCCGAAATGCTTCGGAAACAGAAACGACGTGGAGATGGTTTCGAGCACCTCCTGCCGCGTCTGCGCCGCCGCGCAATACGCATAGAGGAAATGCTGCTGGAGGCGCTGCGCCTCGTCGTGGAGATCCTGCACGCGGAACGCACGGATCGACTGGACGATGTTCGGCCGGACGGTCGAGAACAGGCTCATGCCTCCCTCGTCTGAGAGTTGCGCGCCGCCCTCGCCGCGCGCGGTTTCAGGCTGCTCGTCATGCTTCATCTGCATGACGCGCTGGAACAGGTTGCCGTCCCCGGACGCGAACAGATCGCTCGCGACCCGCGGGTCGTGCGCGTAGATGTTATCGCTCATGTCGCTCTTCCCGGTGTCATTCAACAATTCGCTTAAAACTGGCGTAGTGGTCGTCGGAGTAGTAGCAGTTGTTCGTCTGCCGCAGCGGACCGCCGCACACGATGCGTTTCGCGCCGCGGTTGCGTGCGCGGGGCGTGGGCACCGTGTACTCGTGGTAGTAGCCGCGCCGGTGCGGCGGCAGGATCCGCTCGAAGTTGCCGAACACCACGCCGTCCTTCTCGTACGGGTAAGGTCCGCCCGCGCCGATGAGGCTGAGCGTGTTGACCGCTTCCGGCGGCAACTGGCCAACGGCTATCGTGCCGATGCCGGCTGCGGCGTAGTCGCTGGGCGTGCTTCGCGCCTGTACGCCGTCGCTCCCTAGCGTGGCAAACGTTGCCAGGGCGGTGAGCGTTGCGACCATCGCCATGCGGCGAATACTGTCAAAACAACGACTTAGGCGGGCGGGCTCAACCGCCCCATCGTGCCCCAGATTACGCAGCCCCATGCGCGCCATCTACTCGATTCCCGCTCGTTGGTTCCTGCGTTCGACGACCATGAAAGGTGTAAGGGTATCGCTAAAGCCCCCTGGAAGCAACGTTCGCCAGGCCAGGATACCGGGGCGATGGCGGGGCACCATGACCAGAGTGGTAATTTTTACAATAGCGATGCAGCGCGGGAACGGGACGGCATGGACTGCCTTCGTAGGCGGTCGACGGTGCCTACCGGTCTGCTCAAAGTGGCGGCTTGAACGGCGTGCCCATTGCGGGCACGCCTCTTTTTGCGGAGCAGCCGAATTGCCGGGTTCTTCCAGGCACCTCAGGCGTGTCCGGCGACATGCAACCCCGCCGCCGGACCGCCGGCCAGCCAGCGCTTAACGCTCCGCGTTCACATCCGTCACCAGCAGCGCCGTCATGTTGACGATACGGCGCACCGTCGCCGAAGCCGTCAGCACGTGCACCGGCTTGGCTGCGCCCAGCAGGATCGGGCCGATGGCGATGTTGTTGCCCGCGGCCGTCTTCAGCAGGTTGTACGAAATGTTCGCCGCGTCGATGTTCGGCATGATGAGCAGGTTGGCATCGCCCTCGAGCGTCGATTCCGGCAGGATCTCGCGGCGCAGATTCGCGTCGAGCGCGACGTCGCCGTGCATTTCGCCGTCCACCTGCAGGTCCGGCGCACGCTCCTTGAGGATGTCCAGCAGGTCGCGCATCTTCTGTGCGGAAGGCGCGAGGCTCGAACCGAAGTTCGAGTGCGAGCACAGCGCGACCTTCGGCTCGATGCCGAAACGGCGCACTTCCTCCGCCGCCATGATCGTGATCTCGGCCAGTTGCTCGGGCGTCGGGTCGATATTGACGTGCGTGTCGACGATGAAGATCTGGCGGTTCGGCAGCACCAGCCCGTTCATCGCGGCATACACGCTGCAGCCTTCCCGCTTGCCGATGATCTGGTCGATGAAGTGCAGGTGGCGGTGCGTCGTGCTGATCGTGCCGCAGATCATGCCGTCGGCTTCGCCCCGCTCCACCAGCATCGCGCCGATCAGCGTGGTGCGGCGGCGCATTTCGAGCTTCGCCATCTGGTGCGTGATGCCCTTGCGCGCCATCAGCTTCGCATAGCTCTGCCAGAAGTCGCGATAACGCTCGTCGTGGTCGGTGTTGACGACCGAATAGTCCTGTCCCGCCACCAGACGCAGGCCGTAGCGCGCAATGCGCTGCTCGATCACGGCCGGACGGCCGATCAGGATCGGCTTCGCGAGCTTTTCGTCGACGACGATCTGCACCGCGCGCAGGATGCGCTCTTCCTCGCCCTCGGCGAAGACGATGCGCTTCTTCTCCGGTTCGACGGCGCGCGCGATCTGGAAGATCGGCTTCATCGTCGTGCCGCTGTGATAGACGAACTGCTGGAGGTGCTGAACGTAGGCCTCCATGTCTTCGATCGGACGCGTGGCCACGCCCGAATCCATGGCCGCCTGCGCCACGGCCGGCGCGATCTTGACGATCAGGCGCGGGTCGAAAGGCTTCGGAATCAGGTAGTCGGCGCCGAACTGCAGGTCGTGGATACCGTAGGCGGTCGCCACCACGTCGCTCTGCTCCTGGCGCGCCAGTCCCGCAATCGCGTTCACGGCCGCGATTTCCATCTCGCGCGTGATGGTGGTCGCCCCCACGTCGAGCGCGCCGCGGAAGATGAACGGGAAGCACAGCACGTTGTTCACCTGGTTCGGGTAATCCGTGCGGCCGGTGGCCAGCACCGCGTCCGGGCGAACTTCCAGGGCGAGTTCGGGGAGGATTTCCGGCGTGGGATTGGCGAGCGCGAGGATGAGCGGCTTCGCGGCCATCTGCTTGACCATTTCGGGCTTGAGCACGCCGCCGGCGGAGAGGCCGAGGAAAATATCCGCGCCTTCGATCACTTCGGCGAGCGTGCGCGCGTTGGTCTCGCGCGCGAAACGCTCCTTGTCCGGATCCATCAGTTCGGTGCGGCCCTTGTACACCACGCCGGCCAGATCCGTGACGGTGATGTTTTCGAGCGGCAGGCCCAGGTCCACGAGCAGGTCGAGACAGGCCAGCGCCGCCGCACCCGCGCCCGAAGCGACGAGCTTCACCTCCTTGATGTCCTTGCCCACGACCTTCAGGCCGTTCGTGAACGCCGCCGCCACCACGATGGCCGTGCCGTGCTGATCGTCGTGGAAGACCGGAATCTTCATGCGCTTGCGGGCTTCGCGTTCGACGATGAAGCACTCGGGCGCCTTGATGTCTTCCAGATTGATGCCGCCGAAGGTGGGTTCGAGCGCGGCGATCACGTCGACGAGCTTGTGCGGGTCCGACTCGTTGAGCTCGATGTCGAACACGTCGATGCCCGCGAACTTCTTGAAGAGCACCGCCTTGCCTTCCATCACCGGCTTCGAGGCGAGCGGGCCGATGTTGCCGAGGCCCAGCACCGCGGTGCCGTTCGAGACCACGCCCACCAGGTTGCTGCGCGCCGTGAAACGCGCGGCATTGAGCGGATTCTCGACAATCGCCTCGCACGCGAACGCCACACCCGGCGAATAGGCGAGCGAGAGATCGCGCTGGTTGATCATCTGCTTCGTCGGCGCGATAGCGATCTTCCCGGGGGTGGGGAACTCGTGATAGTCGAGAGCGGCTTCGCGGAGTTTGTTCGTGGCGGGATTCGACATGAGAGGGAAGTGTGAAGTGCAGATTAGAATGGGTGCTCCAAAGCATTGTAGCGCCATTCCCGGGCACGATTCCTTACAGTTCGGGCGCAGGTGCCGCGACTGAAACGGTGCCGCCGCTGCGCCGCTTTGTCGCTGTACCGCTGCGATTCGCGCCGAGGCCGGCTTCCTCACTTCCTCACTCTTTCGACATGCTTTCCGAGTTTTCCCTGATCGATCGATATTTCGCGCAGCGCGCCCGCACGAACACGCGGCGCGCCGCGCTCGGCATCGGCGACGACTGCGCGCTCATCGCGCCGCCGGCCGGCGAGATGCTGGCGATCTCCACCGACATGCTCGTGGAAGGCCGCCATTTCCTGCCCGACGTCGATCCCCACGCGCTCGGCCACAAGGCGCTCGCCGTGAACCTCTCGGACCTCGCCGCCATGGGCGCCGCGCCGCTCGGCTTCACCCTTGCATTCGCCTTGCCGACGCCGCGGGAAGACTGGCTCGCCGCCTTCAGCGCCGGGCTCTTCGAGCTGGCCGACCGCTACGACTGCGAACTGATGGGCGGCGATACGACCGCGGGGCCGCTCAACCTGTGCCTGACGGTGCTCGGCTCGGTGCGTCAGGATGTCGCACTGCGCCGCGACGCGGCCCAGCCCGGCGACGACATCTGGGTGTCCGGCACGCTCGGCGACGCGCGCGCGGGGCTCGGCGTGCTGCGCGGCGAACCCGCGATGGCCGGCGTGAACGCCGCCGATGCGGCCGCGTTCCGCGCGGCGCTCGAGCGGCCCGAGCCGCGCGTCGCGCTCGGTCTCGCGCTGCGCGGCGTGGCGCGCGCGGCGCTCGACATCTCCGATGGTCTGGCCGGCGACCTCGCCCACATCCTCGAGCGCTCGAACGTGAGCGCGCGCGTGGACGTCGATGCGGTCCCGCGCTCCGCGGCGCTCGCGCGTCTGTCGCCCGGCGTGCAGCGGCAGTACACGCTGGCGGGCGGCGACGATTACGAACTGTGCTTCACGGCGCCGCCTGCCGCGCGCGACGCCGTGGAGGCGGCCGCGCAACAGGCCGGTGTGGGCGTAACGCGCATCGGTACAATAACTTCCCTCGACCCGGCCGATGTATCGCGCGCGGCAACGGCCCTCGCGTGGCACGACGGCACTGGCGCGCCGCTCAACCTGACGTTGCAAGGCTTCGACCACTTTCATGCAGACTGAACCCACGCCGACGCCCGCCGACGATCTGTCTGCGGCGGCGCAGCCGCCTGCCGCCGCCGAGATATCGGCACCGGACCCGGCCCGCCCCAAGGGCCCACGCCGGGCGGACGCGCCGTTCATGCTCACGCACCCGTTCCACATTCTTTCGCTCGGCTTCGGCGCGGGGCTTTCGCGCCTTGCGCCCGGCACGGCCGGGACTTTGTTCGCGTGGGCTTCGTTCGAGGTGCTGAACCGCTACTTCACGGTGCTCGACTGGGGTCTCCTGATCGTCGTGGGCTACTTCGCCGGCATCTACATCACGGACTACACGGCAAAAAAACTGCGCGCCGACGATCCCTCGTCCATCGTGTGGGACGAGATCGTCGCGTTCTGGCTCGTGCTGCTGATGGTCACGCCCGTCGATTTCACGGGCAAGCTGTGGTCGTTCATCGTCTTCCGTTTCTTCGACATGGTGAAGCCGCCGCCCATCCGCTATCTCGAACGCCGCTTCAAGGGCGGCTTCGGCATCATGCTCGACGACCTCGTGGCCGCGTTCTTCACGCTGCTCGTGATTGCGCTCTGGCGCATGTCGGTTTGACGGGACGCTTTTGCCGCCCCGCTCCACGCTTACTGGATTGCCTGCAATGCCTACCGATTCCGTCGTCCACCAACTCGCCATCCGCGCCGGCAACAAGCTGCGCGACGCCCGCCTGATGCTCGCCACCGCCGAGTCCTGCACGGGCGGCATGGTCGCCACGGCGATCACCGATATCTCGGGCAGCAGCGGCTGGTTCGAACGGGGCTTCGTCACCTACTCGAACCAGGCGAAAAGCGAAATGATCGGCGTGCCGCCCGAGCTGATCGACAAGCACGGGGCCGTCAGCGAGCCGGTCGCGCGCGCGATGGCCGAGGGCGCGCTCGCCAACAGCCGGGCACAGGTTTCGCTCTCGATCACAGGCGTGGCCGGACCGGGCGGCGGCACGCCCGAAAAGCCGGTGGGCATGGTGTGCTTCGGCTGGAGCAACCGGCTGCACACGAGTGTCGAGACGCTCGTGTTCAAGGGCGATCGCGAACAGATCCGCGTCCAGGCGGCAACCCACGCGCTGCGCGGGCTGCTCGCGCTGATCGAAGAACAGGAACGCTGAACCCGGACGCGGCACACCGGGCGGCGCCCGCACACATTACTGGAGGGAGGCCGTTGCCATGACTAACACGAACCCCGCCGTCGAAGAGCTGATCCGCCGCTTCGGGCTCGAACCGCATCCCGAGGGCGGGTACTACAGCGAAACCTATCGCGCGGACAAATTCGTGCTGCGCGAAGGCACACCGGCTACAGAGGGAACGCGCGCCGCCTCGACGGCGATCTATTTCCTGCTTTCGGACGGCGCCTATTCGGCCTGGCACCGCATCCGCTCCGACGAGCTCTGGCATTTCTACGCAGGCTCGCCCATCGAGATCCATTCGATCGACGAGCGCGGCGTGCTCTCCACGCGCAAGCTCGGCCACGCGCTCGATCATCCCGGCACGGTATTCCAGGCCGTGGTGCCGGCAGGACACTGGTTCGCGGCGCGCTGCTGCGATCCGTCCACGTGGGCGCTGGTGGGTTGCACGGTGGCGCCGGGGTTCGAATTCAGCGAGTTCGAAATCGCGGAGGTGGAAAAGCTGGCCGCGCAGTTTCCGCTGCATCGTTCGATCGTCGAGCTGCTTGGCAAGCCCGCAACGGTAACGAGGCGGGATTGAGCCGCACTACCCTTCCCGACCAGGCCAAAAACCGCGCATAAAAAACGGCGTGCCCTGAACTGACGCCGCGAAGACACGCCGCCCTATCCCGTTCACTATCCCGTTCATCCATGCAGCCTCCGAAACGGCCGCGACCGGGAAGCCAACCGAAAGCGATACGCCTCGCGGATCAGCGATATGCGTTGATCCTGTCGCGCGTCTCTTTGGCCGCCGTGGCAGCCGCCTGCGCGTAGTCCTCACCCTTGCTTGCATAGATGATGGCGCGCGAGGAATTGATGAGCATGCCCGTACCGTTAGCCGTGCGGCCCGCGCGCACGGTCGCCTCGACATCGCCGCCCTGCGCGCCGATGCCCGGAATCAGGAGCGGCATGTCGCCCACGATGCCGCGCACGACCTCGATCTCCCGCGGGAACGTTGCACCCACAACGAGACCCAGATCGCCGCTGGCGTTCCACTTGTTCGCGGCGAGATCGGCCACGACCTGATAGAGCGGCCGGCCGTCGGTAGTGAGGAACTGCAGATCGGACCCGCCGGGATTCGACGTGCGGCAAAGCACGATCACGCCCCGGCCCTGGTGCGCGAGCCACGGCTCGATCGAATCGAATCCCATATAGGGATTGACCGTCACCGCATCTGCCTTGAAGCGCTCGAAGGCTTCGCGCGCGTACTGCTCGGCAGTGCTGCCGATGTCGCCGCGCTTGGCGTCGAGAATGACCGGCAGGCCAGGATGCTTTGCGTGAACGTGGGCAATCAGCGCTTCGAGCTGGTCTTCGGCGCGATGCGCGGCGAAGTACGCAATCTGCGGCTTGAACGAGCAGGCGTAAGGCGCCGTGGCATCCACGATATCGCGGCAGAACTCGAAAATCGCGTCGCTGCGGCCGGCCAGTGCGGCCGGGAATTTCGTGGGCTCGGGATCGAGGCCGACGCACAGCAGCGAGCCGGTACGCTGCCAGGCGGCGTCGAGGCTTTGGGAGAAAGAGGTCATGGTGGATGCTCGCGGCGAGCCGTTGAGGAGAAAACGGCGCGTATTTTACCCGGCTTGCGCAACCGGCCCGCGCGCCGTCGCCGGAACGGCGCGCGGCCGCCGCGATCCTCAGATGCATTCAGGCGCGCGCTCCGGCGCGCCCGCCCGAGGCTCTCAACGCGCTTACGCGCGCAAGCGCGCGCCCTTGCCGTCGCGCGCGCCAGCCGCCCGCCCCCGGCCGCGCGTGGCCTTGCGGTGCGCACCGGCCGACGCCCGCATGTCCATGCGCTCGACGGTGAAGCTGAACTCGCGCACGAGCCGCTCGCCGCGCGCAAGCACGGTCATGCCGTGCGCGCCGCCGCCGCCCGAGAGATTCACCGCGTTGATCGGATGATCGACGGGCTCGAAGCAGAAAAAGTCCTGGCCCGGCGGCGTGTAGAGCACGTAGTAGTCCGTGTTCGCGCAGATCGACAGCGACAGCCGCCGGCGCTCCCACACCACGGCCGCCCGTCCGCTCCAGCCGCTGAAGGCATGATTCACGAGGGTTTCGGGCAGCGGGTACGCCACGCCGAATTGCCACGCGGGCGGCGCCGGCACGTGCCGCACGGGCAGCCAGTCCTCGCCCGAAAGCCACAGGCCGCTCGCCGGCGCCGAAAGCTCGGTGCTCGCGTCGCGCGCGAGGAACGGATGCACGCCCAGCCCGAACGGCAGCGCGTCCCGCCCCGTGTTCTCGACTTCGAGCTTCATGGCGAGCGTCGCGCCATCGAGCGCATAGGTGATTGCCGCGCGATAGGCATAGGGCTCGCCGCGGCTGTGATCGAGCACGAGCCGCACGCGCTCGTGGTCGGCTTCTTCCACCTGCCAGGGCACGAGCCAGCCGTCGCCGTGAATCGGCAGCGGTTCGCCGGCGCGATTGCAGGGCACTTCGATATCGCGACCGCCGAAGTGAAAGCGCCCGGCCGCAATGCGATTCGACCACGGCAGCAGCGGATAACACGCGAGTTCGTTCGGATCCATGCGTGCACTCACGTGCTCGCAGCGGCGGAACACGGGCTCGAGCGCCCCTTCGCTGCGCCAGTCGAAGCGCGTGATGCCCGCACCGAGTTGCGGGGCGACATCGAGCCTCAGGTACGCATTCGCGAGCGTTACGCAGTCCACTTCGCCGGTTCCGGCCGCGCCAATGGCAACGGCCGACGTGCTGGGACCGGGGATGACAGGGTGGGTGGCGGCTTCCAGCCGCGCGCGGCGCGCAGCGGCCGGCGCGCCGGTAGAACGGAGAGATTGACGCAAGGCGGAATTCGGGACGCTCATAGGATGCTCCTCGAGAGGCATGGATTCTCGCCGCCGGTAAAGGCGGCTCACGGGCGGTCTGCCGATGCGCGATTTCATGGCGCGGGCGGCCGCTTCTTGTGTTCACCCTTCTTGTGCCCTTCTAGTGCTCTTTTTACCGTCTTCTTACGCTCTTCTTTTTGCTCGTACTGGCGAGGCCGACTGCAAACCCGCCATCTGCTGCAACTGTTGCCGGACTGCAACGTCCATTCCTTAACCGGCAAAGCGCGTCATGCGCGAAGCCGCACGCGACGAGGCGCCGACGATGCACCACAAAGGCGCATCGCCCCATTCACACTCGCCGCCAGCTGCCCTGGAAGAGCGGCTCGGCAACGCCCGTGCGGCCCGCCGGCGCGGCGTACACGCCGCCGGCATGCAGGTCGCGAGCGAGCGCCTCGGCCGTGAGATCCACGCGCGCGCTCGTGACATAAAGCGTGTCCAGCAACGCACCGCCGAGCGTAACGCAGCTTGGCTGCGCTGTGGGAATCTTTACACGCGCGGTTTCCCTGCCATCCGCGTCGTAGCGCACCACGCGCTCGCCGCCCCATTGCGCGTTCCACAGACCGCCATCGGCATCGACGGTCGAGCCGTCCGGCACGCCGGTTTCGTCCGCAAGCGCGACGAACACCCGATCGTTTGCAATCGTCCCATCGGCGCCGTAATCGCATGCACGGATTTGGCGCGTGGGGGAATCGCAGTAGTACATCGTCGCGCCGTCCGGGCTGAACGCGATGCTGTTCGAAATGGCCGGCGCCGGGAGCGGCAGGCGCTCCAGCGTCAAATCGCGGTTGAGGCGGTAAAAGCCGCCGATCGGCTGCACCGGCGCCGCTTCGTCCTTCGTGCCGAACACGAAGCGCCCCTGGCGGTCGCAGCGGCCGTCGTTCACGCGTGTATTCAGGTCCGGCTCGATTGCGACGATCGGTTGCAGATCGCCCGTTTGCAGATCGAAGAACGCCAGCCGCGAGGCGAGCCCCAGCAGCAACGTGCTCTCGTCCTCGCACAGAGAGAAGCAGCCCAGCCGCTCCGGCATCTCCCACGTCACATGCGAACCGTCGCGCGGGTCGTAGCGTGACAGGCTCGCGCCTTCGATATCGGTCCAGTAAAGACGGCCGCTGCGCGCGCACCAGGTCGCGCCTTCGCCCAGCAGATTGCGGGCATCCACCACCAGGGCCGCCGTGGCGGCTGCGTTTGCGCTCATGCCCAGCCTCCATCCACGACGATGTCCTGCGAGGTGATCATGCGGCTGTCGTCGGCGGCGAGGAAAAGCGCCATGCGCGCGAGATCGTCGGGCAGCAGTTCGGCGTCGATGCACTGGCCGCGCTTGATGGCCTCGCGGCCCGCGTCGGTGAGCCACAGGCGCCGCTGCTTGTCGGTCATCGCCCAGCCGGGGGCGAGCGTGTTCACGCGTATGCCGTAGGGCCCGAGTTCTTTCGCGAGACCGCGCGTGAGGCCCTGCACCGCCGACTTGCTCATCACGTACACGGGATAGTCGCTGTTCTTCAGCATCCAGCTGATCGACCCCATGTTGATGATCGAGCCTGCGCGCGCGGCCTTCATGTCCTCTGCCACGGCCTGCGTGGCGAACAACTGATGCCGCACGTTCACGGCGATGCCTTCGTCGAACGACTCGGGCGTGACGTCCGCGAGCGCATGGCGGCGGTCGTTCGCCGCATTGTTCAGCAGCACTTCGATGGGGCCGAACGCCGCTTTCACGTCGACAATCGCCGCGCGCAGCGCGCCGATATCGGTGAGGTCGCAGGTGACGAAAAGCGGCTTGTGCCGCGAGTCGCCGAGCGAATCCGCAAGCGCTGCGCCCGCGCTCGTGTCGATGTCGAGAAAGCCCACGCGCGCGCCCTGCGCGGCGAAGTGCTCGACGAAAGCGGCGCCGATGCCGGTCGCGCCGCCCGTCACGAGGACGACGCGATCGACGAGGCTCGGATAGCGCGCGTAAGGCTCGTGCGCGTGGCGCGCGACGGCATTGGCGGGAGACGACATCGTTCGGATTCCTTGATAGTTAGTCGCGTGCGCCGCGGTTCTTCAACTGGTCGAGCAGCACCGCCGCGAGCAGGATCGCGCCGCGCACGAGGTACTGGTAGAACGCATCGATGTTGAGCAGGTTCATCACGTTTTCGACCGTGCCCATGATGAGCACGCCGATCACCACGCCCGAGATCGTCGCGCGCCCGCCCAGCAGCGACACGCCGCCCAGCACGCAGGCCGAAATCACGTTCAGCTCGAAGCCTTCGGCCGCATTCGGCTGGCCCGAGGTGATGCGCGAGGCGAGGATCACGCCGGCGAGCGCGGTAACGGCGCCCTGGATCAGGAAAATCCAGACGCGCGTGCGCTCGACGTTGATACCCGCCAGGCGCGAAGCTTCCGGATTGCCGCCGATGGCGAGCGTATTGCGCCCATACACGGTGTGATTGAGCATCACGCCGAACACGATGAAGCACAGGAGCGTGACCCAGATGGGCAGCGAAACGCCGAAGAACGCCATCGTGCCGAGCGCGATGAACGCATCCGACGAAACCCCCACCGCCTGGCCGTGCGAGACGATGAAGCCGAGGCCGCGCACGATTTCCATGGTGGCGAGCGTGGTGATCAGCGCGTTGATGCGCAGATACGCGATCACGGCGCCGTTCACGAAGCCGATCGCGGCGCCCGCCGCCACGGCGGCGACGATCGCGATGAAAGTGCTGTTGGTCGCGTTGAGCACCATCGCGCACAGCACGCCCGCGAACGCCACCGTGGAGCCCACGGAGAGGTCGAAGTCGCGCGAGGCAAGACAGAACATCATCGTGCAGGCCACCATGCCGATCTGCGAGACCGAGAGCGCGAGGCCCAGCATGTTCTCGATCGAAAAGAAGTGATCGACGGTCAGCGACATCACGATGAACATGACCACGAAGATCACGATCAGGCTGTACTCGGTGATCTGCTGCCACCACTTCTGCTTGTCGCTCGTCTGCGGGATCAGCGCGTCGGCGACGGTTTTGGCAGCCTCGGCCGCCAGGTTTTCTCTCGCTTGCATTTCAGTCACTCCTCCCCGTCCACTCATGCGGCCAACGCCGGCGCGCGCTTGGGCAGCGCGAGATCCAGCACCGCGTGTTCGCTCGCCGCGCTGCGCGGCAACTCGCCCGAAATACGGCCTTCGCGCATCACGACGATGCGATCCGACACGCCAAGCACCTCAGGCAACTCCGATGACACCATCACGATCGCGCAGCCGCGTGCCGCGAGCTGGTAGATCACGTTATAGATTTCGTGCTTCGCCCCCACGTCGATACCGCGCGTGGGCTCGTCCAGAATCACGACTTTCAGGTCCGGCTCCGCGAGCCAGCGCGAAAGAATCGCCTTCTGCTGGTTGCCGCCCGACAGGAAGCGGATCTTCTGGCGGCGGCTCGGCGTCTTGATCTTCAGCAGCTTGATGAAGCGGTCCGCCGTTTCGGCTTCCTTCTTGCGGTCGAGGAACATGCCCGCACGCAGGAAGTGCCGGCGGCAGCTGATGTTGATGTTCTCCGAAACCGAAGCAATCGCGACGATGCCCTGTTCCTTGCGGTCCTCGGGACACAGCACGATGCCGTGGCGGATCGCGTCGCCCGCGCTCTTCACCTTGACCGTCTTGCCGTCGAGCACGATCTCGCCGGCGCCGCGCTTGTGCGTGCCGTACACGAGCTGCATGAGCTCGCTGCGCCCGGCGCCCACGAGGCCGAAGAAGCCGACGATCTCGCCCGCCTTCACCTCGAAGTTCGCGGGTTCGGTAAGCGGATGGCCTGTCACGCCGCGCACCGCGAAGCGCACGTCGCCCAGTTCGCGCGGCGTGTAGTTGTAGATGTCGCTGATCTCGCGCCCCACCATTTCGGCGACGATGGTTTCGCGCTTCACGCCGTCGAGCGTTTCGTGCGAGGCCACCTTGCGGCCGTCGCGGAAGATCGTGCAGGCGTCGCACAGCTCGTAGATCTCGTCCATGCGGTGCGAGATGTAGATGAGCGCGCGGTTGTCGGCACGCAGTTCGCGCACGAGCTTGAAGAGCACTTCGGTCTCGCGGTGCGAGAGCGAGCTGGTGGGCTCGTCGAGCGCGATCACGCGCGCATTGCGCAAGAGCGCCTTGCAGATTTCCACCATCTGGCGCTGCGCGATGGAGAGCTTGCGCAGCTTCGCGGCGGGATCGAGGTCCACGCCCATCGCTGCGAGCCGCTCGCGCACGAAGCGGCGCGCCTCGCTGCGCTTGACCCAGCCGAGCGTATTCGGCAGCGCGCCGAGCAGCAGGTTTTCGGCCACGGTCAGGTCCGGCACGTACTGCAGTTCCTGGTGGATCACGGCAATGCCCGCGCCGATCGACGCGGCGGCATCGGCAAACCGCACTTCGTTGCCGTCCACGAGGATGCGGCCCGAGTCCGGCTGGTACTCGCCGCCCAGGATCTTGAGCAGGGTGGACTTGCCGGCGCCGTTTTCGCCCATCAGGCCGTGCACCTGGCCCGCGTGCACGTCGAACGCCACGCCGTCCAGCGCGCGCACGCCCGGAAACACCTTGCCGATATTGTCAAAACGCAGTGTCGCTGACACTTCGGTTTCCTCTCGATCGATACAGCCCAACCACCCGTTCTGCCTCGCCGCGCTGCCGGTGCGCCTCACCTACGACACCGGCAGCGGGCGGCAGGAAACACTCGACCCGGTCACGCGCAAACGTCGGTCCGGGCCCGGTTCGAATCAGGTTCGAACGCTTACTTCGCCGCGAGACCCATCTGCTCGCGCACCTGGTTCACGTTGTCGCGCGTGGCCAGCATGCCCGTCGTCAGCGTGAGGAGCGGCGGCTCCTTGCCCTGCGTGATCCACGCGTACATCAGGTTCGAGGTTTCCTCGCCGTGGCGCTTCGGGCTGATGATCACGGTGCCGTAGAAGCCCGTGGGCTGCGGCTTCTTGAACTCGTTGAGCGCCGAATCCGAACCGCCGATGCCGATGCCGATCATGTTGTCGGCCTTGAAGCCGCGGCCTTCCGCTGCGCGCACGGCGCCCAGCACGGCTTCGTCGTTCAGGCCGTAGGCGACCCAGTGCTTGAATTGCGGGTTCTTCGTGAGCGCGATGTTGGCGGCGTTGAAGGCGTTTTCCGTGTCGGTCTTCGCCTGCGGCGCTTCGATCACGTTCGCCTTCGGGAAGCCGGCGGCCACGAGCGCGTCGGTCGCGCCGCTCGTGCGGTCATGCGCCGTCGGCAGCTGTTCGTAGGTCACGTCGATGGCGCCCACGTCCTTCATGTCCCAGCCGCGCTTCTTGATTTCGGCGGCGATGCCGTCACCGACCTGCTTGCCGATGTTGTACGCCGAGATGCCCATGTGCGGTACCGACTCGATCGGCTTGCCCGCGCCGTCGACGAGACGGTCGTCCACCGTCATCATCTTGAGGCCGTCGGCCTTGGCCTTGGCGACGATGCCCGGTCCGAGCTTGACGTCGGGCGTGCAGATGATGAAGCCCTGGGCCTTCTGCGCAGCGAGGTTGTCGATTGCGCTCATCACCTTCTCGCCCGAGGGCGCGCCGATCTTCACGAGCGTGAAGCCGTCCTGCTTGGCCGCCATTTCGGCGAACTTCCACTCGTCCTGGAACCACGGTTCCTCGGGTTGCTTCACGAGAAAGCCGATCTTGACCTGGTCGGCGGCCTGCGCGATGGGCGCCTGGACGAGCGAGGCGCTCGTGGCAACCGCGGCAGCCATCAGCGTCAGAAAGATGCGTCGTTGCATGGTGTCAGTCTCCTGTCTTCTTCATTCACTGGAAGGGTAGGCCGCCTCTTCTTCTCCCCGTCGATGCGCGCGGCCAGCGCTCCGGCGGATTCCTGCTTTTCCTGCTTTTTACCTGGCTATTGCTTCGGATTCCTGCTCGTCTGAGCATGCTTCTTCAGTCGTGGTAGAGCGCCGTGCGCCCACCGTCAATCGTGATGCAGCTCGCATTGATGAACGGCGCCTCGTCCGAGGCGAGGAACACCGCTGTCATCGCCACCTCATCCGGGCGGCCGATGCGCTTCATCGGCGAAAGCGCCAGCGTCTCTGCGCGCGCGGCTTTCGGGTCCTGCTGCGAATCCCACCAGTCGCGCGTGAGCTGCGTTTCGATGTAGCCCGGCGCGATGGCGTTCACCCGCACGTTCTTCGGCGCGTATTCGATGCCGAGCGCGCGCGTGAGGCCCAGCACGCCATGCTTGGCGACCGGGTAGGGAAAGCAGCCCGGAATGATCTGGAACGCGTGCGTGGACGCGATGTTCACGATGCTGCCCGCGCCGCGCTCGACCATGCCCGGCAGCACCGCGCGGCAGCCGTTCCACACGCCGTCCAGATCGACGGCGAAGCAGCGGCGCCAGTCGTCGTCGGTCATCGTGAGCGGGTCGGCGAACACGTTGATGCCGGCGTTGTTCACGAGCACGTCCACCGGGCCGAAAGCGCGCGCGGCCTCGTCCACGGCGGCGCGCACCGAAGCCGCCTGGGTCACGTCGGTCTGCACCGCCAGCAGCTTCGCTGCCTCATGCTGCGCGGCGATTTCGCGGGCCGTTCCCTGCGCCGTTTCGCCGTCGAGTTCCGCGAGCACCACCGCCGCGCCTTCGGCCGCGAACGCACGCGCGATCGCCGCACCGATGCCGCGGCCGGCGCCGGTCACGAGTGCGACCTTGCCCGCCAGACGGTTCATGCCTTCGCTCCCGCTCCCGCGGCCGGCGCGTTCTTTGCATTCACCAACGCCTCTTGCGTCGCGCGCCAGCCGGCCACGAAAGCCTGTGCGTTCGCCCGCGTGGCGGCCACGTCCTGCCCCGGCTTGTAGAGGGCCGAGCCGAGCCCGAACCCGCTCGCGCCCGCAGCAAGCTGCGGCCCCATGTTCCCGGGCGTCACGCCGCCCACCGGCAGGAGCGGCACTACAGCCGGAATCACCGCGCGCCATGCCTTCGTCACAGCCGGCCCCAGTTGTTCGGCCGGGAACATCTTCAGCGCGTCGGCGCCGTGCGTGAGCGCGGCGAAGGCTTCCGTCGGCGTGGCGACGCCCGGCACGCACGCCATGCCTTGCAGCTTCGCGGCGAGGATCACGTCGGTATCGGCGTGCGGCATCACGATCAGTTCGCCGCCCGCGCACTTCACGTCGCGCACGCGCGCCGTGGAGAGGACGGTGCCGGCGCCCACCATCGCATCGGCGGGCAGCGCCGCGCGCAACGCCGCGATGCTGTCGAGCGGATCCGGCGAATTCAGCGGCACCTCGATCAGGCGAAAGCCCGCTTCATAGAGCGCGCGGCCGTGATCGGCGGCTTCGGCGGGCGTGATGCCGCGCACGATGGCGACCATCCGGCAAGCGGCGAACGCAGCTACGAACCCCGGGTGCGGCGTGTAGGGAGCGGGCAGATTCAGTTCGGGTTCCATATCGTGTTCCGGGATTCGGTTGCTCGGCTCATGTCGGTTCGTGTTGGCTCATATCGGCTCATATCGGCTCGAGCGCGCTCATTGCGGTACGGGCGATATCGACGCCGGGGGCGCGTCCGGCACAACCAGACCCGCCTTCACCGCGATGTGCCACAGTCCGCGCTCGGTAGCCTGATGCGCGAGCCGCGCGCCCTTGCAGCCGAACTGCTCCAGCGCGAGCCGATAGCGCTCGCAAAGCGCATCCGTGCCGATCAGCTGCGGCGCGCACGCGGCCAGCGACACATCCCGTCGCGCCAGCGAAGCTTCCAGGCCCAGCAGTTCATGGCCGATCACGAGGCCCGAGAGATAGTCGGGCTGCTCGTCGGCGGCGAGCTGGCCGGTCAGGCCCAGCGTGCGCGCGCTGAACGCCGTCGCAAGCAGCCCCGCGCTGCCATGCTCGCGCGCCACGTTCACGCCGCGCACGAACGCGGGCGTATCCGGATCGACGGGATGCTTCATCGTGCGGCCCAGAATCGTGTGCGCCGTGAGCGCCGCATACACCTCGCCCGTCATGAAGGTATAGAAGCGCGCGATACGCCCGCCCTCCACCACCACCCATTTCGCGTGCGTGCCAGGCAGGCCGATCAGCGCGGTCTGCGCGTCTTCGGGCGTCGCGGCACCGCGCAATGCGCCGAAAACCTGGGTTTCCTCGCCGCGCATCACGTTCGGCAACGCGCCCTGCTCCAGCACGCCCGGCACGACTGCGAGTTCGACGCCGCCCGCCGTGCGCACGCGCACAATGCCCGCAACCAGCGCATCAGCGCTCGCGGGCGTTTCGACATAGGGCGCCTGCACCCAGCCCTGCGCGCTGCCCACCATGCCCGCCGCGAGCACCGGCAGCGAGGGGGCCGCGGCGAGCCAGACGCCGCACGCTTCCTCGAACGCCGTATCGAATCCGCCTGCTTCGGCAGGAATCGGCAGGTTCATGATCCCGGCCGTGGAAACGCGGGTTGCCAGCACCTCGCCTGCTGCGTCGAACAAGTAGGCGCGCAACGACGTCGTGCCCCAGTCGAGCGCGATCAGCGCGGCGCGCGCGGCCACGTCCGGCGCATCCTGAGCGGCCGTGGCGCCTTTCTCCTGTGCCTTCATCGGCGAATCCTGCGCGTAGCCGGTTGCGGAGCGCGCCAGCCGAGCTCCTGGGAAATCGCGCGCGCTTCGCGCTGCACGACGGGAATCAGCTCGTCCATGCGTTCGAGCGGCATATACGGAATCGTGCTCGCCACCGAAAGCGCCGCAACGATCGCCCCCGACGCGTCGCGCACCGGCGCGGCCACGCAGCGGATGGAAATTTCGTTCTCCTCCAGATCGAAGGTGTACCCGCCGGCCGAATAGGTCGCCATGCGCCTCATGAAGGTATCCGGGTCGAGACTGTGATCGGGGCGAAAGCTCACGCCCGCGAGCGTGCGGCGCGACGCGTCGAACAAGGCGCGCCACGAAGGCGGTTCGAGGTCCAGCATCATGGCCTTGCCGATGCCCGTCGAGGCGAGCGGCATGCGGTGCCCCACGCGCGAACGCATTTCGAGGCCGCGCTGGCCGGGAATCTTGTCGATGTAGAGCACGTCGTCGCCGTCGCGCACGCCCAGGTGAATCGTGTCGAGCGTCGCTTCGGCAAGCGCCTCCAGATGAGTGCGGGCGACGGCCGTGAGCGGCATCTGCTCAAGCGCAATGGTGCCGAGTTCGATCAGCTTCGGACCGAGCAGGTAGCCGCCCTGGACCTGGCGCAGGTAGCGCGCCTGCACGAGGCTGGAAACGAGACGATGGGTCGTGCTGCGCGTGGTGCCGAGCACCGCGCCGAACGAGCGCAGGTCGCGCACGCCGGCCGCGGCGGCTTCGAGGATGGCGAGGCCGCGCAACAAAGTTTGCGTGCCGGCCTGCGAGGAACCGTCGAGGAGCGTCCCCGCGAGTCCGATCTCGTCGTTGCCGGCGCGCGGCTTTTGCGCGGCGGGCTTGACGTCGTCGTGACTGGCATCGGCGGCATCGGCAGCCTCGGCGTCGGACAGGCTCGCGGCGAGTGAGGTGGGCATCGCTTTGGTCATGGCGGGGCGATGAATGAGCGAAAAGGTCAGGGTCGGATTCGGGAAACGGACCGCGCGTCGTCAGACGCTGCGGGAGCCCAGGCACATGGCACGGCGGGGCGCGAAAGCGCGGCGGATCGTCCGGGGCGGCGCAGCGCCCAACGCTGGCAGGTTCATGGCGATGTCTCCGAATCTTGTGTGCCTTGCCGCAGGCGGCAGGCTCGTCTTTGTCGGTAACCGGGGCGCAGCGATGAAGACGCCTTCCGGTTGGTCTGGATTGTAGGTCCGTTTTTTCGAGATCTCCAATATGTGAATGTGGTGCTCAAATATTGGGAATATTGTGCCGGGCCGCCCACCAAACACCCACCAAACAAAAAGGCGGTCCTCTTTCGAGAACCGCCTTCGCGTACCGCCTCGCGTCACCCCCAGCCGGGGGCCACGCGCTTACTTGCCCGCGGGCGCCTTGTAGGCCACGCAATCCACCTCGACCTTGCAGTCCACCACCATGCTCGACTGCACGCAGGCGCGCGCCGGCGGATGCTCGCCGAAGTATTCGCGGAAGACCTTGTTGAACGACTGGAAGTCGCGCGCGTCGTCCAGCCAGACGCCGCAGCGCACCACGTGCTCCGCGCCGTAACCGGCTTCCTTCAGGATAGAGAACAGATTCTGGATGGCCTTGTGCGACTGCTCGACGATGCCGCCGTTGATCACCTCGCCGCCTTCCATCGGCGTCTGGCCGGAGACATACAGCCAGCCGTCCGCTTCCACGGCACGCGCGAACGGCAGATGTTGTCCGCCCTGGCCCTTGCCGCCTTCCGCTCCAATTCGTTTCATCGTCTTGCTCCTTGCAGATCGTTCGGCGCGCAGCACGCGACTGGCACGCCGAGGGTCAAAATTCGGGTTTGCTTCATTCAGAATGCCGCGGCTTCCGCATTCGCCGCTGCCGCGCTGCGCGCGCCACGCGCCACGAAGTGGCCCGCACGCTCGCCGGTAGGCGTGCCGTCGCGATACGACAGCACGCCGTTCACCCACACCGCGTCGATGCCGTCCGCCACCTGCTGCGGCTTGTCGAACGTCGCGGTGTCGCGCACCGTCGCCGGATCGAACAGCACGAGGTCGGCGTGCCAGCCCACGTGCACTTCGCCGCGCTGCGCGAGACCGAAGCGTCGCGCGGACAGGCTCGTCATCTTGCGCACCGCCTCTTCGAGCGGAATCAGCGCCGCGTCGCGCGCGTAGTGCCCGAGGACACGCGGAAACGCACCCCACAGGCGCGGATGCGGCAGCGGGTCGTTCGGCAGGCCATCCGATCCCACCATCGTCGCCGGATGCGAGAGGATGCGCCGCACGTCGTCTTCGGACATGTTGTGATAGACCGCGCCCGCCGGCTGCAGGCGTTTGCCCGCTTCCTGCTGCGAGACGCCCCATTCGGCGGCGATGTCCTTGATGAGCTTGCCCGCCTGCTCCGGGTGCGGAGTGGACCAGGTGATCGTGATGTCGATGTCGCCCGTCACCTGCTTGAGGTCGAGCGTCGACGAGCTGCGGCTGTACGGGTAGCAGTCGCAGCCGACCGGCTGATACTTGCGCGCGCCGTCGAGCGACGCCAGCACTTCGGCGCTGCGCCCCCAGTTCGAAGGCCCCGCGCATTTGAGGTGCGAGATGATCACCGGCACGCGCGCATGGCGGCCGACGTGATACGCCTCGTTCATGGCGTCGAGGATCGCGTCGAACTCGGTGCGCATGTGCGTCGTGTAGAGCGCGCCCGCTGCCGCGAGCGGCTCGGCGAGCGTCGCGACCTCTTCCGTCGAGGCTTCGTAGGCGGAACCATAGGCGAGCCCCGTCGACAACCCCAGCGCGCCGTGCGCGAGCGCCTCTTCGAGCTGCACGCGCATCCCGGCGACTTCGTCCGCCGTGGCCGCGCGCTTGAGGTTGTCCATGTGGTTGTTGCGCAGCGCGGTATGGCCGATCAGCGCGCCGACGTTTACGGCCGGCTGCGCCGCATTCACCGCGTCGACATAAGCGGCGAAGGTGGGATAACGAAACGCGTCGCGCTCGCCCAGCAGATTCATCGGATCGGGCGGATCGCCCTTGAGCGTCACCGGCGACGCACTGATGCCGCAGTTGCCGACGATCACCGTCGTCACGCCCTGGCTGATCTTCGGCAGCATTTGCGGCGAGCGGATCACGTGCGTGTCGTCGTGGGTGTGGACGTCGATGAAGCCCGGCGCGAGCGCGCGCCCGTTCGCCTCGATCACCTCCTCGGCCAGCCAGTTCGAGAGGTTGCCGATCGCCGCGATGCGGCCGTCGCGCAGCGCCACGTCGCGTTCGACGGGCGGCGCGCCGGCGCCGTCGTAGAGCATGGCGCCGACGATCAGCGTATCTGCGGCTTCAGGGTGCGAATGCATGGATATCTCCTCCTCTGGAACTCAATCGCCGAGCGGCTGGCGCTCGCCGCCGCCGCGGTGCGCATCGAGCGTATGTTTCATGCGGCGCAGCAGCTCGCGGGTGGCCTCGGGCTGCGTAAGCGCGAGTTCGGTCACGAGCACGTCGAGCGCCATCATCATCGCGTAGCGCGACGACGACGGCTTGTAGATGAAATCGGTTTCGCTCGCAACGATCGGCACGAGCCAGTCGGCGAGCGCAGCGAGCGGCGAGGCGGGCGCCGTGAGCGCGATCACCTTCGCGCCGTAGTCGCGCGCGACCCGGCAGCTGTCGAGCAGTTCGGGCACGCGCCCCGTCACGGAAAGCGCGACCACCACGCACTCGGGCGACATCGTGCTCGCCACCATGCGCTGCAGCAGGCTGTCCTGATACGACGCGACCGGCCGGCCGAGGCGCACGAGGCGAAAGCGCATTTCGTCGGCCAGCGCCGTCGAGCCGCCGCCCATGCCGAACACGTAGATCATGCGGGCGGACGAAAGCGCGGCGGCGGCCTCGGCAAGCGGCGCCTGGCGCAGCAATTCGTGATTGCGCGCGAGCGCCTCCTCGATTTCGTCGTAGACGCGCGTGGCGAGCGACCGGGGCGCGGCTTCCGCGCTGCGTTTTGCTGCACTGCGCCGGCCGGCGCCGCGCGCCTGGCCCGCTGCCCCGCCGCGCAGGAAACGCTCGCCCACCGCCGCGGCCTGCGCGATGCGCAGCTTCAGTTCGCGCACGTCCGCGCAGCCCACCGCCTTGGCAAAACGCGTAACCGATGCCACGCTCACGCCAGCGCGCTGCGCGAGTTCGCCGATGCTCGCACGCGCGGCGCCCGCGAGGTCGTCGAGAATCAGCGCGGCGACTTCGCGCTCGGCCGGGCGCAGCGCCGGCACACAGCCCGCAATGCGTGCCACGATATCGAATCGGCCGGCAAATGCGCCGGGTTCGGCGGCTGAATTCATGGGGACGGACGAAAGACGTTCACCGGACCGGCCGCGAATCCGACAAAAACTCTGACGAAAACACGGCCGGGCTTTGTTAGTAAATAACAATTCACGCGGAGATGGTACTTTGTGTACTATCTCCCGGTCAATGCCGGACCAATGCCGGATAATCAGCCAGCAGCGCAACGGAGCGAATGGAAATGAAAGTTACAAACTATCAGGGGGCGACGATCGACCCGAACAGCAAGGGTCTCGGCAACGTGCCCGGCACGAGCGTGCAGCTCGTCGATGCCGGGCGGTTCGAATGGAACCTGCTGAACGAAGACGTGAGCCTGCCCGCCGCCGTGCTCTACGAAGACCGCGTCGAGCACAACCTGAAATGGATGCAGGATTTCGTCGCCCGCTATGGCGTGAAGCTCGCGCCGCACGGCAAGACGACCATGGCGCCGCAGCTCTTTCGCCGCCAGATCGACACGGGCGCCTGGGGCATCACGCTCGCGACCGCGCACCAGACGCGCGCCGCCTATCGCGGCGGCATCTCGCGCGTGCTGATGGCCAACCAGCTGGTGGGCCGCCAGAACATGACGATGATCGCCGAGCTGCTCTCTGATCCCGACTTCGAGTTCTTCTGTCTCGTCGATTCGGTGGCAGGCGTCGAACAACTGGGTGAATTCTTCCGCTCGGCGCGGCGCACGCTAAACGTGCTGCTCGAACTGGGCGTGCCGCGCGGGCGCACCGGCGTGCGCGACGCCGAAACGCGCCGCGCCGTGGTCGAGGCGATCGGCCGTTATCCCGATTCGCTCAAGCTCGCGGGCGTCGAAATTTACGAAGGTATCCTCAAGGAAGAAAGCGAAGTGCGCACCTTCCTGCGCGACGCGATCAACGTGACGAAGGAACTGGCCGCACAGGGCCGCTTCGCGCGCACGCCCGCGCTGCTTTCGGGCGCGGGATCGGCCTGGTACGACGTGGTGGCGGAAGAGTTCGCGCCGGCCTCCGAAGCCGGCGTGATCGACGTGGTGCTGCGCCCCGGCTGCTACGTGACGCACGACGTGGGCGTGTACAAGCAGGCGCAGTCGCAGATCCTCACGCGCAATCCGGTGGCGCGCGAAATGGGCGTCGCGCTGCTGCCCGCGCTGCAGCTCTGGGCCTATGTGCAGTCGATTCCGGAGCCGGGCCGCGCGATCGTCGGCTTCGGCAAGCGCGATGCGGCCTTCGATGCCGGCTTCCCCGAGCCGTCGCGTCACTACCGCCCTTCGCGCGACGGCAAGGTCGGCGCAGCACCGCGCGAGATCGCGGCAAGCGAAGGCTGGGAAGTGTTCCAGATGATGGACCAGCACGCCTACCTGCAGATTCCCGCAGGCGCCGATATCGAGGTGGGCGACATGATCGGCTTCGACATCTCGCACCCCTGCCTCACGTTCGACAAGTGGCGCCAGGTGCTGCTGGTCGATCCGTCGTATCGCGTGAAGGAAGTGATCGAAACGTTCTTCTGATTCTTCTGCCTGGCCCCAGGCGCCCGCTCAGGCGCCGCCGCTCTCCTGCGCTTCAGGCTGCACGACAGGCTGCGCGACGGCCGCCTGGCCAATCCGCTCCTCCATCATGCGCAGCGCGCCTGAGAGCGCGGCCAGGGTGTCGTCGGGCAGCGACATCGTCAGGTTCAGAAACGCGTTGCGGCGCGGCAGGCACGCTTCGGTGGCCGCGCGCCCGGTCCCGGTCAGTCTCACGTTCGTGATGCGGTTGTCGCGCAGATCCGCGCTGCGCGTGATCCAGCCGAGCGATTCCAGCGCCTTCAACTGCCGCGTGAGCGCGCCCGGGTCCACGCGCAGGCGCTCGACGAGGCGCTTTTGCGACGACTCGCCCGCCTGGTCGTAGAGCGCCAGCAGGATGCGCCAGCGCGGCATCGGCATGCCCACCTGGGCCTCGAACGCCGCCATGAAGGTGCGGTAGGTCCGGCCGAACTGCTGGACGATGGCGATGCGATCCTGTGTATCCATATCGTGTTTCGAGTGAGAGCCGTCGCGCGCGGGCCGCGCCGTCAGTCCGCGTGGACGACGGGTTCGACCTTGCGGTGCAGCTTGATGGGCGGCACCCGGCGAGTCTGCCAGATCGACACCAGCGCAATCGCCGCCGCCATCGCAATGCCCAGATGAATCGCGCCGACTAGCGCCTCGCGCGCCGCCTCCAGCAGCGCCGCGCCGTTGTGCCCCGCGTGCGCGAGGTCGCCGAGCAGCGTGGTCTGCGCGTCGCGATTGATGAGGATCTGCGGATCGGCCAGTTGCGGCAGCCAGTGGCTGGCGTGATCGGCGTCGAGCGCGCTTTGCACGCCGCGCGCGTACAGGTGCGTGACGAGCGTGCCGGTGAGCGCCGTGCCGATCATCCCACCGATCATGCGCAGCGATTGCAGCAGCGCCGTGGCAATGCCCAGGTGCTCGCGCCCCGCCGTCTGCTGCGCGAACACGGTGAGATTGGGCATCACGAAGCCAAGGCCGAGACCGCCCACGATCATCAGTGTCATCAGGAGCGAGCGCGGCGTGCTGCGCGTTGCGATCACCACGGCGAAACACGCGGCCGCGATCATCGCGAAGCCGATGTAGAGCATGAGATTCGGATTGCGGATGCGCGAAACGATGCGGCCGTTCGCAATGCTGCCGATGGTGATGAACACCACGAGCGGCGTGATGACGACGCCCGCCTCCTTCGGCGACATGCCGAAACCGCCCTGGAACAGGAGCGGCGCGTAGAACAGCAGCGAGAACATCGAGAAGCCGCCGAGCACGGCCAGCGTGAAGAGCGCGTTCAGACTCGGATTGCGGAACATGTCGACGGGCAGGATCGCTTGCGGACAGCGGCGCTCCCAGTGCCACAGCGCCCAGGCGGCCGCGACGGCCGCCGCGAGCAGAGCCAGCGCGGAGAACGTCACGCCGTGTTTCGGCAGCATTTCGACGAAGAGCTGCAGGCAGCCGAGCGCGACGGCGATCAGGAGCGCGCCGGGCCAGTCGAGGCGCATGCGCGTCTCGTGGACGACATGACGCAAGTGCGGCAGATAGCGCCAGACGAAGAAAAGCGAGATGAGCCCGACCGGCAGATTCACGTAGAAGACGGAACGCCAGCCGCAGTACTGCGTGAGAAAACCGCCCAGCGACGGCCCGATCGCGTTGGCGATGCCGAACGCGGAACTCATCAATACCTGCCAGCGCAGCCGCACCACGGAATCGGGAAAAAGATCGGGAATGCAGGCGAACGCGGTGCCGACCAGCATGCCGCCGCCGATGCCTTGCAGGCCGCGCGCGATCACGAGGAACAACATGCTGTTGGCCGCGCCGCACAGGACCGAGGCGAGCGTGAAGACGACGATCGAGGCGATCACGAACGGCTTGCGCCCGTAGTAGTCGCCGAGCCGGCCGAAGATGGGGACGGTGATGACCGAAGTCAGCAGATACGACGTGGCGACCCAGGCGTAAAGCTCGAAGCCGCGCAGTTCGGCGACGATGGTGGGCAGCGCGGTGCCGACGACGGTTTGATCGAGCGCGACCAGCATGGTCACGAAAGAAACGCCGAGCATCGCGAGCAGCGACTCCCGGAACGGCAGAACCTGCCCGCTTGAATGGTGGGCGGCAGTATGAACGGCCATTTTTTGATCCAGCAACAGTTGACGCGTCAAAGAATTAGCATCATAGCACGGCGCAATCCTCTACACTGGGTGCTCGTGGACGGCCGGCGCGTCGTCGCCCCGCCCGCCGTCCACGCACCATCCACGCACCACCATCGGGAGATTTATGGGGACACAGCCCGACACCACCGGCATCCCGGACCTCGCCGGGACCCTCTCCGAAGCCGATCTGGCCGCGCTGCGGCGCGCCAGGCACGAACTCGAAAGCCCGCCGCTCGGCATGAAGCTGGCCGCCATCGTCGGCGCGCCCGTGGAGAAGATGATCGAGCGGCTGCCCACGCTCGCCAGCGACAAGGTGAACGAGGCCACCCAGGCGGCCTTGCGCAAATGCCTGCAGATCGCGCTGAAAACGCTCGGCAAGGGCGGCAACGGCGCTGCCGGCGAAACCGGTGCGCCGGTGGCGAAGCCGAATAACCTGCTGCACAAGTTCGCCGTGGCGACCACGGGCGCCGCCGGCGGCGCCTTCGGCTTCTTCGCGCTGCCGGTGGAGCTGCCGGTGACCACCACGCTGATGTTCCGCTCGATCTGCGACATTGCGCGCAGCGAAGGCGAGGATCTCGCCCATCCGGACGCGCAGCTGCAATGCCTGACCGTCTTCGGCATGGGCGGCCGCTCGACGGCCGACGACGAAGCCGACTTCGGTTACTTCATCGTGCGCGGCGCGCTCGCGCAGGCCGTGTCGAAGGCGTCGTCGGAAATGGCGACGAAGGGCTTCGCCGCGCACGGATCGACGGCACTGCTCAAGCTCATGCAAACCATCGCCGCGCGCTTCTCCGTGCAGGTGAGCGAACAGGTGGCCGCCAAGTCGATTCCAGCAATTGGCGCGGTGCTGGGCGCGATGGTCAACACGGTATTCATCGACCACTTCCAGCACGTCGCCCACGGCCACTTCACCGTGCGCCGGCTCGAACGCCGATACGGCGAGGCCGCCGTGCACGCGGCCTACGATGCGATCGACGTCTCGCTCGACTGAGGGCCGGGCTGCGCAGCGGCGCCGCTTGCCGCGCTTGTGACGCGGCGCACGAAGCGCGCGGTGTCGTCGAGTGCGCGCCGGGCTTCGGGCAGGAAAGGCGCGAAGATGGGCCAGACGTGCGGCAGGCCGGAACCGATCTCGCACTCCACGCTCACGCCGGCGGCGCGCGCCCGAGCCGCCACGCGCAGCGTGTCGTCGAGCAGCGTTTCCGTGCTGCCCGCCCGCATGAAAAGCGGCGGCAGGCCGTGCAGATCGGCATACACCGGCGACGCATAGGGATGCGTCGCACGCTCCGCGCCGAGATAAAGCGGCGCGACGCGGGCAAACACCTCGCCGCAGAACATGGGATCGCGTCCGTCGTTGGTCCGGATCGAGGCGCCCGTCGACGCCAGATCGGTCCACGGCGAGTAGAGCACCGCGCCGGCGGGCAACGCGTCGCCGAGGTCACGCAGTGCAACGAGCGTGGCGAGCGCGAGACCGCCGCCCGCCGAATCCCCGGCGATCACGATCGATTCCGGCCGGCGTCCGCTCGCCACCAGTTGACGATAGGCGGCCAGCGCATCGTCGATCGCGGCCGGGAACGGATGTTCGGGCGCAAGACGATAGTCGAGCGAGAACACGTCGGCCCCGGTCCGGAGCGCGAGGCCAAACGTGATTGCCCGGTGTGTTTGCGGCGAGCAGAAGTAGTACCCGCCGCCGTGCAGATAGAGGAGGGTGCGCGCTTCACGGTCCCCGTCACCGGGCACATCGCCGCTCTTTGGCGCCTGGCGCACGAGCCACTCGCCGCGCAAAGGTGCATCGCCGGCGGCGTAATGCTCGCGCAGATCGAAACCGGCGGGCGCCTGCGGCGACCACACCCGCCGCGCCGTACGCGCCCGCACGCGCGCGACGTCGACCGGTTCGCGCGTGGCGGGCAGGAAGTGGCGCCGCAAATACCAGCAGATCAGCCTGTTTTGCCAGCTCATCGGCCCGCCCTCTCACGCGCATCGAGCAAGACGCCCGCGCTGCCCCATCAGTTGGCCGGCAACACCTGGCCGCGAATTTCGCCGGCCGGATTCTGCTGCGTATGGATATTGAAGTACCACTGGCCGGCCATGAGGTCGGCGGCCTGCTTGTCGTCGAGCGTCGCCGATCCCTTGATCGGGCTCGGCAGATCGGACTTGGCGATCGGCACCTGCACCTTGGCGTTCTGCCCGACGGGCGCAGGACCGTGGAAGTGAGCGGCCGTGATGGGGCTCGACAGGTCGGCGTAAGTCACCGTCCACTGCAGCGACTTCGTGGACGTGTCGTAGCTGGCGTCGAGCTCGCCGTGGCCGTGGCTCACGCGCGGCGGGACCTCGCTGGACGGCTGGAGATCGGCCTTGAGCGCGACGGTGTCGGCGAATGCGGCACTCGAAGCAAGGACACACAGGGCGAGAGCGAACTGCAGCGGACGAAGCGCAATCATGAAAATTCTCCGTTGTTGTGGTACGCCGCATCGTCTGGCCGACGCAGCGCACCCACATGCTAGAGCAAATTTCGGGACAGCGTCCGATGCTTTCCGCTGCGCCCGGATGCAGTTGCGCGGAGCATGGCGCGCAGGGGCGATCTCCATCGAACCGGCCGACGCGGCCATGCGGCGTCACGGGGCCCTGGTACAGATAATCATCGCGATTCCCGGGCAGCGTCAGATCCCGGCAAAGACACGGTCGTCCGTGGATTTCGCGGTAGACCGATTTCGAACGTTGGACGCGCCTTTCCCCGTCGATTACCGATATTTCTCGTAATAGTTAATTGATGGTTTTTGTCTCGATTTTTTTCGAGACAGTAATTAAGCTACGACATGCGAGAAGTGACTCTTCATCGAAGGGTCTCCAAGCTTGAACGCGGCTTCGGCCGCGTTTTTTTTCGCCTGTCGCCGGCAATCCAGATGCGGTAGTGTCAGCGAATCCACTGCTCAGGCAAGCATTGCAGCTTGCCTTTGCGCCACGGTGCCGCCGTGTGACTGTTCCATGACGGCTATGACGGCGGCAAGTCTCGTGGCACCGGCCTCTTTTATGCGCCTCGAATGACGACGGTATGAATCGGCGGTTTTCAAAGCGCCACGTTGATTCATCGATTTAATAAGTTATGCGATTCAATGCGCCGCCGGATTTCGGAACCGCCCGATCAGCGCGAAGCGCGATCCGCATTCATACCGCCGCCCGCGAGCGCGTCCGTTCCCGTGCAGCCGTCGTGCGCGCAACCGGCGAGGCACCCGCCTGAGGAAACGCCGGCCAGGCCAGCGCGGCACATGCGGCGGCGGCCACCCACACCGAGGGCCATGCAAACACGGACAGCAGCAGCGGAATCGCAGAAGGCGCCAGCCAGAAAGCGATGAACGCGCCGGTGTTGCCCATCGCGAGCGCCGTGCCGACGCGCCCGTTGCCGGCGAGTGTCGCGAGCTCGGTAAATGCGACGCCGTGCCAGGCCGACGCGCTTATGCCGCCCAGCACCAGCACCACCGCCAGCGGCACGACAAACGCCGCGGCGTCACGCGTACCGTGCCCGGTCCATGCAGTGAGCGCGGCGAGCAGCGCGAACAGCACGACGGTGAGCGCCGCACAGGCACGCAAGTAGGCGTGACGGTTGCCGTGCCGGTCGGTCCAGCGGCCGCTCCACACGCGCATGATCGCGGCGCCGCCCTGCACCGTCGCGAGGGTCGCACCGACCGCCACCGTGCCCGCGTGTCCCACGTCATGCAGGAAGATGCTGGCAAACGAGAGCACCGCGACCTGCGGCATGCACAGCGCCGCAATGCCGAGGACCACGCGCCACACGGGCACGCTACGCAAGGGCGAGATGGCGCGCGTTGCCTCGATGGCCGGATTCGCCGCGCCGCCGGCCTGGGCCGCCGCTTCGGGTTCGTGCAACCAGATAATGGTGAGGAATGCAGACAGCAGACACATGGCGGCCAGTACGACGTACACCCACGCGAACCCCACGTGCATCGCGACGACCGGCAGCAGCAGCGCGCCGATGCCCGCGCCCGTCGGCACCGCGGTCTGGCGAATGCTCATGGCCAGGCCGCGCTCGCCGGCACTGAACCACGCCATCACCGCCCGCCCGCTCGAACCGTTGACGCTGCCGCCCAGCAGCCCGATGGCGAGAAAACCCGCCGCCAGCGTCGCGACAGCGGGCACCCGCGCACCCTCGGGCGATCCCCAGCAGGCCATCGCGAGCAGCGCCGCGGCCGTCGCGCCCAGTCCCGTGAGCAGCACGCGGCGATCGCCCCAGCGATCGGTGAGCAGCCCCCACGGCAATTCGCTCAACACGATGCCAAGACCCAGCATGCCGAGCACGAAACCCAGTTCGCCATTGCCGATGCGGTAGTCCGAGCGCAGCAGAACCGCCGTCGCGGGAATGCCGGCGAATGCCGCGGCAAAGCTGGCATTGGCGGCAACGCCGATGCCCAGTACCTTCCAGCGGTGACCTGCACCGCGAGCCGTAATGCGCTTCATGACAGCCTCCAGAAAAAGATTGACTGAAGGCATCGTACGAGCGCAGCATCTATCGGAAAAGCAGGAAATTCCAATCGATCAAATCGGAAATTCCGAATCATGAATGCACGTGGTTTCGATCTGGCGCAGCTTCGGACCTTCATCGCCGTCACGGAAGCGGGCAGCGTGTCGGGCGGGGCGGAGCGCGTGTTCCTCTCGCAGTCGTCGGTGAGCGAGCAGTTGAAAAAGCTCGAAGACCGCATCGGGCAACCGCTCTTCACGCGCAGCAAGCAAGGCGTCGCCGCCACGCCGGCCGGCGCGAAGCTGCTCGAGCACGCGCGCCGCATCGTCGCGCTCTGCGACGCCGCCTACGACGACATGCTCGGCCGCTCGCTCGACGGCGAGCTGCGCCTTGCCATCACCGACTACTACCGGCCGCACGACGTGGCGGAGATCCTGCGGCGCTTCGCCAGCCAGCATCCGCGGCTGCGGCTGCACGTGACGGTCCTGCCGAGCGCCGTGATCGACGGCAGCGCCGACGACAACGCCTACGACATCGGCCTGTCGCTGCGCATCGTGGACGACTCCGCGAAGCGCGCCAACGGCAACTCCGACGCGAGCGGCACGACGGGGCGCAGCACGGTGGTCCGCCGGGAAAAGCTCGTGTGGGTGGGCGCCACGCCGACGCTGCGCGAAGATGGACCGCCCACGCCGCCGTTTCCGCTCGTGCTGCTGCCCTCCACGTGCCAGTTGCAACGTTATGTCGTGAAGCTGCTCGACGCGAAGCGGATTCCCTACCTGATCTCGCACTCGGCGTCGGGCGTGGCCGGGCTGCAACTCGCGCTGAAGGCGGGGCTCGGGATTTCGTGCCTGAACGAATCGTCGCTGGGGGCGGGGTTGATTCCGTGTCCGGCGTCGCTCGGGTTGCCCGCGCTGCCCGCCGCCGAATTCCATCTGCTGCCCGCGCGCCCGGGCGAAGCCGAGCACGTCACCAACGCACGCGCGGCGCTCGCCGATCTGCTCGGCTGAGCGCCGCGGGAGATGGGCAAACCGGCCGTGGACGACGGCTCTCGCGCCATCGCCCGGTCAGGCCTGGTCAGGCCCAATCATGCCCGGTCAGTTGCCGGTGAGCTGCGCGAAGCGCTGCAGATCGACGTTGCCGCCCGAAATGACGATCCCCACGCGCTTGCCGCGCACATCCAGCTTTTGCGAGAGCACCGCGGCCGCCGCGAGACAACCCGTGGGCTCGACCACGATCTTCATGCGGCTCGCGAAGAACTTCATCGCCTCGACGAGTTCGGCATCGCTCACCGTGACGATCTCGCGCACGCGCTCGCGGATCACCGCAAAGGTGTAGTCGCCCAGATGCTGCGTCTGCGCGCCGTCGGCGAGCGTTTTCGGCGTTTCGATATGCACGATCGAGCCCGTCTGCAGACTGCGTTGACCGTCGTTGCCCGCCTCGGGCTCCACGCCGATCACCGTGCAGGCCGGCGCGAGCGCATGTGCCGCAGTCGCGCAGCCGGACAGCAGCCCGCCGCCGCCCAGCGGCACGAACAGCATGTCGAGCGCGCCCACCTCCTCGAAGAGTTCCTTTGCGGCGGTGCCCTGCCCGGCCATCACGTGCGGATGATCGTAGGGCGGAATGAGCGTGAGCCCGCGCTCCGCCGCAAGACGCTTGCCGAGCGCCTCGCGGTCTTCCGTATAACGGTCGTAGAAAATCACCTCGCCGCCGTAGCCGCGCGTGGCCTCGACCTTGATGGCCGGCGCGTCGCCCGGCATCACGATCACGGCCTTCACGCCCAGCAGCTTCGCTGAAAGCGCGATGGCCTGAGCGTGATTGCCCGACGAAAAGGTGATCACGCCGCCCGCCTTCTGCTCGGGCGTGAACTGCGCGATGGCGTTGTAGGCGCCGCGGAACTTGAACGCGCCCATGCGCTGGAAACTCTCGCATTTGAAGAAGAGCTCGGCGCCCGTGCGCTCGTTGGCCGTGGTCGAGGTCAGCACCGGCGTGCGATGCGCGATGCCGCGAATGCGCTCGTGCGCGGCGGCGACGTCTTCGAAGGAAATCGGCAAGGTACTCATGATCGGTCTTCCGTAGGCAGGTAGGTGTAGACGGTCGAACGCGCGACGCCGAGCGTGCGCGCCACTTCGGCCAGCGCATGGCGCAGGTTGAGATGGCCGCTTTCGGCAAGCTCGCGCACCGCATCGCGGCGCTGGGCGAGCGTCATGCCGATGGGCGTGGTGTTGCGCGCGGCGGCAAAGCGTTCGAGCGCGGCGCGTACATCGTCGCTCGCGCGCGGACCGAGCGTTTCGGCAACGGGCGCCGCCGCGCCGGTGCGCATCAGCTGGCCGAGGCCCGCCGTCACCGCGCCGAGCAACGAGACATCCATGTTCAGGCAGATCGCCGCGACGTAATCGCCCGCGCTGTTCTTCAGGCCGATCGAGGTGCTCTTGACCGGACGGCCATCGGGAAACGTATTGGGATAGTTCGGCACGACCTCGGGAAAGCCGGGGTCGGTCATGCGCGCGAGGCCCAGTTCCGTGGCGGCTTCGCCGACCTGGCGGCCGGAGAGATTGTTCGCGATCGCGACAACGGAATGCTCAGGCTTCGTGAGATCGTGCAGCACCACCTCGACGAGCGGCGCGAGCGTCTGGCCAAGCGCCTCGACGATCTTGCGCCCCTCGCGCAGGAGGAGCTGGTTTTCGCGGGCGGACGGATGGGAGGGGACGGGCTTGGCCATGCATGACATTTTGACGGTTTACGACAAAATGTCAATTCCTGGATGGGGGTGGTGGGCTGCGGCAGGTAATAAAAAAGCCCGCGACCACCAGGGTCGCGGGCTTCGATCCCTCCGCGGGCGCTAGCGCGCTTAGAACGGAATATCGTCGTCCATCTCGTCGAACCCGCCGCCAGCCGGCGCATTCGAACGACCACCGCCGGCACCGGCACCACCGCCGCCCGCACGCGATGCGCCGCCGCCACCACCGCCCGCCGCACGGCCGCCGCCGCGCTGCTCGGCCGGTTGACGGCTGTAGCCGCCGTCGTCGCCCATGTCGCCGCCGCCCATCGAGGCGCCGCCGCTGCGGCCGCCCAGCATCTGCATCTGGTCAGCGACGATTTCCGTCGAATAGCGATCGGTGCCGTCCTGCGCCTGCCACTTGCGCGTGCGGATACGGCCTTCGATGTAGACCGACGAACCCTTCTTGAGGTACTCCGAGACGATCTCGGCCAGGCGGCCGAAGAACGACACGCGGTGCCACTCGGTCATTTCCTTGAACTCGCCCGATGCCTTGTCCTTGTAGCGGTCGGTCGTGGCGAGGCGGATGTTGGCCACCGCGTCGCCGCTCGGCAGATAACGCACTTCCGGATCGGCGCCGAGGTTGCCGACGAGAATCACCTTGTTCACGGATGCCATACAAATCTCCTGTGTATTCCGTTGCGAGGAGCGGCCGCGCGGCGCGCGTGCGGGCGTTCTCGCCGCGCGCGGACCGCCTCCGCGAAAACTGTTCGACCGATATCAGGCGCGCTTGACGGGCGCCTTCATACTGGCCGCGATTATAAGCCAGCAAAAGACCAGCCCCGAGCATGCGTAAAACACCGTGCTCGCCCCCTCGTGCTGGAGCAGCCAGCCGCCCAGGATGCCGCCTGCCGCCAGGCCGATGGACTGCGTCGTGTTGTACACGCCCGTGGCCGCCCCCTTGCGCGCGCCGGGCGCGAGCTTCGAGACGAGCGAGGGCTGCGACGCTTCCAGGATATTGAAGCCGAGGAAATAGACGAACAGCACGGCCGCCACTATCGCTATGGTATGCGCCAGCGAGCCGAGCAACAGCTGTCCGATCAGGATAAGCGTGATGGCCGAGAGCACCACCGCCTTCATCTTGCCCCGTTTTTCGGCGGCGATGATGGCCGGCACCATCAGCACGAACGCGAGGCCCATCACCGGCAGATAGATCTTCCAGTGCGAGGCGACCGGCAGGCCCGCATCCACCAGCAGGCGCGGCACGACGAGAAAGAGCGCGGTCTGCGTGGCGTGCAGCACCAGCACGCCGAAGTTCAGGCGCAGCAGTTCGGTGTTGTGCAGCACCTCGGCGAAGGGCGCCTTCACGTGCACGGGTTTAGGCGCATCGGGCACGACCCACAGCACCACGCCTACGGCGAGAATCGAGAACACGCCGACCAGCGTGAAGAGCCCGCTCATGCCCACCCAGTGAAACACGATGGGTGCGCCCACGATGGCGACGGCGAACGACATGCCGATCGAGCCGCCTACCATCGCCATGGCCTTGGTGCGGTGCTCCTCGGCGGTGAGGTCGGCAATGAACGCGAGCACGGCCGACGACACGGCGCCCATACCCTGAATCACCCGGCCGACGATGATCCAGGTGATGTCGTGGGCGAACGCGGCCACGAAGCTGCCGATTGCGAAGATCACGAGGCCCGCCACGATCACGGGCTTGCGGCCCACCTGGTCGGAGAGCCAGCCGTAGAAGATGTAGAGGAGCGATTGCGTGACGCCATAGGCGCCGAGCGCAACGCCCACGAGCAGGACGTTGTCGCCGCCGGGAATCGTTTTCGCGTAGACGGAAAACACCGGCATGATCATGAAGAGACCGAGCATGCGCAGCGCGAAGATCGCAGCAAGCGATACGGTCGCGCGCATTTCGGGTGCGCTCATGCGTGAAGAGGTGGCGGACGGATTGGACATCGGGGGAACGTATTCTATGGGGCCGCCGCTGCCCGCCGAAGACCGTCAGCAAGCTGTAACGGCGGTCTGGAAAAGTCGTTATAGTAGCAGGTTTGGTTTCCCTCTCTCCCGCAGGTTCATGGAACAAATCCGTATCCGTGGGGCCCGAACCCACAACCTGAAGAACGTCAACCTGGACCTGCCGCGCCACAAGCTCGTGGTGATCACCGGGCTCTCCGGCTCGGGCAAGTCCTCGCTGGCGTTCGACACCCTTTACGCGGAAGGCCAGCGGCGCTATGTGGAGAGCCTCTCCGCCTACGCACGCCAGTTCCTGCAGTTGATGGAGAAGCCCGACGTCGATCTGATCGAGGGTCTGTCACCCGCTATTTCCATCGAGCAGAAGGCGACCTCGCACAATCCGCGCTCCACGGTCGGCACGGTCACGGAAATCCACGACTACCTGCGTCTTTTGTACGCACGCGTGGGCACGCCCTACTGCCCCGACCACGAGATCCCGCTGCAGGCGCAAAGCGTCTCGCAGATGGTGGACGCCGCGCTCGCGCTGCCCGAGGAAACCCGGCTCATGATCCTCGCGCCCGTGGTCACCGACCGCAAGGGCGAGCACGCCGAACTCTTCGACGACATGCAGGCCCAGGGTTTCGTGCGCTTTCGCGTGCGCTCGGGCGGCGGCACGGCCAACGAAGGCGAGGCGAAGATCTACGAGGTGGATGCGCTGCCCAAGCTCAAGAAGAGCGAGCGCCATACGATCGACGTGGTGGTGGACCGCCTGAAGGTGCGTCCCGACATGAAGCAGCGTCTCGCCGAATCGTTCGAAACGGCGCTGCGCCTCGCCGAGGGCCGCGCGATCGCGCTGGAAATGGACACGGACAAGGAGCATCTCTTCAGCTCCAAGTTCGCCTGCCCGATCTGCTCGTACTCGATTCCGGAGCTCGAACCGCGCCTTTTCTCGTTCAACAACCCGATGGGCGCGTGCCCCGAGTGCGACGGCCTCGGCCAGATCACGTTCTTCGACCCGAAGCGCGTGGTGGCGCACCCGTCCCTCTCGCTCGCCGCGGGCGCGGTGAAAGGCTGGGACCGGCGCAACCAGTTCTACTTCCAGATGCTGCAAAGCCTCGCGGCGTTCTACGAATTCGACATCGACGTCGCGTTCGAGGACCTGCCCGAGAAGGTGCGCAAGATCCTGCTGTACGGCTCGGGCAAGCAGCAGATCCCGTTTTCGTACATCAACGAGCGCGGCCGCACGTCGATTCGCGAGCACGTGTTCGAAGGCATCATCCCGAACCTCGAGCGCCGCTATCGCGAAACCGATTCGGTGGCCGTGCGCGAGGAACTCGCGAAATATCAGAACAACCAGCCCTGCCCGCATTGCGACGGCACGCGCCTGCGCCGCGAAGCCCGTTTCGTGCGCATCGGTTCGGGCGACATGGCGCGCGCCATCTACGAGGTGAGCGGCTGGCCGCTGCGCGACGCGCTCGGCTACTTCCAGACGCTGCGCCTCGAAGGCTCCAAGCGCGAGATCGCCGACAAGGTGGTCAAGGAAATCGTTGCGCGCCTCATGTTCCTGAACAACGTGGGCCTCGACTATCTTTCGCTCGAACGCAGCGCCGAAACGCTCTCGGGCGGCGAAGCCCAGCGCATCCGGCTCGCCTCGCAGATCGGTTCGGGCCTCACGGGCGTGATGTACGTGCTCGACGAGCCCTCCATCGGCCTGCATCAGCGCGACAACGACCGCCTCATTTCCACGCTCAAGCATCTGCGCGACCTCGGCAACTCGGTGATCGTCGTCGAGCACGACGAGGACATGATCCGCATGGCCGACTACGTGGTCGACATGGGGCCGGGCGCCGGCGAGCACGGCGGCATGGTGATTGCGCAAGGCACGCCGGGCGAGGTGGAAAGCGATCCGGCCTCGATGACGGGCCAGTACCTGTCCGGCGCGCGCCGCATCGAGTACCCCGACGAGCGCAAGGAGCCCGACGAGCGCCACCTGCGCATCGTCGAGGCCTACGGCAACAACCTCAAGCGCGTGACGCTCGACCTGCCGGTGGGCCTCCTCACCTGCGTGACGGGCGTGTCGGGCTCGGGCAAGTCGACGCTCATCAACGACACGCTCTACCACGCCGTCGCGCAGCACCTGTACGGTTCGTCGGCCGAGCCGGCGCCGTTCGAGGCGATCGAGGGCATGGAGCACTTCGACAAGGTCATCAACGTCGACCAGTCGCCCATCGGCCGCACGCCGCGCTCGAACCCGGCCACCTACACGGGCCTCTTCACGCCGATCCGCGAGCTGTTCGCGGGCGTGCCGGCGGCCAAGGAGCGCGGCTACGAGTCGGGCCGCTTCTCGTTCAACGTGAAGGGCGGCCGCTGCGAGACTTGCCAGGGCGACGGCGTGCTGAAGGTGGAGATGCACTTCCTGCCCGACGTCTACGTGCCCTGCGACGTCTGCCACGGCAAGCGCTACAACCGCGAGACGCTGGAGGTGCAATACAAGGGCAAGAACATCAGCGAAGTGCTCGACATGACGGTCGAGGCCGCCTACGAGTTCTTCAAGGCGGTGCCCGTCGTGGCGCGCAAGCTGAAGACGCTGCTGGACGTGGGGTTGGGCTACATCCGGCTCGGTCAGTCGGCCACGACGCTCTCGGGCGGCGAGGCGCAGCGCGTGAAGCTCTCGCTGGAATTGTCCAAGCGCGACACCGGCCGAACGCTGTATATACTCGACGAGCCAACCACGGGTCTGCATTTCCACGACATCGCACTGCTGCTGGAGGTGATCCACCGGCTTCGCGACCAGGGCAATACGGTGGTGATCATCGAGCATAATCTCGATGTCATCAAAACCGCCGACTGGGTCGTCGACATGGGTCCGGAGGGCGGTGCCGGCGGCGGCCAGATCGTCGCCCAGGGCACGCCCGAGCAGGTGGCGAAGTCGAAGGCGAGCTTCACGGGCCGCTATCTGGCGCCGCTGCTCAAGCGCCAGTCGGACGCCGTGGCGGCTTCGGCGGGACAGTAGCAGGACAGCAACGGGCCGGGGCCAGCACCGCGGCACAAGCAGGACTGCCCGGGGGAACGCGCGGAAGTCGGCTGCACAAAATGGCAGCGAGGCAGCAACGACACGCGCGCGGGCAGCAAGAACAAGGCAGTCAATCGAGGGGAGAACCTGGCGTTCTTCCTGGGTCTGAAAACGGGTATTCCGAATTATGGTCAAGCGCAACGAAGCCACCGACGACAAGCAGGTGCGCGACCTCAGGCCGCGTCCGGTCAGGCTGACGAGCGACATGAGCCTGCCGAAGCTCTCGGCCGTCGAGATCGGCAGCTACATCGCGGCCATTGTTGGCATGTGGGCCGTGCTGGAGCTGAATCTGCTCGGCGCGCTGCTCGCGGGCATGCTTGTCTTCCAGCTCGTCCACACGATCTCGCCGCTCGTCGAGCGGCGCATGTCGAGCCAGCGGGCGCGCTGGGCGGTGGTGGTGCTGCTGTCCATTCTGATCGTCGGCGTGCTGACGGGCCTCACGGTCGGCATCATCGAGCACTTCGAGGACGACGTCCCGAGCGTGCAGAAGGTCATGGCGCAGATGATGGCGTTCGTCGACCAGGCGCGCGGCCGCATTCCCGAGGCCGTGGCCGCGTATCTGCCGGTGGACGTCGACCAGATGAAACTCAAGGCGTTCGCGCTCATGCACGAGCACGCCAACCAGCTTCAGCAAGGCGGCAAGAACGCCGCGCGCATCTTCGGGCATATCGTGATCGGCATGATCATCGGCGCCATCATCGCCATCGGCGCGCAGAAGAATGCGCAGCGCCTGCCGCTCTCTACCGCCTTCGTCACGCGCGTTGCGCGTTTTGCCGATGCGTTCCGCCGCATCGTGTTTGCGCAGGTGAAGATTTCGGCCATCAACACGGTGTTCACGGGCCTCTTCCTGCTGCTCGCGCTGCCGCTCTTTCACGCGCCGCTGCCGCTCGCGAAGATGCTCGTGGTGGTCACCTTCGTGGTGGGCCTTCTGCCCGTGATCGGCAATCTGATTTCGAACACGCTGATCGTCGCGATCGCGCTGACCGTGAGCCTGCCCGCCGCCGTCACCGCGCTCGTGTTCCTGATCGTGATTCACAAGCTCGAATACTTCCTGAACGCGCGCATCGTCGGCGGACAGATCGAGGCGCGCACGTGGGAGCTGCTCGTGGCGATGCTCGTGATGGAAGCCGCGTTCGGCCTGCAGGGCGTGATCGCCGCGCCCATCTTCTATGCGTACATCAAGCGCGAGCTGATCTATCTGCGGCTCGTTTGAACGCTTCGTAGCGCGCCAGGCAAAAAGCCGGCGCCCTTTTACGGGCAGCCGGCTTTTTTTCGCGTGAGCGCTTCGCGAACGCTTACCGGAACACCACCGTCTTGCTGCCGTTGAGCACGATGCGATGCTCGGTATGCCACTTCACCGCGCGCGCGAGCGTCACGCATTCCACGTCGCGGCCGATCGCCGTGAGCTGGTCCGGCGTCATGCTGTGATCCACGCGCTCCACTTCCTGCTCGATGATCGGGCCTTCGTCCAGATGGCTCGTCACGTAGTGCGCCGTCGCGCCAATCAGCTTCACGCCGCGGTCGAACGCCTGGTAGTACGGCTTCGCACCCTTGAAGCTCGGCAGGAACGAGTGATGGATGTTGATCGCGCGGCCCGCCAGCGTGTCGCACAGCTGCGGCGAAAGAATCTGCATGTAGCGCGCGAGCACCACCAGATCGGCGCGCTCGTTCTCGACCACTTCCAGCACGCGCGCTTCCTGCGCGGCCTTGCCTTCGTCGGTGGCGTTCAGGAGCGGGAAGTGATGGAACGGAATGTTGTAGCTCGCGGCAAGCTGATAGAAGTCCTTGTGATTCGAAATGATCGCCGGAATCTCGATCGCGAGCTGGCCCGTGCGGTAACGGAACAGCAGGTCGTTCAGGCAGTGGCCGATCTTCGAAACCATGATGACGACGCGCGGCTTCACGTTCGCGTCGTGCAGCTCCCAGCGCATGCCGAACTCCTGCGCGAGCGGCGCGAACGCGTCGCGCAGGCCCGCGAGGCCCGGGTCGCCGCCCACTTGCTGGAAGTGGACGCGCATGAAGAACTCGCCCGTGTGGTCGTCGCCGAACTGCGCCGAGTCCAGAATGTTGCTGCCGCGCTCGAACAGAAAGCCCGAGACGGCGTGGACGATGCCGGGCCGATCGGCGCACGACAGTTTCAGAATAAAGCTGTGATCGGTCGACATGACCTGGGTAACTCCCTTCCTGGTGCTTCAACAGGGCTTACTTGCCTAGCCTGTGTAAAACCGAGCCCTTTCACAGCGTCGGCGGTTCGAAGATCGCGGCGATGCCCTCGCACGCGTCCTCGTCTATCCAGCGGCGGCGCAGCAGACAGTCGAGCGTCGCGAGGCTCGCATCCACGGTCATGGCGCCTTCCTCGATCCAGCGCGCCGCTTCGTCGATGCGCGCAAGACGATGCTCGCCGACTTCGCCGTCCTGGTTGTGCGGCACGAAATCCTCGGGCAGCGCGAGATCGTAGATGAAAATCTGCTCGGCCTGGGTGCCCTCGGGCAACGATTGCAGCACGTGGGCCGTGCGGCCCGGCGTGGCGCGCGAGGCAATGGACTCGTCGATGCCCGCCTCTTCCCAGCACTCCTTGACGATCGTGGCCTCGACGCCGAAACCCCAGCCGATGCCGCCCGCCACGACGTTGTCGAGCATGCCGGGGTCGGTGGCCTTGGTCTCGCTGCGGCGCGCGATCCACAACTGCGGCGCGCGCGGCGCCGACCCGGAGCCGGCCGGGCCGCCATATTCTACGACGCCGTTCAGATGCACCGCGTACGTCATGGTGCCGAAGAAGCGCGAGGCGGCGCGCTCGATATAGGCGAGCGGCGGCGCGTCGAAGGCGTTGCGGATCGCGTAGGTTTCGTCGCGCCAGCCCGGAATGCGGCCCTCTGCGGCCAGCGCGCCGATCACGGCGCCCAGCGCCGCGCTGCGCGCCGTCGCATTGTCGAATTTCGCGGACAAGGTCACGCGCGCGCCATCGATCTCGAACACGTCGGGCCAGCGCGCGAGCAACACGGCGTCGGCCACGCGTATCCAGCCGACCCGCTCGCCGCCGATCCAGAACGGCAGATGGGCACGCACATCGAAGCGGCGCGCGGCGCTGATACAGGGCAAGGTCATCGTGCAACGCTCCCGCAGGTCAGTCGCGCAACGCGACGCGAATGCCGATGGCAATGAAAGTCACGCCCGCGAGGCGGTCGAGCCACACACCCGCGCGCGGCCGGCGCTTGAGCCAGCCGCCGATGGTGCCCGCGCACAGGCCGAAGATCGAGAACACCACCACGGTCTGCAGCATGAACAGGAGACCCAGTTCGAGCATCTGCAGCGTCACGGCCTGCGTGCCGTGCGGATCGACGAACTGCGGCAGGAACACCACGAAAAAGAGCGTGACCTTCGGGTTCATGACGTTGCCGAGCACGCTCTGGCGAAAGACCGTGGAGAGCGGCTGGCGCGGGCGGTCGCCGGCGGCGGCGAGACCCTGGCTGCGCAGCGCCTTCACGCCGATCCAGATCAGGTACGCGGCACCCGCGAGCTTGAGGATCTCGAAGGCCACCGGCGACGAGCGCAGTACGGCGGCAATGCCGAGCGCGGCGAGCGTCGTATGGAACGTGATGCCCGCGGCAAAGCCGAGCGCGGCGACGAGGCCGGCCGCGCGGCCCTGCGAGATGCCGCGTGCGAGCACCTGAAGGTTGTCCGGTCCGGGCGCGAAGGTAATGGCGATCGAGGTCGCGAGAAAGAGAGCGAAATTGGGCATGGAATCGAGGTCCGCGATCAGTGGCCGCCGAAGGAGGTCACGGCGAAGAGTGAGAGGCCCGCATCGGTGAGCAGCTTCGAGCCGCCCAGGTCCGGCAGGTCGATGATCGCCGCGCCTTCCACCACGGTCGCGCCGAGGCGCTCCAGCAGGCGCTTGCCCGCCAGCATGGTGCCGCCGGTGGCGATCAGGTCGTCCACGATCACGACGCGGTCGCCCTTGCCGCAGGCGTCCTCGTGAATCTCGACGGTCGCGGTGCCGTATTCGAGCGTGTAGGTCTCGGAAACGGTCTTGTACGGCAGCTTGCCGATCTTGCGGATCGGAATGAAACCGACGCCCAGCTCGTACGCCACGATCGGCCCGATGATGAAGCCGCGCGCGTCGAGGCCCGCGATGTAGTCGAGCTTCGCGTCCACGTAACGCTCGACGAACAGGTCGATCAGAACCCGCAGCCCCTTCGCGTCGCCGATGAGCGGCGTAATGTCGCGGAACTGCACCCCCGGCTGAGGCCAGTCGGGCACCGTGCGGATCAGACTCTTCACGAACTGCGCGGCTTCGACAGGCGCGTTCGCAGGTGCGTTGGACATGATTTCTCCGGGTTGCATCAGGAATAAGGAACAGGAAAGCTGATTCTGGGGCCAGGTTGCAGGCCAATAACCTCGGTGCAGGGCCGGCCCGCGATGCGCACGCCGCGCTTATCCCTCGCTCAGACCGCCGGCGCACCCGCGCCCGCCTTGCGGTGCCGCGAAAGCCGTTCCTCGGCTTCGGCCAGTTGCTCGGGCAGCCCGCGCAACACGACGATGTCGTTCTCGCGCAGTTTGGTCGAAGGATCCGGCTCCACGCCGCGAATCCCGTGCCGACGGATCGCCGTGACCTCCACGCCGATATCGGCCAGCCCCAGTTCGGCCAGCGTGCGACCCACGGCATCGGCGCGCTCGTCGACCGGTACGGATTGTAGCCGCACCTGCTCGTGACCGTCCTCGCCCACATCGTCGGTGCCGTGGAAGTAGCCGCGCAGCAGGCTGTAGCGCTCGTCGCGCAATTCTTCCACGCGGCGCACCACGCGCCGCATCGGCACACCCATCAGCACCAGCATGTGCGAGGCAAGCATGAGGCTGCCTTCCACGATCTCCGGAATCACCTCGGTCGCGCCCGCCTCCAGCAGCCGTTCGAGATCGGCGTCGTCCACCGTGCGCACGATCACGGGCAGCGTGGGCTCCAGTTCGTGGACGTGGCGCAGCACGCGAAACGCCGAGGGCGTGTTCGCGTAGGTGATCGCCACGGCCGCCGCGCGATGGATGCCGGCGGCGACGAGCGACTCGCGCCGCGCCGCGTCGCCGAACACCACCGACTCGCCCGCCGCCGCGGCCGCCGCCACGCGGTCCGGGTCGAGGTCGAGCGCCACATACGAAAGCCCCTCGTATTCGAGCATGCGCGCGAGGTTCTGCCCGGCGCGGCCATAGCCGCAGATGATCACGTGGCCGCTTTGCTTGATGCTCTGCGTGGCGATGCGCGTCATCATGAGCGACTGCTGCATCCACTCGGTCGAGGAAAGGCGCAGCACGATGCGGTCGGCGTTCTGGATCAGGAACGGCGCGGCGAGCATCGAGAGCAGCATGGCGGCGAGGATCGCCTGCAGGAGCGTGGGGTCGACGAGGTGCTTGTCCAGAATCAGGTTGAGCAGCACGAAGCCGAATTCGCCCGCCTGCGCGAGCCCGAGGCCCGTGCGCATGGCGACGCCCGGCGAGGCGCCGAACAGGCGCGCGAGCGCCGTGATCATCACGGCCTTGAGCACGACCGGGCCGATCAGGAAGGCCAGCACCATCAGCGGGTGCTGCCAGATCACGTGCGGATTGAGCAGCATGCCCGTCGTCACGAAGAAGAGGCCCAGCAGCACGTCGCGAAACGGCTTGATGTCCTCTTCCACCTGATGCTTGTACGGCGTTTCGGCGATCAGCATGCCCGCGATGAACGCACCGAGCGCGAGCGACAAACCGAACTTGTCGGTGATGAATGCGGCGCCCAGCGTGACGAGCAGCACGTTCAGCACGAACAGCTCCTGCGAGCGGCGCCGCGCGACCACGTTGAACCAGCGCGTCATGAACTTCTGCCCGACGAAAAGCAGCAGCCCAAGCGCGAACACGATCTTCAGGCCCGCGAGGCCGAGCGCCTCCACGAGCGACTTCGAATCGCCGCCGAACGCCGCGATCACAATGAGAAGCGGCACGACGGCCAGGTCCTGGAACAGCAGCACGCCGAGAATGTTGCGCCCATGCCCGGACTCGATCTCGAGCCGCTCCGCCAGCATCTTGCTAACGATGGCCGTGGACGACATGGCGAGCGCGCCGCCCAGCGCCACGCACGCCTGCCAGGTGATGTGCACCCAGTGCTCGAGCGAGAGCCCGACGAGCAGCGCGACGGCAATGGTCCCGAGCACCTGCGAAAGACCGAGCCCGAACACCGCGTGGCGCATCGCGCGCAGCTTCGAGAGCGAAAACTCGAGCCCGATCGAGAACATCAGGAACACCACGCCGAACTCGGCGAGATTCTGCGCGCCATGCGTGTCCGGCACGATGCCGAGCGAGCGCGGGCCGACGAGGATGCCCACGGTCAGATAACCGAGCATCGGCGGCAGGTTCAGGTAACGGAACAGCACGACGCCGACCACCGAGGCGAGCAGCAGAAACAGCGTCATTTCCAGCGGGGAGATCATCGTGTGAAGCGTCCTCGTGCGTGGCGTGTACAGCTGGCTTGCCGGGCAGGAACTGCCCGGGATGCATCGGACCTTGCGCCGGCCCGGTCCATGATCGGCGCAAAGCGGGACTAAAAGGAAGTGCTGCGAGGGAGCACGGCGAGGTTGGCGCGGCGGCGGCGGCGCGAGGCGTCCGGCGGCCCGGCCGCCCGGGGCTTGCCTGACAGGCCCGGCGGCGCGGCGATCAGACGCCTTTGCTATACTCCGCGAATGATAGCGAAAATCAATGGCGACCGGGCGCTCAAGCTCGCTCGCGACGTGCTCGACATCGAAGCTGACGCCGTGCGCGGGCTTCGCGACCGGCTCGACGACAGCTTCGTCGGCGCGGTCGATCTTATCCTTGGCTGCCGTGGCCGCGTGGTCGTTTCCGGCATCGGCAAATCGGGCCACATTGCCCGCAAGCTCGCCGCCACGCTGGCGTCCACGGGCACCCCGGCCTTCTTCGTCCACCCCGCCGAAGCCAGTCACGGCGACCTCGGCATGGTCACGGCCGAAGACGTGTTCGTCGCCCTCTCGAACTCCGGCGAGTCGGAAGAGCTGGTGGCGATCCTGCCGCTCGTGAAGCGCATCGGCGCGAAGCTCGTCGCCATGACGGGCCGCCCCGGTTCAACGCTCGGCCAGCTCGCCGACGTGCACCTCTATGCCGGCGTGGAAAAGGAAGCCTGCCCGCTCAATCTCGCGCCCACCGCCAGCACGACGGCGGCGCTCGCGCTCGGCGACGCCCTCGCGGTCGCGGTGCTCGACGCACGCGGCTTCGGCGCCGACGACTTCGCGCGCTCGCACCCGGGCGGCGCGCTCGGCCGGCGCCTGCTCACCTACGTGCACGACGTGATGCGCACCGGCGAGCAAATGCCGCTCGTGCGCGAAGACGCCACGGTGCGCGACGCCCTCTTCCAGCTCACGGCCAAGCGCATGGGCATGACGGCGATCGTCGACCCGGAAGGCCGCGTGACCGGCATCTTCACCGACGGCGACCTGCGCCGCGTGCTGGAGCGCGCGGGCGACTTCCGCGACCTGCCGATCTCCTCGGTCATGACGCGCGGCCCGCGCACGATCGGTCCCGATCATCTGGCGGTCGAAGCCGTGGAACTGATGGAGCGCCACCGCATCAATCAGATGCTGGTCGTCGATGCAGCAGGCAAGCTGATCGGCGCGCTCAACATGCACGACCTGTTTTCAAAGAAGGTGATCTGATGGCCGCTACCCCCGAACTCGACGCCACTGAGCGCGCCGCGCGCGTGCGTCTGATGATTTTCGACGTCGACGGCGTGCTGACCGACGGCGGCCTCCTGTTCACGGGCGCCGGCGACACCATGAAGGCGTTCAATTCGCTCGACGGCCACGGCGCGAAGCTCCTGCGCGAAGCCGGCATCGACACGGCGATCATCACGGGCCGCCGCTCGGAGATCGTGGCGGTGCGCGCGAAGGAACTGCGCATCACGCACCTGTATCAGGGCGTGGAAGACAAGCGCGTGGCCTTCGCGGAACTGCTCGCGGCCACCGGCATGACGCCCGACCAGTGCGGCTACATGGGCGACGACTGGCCCGACCTCGCGGTGATGCTCCAGTGCGGCTTCGCGGCGGCGCCGGCAAACTCGCACCCCGAGGTGCTCCAGCGCGCCCACTGGATCGCCAGCGCGCGCGGCGGCTACGGTGCGGTACGCGAAGCCACCGACCTGATCCTGCGCGCGCAGAACCGCTACGACGCCCTGCTCGCCGCGGCCTGCGCGCCGCACGCCGGACAGCCGCGATGAACGCGCAGAAGTTCCGCCTCACCTCGCTCGTGCCGCTCGTCTGCGTGGCGGCGCTCGCGCTCTTCACGTGGTGGCTGCTGCAGGCCGTCAAGCCCCACGAGAAGGAAGAGGCGCCGCGCGCGCTCACGCATACGCCCGACTATTTCGCCGACAACTTCTCGGTGTCCGAGCTCGACCAGTCCGGCGCGACGCAGTACCGCCTCACCGCGACGCACATGGTTCACTACGAGGACGACGAGAACAGCGACCTCACCTTGCCCGCCGTGCGCGCGTTCCAGCCCGGCAAGCCGATCGTCACGGCCACAGGCCTGCGCGGCACCGTGAACAGCGATGCTTCGATCGTCAATCTGTACGACAACGCGCGTATCCTGCGCGCCGCCGGCTACGGCGACCCGGAAATGCAGGCTGATTCCGAACATTTCCGCGTGCTGGTGAACGACGATGTGATCCTGACCGAAAAGCCGGTTAAACTTCGTCGCGGCCAGTCGGTCATGACGGCCACCAACGGCATGAACTACAACAACGTCACCCGGGTCATCCAGCTCTACGGCAACGTCCGTGGCGCGATCGCCCCGGCTGACTCCGGCGGCTCGTCCTGAACGCCGGGCCGTCCACCCAAGGCACGATTGCATGAACGAATCGCTTCCCCGTCCTCCGTCCGGCGTCCTGCGCGCACACCGTGCCGCGCGCGTGCGCCGTGCCGTGTTCGGCGCGCTGGCCGTGCTCGCCGCGGCGCTGCCGCTTGCGGGCTTCGCGCCCGCCGCGCATGCCGAGCGCGCCGACAAGGACAAACCGCTCAACATCGAAGCGGACAACATGACGTACGACGATCTCAAGCAGGAGACCGTCTTCACCGGCCACGTGGTCGCCACGAAAGGCACGATCCTGATCAAGGCCGACAAGGTCGTCGTGACCCAGGATCCGCAGGGCTACCAGTACGCCACCGGCACGGTGGCGCCGGGCACGCCCGACGCGAACCTCGCCTACTTCCGCCAGAAGCGCGAAGGCGTGGACGAGTACGTGGAAGGCACGGCCGAGCGCATCGACTACGACGGCAAGCAGGACCTCACCACGCTCACCACGCGCGCCACGGTGCACCGCCTGCAGGGCCTCTCCACCATCATGGACACGGTCCACGGCAGCGTGATCACCTACGACGGCCAGAACGACTTCTACACGGCGAAGTCCGGCAAGGACGTCGCCGGCCCGGGCAACCCCACGGGGCGCGTGCGCGCCACGCTCTCGCCGCGCAACGGCGGAGCACAGCCGCTCACGGGCGCTCCGGCCACGCTGGCCCCTTCGGCCACGATGCAGGGGGCGCCGCAGCAATGAATACCGTAACGGTTCCGCAAAGCCACGGCCGGCAACTGGCCGGCAAGACCAGTTCGCTCGTCGTGCGCAATCTCAAGAAGCGCTACGGCTCGCGCACGGTCGTCAAGGATGTATCGCTCGACGTGAAAAGCGGCGAGGTGGTCGGACTGCTCGGCCCCAACGGCGCCGGCAAAACCACCTCGTTCTACATGATCGTCGGCCTCGTGCCGCTCGATGCGGGCGAGATCGACCTCGACGGCCAGTCCATCAGCCTGCTGCCGATCCACAAGCGCGCCTCGCTCGGCCTGTCGTATCTGCCGCAGGAAGCGTCGGTGTTCCGTAAGCTCACCGTCGAAGAGAACATTCGCGCCGTGCTCGAGCTGCAAGTGGACATGCACGGCAAGCGCCTCTCGAAAGACGTGATTACCGAGCGCGCCGAAGCCCTGCTCGACGAACTGCAGATCGCCCACCTGCGCGAAAACGCGGCCCTCTCGCTCTCGGGCGGCGAGCGCCGCCGGGTGGAAATCGCCCGGGCGCTCGCCACCGATCCGAGCTTCATCCTGCTCGACGAACCGTTCGCGGGCGTGGATCCGATCGCCGTGCTGGAAATCCAGAAGATCGTGAAGTTCCTGAAGCAGCGCAACATCGGCGTGCTGATTACAGACCACAACGTGCGCGAAACGCTCGGCATCTGCGATCACGCGTACATCATCAGCGACGGCTCGGTGCTCGCCGCCGGCGCGCCCAGCGACATCATCGAGAACGAAAGCGTGCGCCGCGTCTATCTCGGCGAACATTTCCGCATGTAATACGGTCGGGCAGCGTAGCGGCCGGCAGCAGGATCGCCGGCCGCTACGCCGCTCGCCGCGCAGTTCGACTTGCCTCTCGCCTGTCCGGCGGCACGCTTCGCGCGCCGTCCTTCCCCGACTTCCCGCTGTCGCGTTTCCAGGTCGCATCCACGCCCAAAAGGCGACGATGCGCGCCGAACGGTGCACAAAACGCGCCGTGCGCGTGCCCTGTCCCGCCATCCCCGCAGGCTGTCCTCGCGCCCGCTTCCCAGCGCCGCGCTGCCCGCCGGTTTGAGGGCCACACCATTGTGTGGCACGCGTATTTTCGTGGATGTTGCGTGGTATCGCGGGCGTGGCAAACTCTTTACAATGAATCGCACACTGCCATGAAAGCCAGCCTCCAACTCCGCCTCTCGCAGCATCTTGCGCTGACCCCGCAACTGCAGCAGTCCATCCGGCTGCTTCAGCTGTCGACGCTCGAACTGCAGCAGGAAGTGGCGACGGCGATCTCGCAAAACCCCCTGCTCGAGAACGACGACGACTGGATCGCGAGCCCGCTGCGCGTGGCCGCCGACGGCTCGCTGATCGCGCAACCGCCGACATCCGGCGCCGAGATGGTGTCGGGCTCGTCCCCGTCTTCGACGTCCTCTTCGAACGGCAGCGAGAACGGTGACGGCGAGCCGCAGGGCGTCGACGAATACAACGGCCTCGCGTCCGATGCGAACGGCGACGCGAGCCAGTGGAATCTCGACGACTACGGCCGCCCCGGCAGCGCCTCCGACGACGACGACCTGCCCCCGCTGCAGATCCACGAATCCACCACCACGCTGCGCGACCACCTGATGGCGCAGTTGCGCGTGACCCAGGCGAGCCCGCGCGATCGCGCGCTCATCACGTTCCTCATCGAATCGCTCGACGACGACGGCTATCTGAGCGCCACGTGCGAGGAAATTCTTGCCGATATCCCGGAAGAGCTCGAAGTCGACGGCGACGAACTGAACGCCGCACTCGCGCTGCTGCACAGCTTCGATCCTGCAGGCGTGGGCGCGCGCTCCGCGTCGGAATGTCTCAGGCTCCAGCTGCTGCGCGTCGAATCGTCGCCTACGCGCACGCTTGCACTCGAGATCGTGTCGAACCATCTGGAACTGCTCGCCGCACGGGACTTCACGCGGTTGCGCAAGCAACTGAAGACCGGCGACGACGAACTGCGCGAAGCGCATGCGCTGATCCGCTCGCTGGAGCCGTTTCCGGGCGCCGCTTACGGCAAGGCCGAAGCCGATTACGTGGTGCCAGACATCATCGTCAAGAAGACGGGCCAGAACTGGCACGCGGAACTGAACCCGGAGGTGGTGCCGAAGCTGCGCATCAACCATCTCTACGCGAACATCCTGCGCAACAACCGGGGCGACCCGGGCAGCGGTTCGCTGCGTCAGCAGTTGCAGGAAGCGCGCTGGCTCATCAAGAACATCCAGCAGCGCTTCGAGACGATCCTGCGTGTCTCGCAGGCCATCGTCGAGCGGCAGAAGAACTTTTTTGTGCATGGCGAAATCGCCATGCGCCCCTTGGTTTTGAGGGAGATTGCTGATACGCTGGGCCTACACGAATCAACTGTCTCGCGTGTGACAACTGGTAAATACATGTTGACTCCATTCGGGACACTTGAATTTAAGTACTTCTTCGGATCGCACGTATCAACCGACACCGGGGGCGCGGCGTCATCCACCGCCATTCGCGCCCTCATCAAGCAACTGATAGGAGCCGAGAACACCAAATCTCCTCTTTCAGACAGCCGCATAGCCGAACTGCTGGCGGAACAAGGCTTCGTGGTCGCGCGGCGCACCGTCGCGAAATATCGCGAGGCATTGAAGATCCCGGCAGTCAATCTGCGCAAGTCTCTTTAGCCTGTTGCCGGTTTGCTCCGGCACGGGCACTTTCCGGCCGCGGCGCCAGTTCTGGCGGCGATGGCCGGCCGAGGTAGTCCGTCGCGCAGGCCTTTTCGGGGAAGCCTCACGCGGTCCCACCAGTCGACCGGCATCGCCGCGCATGACGCGTCAGGCGGCTATTAGCCTGGAGAAGCACTATGAACTTGAAGATCAGTGGACACCATCTCGAAGTAACGCCAGCGTTGCGAGAATACGTGATCACCAAGCTGGACAGGGTGCTAAGACATTTCGATCAGGTAATCGATGGCAATGTGGTCCTCTCGGTCGACAACTACAAGGAAAAGGATAGGAGACAGAAGGTTGAAGTGAACCTTCATCTGAAGGGCAAGGATATTTTCGTGGAGAGCGCGAACGGCGACATGTACGCCGCCATCGATCTCGTGGTCGACAAGCTCGATCGCCAGGTCGTGCGCCACAAGGATCGCGTGCAGGGCCACCAGCATGAGTCGCTGAAGTATCAGAGCGCTCCGCCGCTCGAAATCCCTCCGCAGTGATTCCCCGCGGGTCCGACGAGACGACTCGAGATCCGGCCCCAGAGACAAGCCGCCCTGCACGGGCGGCTTTTTCATGAGTAGAGGACATCGAACGATCTGAACTGGTGCAACCACGCATGAACGGTTGCACTAATGCATGGCGCATCGCACCATCGGTTCGTACGCTTGTTCTATAATGGTCCAGTCGTTTTCGGGGCGTGACGTCCCCACGGTCCCGGCACCGGCTTCGCCGCGAGAGTCGCGCGCCATCGGGGCGTGCAGCAGCGTGTCGGATTTCGCGCTTTTCTGCCGGGGTGAGGAGCATTCAGGCCACGTTTTCGCCTGCCAACATGAATCGTTTAGCCAAAATACTTCCCATCGAGAACGTCGTCCTCGGCCTGTCCGTCACCAGCAAGAAGCGCGTCTTCGAACAAGCTGGCCTGATCTTCGAAAACCAGAACGGCATCGCCCGCAGCACCGTTACCGACAACCTGTTCGCGCGCGAGCGCCTCGGTTCCACCGGTCTCGGCGAAGGCGTTGCCATTCCGCACGGCCGCATCAAGGGCTTGAAGCAGCCGCTCGCCGCCTTCGTGCGCCTCGCGGAACCCATCGCCTTCGAAGCCCCGGACGGCCAGCCCGTCTCGCTCCTCATCTTCCTGCTCGTGCCCGAACAGGCTACGCAGCAGCACCTTGAAATCCTGTCCGAGATCGCGCAACTACTGTCGGATCGCGAGACGCGCGAGCGCCTCCATACGGAACAGGACCGCGAAACGTTGCATCGCCTGCTCACCCAGTGGCAACCTTGATGTAACGCGCCGCCGAAAGCGGCGAGCAAGCGGCGCCGGGCCCACGCGGCGGCGCCCGGTTCGAACCGTCGCGGCCCTAAACCCGAGTCTTCGCGGAGTCACCGACTCATGGACACGTCCAGCATCAACGCCCAAAGCATCTTCGACGACAACGCCACTACGCTTAAGCTCAGCTGGCTGACGGGGCACGAAGGCTGGGAGCGCGGCTTTTCGGCCGAGACGGTGGCGACGGCCACGGCGAGCGCCGACCTCGTCGGCCACCTGAACCTGATCCACCCGAACCGCATCCAGGTGCTCGGCGACGCCGAGATCCACTACTACCAGCGCCAGACCGACGAAGACCGCTCGCGCCACATGGCCGAGCTGATCGCCCTCGAACCGCCGTTCCTCGTGGTCGCGGACGGCATGACCGCGCCGCCCGAACTGGTCCTGCGCTGCACGCGCTCGTCCACGCCGCTCTTCACGACGCCCATGTCGGCGGCCACCGTCATCGACAGCCTGCGCCTCTACATGTCGCGTATCCTGGCGCCCCGCGCCACGCTGCACGGCGTGTTCCTCGACATTCTCGGCATGGGCGTGCTGCTCACCGGCGACTCGGGCCTCGGCAAGAGCGAACTGGGCCTCGAACTGATCAGCCGCGGCCACGGCCTCGTCGCCGACGACGCCGTCGATTTCGTGCGCCTCGGCCCCGATTTCGTCGAAGGCCGCTGCCCGCCGCTGCTGCAAAACCTGCTCGAAGTGCGCGGCCTCGGCCTCCTCGACATCAAGACGATCTTCGGTGAAACGGCCGTGCGCCGGAAGATGAAGCTCAAGCTCATCGTGCAGCTCGTGCGCCGCCCGGACGGCGAGTTCCAGCGCCTGCCGCTGGAAAGCCAGACGGTGGATGTGCTGGGGCTGCCCATCAGCAAGGTCACGATCCAGGTGGCGGCGGGCCGCAACCTCGCCGTGCTGGTGGAAGCCGCCGTGCGCAATACGATCCTGCAGCTGCGCGGCATCGACACGCTGCGCGACTTCATGGACCGCCAGCGTCTCGCCATGCAGGACCCGGACAGCCAGTTTCCCGGCAAGCTGATCTGACCGAGCCGCCGGGCACGCTTCTGGCATGGCCTTAAGCGGGGCGCCGAAGCGCCCGGAGTGTCATCGCGGGAGCCCGGGTCCGATGCTATGATGACCCAATCAGGTCCATCGACTTTCCCATGCGTATCATCCTGATCACCGGTATCTCGGGTTCCGGCAAGTCGGTCGCGTTGACCGCGCTCGAAGACGTCGGCTATTTCTGCGTCGACAATCTGCCTCCGCGCTTTCTGCCGCAACTCGCCCAATATCTCGCCGAAGACGGCTACGACCGCCTTGCGGTCGCGATCGACGCGCGTTCGAGCTCGTCGTTCGACGACATGCCGCAAATGATCCGCGACCTCGCGCACGAACACGACGTGCGCGTGCTGTTCCTCAACGCGAGCACGCAGTCGCTGATCCAGCGCTTCTCGGAAACGCGCCGCCGCCACCCGCTCTCGGGCTCGGCCGCGCACGACGCCAACGTGGGCATGCTGAAGTCGCTCGAAGAGGCCATCGAGCACGAGCGCGAACTCGTCTCGAATCTCGCCGAGTTCGGTCATCAAGTCGATACGAGCAGCCTCAGCGCCAATGCGCTGCGCGCGTGGGTCAAGGCCTTCGTCGAGGGCGAGCGCGGCTCGCTCATGCTCACCTTCGAATCGTTCGGCTTCAAGCGCGGCGTGCCGCTCGACGCGGACCTCGTGTTCGACGTCCGCACGCTGCCCAATCCGCATTACGACAGCCGCCTGCGTCCGCTCACGGGCCTCGATCAGCCGGTGATCGACTTCCTGCGCGCGCAGCCCGCCGTCCACGAAATGATCGACGACATCTACGCGTTCGTCGCGAAGTGGCTGCCGCATTTCCGTGCGGACAACCGCAGCTATCTCACCGTCGCGATCGGCTGCACCGGCGGCCAGCATCGCTCGGTCTTCATTGCCCAGACGCTGGCCACGCGCTTCGCGGGCCAAACGAACGTCATCGTGCGCCACCGCGACGCGCCCCTCGACGTTGGAGAGTCGTCCCGGCTAATCGCCTAACCGGCCGCGCGCGCGGCCTTAACCGGAAGCGTTGCGCCATGTCCTCGTCCCCTGCCGTGCTTGCCGATTTGCCGCTTTTCCCGCTGCATACGGTGCTCTTCCCCGGCGGCTTGTTGCCGCTGAAGATCTTCGAAGCGCGTTATCTGGACATGGTCAGCCGTTGTCTGCGAGAGAAAACGCCGTTCGGCGTGTGCATGCTCAAGAGCGGCGGCGAGGTGGCGCAGCCCGACGAGCCCTCGGTGCCCGAAGGCATCGGCTGTCTCGCGCAAATCGAGCAGTGCGACGCCGAATCGTTCGGCATGCTGCTGATCCGCGCGCACGGCACGCAGCGCTTCCGGCTGCTGTCGTACCGGGTGGAGAGCGACGGTCTCGTCGTCGGCATGGCCGAACCGCTGCCCGAAGATATCCCGCTGGAAGGCACCGAGCAGCTTGCGCGCTGCGGCGCGTGCGCGGAGGTGCTCGAACGCATCATCGCGACCATCCGCGAACGCGATCCGGCGAGCGTGCCGTTCGCGGAGCCGTTCCGCTTCGACGACCCATCGTGGGTCTCCAACCGCCTTGCCGAAGTGCTGCCGATCCCCTTGCGCGCGCGCCAGAAGCTCATGGAGTTACCCGATGCGGGCGCACGTATCGACGTTGTGCATCACTACATGCAGCAGCATCAGTTGCTCTGACGCGCTGGCTTCGCGGTCAAGCGCGGGCCTCAGATCAGCGAGCCGCGCAAGCCGTCGAGCAGCTTGCGCACCGGCGCGGGCACGCCGAACGCGTCGATCTCGCGCAAGTCCACCCATGCGGTCTGCCCATCGCCGAATTCGATGGCCGATGCGCCCGACTGCGCCCCGCGCGCGAGTTCGACCACGCGCGGCTCGATGTCGAGCTTGAAGTGCGTGAAGGTATGCGAGAACGGCGCAAGCGGGGAGACCTTGCTTGCAGCGCCGAACGTCTGCGCGCGCTCGGCGAGCGCCGCTTCGTCGGCGGCTTCGGGCAGGCTCCACAGGCCGCCCCAGATGCCCGTGGGCGGACGCTTCTCGAGCATCACGGCATCGCCGTCGAGCAGCACGAGCATCCACGTGCGGCGCGTCGGCACGGCCTTTTTCGGGCGCGCGGCGGGCAGTTCGCGCTGGCGCCCCGTCGTATTGGCGACGCAGTCCACGGCGAACGGGCAGCGCGCGCAATCGGGCTTGCCGCGCCCGCATAACGTGGCGCCGAGGTCCATGAGCCCCTGCGTGTAGGCGCTCACGTCCGCATCGCTCGCGCCCGCGCCGGGAACGATCGATTCGGCGAGCGTCCACATCGCGTTTTCCACGCGTTTTTCGCCCGGAAAACCCTCCACGCCGAACACGCGCGCGAGCACGCGCTTCACGTTGCCGTCGAGTATCGTCTCGCGCGCGCCGAAGGCGAACGACGCAATCGCGGCCGCCGTCGAGCGGCCGATGCCGGGCAGTTCGGCGAGCCCTTCGACGGTCTCCGGAAAGCGCCCGCCGTGCTCCTGCGCGACGACCTGCGCGCAGCGGTGCAGATTGCGCGCCCGCGTGTAGTAACCGAGCCCGGCCCACAACGCCATCACATCGTCGAGCGGCGCGGCGGCAAGCGCTTCCACCGTCGGAAAACGCTCGAGAAAACGCGCGTAATACGGAATCACGGTGCCCACCTGCGTCTGCTGGAGCATGATTTCCGATAACCAGATTCGATAGGCATCGCGCGTGTTCTGCCACGGCAGGCCGTGCCGGCCGTGCTCGCGCTGCCATGCGATGAGACGCGGCGCGAAGCTCGCGATGAGTTCGGGCGGATATGTTCCGGCAGGCAGCGCGCGGGAAGAGGACGAAGAACGATACATGGAGGAACCGGAAGTTCAGCGCTGGCAGCGCGGACAGAAATAAGTGGACCGCTGGCCCTGCACGATCTGCTTGATCGGCGTGCCGCACACGCGGCACGGTGCACCGGCGCGGTCATAAACGAAATATTCGAGCTGGAAATAACCGCTTTCGCCGTTGCTGCCGACGAAATCGCGCAACGTGCTGCCGCCCTTCTCGATCGCCGAAGCGAGCACCGCGCGCACCGCGTCCGCCAGCAGTTCGTAGCGCGCGAGCGAGACGCGGCCCGCGGGCGTAGTGGGCCGGATGCCGGCGCGAAAGAGGCTTTCCGATGCGTAAATATTGCCCACGCCCACGACGATATCCCCCGCGAGCAGCGCCTGCTTGACAGAAACCTTGCGGCCGCGCGTTTCGCGATAGAGCAGCGCGCCGTCGAAAGCCGGCGTGAACGGCTCGATGCCGAGCCCCGCGAGCAGCGGATGGCCCAGCACGTCGCCCGCCTCGCGCGGATGCCAGAGCACGGCGCCGAAGCGGCGCGGATCGCGAAAGCGCAGCGTGAAGTCGTCGAAGAGCCAGTCGACGTGGTCGTGCTTTTCGGCGGCGGGCGGGCGCGGCATGTTACGTATCACGCGCAGCGTGCCCGTCATGCCGAGATGGACGATGAACCAGCCGTCCTCGACCTCGAACAGCAGATACTTGCCGCGCCGTCCTACCGAGCGCACGGTCCTGCCGCGCAGCGTACGCGCGAGCGCGGCGGGCACGGGCCAGCGCAGCGCCGGGTTGCGCACGTCCACGCGTTCGACCCGGCGGCCGGCGACCCAGGGCTCGATGCCCCGGCGGGTAACCTCAACTTCTGGCAGTTCTGGCATGTCTAACGTAGGGCCTCGTCATACCCGGGTCCGATGACGGATCCGGGTTGGTCTGCAACTTGCATAATCGTTTGTGCGCGTTGTGCGCGTATTGTAGCCAGCGCGTTACAATCGACCGAAACATTCGACGGAATTCCATGGAACTGTCTTTCGTAAAGCTGTTTGCGAAGCGCCCGTCCATCGTGGCGCAGCGCCTGCCCGTGGCCATCGGTGCCCGCCGCCTTCTTGGCGCGGCGGTGCTCGCAGCCTGGGCGCTGACCACATCGAGCGCGTATGCGCAGGATCCGGCCCCCGACACCGACGACACTTCCGTCTCGATCCCTGATGTCTTCGGCCCAGAAACGGCCGACGAGAAGAAGGATCTGCCCGACGTCGCCCTGAATAGCCAGATCGTCTTCCAGGTGCTCGCCGCGGAAATCGCGCTGCAACGCGACCAGCCGGCGCCCGCCTACCAGACCTATCTCGCGCTTGCGCGCGACACGCACGACCCGCGCATGGCGCAGCGCGCGACCGAGATCGCGCTCGCGGCCCAGAGTCCGTCCGACGCGCTGAACGCGGTCCAGCTGTGGCAGCAGTACGCGCCGGATTCGGAGCGCGCTGCGCAGCTCGACGCCTCGCTCCTCGTGCTTTCCGGCCGCCCCGACGACGCCGGGCCGCTGCTCGCGCGCGAACTGGCGCGCGTGCCGGCCGACCAGCGCGGCCCCGCGCTGGTCTCGCTGCAGCTCCTGATCTCGCGGGGCCCGAACCGCGTGGGCGGGCTGAACGTGCTGAAGGATCTGCTCAAGGACGACATGAACCGTCCCGAGGCACAGCTCGCGATCGGCCGTCAGCAGTTGCTGGCCGACGACGTGCCCGGCGCGCGCAAATCGTTCGAGCAGGCGCTCGCGATCAAGCCCGACTATCTGCCCGCAGCGCTGATGCTCGCGCAGATGGGTCCGGAAGAGCGCAAGGAAGGGATCGCGGCGATCGAAAAGTACGTGCAGCAGAACCCGAAGTCGCATGAAGGGCGTCTGGCGCTCGCACAAACCTACCTCGCGGCCGACCGCCTCGACGACGCGCAGAAGCAGTTCGAGATGCTGCACAAGGACAACGCGAACGACCTGATGCCGGTGATGGCGCTCGCGCTGATCGCCGTGCAGCAGAAGAACTACGACGCCGCGCAAAAGTACCTGGTCCAGTACACGCAGCTCGCGGAAAAGACCCCGGGCGCGGATCCGGGCCAGGGCTACATCTACCTCGCGCAACTCGCCGCCGAGCAGAAGGACGACGCCACGGCGCAGAAGTGGCTCGACAAGATCGGCCCGGACAGCCAGCAGTACATTCCGGCGCAGATCACGCGCGCGCAGCTGCTCGACAAGGAAGGCAAGGTCGACGACGCGCGCCGCCAGCTCGCGAGCATCCAGGCCGACGATCCGCGCGACCAGGCACTGATCGCCCGCACGGACGCTGCGATCCTGTTCGACGCGAAGCGCTATCCGGAAGCGGAAGCGCGCCTCGCGAAGGCCGTATCCGACTTCCCGGACGATCCCGATCTCGCCTACGACTACGCGATGGCCGCCGAGAAAACCGGCCACTACGACGTCATGGAAACGCAGTTGCGCAGGCTCATGAAGACGCAGCCCGACAATCCGCAGGCGTACAACGCGCTCGGCTACTCGCTCGCCGACCGCAACCTGCGCCTGCAGGAAGCGGACAAGCTGGTCGAGAAAGCCTCGGCGCTCGCCCCGGACGACGCGTTCATCATGGACAGCGTGGGCTGGGTGAAGTACCGGATGGGCGATAACGCCGACGCCATCAAGCTGCTGCGCAAGGCCTACAGCCTGCAGCCGAACGCCGAGATCGGCGCGCATCTGGGCGAAGTGCTGTGGAAGAACGGCGACCAGGACGGCGCACGCGACGCCTGGCGCGAAGCGCGCAAGCTCGAGCCCGACAACGACACGCTCCTGAAAACGCTCAAGCGCTTTCAGGTCAACGATCTTTGATCCCCGCCCCCGACTCTCGCTGGTTCTCGCTGATGGCAGATAACCGAACGACTTTCCGCCCCGCCTCGCCGGTTTCGTATCGCGCCCGCTTTCTGCGGCGCCCGGCGCTCGGCATGGCGGCGGCCGCTCTGTTCGCGCTCGCAGGCTGCGCCACGACGCCGCATCCTCCCGCCGGTCAACCCTCTACCGCGAACGCCACGACGTCGCTCACCACGCAGACGAGCCGCGCCTACCAGGGTCGCTTCGCGGTGCAGTACGTCGACCAGAACGGCCAGCAGCGCAACGCCTACGGCAACTTCGACTGGCGCGAGACCGACTCCACGGTGACGCTGCAACTGCTCAATCCGCTTGGGCAAACGCTCGCGGTCATCACCTCGTCGCCGGCGCAGGCGACGCTCGAACTGCCGAACCGCCAGCCGCTCACCGCGGACAATGTCTCGACGCTGATGCAGCAGGCGCTCGGCTTCGCGCTGCCGGTGGAAGGCCTGCGCTACTGGCTGCAGCCTTCGGTGGCACCGACTTCGCGTGCGCATACGAAGGCCGATCCGCAGGATCCGGCGCGTCTCGGGCAGATCGAGCAAGATGGCTGGACCATCGACTACGTTGCCTACGCCGACGCACCCGCCACCGGCGTCAAGCGCGTGAACCTCACGCGCGACGACCCGCCGCTCCAGATCAAGCTCGTGCTCGACCAGTAAAAGCGGCCCGCACGCCCAACGCATCATGACCGAAACCCAAGACTCGCTGCGCGACTGTCTCGCGCCCGCGAAACTCAATCTGTTCCTGCATATCACCGGCCGCCGCGCAGACGGCTATCACAACCTTCAATCGGTGTTCCAGCTGCTCGACTGGGGCGACACGCTGCACTTCAACCGCCGCAACGACGGCCGCATCATGCGCACGACCGAAGTGGAAGGCGTGCCCGCCGAACAGGACCTCACCGTGCGTGCGGCGATGCTGCTCAAGCAGCACACGGGCACGCACGAAGGCGTGGAGATCGACATCGAAAAGCGCCTGCCGATGGGGGCAGGCCTCGGCGGCGGCAGCTCGGACGCGGCGACCACGCTGCTCGCGCTCAACCGTCTCTGGAAGCTCAATCTGACGCGCGCCGAATTGCAGGCGCTCGCACTGAAACTGGGCGCCGATGTACCGTTCTTCGTGTTCGGCAAAAATGGCTTCGCCGAAGGTGTCGGCGAGGCGCTGGAGGCTGTACAATTGCCCCCGCGTCATTTTTTGGTCGTGACGCCGCAGGTGCATGTTCCAACCGCCGCGATTTTCTCTGAAAAATCGTTGACAAGGGACACAAAGCCTTGCACAATAGCAGTCTTTCTTGCACAGCAATTTGCAGACGGCAAGCAGCAAAGCGGATGGCCAGACAGCTTCGGCCAGAACGATATGCAAGCGGTTGTCGCAGGAAAATACGCGGAAGTAGCGCAGGTGCTGGAATGGTTCGAGTGCATCTCGAACAACATCGCACCGGCGCGGATGACCGGATCGGGCGCAAGCGTATTTGCAGCGTTCGCCAGCCGGGCCGAAGCAGAAGCGGCACAATCGCAGCTGCATGAGTATTCGGCAAGGACTGGGGCGAACTGGCGCAGCGCGGTAACCTCGAGTCTGGACACGCATCCACTCTTCGCTTTCGCGGCATAAGTTTTAGCCTCACTGAGCGTCCTACCCGTTCAGCGAAGCGCAAAGTTAAGTGTAGGGGAGTCGCCAAGTTGGTTAAGGCACCGGATTTTGATTCCGGCATGCGAGGGTTCGAGTCCTTCCTCCCCTGCCAAAAATTCCAGCGGTTACGATGCAGCGCGTCGCGAAACGCTTGTAGTTCCTCTCGCCCTCCCAAGTCCGCAGCAGGTGCATGATGAGCAGCCATGACGGCCTGATGGTTTTTACTGGCAACGCAAATCCCGCGCTTGCCCAGGAAGTCGTCAATATCCTCGGTATTCCCCTCGGCAAGGCGATGGTTAGCCGCTTCTCCGACGGTGAAATCCAGGTCGAAATCCAGGAAAACGTGCGTGGCAAGGACGTCTTCGTCCTGCAGTCCACCTGCGCGCCGACCAACGACAACCTGATGGAACTGATGATCATGGTCGATGCGCTCAAGCGCGCATCCGCCGGCCGGATCACCGCCGCCATCCCCTACTTCGGTTATGCCCGTCAGGACCGCCGCCCGCGTTCGGCGCGCGTCGCCATCTCGGCGAAGGTCGTGGCGAACATGCTGGAAATCGCCGGTGTCGAGCGGATCATCACGATGGATCTGCACGCCGACCAGATTCAGGGCTTTTTCGACATTCCCGTCGACAACATCTACGCAACGCCCGTGCTGCTCGGCGATCTGCGCAAGCAGAACTACGAGAACCTGCTGGTCGTTTCGCCGGACGTCGGCGGCGTGGTGCGCGCCCGTGCGCTCGCCAAGCAGCTCAACTGCGATCTCGCGATCATCGACAAGCGTCGCCCGAAGGCGAACGTCGCCGAAGTGATGAACATCATCGGTGAAGTCGAAGGCCGCACGTGCGTCATCATGGACGACATGGTCGACACCGCCGGCACGCTCTGCAAGGCCGCTCAGGTCCTCAAGGAGCGCGGCGCGAAGAAGGTGTTCGCCTACGCCACGCACCCGGTGCTTTCGGGTGGCGCGGGCGAGCGTATCGCCGCCTCCGCGCTCGACGAACTGGTCGTGACCGACACGATTCCGCTCGGCGCCGAAGCGCGTTCGTGCGCGAAGATCCGCTCGCTCACGAGCGCCGGTCTTCTCGCCGAAACGTTCTCGCGTATTCGCCGTGGCGATTCGGTGATGTCGCTCTTCGCAGAGAGCTAAGCAATTCGCGCCGGAGCGCGGCATTCGCAAGGATGCCGCGCTCCGGTGTAATCGGTGCGAGCGGACGTAGCTTCGCACCGCCTTGTCGGGGGCCTTCAGGCTGACGATCTGAGCAAGATCGGCCGAAAAGGCCCCGTTTTACTGCCTGGTCGCGGGCAGTGTACTGAAAAGAGAAAACCATGAAAGTCATCGCTTTCGAACGCAATCTGCAAGGTACGGGTGCGAGCCGCCGCCTGCGCAACGCTGGCAAGACGCCGGGCATCGTGTACGGTGTCGGCGCCGAACCGCAACTGATCGAGCTCGATCACAATGCGCTGTGGCACGCCCTGAAGAAGGAAGCTTTCCATTCGTCGATCCTCGAGATCGAAGTGGCCGGCAAGTCGCAACAAGTCCTGCTGCGCGACGTGCAATACCACCCGTTCCGTCAGCTCGTGCTGCACGTGGACTTCCAGCGCGTCGATCCGAACAAGAAGATCCACACGAAGGTGCCGCTCCACTTCCTGAACCAGGAAAGCAACCCGGCTGTGAAGCTGGCGAGCGCGATCATCTCGCACGTCCTGAACGAAATCGAAGTGGTGTGCCTGCCGGGCTCGCTGCCGGAATTCCTCGAAGTCGACCTCGCGAAGATCGAAGCCGGCCAATCGCTGCACGCCAAGGACATCACGCTGCCGAACGGCGTGACGCTCGTCCCGCACGTGGAAACGGAAAACCCGGTGATCGTCTCGGCGACGGTTCCGGCCGGTGCCGTGGCGGCAGCCGAAGGTGAAGCCGCAGCCGAGTAAGCTGCAGGATAGAACCGATATCCTCTCGATCCGTTTCTCTGAAACGGTCGACGTAACCCGCCGCGGTTCGCCCCGGCGGGTTTTTTTTCGCGTTTTTTCCGCGCGTTTTCCAGCGCAGTTTTCAGACTCGGGCAACAGCACATGATCAGGTTGATCGTCGGACTCGGCAATCCCGGCGCCGAATACGCCGCGACGCGGCACAACGCCGGCTTCTGGTTCGTGGACCAGCTCGCGCGCGAAGCCGGCACGACGCTGCGCGACGAGCGGCGCTTCCACGGCCATTACGCGAAGGCGCGCCTCTACGGCGAGGAAGTGCATCTGCTCGAGCCGCAGACCTACATGAATCGCTCGGGCCAGTCGGTCGTCGCGCTCGCTCACTTCTTCAAGATCCTGCCGGACGAGATTCTCGTCGCGCACGACGAGCTCGACCTGCCGCCCGGCACGGTCAAGCTCAAGCTGGGCGGCGGCAGCGGCGGTCATAACGGCCTGAAGGACATTGCCGCCCATCTCACGACGCAGCAGTACTGGCGTCTGCGCATCGGCATCGGCCATCCGCGCGATCTGATTCCCGAAAGCGCACGCGCCGGCGCGAAACCCGACGTCGCGAACTTCGTGCTCAAGCCGCCGCGCCGCGAGGAGCAGGACGTGATCGACGCCTCGATCGAGCGCGCGCTCGCCGTCATGCCGACTTTCGTGAAAGGCGAAACCGACCGCGCAGTCATGCAGCTGCACCGCAACGGCTAACAACGATTGAGCCCGCAAACCGCCGCAGACCACCTGAAGCGATGCCCTGAAGGAGAGAAGTCTTGAGCCGTTACTGGAGCGACATCGTCCACCGTCTCGTACCCTACGTGCCGGGCGAACAGCCCGCACTGGCGAAGCCGGTGAAGCTGAACACCAACGAGAACCCCTATCCCCCCTCGCCGCGCGTGCTGGATGCGATCCGCGCCGAGCTGGGCGAGCATGCCGAGTCGCTGCGCCGTTATCCGGATCCGGTCGCGAAGCGCCTGCGCGCGACGGTGGCCGCGCATCACGGCCTGTGCGCCGACCAGGTGTTCGTCGGCAACGGCTCGGACGAGGTGCTCGCACACGCCTTCCAGGCGCTGCTCAAGCACGACCTGCCGATCTTTTTCCCCGATATCTCTTACAGCTTCTACCCGACCTACGCGCGGCTCTACGACGTGCAATACCGCACGGTGCCGCTCGACGCCGCCTTCGCGATCCGCATCGAGGACTACGCGCAGCCCAACGGCGGCGTGATCTTCCCGAACCCGAACGCGCCCACGGGCCACGCGCTGCCGCTCGCGCAGATCGAAAAGCTCGTGGCGGCGAACGCGAACTCGGTCGTGATCGTCGACGAGGCCTATGTCGATTTCGGCGCCGAATCGGCCATCGCGCTGATCGACCGCTATCCGAACCTGCTCGTCGTGCACACCACGTCGAAGTCGCGCTCTCTCGCGGGCATGCGCGTGGGCTTCGCGTTCGGCCACGCCGATCTGATCGACGCGCTCAATCGCGTGAAGGACAGCTTCAATTCGTATCCGCTCGATCGCCTGGCGCAGGCCGCGGCCATCGCCGCTTACGAAGACGTCGAATGGCTGCGCGCGACTCGCGAACGCGTCATGGCAAGCCGTGCGCGGCTCACCGCCGCGCTCGCGGAACTCGGATTCGAGGTCGTGCCGTCGGCGGCGAACTTCGTATTCGCGCGCCATCCCGTACACGATGCAGCGGCCATCAGCGCGAAACTGCGCGAGCAGGAGATCTTCGTGCGGCACTTCAACGCCGCGCGTATCGACCAGCATCTGCGCATCACGATCGGCACCGATGACGAATGCGATACGCTCGTGGCCGCGCTAAACGGCATCGTGAAATAAGCTGCGCTGCCGGATTGCCGACGAAAAAAACGCGCCCGTGAGGCGCGTTTTTCATGCTGCCGAGGCAAGACAGATCAGCCGTTCTTCGCCGCCATCAGCGCGCGGTATTTCTCCATCAACTGATCGGGCGACTCCAGGTGCTCCGGATTGCGCGGAATGCACTCCACCGGACACACCTGCACGCACTGCGGCTCGTCGAAGTGGCCGACGCACTCCGTGCACTTCTTCGGATCGATCACGTAGATGTCCGGGCCCATCGAAATCGCGTCGTTCGGGCACTCGGGCTCGCACACGTCGCAATTGATGCACTCGTCGGTAATCATCAGGGCCATGCTGTTCTCACTTCATGCCGGCGCGCGGGCCGGCGTCATTCATTGCAGAGCCCCGTAGTTTACGCTGGTTCAGGCCGGTTTGCCGCAGCGCTCAGGACTTCGCGACAGCGCCGCCCAGCGAAGCCACTTTGTCCTGCAGGCGCTTTTCCACCGACGGAAACACGAACTTGCTCACATCGCCGCCCAGCTGGGCAATTTCGCGCACGATGGTGCCCGAAATGAACTGATACTGATCCGAAGGCGTCATGAACATCGTTTCGACATCCGGCAGCAGATAGCGGTTCATGCCGGCCATCTGGAACTCGTATTCGAAGTCCGACACGGCGCGCAGGCCGCGCACGATCACGCGCGCGTTATTGCTGCGCACGAAATCCTTGAGCAGCCCCGTGAAGCTCATGACCTGCACGTTCGGGTAATGGCCGAGCACCTCGTGGGCAATCTCGAGACGCTCGTCGAGCGAGAAGAACGGCTTCTTGTTGCGGCTGTCGGCAACACCCACCACCAGCGTGTCGAAAATGCTCGACGCACGCCGCACGAGATCTTCGTGACCGCGCGTGAGCGGATCGAAGGTACCGGGGTACACGGCGACTACCATGAGGCTTCTCCTCTCTCAACAGAAATGGGGCGCGAATGCTGCGAGCCGCCGCCGGGCCACGCCGGCCCCGATTACTGCCTGGCAGGCGCAAGCACGCGCGTGACGGCAAAACCGTCCGCCGCTTGTTATGGAACGCGCATTATTCCTCATTTTCGCGCCGCAGCAAATGATAGAAGACCGCACCCGCCTTGCCCTCCCGCACGACGCTCCAGCCCGCGAGAGCAGGCCGCGCGGCCGGGTCGAGCGGCTCGCCGGACTCGACGTAGAGCCAGCCGAAGGGCGCGACGAGCGGCACGGCAACGTCCAGCGAACGCGCGAAAAGCGCGGCGTCGCCGAACGGCGGGTCGAGGAATACCACGTCGAACGAGCCCGGTGCGAGACCGGCGGCGAGGCGCAGCGCGTCGGCTTCGGCGATTTCGATGCTGCGGGCCGAGAGGCGCGCCTGGTTGGCGCGCAATTGCGCGGCGGCCCGCGCGTTGCGCTCGACCATCACGACGCGCGCGGCGCCGCGCGAAGCCGCTTCGAAGCCGAGCGCCCCGCTGCCCGCGAACAGGTCGAGGCAGCGCAGGCCGTCGAGCTGCTGGCCGAGCCAGTTGAAGAGCGTTTCGCGCACGCGGTCGGGCGTGGGGCGCAGCCCTTCGAGGTCGAGCACCGGCAGCGGCGTGCGCTTCCAGTCGCCGCCGATGATGCGGATCGTGTGGGCGCCCGAGCCGCCGGCTTTGCCGCGGCTCGGGCCAGCGCCTGCGCGACCGCCTGTACCGCGTGAAGCGGCGGCGGGCGCACCGGACCGGGCGCCCTGCGGGCGCGGGGAAGAAGAACGGGTCATGCTTTTTTCTGAACGGCTGGCGAAGATCTGCGCGGCGCGCCTTGGCAGCGCCGCACCCCTGATGCGCGAACGTTACCACAGGCCCGGACGCGCGCCGCACGCCCGCTGCAACGACGCGCCCGGGGGCGCCTGATAAAATGCCGTCTTTTCCGCACGTTGCCGCCTGTTCTCCGGCGTGGCGCGGCCCATCCCGCCCCAATCCGCAACGCGCCTCCACGACGCCAGATCATGTTCAGTTTCTTTAAACGACTCCGGGGCACCAAGGCCGACGAGAACGCCCAGGCTGAAGAAGCCGCCGAAGCCACGCCGGCGCCCGAAAGCGAAGACGCGACCGCGGCACCCATGGCACCCGCGGCATCGGCCGTACCGGCTGCGCCGACCGCACCGGCGGTATCCGCCCCGCTGCCGGCCGCCGCGCCCGCACGACCCGCAGACGCGCAGGCATCCCTGGCAGACGAGATCGTCCCGCCGCCCGCGCCCGAACCCGCCGCGAAGCAATCGTGGCTCACCCGCCTGAAGTCGGGCCTCGCGAAGACGAGCTCGAACCTCACGAGCATCTTCGTCAACGCGAAGATCGACGACGATCTGTACGAAGAACTGGAAACGGCGCTCCTGATGTCGGATGCCGGCGTGGACGCGACCGAGTACCTGCTGGAAACGCTGCGCCAGAAAGTGCGCACCGAACGCCTCACGGAAGCCGTTCAGGTGAAGGAAGCGCTGCGCCAGTTGCTGATCGACCTGCTCGCGCCGCTGCAGAAGTCGCTGATGCTCGGCCGCGCGCAGCCGCTCGTGATGATGATTGCCGGCGTGAACGGCGCGGGCAAGACCACGAGCATCGGCAAGCTCGCCAAGCACCTGCAGCACTTCGACCAGAAGGTGCTGCTGGCCGCCGGCGACACCTTCCGCGCCGCCGCGCGCGAGCAGCTCGCCATCTGGGGCGAGCGCAACAACGTGACGGTCGTGCAGCAGGAAAGCGGCGACCCGGCCGCCGTGATTTTCGACGCCGTGAGCGCGGCCCGCGCCCGCGGCATCGACGTGGTGATGGCCGACACGGCCGGGCGCCTGCCCACGCAGCTGCATCTGATGGACGAGCTCAAGAAGGTCAAGCGCGTGATCGGCAAGGCATTCGAAGGCGCGCCGCACGAAGTGCTGCTCGTGATCGACGCGAACACCGGCCAGAACGCGCTTACCCAGGTGAAGGCCTTCGACGATGCGCTCGGCCTCACCGGCCTCATCGTCACGAAGCTCGACGGCACGGCGAAGGGCGGCATCCTCGCGGCGATCGCGCGCCAGCGCCCGATTCCCGTGTATTTCATCGGCGTGGGCGAGAAGGTGGAGGACCTGCAGCCGTTCGATGCCGAAGAGTTCGCCGACGCGCTGCTCGGCAGCTAGGCGGCACTTGCGCACCCAGTTGCTGTTGCGCCAGAGCCCGGGTACGTAAAGCAAAAGGGCGTCGTTCGCAGGAACGACGCCCTTTTTTCATGCGCGCACCGCCGGCGGCGCGGCCATTCACTCCGAGTCCGGCTGCACGCCCGGTGCCGCCTTCGCGAACGCATCGAGCTGCATCGCGTAGTCGTAGATGCGCTGGATGGTCGGATAACGCGTGCTGTCGATATTGAAGCGTTTTGCGTTGAAGACCTGCGGAATCAGGCACAGATCGGCGAGAGTCGGCGTGTCGCCGACACATAGCTTGCCCGTGCGCGGATCGGCCGCGAGACGCGCTTCGAGCGTCCCGAACCCCAGCTCGATCCAGTGCCGATACCACGCGTCCTTCGCGGCATCGTCCACGCCGAGCGTGTCTTTGAGGTACTTCAATATCCGCAGGTTGTTCACCGGATGAATCTCGCACGCCACCTGAAGACCGAGCGAGCGCGCGTGCGCGCGATCGGCCGGCGACTTCGGCAAGAGCGGCGGCTCCGGGTGGGTCTCCTCCAGATACTCGATGATCGCGAGCGACTGCTGGATCGCATGCTGCTCGTCGTCGACCAGCGTCGGCACGATGCCGTCCGGATTGACCTGCCGGTAGGCGGATTTCAGTTGCTCGCCGCCCTCGCGCACGAGGTGCACCGGCACGTAGTCGTACGACAGGCCCTTCAGGTTCAGCGCGATACGCACGCGGTACGAAGCGGAACTGCGGAAATAGCTGTAAAGCTTCATGCTCCTCTCGTCTCTCTTGTTCTCGATGAATTGCAGCGCCGCACGCCGCTCCTAGACCACGCGCACCGCGATCTCGCCCAGGCCGTCCACGCCGCCGCGCATCAGGTCGCCCTTCACCACGGCGCCCACGCCTTCGGGCGTGCCCGTGTAAATCAGGTCGCCGGCCTTCAGTTCGAAGAGCGTGGAGAGGAAAGCGATGGTGTCGGCCACCGGCCAGATCATCTGCGAGACGTCGGCGCGCTGCTTGTCCTCGCCGTTCACGGAGAGCCAGATCGCTCCTTTCGCAACCTGCCCCGCCTGCGCGACCGGATAAATCGGGCCGATAGGCGCCGAGTGGTCGAAACCCTTCGCGATATCCCAGGGGCGGCCCAGCTTCTTCGCTTCGGCCTGCAGATCGCGGCGCGTCATGTCGAGGCCGAGTGCGTAGCCGTACACATGGTCGAGCGCGCTCGCGGCGGGAATGTCCTTGCCGCCCTTGCCGATGGCCGCGACGAGTTCCATTTCGAAGTGCACGTTCTTCGACTGCGTCGGATACGGGAATTCGCCGGTCGAGCCGGGCGCGACGTAGAGGATCGCGTCGGCGGGCTTGGCGAAGAAGAACGGCGGCTCGCGGTCGGGATCGTGGCCCATTTCGCGCGCGTGCGCTTCGTAGTTGCGGCCGACGCAATAGATGCGGCGCACGGGGAAGCGCTGGTCGCTGCCCGCCACCGGTACCGATACGGGCGGCGCCGGTTCGAAAACGTAAGTCATGGAGTTCTCCGTCTGCGTGAAGAGCCGCGCGCGGACCCAGGCGGCGGCGCAAATGCCGAGTGTAACGCGCGCGGCCCGCACTGCGTGGCGGCGCACGCAGGCGGCGGTTGGCCGTCATGTGAGCGTCGCGCGCATCGCTTCGGTTTCTCTTCCGTATTGCTCGTCGGTTTGCCAGCCGCCGTCCGCAAAGCTGCCTCATGCGATACTGCACGCATCCCCGCTAATTCGAGATAACTGCCGCCCGGGCGCGCCACACGCATTCCGGGCCCAGAGACTGCCGCACGCCATGAACGCCCCCGACGCCTCCGACACGTTTTCCTGCGCCCGCTTCATCAAGGAGATCGGCCGCGGCCCGAACGGCGCGCGCGCGCTGTCGCCCGAAGACACGTACGCGCTCTACGCCGCCATGCTCGACGGCCGCGTGCCGGACCTCGAGCTCGGCGCGGTACTGCTCGCGTATCGCCTGAAGGGGGAAACCGCCGCGGAACTGGCCGCCATGCTGGCCGCCGCGCAGGCCTCGTTCGCGCCGCTGCGCGCACCGGCTGGTGACTATCGCGCTGTCTCGATCCCGAGTTACAACGGCGCGCGCAAGCAGCCGAATCTCGTGCCGCTGCTCGCGCTCTTGCTCGCGCGCGAGGGCGTGCCGGTGCTGGTTCACGGCGTGAGCACCGACCCGGGCCGCGTCACGAGCGCCGAAATCTTCGCCGCGCTCGACCTGCCCGTCGCCCGCAATCACGCCGAAATCGAGGCGCAGCTTGCCGAAAAGCATGTCGCCTTCGCGCCGATCGAAGCACTCGCGCCCGAACTCGCCCGGCTGCTCGTGCTGCGCCGGCGGATGGGCGTGCGCAACTCCACGCATACGCTCGTAAAACTTCTGCAGCCTTTTGCAGAACCGGGCCTGCGGCTCGTGAACTACACGCATCCGCCCTATCGCGAGAGCCTGAGTGCCCTCTTCGTCGCGCACCCGGAGGCCGCGGCAGGCGGCGCGCTGCTCGCGCGCGGCACCGAAGGCGAAGCCGTTGCCGACACGCGCCGCCAGGTCCAGGTGGACTGGCTGCACGACGGGATGTGCGAAACGCTGATCGCACCGGAACGCTCGTCGCCCGACGCCCCGGAAGTCGCGCTGCCGGAAGGCCGCGACGCCGCCACGACCGCCGCCTGGATCGGCGCCGTGCTGCGCGGCGAGGCGCCCGTGCCGGAGGCGATCGCGCGCCAGGTGGAAACGATCAGGCGGATTGCCGGAATCTGACCGCGCCGCTCGTTTAGTCGCTCATTTAATCGCTTACCCAGCGGCTCACGCAGCCGCGGGTCGGCAACCCGATGGTTGACACGCAAGGTCGTCCTGCCTTACATTGGCCTAATGCGTTCCTTCCCGAACACCCTCCGAATTACCTCCGGCCGCCTAGCGGCCCTATCGCTACGTCTAGCGTAAGCCAGGCGTAGCGCTGCGCGACCTCCTCCCCGGTCGGCAGTCCTCCCAAGCAGTTTCTCGCAGTACCCCAAACAGCAGTTCCCTTTACAACTTGTCGTCTCTATTCGTCCGTTTACCGTTCGGACGAATCGCGAGGGTCAAAATGCACGTTGCATGGGCATCGTTCACGTCCTTTTTTGCCGCGCCGGTTACCGCCGCCACCGTGGCCGTCTTCTTCGCATCCGTGGTTTCCGCCCGGACGCCGGAAGTTTCGCGCATCGTGCTTCGTCGCCAGCCCGCCAGCCGCCCGCTGTCGACCGCCATCGCAAACGACACCATGAAGAACGAGGCCCGTCATGTTGCGTAATCCCGCCGAGAAGTACCGCCCCTTTCCCGCCATCCGCCTGAACGGCCGCCGATGGCCCACGCGCACCGTCGAGCGCGCGCCCATCTGGATGAGCACCGATTTGCGCGACGGCAACCAGTCGCTGATCGAGCCGATGAGCATCGAGCAGAAGACCGAATTCTTCGAGATGCTGGTCGCGATCGGTTTCAAGGAAATCGAAGTCGGCTTTCCGTCCGCTTCGCAGACCGACTTCGATTTCGTGCGCAAGCTGATCGAGGAAAAGCGCATTCCCGAGGACGTGACCATCGAAGTGCTCGTGCAGTCGCGCGAAGATCTGATTGCGCGCACGTTCGATGCGCTCGAAGGCGTGCCGCGCGCGATCGTGCACCTCTACAACGCGATCTGCCCGTCGTTCCGCAAGATCGTGTTCGGCCAGTCGAAAGACGAGGTGAAGGCGCTCGCCGTGGACGGCACGCGCATGATCCGCGAACACGCCGATGCGCGTCCGCAGACGCACTGGATCTATCAGTACTCCCCCGAAACCTTCAGCATGACCGAGCTCACGTTCGCGCGCGAAGTGTGCGACGCCGTGGCGCAAACCTGGCGTCCGACGCGCGATCACAAGATGATCGTGAATCTGCCGGCCACGGTCGAAGCGGCGATGCCCAACGTCTACGCCGACCAGATCGAGTGGATGGACCGCAATCTCGCGTACCGCGACAGCATCGTGCTTTCGGTGCACCCGCACAACGATCGCGGCACGGCCGTCGCCGCCGCGGAAATGGCGCTGCTCGCGGGCGCGGACCGCATCGAAGGCTGTCTCTTCGGCAATGGCGAGCGCACCGGCAACGTCGATCTCGTCACGCTCGCGATGAACCTCTACACCCAGGGCATCGATCCGGGCCTCGACTTCTCCGATATCGACGCCGTGCGCCGCATGGTCGAACGCTGCAATCAACTGCCCGTGCATCCGCGCCATCCGTACGCGGGCGACCTCGTCTTCACGGCATTCTCGGGCTCGCACCAGGACGCGATCCGCAAGGGCTTCGCCCAGCAAAAGGCCGACGCGCTCTGGGAAGTGCCGTATCTTCCGATCGATCCCGCCGATCTCGGCCGCAGCTACGACGCCGTGATCCGCGTGAACAGCCAGTCGGGCAAGGGCGGCGCGACCTGGCTGCTCGAGCGCGGCATGGGTTTCACGCCGCCGCGCCGCGTGCAGATCGAATTCAGCCACGCCGTGCAGACGGTCTCGGATGCGTCGGGCGAAGAAGTCACGGGCGATGCGATCTGCGCCCTCTTCGAGCGCGAGTACTTCGAAACCGATGGCCCGGCGATGCATGCCGGCGCAGGCCGCGTGCGCTGGGACGGCCGCGACATCGCGGCGCCCTCGGCCGCCGACGGCCAGGAAGCGCAGGCTCGGGCCGTCGCTGCCGCCATCGCTGCGGCGGCGGGCGTCACGGTGGAAATCACGTCGTTCGAGAGCGCGCGCACGGAGCGCGGCGCCACCGCCGTGTTCGTGGGTTGCCGCGTGGGCGGGCAGGCGATTCGCCACGGCGTGGGCGTGGCCGAAGACGGCGCGCACGCGACGGTCGCCGCGGTCGTGAGCGGGGTGAATCGGGCGGACTGGCCTCGCGTCGATCGGCGCGCCGCGGCCTGAGGTTCGGCCGTCGGTCAGCGAAGCAGTTCAGCAGCGAAGGCAGCGCGGAGCAGAGGCAGGTGCCCTGCGTGAAACCAGAGCAGGCACCAGCTCTGGTCGACAGACAGCGTTGGGCGTCGGCGGCAAAACGGGCCGCCGGCGTTAGCCCGGAGCGTCCAGAAGACGCGCCGGAAGAAGGGGCCTACCGGCCTTATTCGAGCGCACAACGCGTCGCCTGCCATGCAAGCAGGCGCCACTGCCCGTCCTCCTGAGTCTGGATCGCCGTATAGGCGATGGGAAAAAGCAGCGCGCCGTTGTTGGCTTCCATCTCGATCAGCGCACGCCCGGACACCACGCAGGTCTCGCGCCCCACGGGCAGCACGTCCTGGGTCTGGATCTCGATCTGGCGGTAGCGGCGGCGGCCCGCCGTAATGGCGTCGATGAATTGCTGCTTGGTTTCGCGCTTGCCGTTCGTGTGCACGTAGATCACGTTGTCCGACAGCAAAGCGTCCAGCGACGAACCGTCTCCGTCCACCATCGCCCGGAAACGTTCGCGCTCCAGCCCGCGAATCGCATCGATCACTTTCGCCGCCATCGCCCTTGCCCCTTGCGCGCCCGTCCCGCCGTTGGCCGCAGACCGACGCTGAAGATGTACCGCACGCGCTTCGCTGAAATTTATACCAGGTTTCGTCGCGTGGATACTTGCAATCAAAAGGCCGCGCGATTCAGCACGCATAGCGCAATGGCCGTCAATCCGTCCCTTTGCACTCGCCGGGATCGACTCGACGCCAAGAGATAGGCGCGCCCGATCGACGCAGGAAAGCACTTTCGACGGCCGCCCCGGTCATATGCTCAATGACTCGTTCGTCCAGCGCGTCCAGCGATATCCGGCGTTTCCAGGCACTGTGGCAAAACAGGCCGTCCCCTGGTTATCTCCCCTCTCCCCGTCCCATCCGGATCTAGAGGGTTTACTCGCCAACCTCGACCGCGGCACGCCCTCACCGGCTGTCAGCCCCATCCTGTCGGGCTTCCAGCGAAATCTATCGAAACAACTATTTCGATAGCAGCAGCGGAACCTTGAAGCCCCTACAGACTCCAAGTATTAGCACTCGGTGGAGCAGAGTGCTAACATCCACCGTGGAGTCGCAGTCCGACTTTTGCAAGATATAGAGGAGTTCACTACGTGAGCAACGCAATGGCAATGACCCTTCCTGGTACGCTGAGCCCGACGCCGGCCAAGGCGGCGGGGGCAGGCATGCTGGCGCTCGCGAACCAGTCCATGTTGCCCGGCCAGCTGGGCAATATCGACGCGTACATTCAGGCCGTCAACCGGATCCCCATGTTGACGCCTCAAGAGGAGCGCCAGTTCGCGACCGAGTTCCGCGAACAAAACAACCTCGAGTCCGCCCGTCGCCTCGTGCTGTCGCACCTGCGCCTCGTGGTTTCGATCGCCCGTAACTACCTCGGCTATGGCCTGCCGCACGCCGACCTGATCCAGGAAGGCAACATCGGCCTGATGAAGGCCGTGAAGCGCTTCGACCCGGAGCAGAACGTGCGGCTCGTGTCGTACGCCATGCACTGGATCAAGGCCGAGATCCACGAATACATCCTGCGCAACTGGCGCATGGTGAAGGTCGCCACGACCAAGGCGCAGCGCAAGCTGTTCTTCAACCTGCGCAGCCACAAGCAGGGCCTGCAGTCGTTCACGCCCGAGGAAATCGACGGTCTCGCGCAGGAACTGAACGTCAAGCGCGAAGAAGTCGTGGAGATGGAAACGCGCCTGTCCGGCGCTGACATCGCCCTCGAAGGCCAGACCGACGACGGCGAAGAGTCGTTCGCGCCCATCGCCTGGCTGGCCGATTCGCATAGCGAGCCGACCGCCGTGCTGGCCGCGCGCCAGCGCGACCGCCTGCAGTCGGACGGTATCGCGAGCGCGCTGGAAGCGCTCGACGCGCGCAGCCGCCGCATCATCGAGGCGCGCTGGCTGAACGTGGCCGACGACGGTTCGGGCGGTTCGACCCTGCACGAACTGGCCGACGAATTCGGCGTCTCGGCCGAGCGTATCCGTCAGATCGAAGCGAGCGCGATGAAGAAAATGCGCACGGCATTGGCCGATTACAGCTAGGCAACCCGGTATCTCGCCGGCCAGTCCGCGCCGGTCTGTCAGACGCTGACATAGCCCCGCCCTCTCACGGCGGGGCTTTTTCTTTTTGGGCCTTGCAGTGGCCCGGCCCGTGACCGCCCCGGTAGTCACCCTCATCTCATGTTCCCCGATTTTTCCCTAAGATAAATGCGCAGCCTGATGCGGCACGCATTCCAATGCGCCCCCAATTTATTGACTTGAGACAAATTAAGTCGCAATACTGATTAGACGGGCCTGCGTTCGCGACGGGATGTCGCGGGCGGACTGTCGCATGCCCGGGACCTCAATCTTAAAATTCTTCGTACACACGATGTGCCAGGCGCCGGGCGGCCAGCAGGCCCGGTCGGGAAACGAGTTTTAAGGGCAGTCAACCGATCCACCATGATCTCGACATCCGATCATCCTCCCCGGCCTCGCCTCGCGCTCCACGCGCGATTCCTGCGCTGGGCACGCGGCCCGACCTTCGCACGCGACATCGTCTTCGTTCTCGCCTTCAAGCTCGTGTTGCTGATGGCGCTCAAATACGCATTCTTCAATCATCCGCAGGCGGAAAACATGAACATGCCGCCCGCCGATGTTGCTCGCGCCATTCTTTCGGTGTCCGTGCCAACCGCGCCCTCCGTACCATCGGTGCAATCGGTGCCATCGATGCAATCGGCGACGAACCCGACCCAAGGGGACCCTCATGCCCATTAGCGAAACCGTCGATCTCTCGCGGCTGCAGTTCGCGATCACCGCGCTCTATCACTTCCTGTTCGTGCCGCTCACGCTCGGCCTCTCGTGGCTGCTCGTCATCATGGAGTCCGTCTATGTCATGACCGGCAAGCAGATCTACAAGGACATGACGCAGTTCTGGGGCAAGCTCTTCGCGATCAACTTCGTGATGGGCGTCACCACCGGCCTCACCATGGAGTTCCAGTTCGGCACCAACTGGTCGTACTACTCGCACTACGTGGGCGACATCTTCGGCGTGCCGCTCGCCGTGGAAGGGCTCGCCGCGTTCTTCCTCGAGTCGACCTTCGTCGGTCTCTTCTTCTTCGGCTGGGACCGGCTCTCGAAGGGCCAGCACCTCATCACCACGTTCTTCGTGGCGCTCGGCTCGAACCTCTCCGCGCTCTGGATTCTGGTGGCCAACGGCTGGATGCAGAACCCCGTGGGCGCCGAGTTCAACTACGAAACCATGCGCATGGAGCTCACCAGCCTCTTCCAGGTGATCTTCAATCCGGTGGCGCAGGTGAAGTTCGTGCACACCGTCTCGGCCGGTTACGTGACCGCGTCGATGTTCGTGCTCGGCATCTCGTCGTGGTATCTGATCCGCCGCCGCGACGTCGATTTCGCGCTGCGCTCGTTCGCCATCGCCGCGGGCTTCGGCCTCGCCTCGACGCTGTGCGTGCTGGTGCTCGGCGACGAGTCGGGCTACACCACGGGCGAAGTGCAGCAGGTCAAGCTCGCCGCCATCGAAGCCGAGTGGGATACCGCCCCCGCGCCCGCGCCGTTCACGTTGTTCGGCATGCCGAACCAGAAGGAAGAGCGCACCGACTACGCGATCCGGATTCCTTACCTGATGGGCATCATCGCGACGCGCTCGATCGACGAGCCCGTGATCGGCCTGAAGGATCACATTGGCCGCGCCGAGGTGCGCATCCGCAACGGCATGCTCGCGTATGCCGCGCTGCAGAAGATGAAGGAAGGCAGCGCCGATACCGAAACGCGCGACGTGTTCGACGCGCACAAGGCCGACCTCGGCTACGGCCTGCTCGTGAAGCAGTTCGCGCCGAACGTGGTGGATGCGACGCCCGACCAGATCGAAGCCGCCGCGAAGAGCTCGATTCCGCCCGTCGCGCCGGTGTTCTGGTCGTTCCGCCTGATGGTGGGCCTCGGCATCCTGTTCCTGCTGACCTTCGTGCTGGCGTTCTGGTTCTGCGCCCAGCGCTCGCTGCTCAAGCCGAGCCGCGCGTGGTTCCTGCGCTGGGCCGTGTGGGCGATCCCGCTGCCGTGGATCGCCGCCGAATTCGGCTGGATCGTCGCCGAGGTGGGCCGCCAGCCGTGGACCATCGCCGAAGTGCTGCCCACGCATCTTTCCGCGTCGAGCCTCGCGCCCGGCGACGTGATGCTGAGCATCGCCGGCTTCGTGGTGTTCTACACGGCGCTCTTCATCATCGAGATCACGCTGATGTTCAAGTACGCGCGACTCGGCCCGTCGGCGCTGCACACGGGACGCTACTTCCACGAACAGGGCACCGCCCCGGCAGCCGGCAGCGGCAGCGCCGCCTGACGCCCCGCCCCACGCAAGGAACCGACAACCATGGACTACGCAACCCTCAAGCTCATCTGGTGGGTGCTGATCGGAGTGCTCCTGATCGGCTTCTCGCTCACCGACGGCTTCGACATGGGCGCCGCCGTACTGCTGCCCTTCATCGGCAAGACCGATGCGGAGCGGCGCATCGTCATCAACACGGTCGGCGCGACGTGGGAAGGCAACCAGGTCTGGCTCATCACCGCGGGCGGCGCGATGTTCGCCGCCTGGCCGCTCGTGTATGCCGCCTCGTTCTCGGGCTTTTACTTCGCGATGCTGCTGGTGCTCTTCGCGCTTTTCTTCCGCCCGGTGGGCTTCGACTACCGCGGCAAGCGCGACAACCCGAAGTGGCGCAGCGCGTGGGACTGGGCGCTGTTCATCGGCGGCTTCGTGCCGGCGCTCGTGTTCGGCGTGGCCTTCGGCAACCTGCTCGAAGGCGTGCCGTTCGCCTACGACACCGACCTGCGCGTGACCTACCACGGCAGCTTCTGGGCACTCCTCAATCCATTCGCGCTCATCTGCGGACTCGTGAGCCTCACGATGCTCACCGCGCACGGCGCCGCCTTCGTGAAGCTCAAGAGCGACGGCGTGGTTGCCGCCCGCGCGAGCAAGGCGCTGCGGATCACCTCGCTCCTCGCGGTCGTGCTCTTCGTGCTGGCGGGCGCGATCGTCGCGACGCTGATCGGCGGCTACACCATCACGTCGGCGCCCCCGCTCGATTCGGTTTCGAATCCGCTGCTCAAGAGCGTCGAAGCCGGCCAGGGGCTGTGGCTCACCAACTATGGCCTCTATCCGTGGATGACGGTCGCGCCCTTGCTCGGCATCCTGGGCGGCCTCGTGGCGTGTGCGCTCGCGGGCTCGCGGCTGGAAAAAACGGCGTTCATCGCCACCGGGCTCATGATCGTCGGCGTGATCCTCACGGCGGGTTTCTCGATGTTCCCGTTCATCATGCCTTCGTCGCTCGATCCGCGCAGCAGCCTGACCGTGTGGGACTCGACCTCCAGCAAGACGACGCTCGAGATCATGCTCGTGGCCGTGATCATTTTCCTGCCCATCGTGCTCGCCTATACCACGTGGGCGTATCGCGTGATGCGCGGCAAGGTGACCGCCGCGGCCATCAAGGAACAGCACAACTCGTTGTACTGACGAATTTCGAAGGAGTGGAAACGATGTGGTATTTCAGCTGGATCCTGGGCATCGGCGTCGCGCTCGGCTTTGGGATCATCAACGTGATGTGGCTCGATTCGCAGCGGCAGAAGGTCGGCGCGGCGGTTCGCAAGGACTGAAGCCTCGCGGCGGGTCGACGAAATTAATCGACAAAAAAATCGGCGCCGGGGCGCCGATTTTTTTGGGTCATACGGTTACGCAGCCAAGGTTACGCACCAGGCGCCGCGTGGAAAACGTCAAGCCGGTTGCGGAGCCAGCGCCTGCGCATAGCGCTGCGCGGCGGATCCCACCACGATGTGCAGCGTATTGTCCGACACCCACACCACGTCGAGCGCCGCGAGCTTCTGGCGATCGACCGCCGCCGCGTTGCGCACGACCACGCGCAGGCGCGTCGCCGCCACGGCGTCGAGCGTGGCGATGTTCGCCGATCCGCCGAATGCCGCGAGCCAGCGTGCCGGGTCCGGGTCGAGCGGGCCGGCATCGCCTGCATTCCCTACACTCCCTGCTCCACCATTGCCAGCCGCCTGAGCGGGCACGGCAGCCGTCGCCGCGGCCTGCACCGGTGCTTGCGGCGCCGCAGCGGGGCCGCGCTTGATCTCGCTGCGGATCTCGTCGGCAATGATGTCCGCTTCCGGTCCGATGATCACCTGCACGCTGTCGCCACCGCGCTTGAGCACACCCCGCGCGCCGATCACCTTGAGCGCCGGCTCCGACACCTTCGCCGGATCCGCCACCGAAAGACGCAGACGCGTCGTGCAGGCATCGACCACCTTGAGGTTGGCGGCACCGCCCAGCGCATCGATATAGCGTGCGGCGCGCGACGTGCCGGCTGCGCCCGCCGGCACGGCAGCACCCGCCATCGACGAAGCGAGCGCCGTGTCGCCCGTCGAGGCCTCGCGGCCCGGCGTCGGCAGATTGAAGCGGCGAATGAAGAAGCGGAACAGCACGTAATAGACCACGGCGTAGGCCACGCCGAGCGGAATCGCTTCCCAGCCATGCGTCGAGAGGCCGTAGTTCAGCACGTAGTCGATCGCGCCCGCCGAGAACGTGAAGCCGAGCTTGATGCCGAGGAGCGAACAGATCGCGAGCGAGAGGCCCGTGAGCAGCGCGTGGATCCCGTAGAGCACCGGCGCGAGGAACATGAACGTGAACTCGATCGGCTCGGTCACGCCCGTGAGGAACGAGGTGAGCGCCATCGAGAGCAGGAGGCCCGCGACCATCGAGCGGCGCTCCTTCGGTGCCTCGTGCAGCATCGCGAGGCATGCTGCCGGCAGGCCGAACATCATGACCGGGAAAAAGCCCGCCATGAAGCTGCCCGCGGTGGGGTCCCCCGCGAAGAAGCGGTGCAGGTCGCCGGTCACGGGCGCGCCGCCAGCCGGCGTGAACGTGCCGAACACGAACCACACGAGCGAGTTGAGGATGTGGTGCAGGCCCGTCACGAGCAGCAGCCGGTTCAGGAAGCCGTACACGAAGGTGCCGATCGCGCCCGCCGTGGTGAGCCAGTGTCCCGCGGCGTCGATCACGGCCTGCACCGGCGCCCAGCCGTAGCCGAACGCGATGCCGAGCACCACGCACACGAGCCCGGTGATGATCGGCACGAAACGCTTGCCGCCGAAGAACGCGAGGAACTCGGGTAGCTTGATGTCCTTGAAGCGGTTGTACAGCAGGCCCGCGACGATACCCGCCACGACGCCCGAGAGGACGCCCATGTTGAGCTTGTCGTTGATGTCCTTCATCACGGCCGTCTCGACGAGATAGCCGAGCGCGCCCGCGAGCGCGGCGACGCCGTTGTTGTCCTTCGCGAAGCCGACGGCGATGCCGATAGCGAAGAGGAGCGGCAGATTGTCGAAGATCGCGCCGCCCGCGTCGGCAATGATCTTGATGTTGAGCATGTCGCTCTGGCCGAAGCGCAGCAGCAGGCCGGCGACCGGCAGCACTGCGATCGGGAGCATCAGCGCGCGGCCGAGGCTCTGAATCTTGAGAAACGGATTGCCATCCATTGAACTGCCTCCAGTCCCTGTCTTTTTCGTGACGTCAGTGGGTGATGAGAGTCGCCGGCTGACTTGCGTATGCCGGCGCGTTTTTTGTAGTACGAATTAGTTCGAGCGGGTGCGCGTAGCCACGCGTCATTCGAGCGGCCAGATCGAGCGGCTGACTGCCCGCACCGCCTGGGCCGATTCGAGAGCGAGTGCGTCCTGCGCGCGCTGGCGGCACAGTTGCCAGTCCAGATTGCGCACCCGCGCCTTGATGGAAGGCACCGACACCGGATCGACGGACAGCTCCGTCACGCCGAGCCCCACCAGCAAAGGCACCGCAACCGGATCGCCCGCGAGCGCGCCGCAAACGCCGACCCACTTGCCGTGCTTCCCCGCCCCCTGCACGGCCGCTGCGACGAGACGCAGCACGGCCGGATGCAGGCCGTCCGCCTGGGCGGCGAGATCGGGCTGGCAGCGGTCCATCGCGAGCGTGTACTGGGTGAGGTCGTTCGTGCCGATCGAGAGGAAGTCCGCGTGTTGCGCGAGCTGATCGGCCAGCAGCGCAGCCGAAGGCACCTCGATCATCACGCCGATTTCGATCGGCTCGGTGCGGCCCGCTTCTTCGGCGAAGGTTTCGATGCGTTCGCGCAGGCGCACGAGCTCGCCCGCATCGGTCACCATCGGCAGCAGGATGCGCACGGCGCCCGCGGGCTTCACCGCGAGAAGCGCCCGCAGCTGGTCGTCGAGTAGATCGGGGCGCACCTGGGCGAGGCGGATGCCGCGCAGACCCAGCGCCGGATTCGGCTCGGGCGGCAGCGTCAGGTAATCGACTTCCTTGTCCGCGCCCACGTCGAGCGTGCGGATGATGGCCGTGCGGCCCGCCAGCGCCTCGACGATCGCCTGATAGCTCTGGCGGTGCTCTTCGAGCGTCGGCGCAGTCGGCCGGTGGATGAACATCAGTTCGGTGCGCAGGAGGCCCACGGCGTCGGCGCCGTTGTCCACGGCCGTGGTCGCGTCTTCGAGCGTGGCGATGTTCGCCGCCACTTCGATCGCGCGGCCGTCCCGCGTGGTGGCCGCCTGCTGCGAGGTGCGACGGTTCGCTTCGCGCATGCCCGCGAGGCGGGCGCGCTCCGTGCGGGCACGCTCGATGTCGAGCGCGCTGGGTGCGTAGGCGAAGCGCCCTTCGCTCGCGCTCACGATCACCTCGGTGCCTTCGGCAATCGTGTGCAGCGTGTCGCCGAGCGCGACCAGCGCCGGAATGCCGGCCTGGCGCGCGATGATGGCCGCGTGCGAGGTCGCGCCGCCGCGTGCCATCACGAGCGCCGTCACGCGCGCACGGTCGAGCGTGGCGAGATCGGAGGGCGTGAATTCGTCGGCGGCCAGCACGGCCTCCTCAGGCAGCGTGCGCGCCGCGGTATTCGAGAGCCCGAGCGCGCGCAGCACGCGCTTTTCGAGGTCGCGCAGATCCGCGGCCCGCTCGGCAAGCAGCGGATCGTCGATCTGGCCAAGCACCGCGATCTGCGCGCGGATCGCCTCGCGCCACGCGAAGCCCGCGCTCTTGCCGAGGCTGATGAGGTCGCGCGCGGCATCGACGAGCGTCGGGTCTTCGAGCAGCACGCGATGCATCGTGAAAATGCCGGCCTCGCTGATCGCGCTGCGCTGCGACGCGGCGCGCACGGCGTTGTTCAGTTCGGCGTCCACGGCCGCAATCGCCTTGTCGAGCGCGCGGCTTTCGGCGGCCGAAGTACCGCTCGCGGCTTCCGGCGGCACGATCTCGGCATCGTCCCAGCGCACCAGCTTGCCGACGGCCACGCCCGGCGCCGCGCACACGCCCGCAAGCGTATTGGGCCCCGCCGCGCCGGCCGCCGGCTGGGCAGCCGCAGTCGACACTTCAGTCGCCACCGCAGTCGCCGCCGTGCGCGGTGCCGGCGAAAGCTGCCGAGCCGGCGCTTCACCGCCCTCGCCCGGCGCTTCGCGATTCAGTTCGTTGGCGACGGCCTCGACGGCCTGTTGCGCGTCGCGGCCCGTGCCGACGAGTTCGACGGTGGCGCCTTCGCCCGCGCCGAGCGCCAGCAGGCCGACCACACTTTCGATCGCCGCACGGCGCTCGCCGTGACGCACTTCCACACGCGCCTCGAAGCCGCGCACGGCCTCGCGCGCCCGCGCCGCGGGCCGCGCATGCAGGCCGCCAGCGTGCGTGAGCGTCACCGTGCGGCGCGCTTCGTTTTCCACCGGGCTCACCGCCGCCGCAGCAGCAGCGGCCGCCACACCTTCGCGCGCACGCAGCACGAGAAGCGGCGACACGCCGGCTTCGACCTTGCCGCCTTGCGCGCGGGAAATCACCTCGAACGCATCCGAGTTCGCGATCGCGACCACCGAAACGAGACTCGGCGCTTCGCAGGCCACCACGTCGAGATCGAACTCGATCAGGAGGTCGCCGCGGCGCACCTGCGCGCCCTGCTCGACCTTCGGCGCGAAACCTTTGCCGTTCAGCTCGACCGTGTCGATGCCGACATGCACCAGCACCTGCGCGCCTTCCGCGGTCTGGAGCGTGACGGCGTGGCCGGTGCGCGCGAGATGCATGACGACGCCGTCGCACGGCGCGACGAGCCGGCCGACAAGCGGATCGATACCGATACCGTCACCGAACAGGCCTTCCGAAAACACCGGATCGGGCACCGCGGCGAGCGGCACGACCGGGCCTGTGAGCGGCGCGACGATAGCGATGTCGCCGGCGGCGGATTGAACCGGGTTCATCAGGCGGGACTCCTGGATGCGTTCCATCAGCTTTCCAATCTAGTGTGTTTCGGTGACTTTGTTCAGGTAGCGCGGCTCGTCGGGATTGCGCCCGCGCGCGGCGGCGAGGTCCGCCGCCATGACGTAGAACGAGAGAATCGCGGCAACGGGGTCGAGCGCCGCGTCGGCGGTGCTCACGAGCGGCAGCGTCGCGTCGGGCACGTCGGCGGGCGCGGCCAGCAGCACGCGTGCGCCGCGCTTGACCATGTCGCGCGCGAAGTCGATCAGGCCCGCCTGCTCCGGTCCGCGCGGCGCGAACACGAGCAGCGGATAGTCGCGGTCGATCAGCTCCATCGGGCCGTGACGCACTTCCGCGCTCGAGAACGCCTCGGCCTGGATGCCCGAGGTCTCCTTGAGCTTGAGCGCCGCCTCCTGCGCAATCGCAAGACCTGCGCCGCGGCCGATCACGATCATCTGCGAAACCTCGCGCAGTTCGTCCACGGCCTTCGACCAGTCGAGCGAGCCCGCGGCGTGCAACGCGTCGGGCAGCGCGCGCAGCGCATCGACGAGAGCGGCGTCGCGCTGCCAGAACGCAACCAGTTGCGCCGAAAGCGAGAGCATCGCGATATAGCTCTTGGTGGCCGCCACGCTGAGCTCCGGCCCGGCGAGGAGCGGCAGCTCCACGCCCGCGGCTTCGGCCAGCGGCGAACCCGGCACGTTGACCGCAGCCGCCGTGAGCGCGCCCGCTTCGCGCAGCACGCGCATCGTGGCGACGAGATCAGGACTCCTGCCTGATTGGGAAAAAGCAAGGGCGAACTGGCCGCGCACGCGCAACGGCGCCTGCTGGAGCGTGGCGATCGACATGGGGATCGAGGCCACCGGCACGCCGATGCGGCTCATGGTGAGCGCAGCGAAGTAGCTCGCCGCATGGTCGGAGCTGCCGCGCGCGACGGTCAGCGCGACCTGCGGCGGCAGGGCCTCGAGCCGGCGCGCGAGCGCTTCGACACTCGCGGTGTCCGCGAGCTGCGCGGCGACGACGCCGGCCGAGGCCAGCGCTTCTTTAAGCATATTCGACAATCGATTCTCCTTCGACGTAGGTCGCGGTAAGGGCCAGCTCGCGATCGAACACGACGACGTCGGCCCATGCGCCGCGCGCGAGGCGGCCACGGTCCTCGATGCCGAGATAGTCGGCAGCGTAGCGCGACAGGCGCGCCGAAACGTCGGCGATGGGAAAGCCGAGCGAAACGAGGTTGCGCAGCGCCTGGTCCATGGTCAGCGTGCTGCCGGCGAGGGTGCCGTCGGCGAGGCGCACGCCGCCCAGGCACTTGGTCACGTGCTGGCTGCCGAGGCGGTATTCGCCGTCGGGCATGCCGGTCGCCGAGGTGCTGTCGGTGACCACGTAGAGGCGCGGAATGGCGCGCATCGCCGCGCGGATCGCGCCCGGATGCACGTGCAGCAGATCGGGGATGATCTCCGCGTACTCGGCATGCGCGAGCGCCGCGCCGACGAGGCCCGGGTTGCGGTGATGCAGCGGCGACATCGCGTTGAAAAGGTGCGTGAAGCCGCACGCACCGTGCTTGAGCGCGGCCACGCCGTCGTCGTAGGTGGCGAGCGAGTGGCCGAGCTGCACGCGCACGCCGCGCGCGGCCATCTCCGAAATGATCTCGATGTGGCCCGCGATCTCGGGCGCCACGGTCACGACGCGAATGGGCGCGATCGAGAGGTACTTGAGCACCTCGTCGAGCACCGCCGACACCGCCGCGTCCGGCTGCGCGCCGAGCTTGCCCGGGTTGATGTACGGGCCTTCGAGGTGCACACCGAGCACCCGCGAGCCGCCGGCCGTGCGCACGCGCGCCACGTCGCCGAGGCCCGCGACCACGCGCATGAGCTCTTCGCGCGGCGCGGTCATGGTGGTGGCGAGCAGGCTCGTCGTGCCGAAGCGCGCATGCGTGCGCGTGATGGTCTCGATGGCGTCGTCGCCTTCCATCACGTCGGCGCCGCCGCCGCCGTGCACGTGCAGGTCGATGAAGCCCGGCAGGATGTACGGCGCGTCGTTCTTCGCCGGATCGGCCGCGTTGCCCGAGATCGACGTGATGCGCCCGTTCTCGAACGACAGCGAGCCGTGGATCCAGCCTTCAGGAGTGAGTATGTTTCCGCTCAGCATGAAAGTTTTCCGATGGGTTGCGACGAGGCACGAGGCGTCATGTCAGGGTCGTGCTGGAGTGATTCGTTCCGTGGCCGGGCGTTCATCATGTCTGGACCCGCCCGCTCACTGGCGCAGCTCCGCGACGAAGTCGTAATAGCCGTCGCGGCAATAGGTGTCGGTCAATTCGATGGCGTGCTGGTCGGCCGAAAAGCCGACCCGCGTGATGACGAGCAGCGCCGCGCGCGGCTCGACGCCCATCAGCGCCGCGATCTCGCCCGTCGCGTTCACCGCGCGGAAATGCTGCAGGGCCCGCACCACCGGCATGCCGCGCGCTTCGAGATACGCGTAGAGCGAGGTATCGATGGACGCCGGGTTCGGCACGATCGACACCGGCAGCGCCGAATGCTCCACGGCCATCACGATGCCGTCCGCGCGGCGCAGCCGCCGCAGGCTCGTGACCGAGGCGCCCGGCGAAAGACCGAGCTGCACGATCTCCTCGCGGTGCGCCGGGCGCACTTCGCGCGCGAGCCACACCGAGTCGGGCGTGAAGCCGCGCTGCTCCATCTTCTTCGTGAAGCCGGTCAGGCGCGAAAGCGGATCTTCCACGCGCGGCGTGATGAAACTGCCCGCCCCGCGTGCGCGCCGGATCAGCCCCTGCTCCACGAGCAGCTCGATTGCCTTGCGCGCCGTGATGCGCGAAACGCCGATGGCGTCCGACAACGTGCGCTCCGAAGGCAGTGCCTCGCCGGCCGACCACACGCCGCAATGAATCGCCGTGGCAAGGTTGCGCGCGAGCTGCAGATAGAGCGGCGTCACGTTGCGCGCGTCGGGCATCAGGGCAGACCAACGGGTTTCCATGGGACTTATGCCTGGGTTCTGGGATCGTGGGGAGGACGGCTTCGAAAGCGAGCCCATTATATAACCACAATAAGACCAGTCAACCGAGTGGTTTCACACTGCTGAAATCGAACAAATTTATTTTCTATCAATAGTTTAGGCGACTACACTCGACTTTTTCCTGAGCCCACTGGACATCAGGATTTACCCTGGACAGCTCGAACTGGACCGCATGATGGAAGCCAGTGGACGGAAGTTGCCGTCGCGGGCTGGGCGAACCCTGACGCGCGTCACAGAGTTCCCCTATAGTCATGTTTGATAACGATCAACACAAAACAACATCGAGAGGGCCCCCATTTGTCGACCGAATCCGATGCGATGCGGCGCGCACAAGCCGTGCTGCAATTCAACCGCTTCTACGCGAAGTACCTGGTCGCGCAGCATGAGCGGCTGCCGCGCAGCGCTTTTTCGCTCACCGAAGTCCGCATCCTGCAGGAGCTGGCCACCGGCAAGGCCGACACGGCCGCCGCGCTCGCCCGCAACCTTGCGCTCGACACCGGTTACCTGAGCCGCATTCTCGCGGGGTTCGAGCAGCGCAAGCTGATCTCGCGGCGCCCGAGCGCAAGCGACGCCCGCCAGTCGCTGCTGAGCCTCACCGACGAAGGCCGGGCCGAATACGCGCCGCTCGACGCCGCCGCGGTGGGCAGCATGGCGGCGGCGCTCGCGCAACTCGCGCCGGCTGAGCAGGAGCAGCTGATCGGCGCGCTGCGCACGGTGCAGCACCTGCTCGGCGGACGTACCTCGCAGGGCATCGTCACCATACGAGGCCCGCGGCCGGGCGACTTCAGCTGGATCGTGCACCGGCTCACCCAGTCCTTCGCGCACGAGCCGGGCTGGGGCGGGCGGTTCGAAGCGCTGGCCGCGCACCGGATCGGCGCGTTTGCGCTCGGTCACGATCCGGCGCGCGAAGCGGCGTGGATCGTCGAGCAGGAAGGTCTCGTGGTGGGGGGCGCCATGCTGATTGCAGCCGGCGAAGACGACGCGCGCGTGCAGATGCTGTTCGTCGAACGCCACGTGCGGCGGCTCGGCATCGGCTCGCAACTGCTCGACGAGTGCGCGCGCTTTGCGCGCCGCGCGGGCTATGTCACGCTCGCCATCGACCTCGCGCCCGAACTGGAAGACGCCCGCCGCATGGCCCGGCGCGCCGGTTTCGCGCCGATGCCGCCCGGAGAAAGCGGCGCCGGAGTGGGCCCGCTCACCGAATGCTGGTCGCGCAGCCTCCAGGATACGACCTGGCCGCTCCTCAAGCAGGCGTAAAAAAACCGCGGCGCAAGGCCGCGGTTTAGGCTTGTTCAGCAGCATGCGGCAAGGTGCCGCATGCCGGTGCGTCGATCAGAACGACGGCACCATCGAACCCTTGAACTGGTTCTTGATGAACTGGCGCACGTCTTCCGACTGATACGCCGCCACCAGCTTCTTCACCCACGGCTTGTCCTTGTCCTGGGTGCGCACGACGATCACGTTCGCGTACGGGCTGCGGATGTCTTCGAGCGCGATGGCGTCCTTGGTCGGCTGCATGCCGGCGGCCAGCGCGTAGTTCGTGTTGATGACGGCGGCATCCACGTCGCCGAGCGCGCGCGGTAGTTGCGCCGCATCGAGTTCGACGAACTTGATCTTCTTCGGATTCTCCACGACGTCGAGCGGCGTCGCGTTGTTGCCGTCCACGCCCGCACCGGCGCGCAGCTTGACGAGACCCTTCGACTGCAGCAGCAGGAACGCGCGGTTCTCGTTCGAGGGATCGTTCGGCACGGCGACCTTCGCGCCTTGCGGCAGGTCGTTCAGCGACTTCAGCTTCTTCGAGTACACGCCGATCGGCGAGATGTAGGTGAGGCCCACGCTCACGATCTTGTAGCCGCGCTGTTTGACCTGACTGTCGAGGTAGGGCTGGTGCTGGAAGCTGTTGGCGTCGAGGTCGCCTGCGTCGAGCGCGGCGTTCGGCTGCACGTAATCGTTGAATTCGATGACCTTGACGTTCAGGCCTTCGCGTTTCGCGACCTTCTGCACGACGGCCCAGACCTGGGCGTCCGGACCCGAGACGGTGCCGACCTTGATAACCGGGTCGTCGGCGCGGGCGCCGAAGCTGGCGAAAAGCGTGGTGGCGGCAAAGCCGGCGAGGAGAGCCTTGATGAGATTTCTGCGCTGCATGGAGGTGATGTTCCTGCCTGTTATTTCGATATCGCCGGCTCGCATGGCATTGTGTGCCGTTTGCCGGGGGGATGAATGCTCTCACACGGCACCGGCGGTGCGAAATACTGAAATCGCATACCGGTATGCCGCTCGCGCCCAGTGCGCGGATTAGCCGAGCAGCAGCTTCAGGTCGTGAACCCAGGGCGTCACGCCCTGCCCGTCGCGGGCGAAGAGCCGCAGCTTGCCGGTCGTGTCGAACACGTAGCTCGCGGCGGTGTGATCCATCGTGTAGTTGTCGGGCGTGCTGCCGGGCACCTTCGCGTAATAGACGCGGAAGTCCTTCGTGACCTGCTTGAGCTGGGCCTCGTCGGCGGGGCGCAGTGCGATGAAGGTCGGGTTGAACGCGCCCACGTACTGGCTCAGGATCTGCGCCGTATCGCGCTCGGGATCGACGGTGACGAACACCACCTGGACGCGCTTCGCAGCATCGGGACCTAGCTGCTGGAGCGCCTGCGAGAGCTCCGCCATCGTGGTCGGGCACACGTCCGGGCAGTGCGTGTAGCCGAAGAACAGCACCACCACCTTGCCCTTGTAGTCGGCGAGCGAGCGCATCGTGCCGTTCGTGTCGGGCAGCGAAAAGTCCTTGCCGAACTGCGTGTTGCCGGTGATGTCGAGGTTCGTGAACGACGGCGCCTGCTGACCGCAGCCCGCGACGAGCGCGGTGCCGCCGAGGGCGCAAACCGTGGCGAGCGCAACGAGCGTGGTACGCCCGATGCGCGCAAGCATTTGACGGGTCATGAGGGTCACGGCGCTTAAGGGTTGCCGGGCAGGGCTTTTCAGGCCCCGATCAGGGCGTGGACGTAGTGATCGACGAGCAGCGCCGCGAAGAGCAGCGAGAGGTACACGATCGAGTAGCGGAAGGTCTTGCGCGCGAGCTCATCGGAGTATTCGCGATAGATCTTCCACGCGTAGGCGAGGAACACCGCGCCGAGCACCACCGCCGTCACGAGATAGAGCAGGCCGCTCATGCCCGAGATGAACGGCATGAGCGTGACGACGAAGAGCACCACCGTATAGAGCAGGATGCACAGGCGCGTATAGGCTTCGCCGTGCGTGTTCGGCAGCATCGGCAGGCCGGCCTTCTTGTAGTCCTCGCGGCGATACAGCGCGAGCGACCAGAAGTGCGGCGGCGTCCAGACGAAGATGATCAGCACGAGGATCCAGGCGTCGCCGGGCACGTGGCCGGTTACGGCGGCCCAGCCGAGTGCGGGCGGCATGGCGCCCGACGCGCCGCCGATCACGATGTTCTGCGGCGTGTTGGGCTTGAGCAGCAGCGTGTAGATGATCGCGTAGCCGATGAACGTGGCAAAGGTGAGCCACATCGTGAGCGCATTGGTGAACGTATAGAGCGTCCACATGCCCACGCCGCCCAGCACGAGCGAAAACAGCAGGATCTGGATGCTCGTGATCTCGCCGCGCGCGGACGGGCGCCAGGCGGTGCGGCGCATCTTCGCATCGATTTTCTGCTCGACGAGGCAGTTGATGGCGAAGGCGGCGCCGGCCGTGAGCCAGATGCCGACCGTGCCGCCGACCAGCACCTTCCAGGGCACCATGCCCGGCACGGCGAGGAACATGCCGATCACTGCGCAAAACACCGCCAGCTGGGTAACGCGCGGCTTCGTGAGCGCGACGTACTGGGAAATCCGGCTGCCCGGGGGATGGGAGAGGGTTGTACTTTCCATAGGGACGGATCACGCCGGCGCGGCGTCGCGCGCGGGAACAACGGCGCGGCCGGGGCGGCTATAAGCAATTCGAAAGTTTAGCATGACGACGAGAAGCAGCAGGATCGCGGCCCCGCCGTTATGCGCCACCGCGATGGCCAGCGGCCACTGCAGCACGATGTTCGAGAGCCCGGTGAGGAACTGGATCAGCACCACGATCAGGACCCCGTTGGCGGGACGCCGCAGCGACTCGTAGCGCCGAAGCGTGAGGGCGAACCATACCAGATATGCGATGACCACGAGCGCAAACGTGCGGTGCGTCCAGTGGATCGCCACCAGCGCGTCCTGGGTGATGACGTCGCCGTTGCCGTCCATGCCGAGCGCGCGCCACAGATGAAAGCCGTGCTGGAAATCCATCGGCGGAATCCAGGCGCCGTTGCAGGTGGGAAAGTCGGTGCAGGCGAGCACGGCGTAATTGGTGCTGACCCAGCCGCCGAGCGCGATCTGCACGACGAGCAGCGCCAGCGCCGCGAGCGCGGCCGGGCGCCAGCGCGCGACTTCGGGCTCCCATGCGGGCAGCGGCGTGAGACGCGCCGCGAGCCAGCCGAGCGTGCCGAGCAGCGTGAGGCCGAGCAGCAGGTGCGTGGTGACGATGATCGGCTGCAGCTTCATGGTCACGGTCCACGCGCCGAAAATGCCCTGCACCACGATCAGCCCGAAGAGCGCCGTGGGCCACCAGGGCGAGACGTGCAGCGGCAGGCGCTTCACGCGCGCGCGCCAGGCAATGGCCATCTGCGCGATGATCAGCACGCCGATCGCCATCGCGAAGTAGCGGTGAATCATCTCGATCCATGCCTTCGACATGCTGACGGGGCCCGTGGGCATCAGCGCGTGCGCGGCCGCGATCTGCGCGTGCGCGATGAACGGCGAGGACGTGCCGTAGCAGCCCGGCCAGTCCGGGCAGCCGAGGCCCGAATCGGTGAGGCGCGTGAAGCCGCCGAACATCACGAGGTCGAGCGTCATGAAGGTCGTGAGCCAGACGAGCTTGCGGAACTTGTTGTCGTCGGCCTTCACCCACACCCACGAGAGCGGCAGTAGCGCAATGCACAGGCCGATCAGGCCGAGTTCCAGTACGAACATTCCCTATCTTCCAGCGAATCTGTCAGCCAATGAATCCCTGCGCGGCACCTTACCCGATGCTCGACCATTTGAGGAGCTTCGAAATGTCGCTCTTGATCTTCGACGGGTCGGCGTGCTCGGGAAAACGCATCATCAGGTTGCCGTTCGGATCGACGAGGTAGATGTGATCGGTGTCCTGCGTCGCGTCCGTGGCGGGCAGCCATTGAGCGAGCGCCGCCGGGTCGGTGCGCAGCATGCGCGTATCGGGGTAGGCCGCCTTGATGACGCCGGAGACCGGCGCATCGTCGGTGCGCAGCCAGACCGTGACGACGCGCCCGCGCTCCGCGCCCTGGGTCGCGCGCACCTGGCGCATGAAATACAGCTTGGTCACGCACGGCTCGCCACAGGCGCCGCCGTCCACCGAAATCATCAGCCAGTGCCCGCGCAGCGTGGCGAGCGGCACGCTGCGGCCGTCGTCGCCCGTGACCATGAGGCCGGCGGGAATCGGGCGCTGCGGCTCGATCAGCGTGCCGTAGCTGGTCGTGCCGCCCTTCGGCTTGATCACGTAATACGTGAAGTACGAGAGTGCGATGGGCGCCGCGCAGACGATCGCGATGAGCAGTAGCGTCCAGCGCCCGCGCTGCCACGAGCCCTTCGGACGGCCGCCCGCCGGCGTGGACGGACGGGACGCGCGCACGGGCGCGCCGCTGCGGCCGGTTTGCGGTGTAGGAGGAGTTTGCGTGGACACTGCTCGAACCTCTTTGTCTCGTTGAACGCGTGGCTGCGCCGATTGATCGTCAGGCGTCCTTTGGAGCCTGATTTCCTTGTGCTTGACTGTCCGCCGCCTGAATCTGTTGTGCCGGATCTTCCAGTGCTTTGGTGCGCTCTTTTGTCGCAGCCCGGCGGGCCGCGTAAAGGCCGAAGCCGAGGGCCGCAGCGGCCATGCCCCACCACTGGAGCATGTAGCCGTAGTTGCGTTCGACGCCGGTGGTCGGCGCGGGCCAGTCGCGCACGAGGCCGTCTTTCGCGGCCGGCACGAAGCCGGTCTGCTGGATCACGAAGGGCTGCAGCGGCAGCCCGGTTTCCGTGGCGTAGGACGCGACGCCGAGATTTTGCCGTATCTTCTGATGCGGCGCCGAGCCGCCCGCACCGAGCTCGTAGGCGCGCGAGGCATCCGCCCGGGCGATGCCTTCCACGGTCACGGGTCCTGCGGGCGTGTCGTAGGGGGCGATCGTGTCGCGCTCGGCGATGTTGCGCGGCAGCCAGCCGCGATTGACCAGCACGTAGCCGCCGTCTTGCAGCTTGAGCGGCATCACGACGTAAAAGCCCGGCTGGTCGTCGTAAGGCCGGTTGTCCAGATAGACGGCGAGATCGGGCATGAAGGTCCCGGTCGCGCGCACGCGATGGAACTGAATGCCTTCGAACGCCAGCGGCGCAGCGCCGACGGTTTGCGGCGGCGCCGCTTCGTAGCGCTCGATCTGCGCCTCGAGCGCTTCTTTCTGATGGGCGCGATCGCGCTGCCAGAAGCCGAGGCGGATCGTCACCGCCATCACGACGAGAATCAGCAGAGCGGGAACGAGACGAAACTTCATCGGGCACGTCCAATGCGGCGGATAGCGCGGGGCGCGCCGACCGAGGCGATATCGCCGATCCTCCCCCCGGCACCCCACTGCGGCGCGAAAACCGGTGCCATAATGAGACAGGCGATTTCAGGCATGCCCGATTCCGTGAACTTCATGCACATTCTCGTTCCCATTGCGTTCGCGCTGATCATCGCGAGCCTGTTTTCCGCGCTCTATTTCATGATGCACGATCGCGGCCGCACGAAGCGGATGGTCTGGTCGCTCGCCACGCGCGTGGGACTGTCCATTTCGCTGTTCCTCTTCATCCTGTTCGCGCACTGGATGGGCTGGATCCAGTCCACCGGCATTCCCTACGGGCGCTAGACGCTCGCCCCCATAAGCAAAACGCCGCGCCGACAGAGTCGGCCGCGGCGCCTGATCCCGGTTGGATTCCGTCCTGCGTGCCCGCTGCTGCAAGTGCTGCACAAGCTACAGCCAGTACACGACGACATAGAGACCGAGCCACACCACGTCCACGAAGTGCCAGTACCACGCCGCGCCTTCGAACGCGAAGTGATGCTCGGCCGTGAAGTGTCCGCGGATCAGCCGGATCAGCACCACGGTCAGCATCGTGCCGCCGAGGAACACGTGAAAGCCGTGGAAACCCGTGAGCAGGAAGAACGTGGAACCGTACACGCCCGAGGCGAGCGTGAGGTTCAGCTCGCCATAAGCATGGATGTACTCGAACGCCTGCAGGCAGAGGAAACACAGCCCCAGCACGATCGTGGCCGCGAGCCAGGCGATGGCCTTGTTGCGATGGTTGTCGCGCAGCGCATGGTGCGACACGGTGAGCGTCGCGCCTGAGGAAAGCAGCAGCGCGGTATTGATCGTCGGCACCGGATAGGGCTTCATCGATGCGAAGTGCGAGACGAGCTGCGCCGGCCCCGTGTTCGGCCAGACGGCGCTGAAGTCCGGCCAGATCAGCTTGTAGTCGAGGCTGCCGAGCTGATGCAGCGCGATCTCGCGGGCGTAGAAGAGCGCGCCGAAGAATGCGCCGAAGAACATCACCTCGGAGAAGATGAACCAGCTCATGCTCCAGCGGTACGACACGTCCACGCGTTTGCCGTACATGCCGCCTTCGGATTCGGAGATCGCGTCGCCGAACCAGTGCCACAGCGTGAAGAGCAGCCAGAGCAGGCCCGCCAGCACGCCGATCGGCCCCCACGACTCGCCGTTGATCCACGACCCGAGCGACGAGAGCATGACGAGAAGACCGACGGCCGCGCTGATCGGATGCCGCGACGGATGCGGAATGAAGTAGTACGGGCTATCGTTTTGGCCACTCATGCCTGATTCTCCAGTTTCCAGTAGCTCCGGAACGTTTCCGGCTGTCTATCTTCGTTATCGCTCGCTGCTTGCCGCTGCCTGTCGCTTCGCTATTGCTTCTCTATCGCTTCTCTGTCGCTGCCTGCCGTTACCGAATCCCCACGCGCCTTATCCCACCACGAGATGCACGACCAGCAGCAGCACGCCGATGAAGAGCGCCGCGCCGATCAGCGCCGCCGCGATCAGCGCGACGGGGTGCAGCTGCGCGGCATCCGCTTCGAGGTCCGCGCGCTTGCGCACGCCGAAAAACGACCACGCCACCGCCTTGAAGAGCTGCAACACTCCGCTCTTCTTCTTGCCGCCTTCGCCGTTCGCGCCCGCACCGTTCATGGGCTTCGCCTTTCCGTGCACTCGTTCCTGCGTCATGTCCGGCCCGGTGCGCCCTGCGCCGCCGCCGGTGTGTTCAGCTCGAAAAACGTGTAGGACAGCGTAATCGTCTTCACGTCCTTCGGCAGCTTCGGGTCGATCACGAACACCACCGGCATGCGCCGCGCCTCGCCCGCCTTGAGCGTCTGCTGCGTGAAGCAGAAGCACTCGATCTTGCGGAAGTACTCGGTCGCCTGCTTCGGCGCATAGCTCGGAATCGCCTGCGCGGTCACCGCGCGCCCTTCGTGATTCGACAACTCGTACATCACCGTCATCACTTCGCCGGGATGCACGTCGAGACTCGACTGCTCCGGCCTGAAGCCGAGGAGCCCGCGCGCATTCGCGTCGAACTCCACCGACACCGTGCGGCTCATGTCCACCTGCGTGTTGCGCGCCTCGCGTTCCGTTGCATCGCGCTGCACGAGGTTGTTGATGCCCGTGACCTCGCAGATCGCCCGGTACATCGGCACCAGCGCAAAACCGAAGCCGAACATCAGGATCGCCACGACGACGAGCTTGATGAGCATCGAACGGTTGAGCGCGCGGTCGCCCGCTTCATGCGTTGACATCGAACGTCCTCGAACGGTCTTTTACTGCAAGCCGTACTGCTATCGACCACTGAAATACATCTGCTTGACGACGGCACTCGCAAAGAAAAAGGCAACCACGGCAAAGAGAATCAGGCCGAGCCGCAGATTGCCCGCGCGAATCTGCGCGGGCGTTCGTCTTTCAGGTGAGTTCCGGGTCATGCTCGTATCGCGTCGTGTTGCACTCTTGTGTTGCACCCTTGTTTTGCACTTCTGTCTTGCACGCTTTCGTTTCTGCCTTCCGGCGGCGCGTTACTCGACCGTCGGCGGATTTTCGAAGGTGTGGAACGGCGCCGGGCTCGGCACGGTCCATTCGAGGCCCGTCGCGCCGTCCCACGGCTTGTCGCCCGCCTTCTCCAGTTCGCCGCCGCCGCGATACGCCGGCAGCGCCACGAAGAACAGGAAGTACACCTGAGAAAGTCCAAAGCCGAATGCGCCGATCGAGATCACCTGGTTCCAGTCGGTGAACTGGGCCGGATAGTCCGCGTAGCGTCGCGGCATGCCGGCGAGACCGACGAAGTGCATCGGCAGGAACGCCAGGTTGAAGAAGATCAGCGAGCACCAGAAGTGGATCTTGCCGCGCGTCTCGTTGTACATCCAGCCGGTCCATTTGGGCGACCAGTAGTACCACCCGGAAAAGAGCGCGAACAGAGACCCCGCCACCAGCACGTAGTGGAAGTGCGCCACCACGAAGTAGGTGCCGTGGTACTGGATGTCGAGCGGCGCCATGGCGAGCATCAGGCCAGAGAGGCCGCCGAACGTGAACACGATCAGGAAGCCCACCGCCCACAGCATCGGCGTTTCGAAGCTGAGCGAGCCGCGCCACATGGTGGCCACCCAGTTGAACACCTTCACGCCTGTCGGCACGGCGATCAGCATGGTCGCGTACATGAAGAACAACTGGCCCGTGACCGGCATGCCGGTCGCGAACATGTGGTGCGCCCAGACCATGAAGGAGAGAATGGCGATCGAGGCCGTGGCGTACACCATCGAGCTATAGCCGAAGAGCGGCTTGCGCGAGAACGCCGGGATCACCTGCGAAACGATCCCGAACGCCGGCAAGATCATGATGTACACCTCGGGGTGCCCGAAGAACCAGAAGATGTGCTGGTACATCACCGGGTCGCCGCCGCCCGCGGCGTTGAAGAAGCTCGTGCCGAAGTGGCGGTCGAACAGCAGCATCGTGATCGCGCCCGCGAGCACCGGCATCACGGCGATCAGCAGGTAGGCGGTGATGAGCCACGTCCACACGAACATCGGCATCTTCATGAGCGTCATGCCCGGCGCGCGCAGGTTCAGGATCGTCACGACGATGTTGATGCCGCCCATGATCGACGAGGCGCCCATGATGTGCAGCGCGAAGATCGCGAAGTCCATGCCCGGGCCCATCTGCGTGGAGAGCGGCGCGTAGAGCGTCCAGCCCGCGGCAGTCGCGCCGCCCGGCGCGAAGAACGAGCCGACCAGCAGGCACGCGGCGGCAGGCAGCAGCCAGAAGCTGAGGTTGTTCATGCGCGCGAAGGCCATGTCCGGGGCGCCGATCTGGAGCGGAATCATCCAGTTCGCAAAACCCACGAAGGCCGGCATGATCGCGCCGAACACCATGATGAGGCCGTGCATGGTGGTGAGCTGGTTGAAGAACTCGGGCCGCATGATCTGCAGACCGGGTTCGAACAGCTCGGCGCGGATCGCGAGCGCCATCACGCCGCCGGAAAGGAACATCACGAACGAGAAGATCAGGTACAGCGTCCCGATGTCCTTGTGGTTGGTGGCCAATAGCCAGCGCCGCCAGCCGTGGGGCGTCTCGTGCGCGTGTTCGCCGTGGACGTGACCGTGGCCTGCTACATCGTGTCCGATGCTCGACATGACTCTCTCCTTTGTCGATCGGAGTGGGCGCTGAAGCGCTTGCTCCGATCCCTTGCAAAGCTCCGGCCGCCCGCGGTGCCCGGCACCTCACGCGACCCCATGCAAATAGTTGCGAAAGCAACGACGGCTCTCGCGTCCCCTCAATGGCAGCGCATCCGCGACTCAGGCTGACGGGCCGATTTCCACGCGCCGGGCTTCTTTGGCATCGCTGCCGCCCGTGATCGTTTCCGGCTTCTTCAAGATGATGCGGTCTTCGGCAATGCCCGCCGCCTTCAGCGCGTCGCGCACCGCCTGCGCGCGATGCTTTGCGAGTTCCGCGTTGGTGGCGGCGTTGCCGCTCGCGTCGGTGTAGCCCGAGAGCGTGAACTTCGCGTCGGGGTGCGCCTTCTCATAGTCGGCGGCGGCCGCGATCGCGTCTTTCGCGTCGTCGGGCAGCGTGCTCTTGCCGATGTCGAAATAGATGCTGGCCGGGAGCGCCGATGCACTTGCGGCTGCGCCCGATGCAGAGCCCGATGCTTCGCCACCGCCGCTCGCCTGATCGGCACCGCTCGCTGCGGCTGCACCGCTCGCGCCCGCAGCCGCTTGCGCCCCGCCTGCCGCCGCGCCCGCGCCGGCCGTCTGGCCGCCGCCTTCGGGCATCTTGCCGTTGCGCGCGTCGGCCACCTGGCGCGGCTGCAGCACGTCGCCCGTATGGTTGCCCCACGAGTTGCGCTCGAAGGTGATGACCGAGGCGATCTCGACGTCGCTGAGCGTCGGCGCCCACGAAGGCATCGCGTTCTTGCCGTGCAGGACGATGCTCACGTGTTCGGCGATCGGACCGTTGGCGATCTTGCTGCCGTCGAGCGCCGGGAAGGCGCCTGCGCCCTTGCCGGTCGGCTGGTGGCACACCGCGCAGTTCGACAGGTAGACCTTCTCGCCGCGCTCCTTGAGCTCGGCCAGCGTGTAGGTCTTGTTCGGATCGTCGCTGGCCGCGGCCATCTTCGCCTTCTGCGTATCGACCCACTTCGCGTAGTCGTCGTCGGAGAGCACCTCGACCACGACCGGCATGAACGCGTGCTCCTTGCCGCACAGTTCGGTACAGAAGCCGCGGAAGGTCCCCACCTTGTCGGCCTTGAACCACGTGTCGCGCACGAAGCCCGGAATCGCATCCTGCTTCACGCCGAACGCGGGCACGTACCACGAGTGCACGACGTCGTTGGCCGTGGTGATGATGCGGATCTTCTTGTTGACGGGCACGACGAGCGGGTTGTCGACCTCCTGCAGATACGTGTCGGTGATCGGCTGCTCGCCGTCCACTTCGGCGCGCGGCGTCGAGAGCGTGGAGTAGAAGTTGATGCCCTCGCCCGGCCCCTTCACGTAGTCGTAGCCCCATTTCCACTGGTAGCCCGTGACCTTGATGGTGAGGTCGGCGTTGGAGGTGTCCTTCATCGCGACGACGGCCCGGGTGGCGGGCAGCGCCATCAGCACGACGATGACGAACGGCACGATCGTCCAGATGATTTCGACCGTGGTGCTTTCGTGGAAGTGGGCGGCCTGGTGGCCTTTCGATTTACGGTGCGCGTAGATCGAATAGAACATGACGCCGAAGACACCGATGAAGATCACGGTGCACAGCAGCAGCATGAACATGTGGAGGTTGTAGAGTTCCTCGGCGATCTTCGTGACTGGCGGCTGGAAATTGATCTCGTTCACCGCCGGGCCGCCGGGGCTGTCTCCTACCGCAAGGGCCGCGCCGGCGAACAGGAGTCCGCTACCTGCCAGCACGCCCGAAAGGGCTCGCTTGATTGTTTTCATCGCTTCCTTACCCATGATTTCCATTCAAACCCTCGACCCCGCAGGAAGGTTTCGCATCGTGCACGAACGGACGAGTGCCAAAGAAGCCAGGCACACGCCTGATGCGGCAAGAGCCGCTCAGGCGCCGCGCGCGAGCCACGTCCGCAGTTCCCGCGCGAACTGCGCACGCCGGTATTGCGGCAGATGCAAGCCGACCGCGACTGTCTGGCCGCGGGACACGAGGCGGACCGGGTCGCGTGGGGTCGCGCCCGGTTCGACCCGGACCCAGCGGGGATTGAGTTCGAACTGAGAGAGCGTGTCGGCGCTCACCTGTTCGATCACCAGCCGGTTCGGATACAGCCTGATACGTTCGTAATCGACTGCATGGCGCGCATAGACGGCGAAGGCGCCACCCACCACCAACAAATCGATACCTGTGAACGGCAGTACCAGCCAGGCGCCGTTGATCAACAGCAGGACGGCGATCGCGACGGAAACGAAAGCCAGCGACACATAGAAGTACACGAATTGCCTGGGCGAGACCGAACAGTTGCGCTTCATCAGCCAGTCCTTGATGACCGGCTCGGGACTCGCCAGCAGATCGGACGTCTGCATTGCTGCCTCCTGCCTCTCACCACTGCAACAACCCGAGACTAGCGCTGCCCGGCGCTGCGCACAACCTCGCATAACACTGTAGGCGTTCGGGCTTGACGCAATGGACTGGGGCTCAGCCATGCGACAAACTGACGCATTATAGGCACGAACCGCCAGCCCCCACAAGCAAGCCAGGATCGGCCGCAAACCCACGCCGGGCAAGGCTTTGTGCGATTTTCAGAGGCCTTTTCGAGCGCTTTTCGGTCGCTAATTCCAAGCATAACGAAAGCCCCCTTCCCACCTCATCGATTCCTTGCCGGGCCGCGCCCGATGTCCTCGATCCTGACGATGCCGTGCCCTTCGGCCGTCGTGCGCGGCACGGCTTTCCATGCGTGTCCGTAGATGATTTCGAAGGTGAGCGGGATCGTGCCGCCTTCAGTGCCGCCTTCAGTTCCTTCGTCGCCCGGGTCCTTGCGCCGGCGCGCTTCGAGCGCCGCGACCAGCGCGCGATAGAGGCGCCGCGAGAGCGGGCTCGCGTCCCCTTCGCGCTCGAACGGATAGGCGCCCCAGCGGCGCACGTCCGCGAGCAGCTTCGCGGCGGAACGATAGGTGACGGTGATCGTCTCCTGGTCCATCACCGGAATCTCGAAACCGTTTTCGACGAGCATGTCGCCGAGGTCGTGCATGTCGACGAAGTCGATCACGTGCTTGCGCGCCGGCACGCCGTGAGCGGCCTCCACTTCGGCCCATGCGCCGCGCAATTCCTTGAGCGTGTCGGGACCGAGCGTGCTGAACATGAGGAGGCCGTTCACCTTGAGCACGCGCTGCCATTCGCCGAACACGAGGTCCGGGCGCGGATGCCAGTGCAGCGCGAGGTTCGACCACAGCAGTTCGAACGCGCCGTGCGCGAACGGCAGCGCGGCGAAGTCGGCCTGGGCGAAGCGCGGTCCGCGCGCACCGAGCGCACGGCCGATGGAAGCGGGCAGGAAGCGCCGCCAGCTGGTGTCGCCCGCGTCGTGGTGCAGCGCGCGTTGCAGCATGGCGTACGAGAGATCGGTGCCGAAGACGGGCGCCTCGGGAAAACGCTGACGCAGGCCGGGCAGGTCATCGCCCGGGCCGCAACCCACGTCGAGCACGCTCGCGGGATTCATCTTGATGTAGTCGAGCCGCTCGCGCATGCGCTGGGCGATCTCGCGCGGCAGGAAGGCGACCTCGTCGAAAGTCGCCGCGCGGCGGTCGAAAATGCGCCGCAGAAGGCGGGAATCATAGGCCGGACGGCCGGGTCTGGAGGGAGACGGGGACATGTCGGTCGTATTGGCGAAGTCTGCGAAGTATACTCGCTCACTCCCATCCTTTCAGTTTCGCGAGCCCGCCGTCCGCCGATGCCGCCGTCCGTCCCGCCGCCCGCTGCCCGTCGCGCAAGCCGTCAGATTCGTCTGCGCGTCTGTCAGAGCCTGCGGACCGTCATGACACTCGTCCGGCCCCGGCTCGCCCAGTTCGTGCTGCCCAATCTGTGCTCATTATGCGGCAATTTGTCGCGCACGACGCTGTGCGTGGCTTGCGATGCGGCCTGCTGGAACGAGTCGCGCCTGCGCTGCTTCGTCTGTGCGCTGCCGCTCTCTGGTGCGCGGCGCGGGGCGGCAGACCGGCGCTACCGCTGCAGCGCGTGCCGTGAAGCGCCGCCTGCGTTCGACGCGACGCTCGCGCTCGGCGACTATCGCGCGCCGCTCGATCTGCTCGCGCGCGGCCTGAAGTTCCGCGCGCGCCTGGCACTCGGCAAGACGTTCGCAGAACAGCTCGCACACGCGGCCGAAGACGCGCTCGACCCCGCCGACCGGCCCGACGTGCTCGTGCCGGTGCCGCTCTCGCGCGAGCGGCTGATCGAGCGCGGCTACAACCAGGCGTGGCAGATCGCACGGCCGCTCGGACGCACGCTGGGTACGCGCACCGACGCGACACTCGTGCGCCGCGTGCTCCACACGCCGGCGCAGTCGCGGCTCGACCGCGCGAGGCGCCGCCGCAACGTGGCGCGCGCATTCGTGCTGACGAAGCCGGTGCGCGGCCTGCATGTGGGCGTGGTGGACGACGTGATGACCTCGGGCGCCACGCTCGATGCGCTCGCGCGTACGCTGAAAGCCGCCGGTGCGCGGCGCGTGACGAACTTCGTCGCGCTGCGCACGCCGCGAGACTGATACCGCTTTTTGCCTTTTTGCTTTAACTGCTACGAGTCTTGTTCATCATGTTCAACGTCGTTCTCGTCGAACCGGAAATTCCGCCGAACACCGGCAACGTGATCCGCCTGTGCGCGAACACGGGCGCCCGGCTGCACCTGATCGAGCCGCTCGGCTTTCCGCTCGACGACGCGAAGATGCGCCGCGCCGGCCTCGACTATCACGAATACGCGCAAATGCACGTGCATCGCGACTGGGACGCCTTGCTCGCCGCCGAGTCGCCCGATCCATCACGCATGTTCGCGTTCACCACGCGCGGCTCGGGGCGCTTTCACGCGCATGCGTTCCTGCCCGGCGACTGGTTCGTGTTCGGCGCCGAAACGCGCGGGCTGCCCGATGCCCTGCTCGCGCGCTTTCCCAACGAGCAGCGCGTGCGTCTGCCGATGCGTCCGGGCAATCGCAGCCTGAACCTCTCGAACACGGTGGCCGTCGTTGTGTTCGAAGCGTGGCGTCAGGCAGGGTTCGAAGGCGGGGAATAAGCGTGGCGCCTGCTCAGCGCGTGGCCAGTTCGCGCTGGTAACGCGCGTCCATTGCATTGTCGAAACACGCGAAGATCACGTGTACGAGTTCGGGATAGTCCGGCAGCGCGTCGATCACCGTTTGCGTGGCGATGGCGACGGCATCGTCGGCGGGGAAATGGTAGACACCGCAACTGATTGCGGGAAACGCGATGCTGCGCACGCCGGCGGCCCGCGCGCACTCGAGCGAGCGGCGGTAGCACGAGGCGAGGAGCCGCGCCTCGTCATGGCCGCCGCCGTGCCAGATGGGGCCGACGGTGTGAATCACATGGCGCGCCGGAAGCCGGTAGGCGGCGGTGATTCTGGCTTCGCCGGTCGGGCAGCCGTTCAGGGTTTCGCACTCGCGCAGCAGGTCGGGGCCGGCCGCACGGTGGATCGCGCCGTCCACGCCGCCCCCGCCCAGCAGCGAGGTATTCGCGGCGTTGACGATCGCATCGACGGGAAGCGTGGTGATATCCACCACGCGCGACTCGATCCGGCAGTTTCCGATGGTCAGCATGTCGAGCTCCTTCCCGTGTGCCCCCGCCAGACCCAACGTTGTCTATTCCGCCTTGGCGTCGCGCTTGAGCAGCGCGCTCACGGCGTCGCGCGGCGCCACGCCGTCGAACAGGACGGCGCAAACCGCCTCGGTGATCGGCATATCGATGCCATGCTCGCGCGCGATTGCGAGCACCGCCTGGGCGCAGCGCACGCCTTCGGCGACGTGTCCGAGCGCGCCGAGGATGTCGTCGAGCGTGCGGCCGCTCGCGAGCTGCATGCCCACGGTGCGGTTGCGCGACAGGTCGCCCGTGGCCGTCAGGATCAGGTCGCCAAGACCGGTGAGGCCCGTGAACGTCTCCGCGCGCCCGCCCAGCGTCACGCCAAGGCGCGACATCTCGGCGAGCCCGCGCGTAATGAGCGCGGCGCGCGCGTTCAGGCCGAGCCCGAGTCCGTCCGCGATGCCGGTTGCGATTGCGAGCACGTTCTTGACCGCACCGCCCACCTCGACGCCGACCACGTCGTCGCCGGTATAGATGCGCATCGCGCGATGATGGAACGCCGCCAGCGTGCGCTCGCGGCAAGCCGCCGAGGTGCTCGCCACCGTCAACGCAACGGGCAGCCCCGCGGCCACTTCGCGCGCAAAGCTCGGTCCCGAGAGCACGCCGTTGCCGGCATGCTCGGGCAGCTCGGCCGCCACGACCTGATGCGGCATGAGCTGGGTCTGCGCTTCGAAGCCCTTGCAGAGCCAGACGAAGTGAGCCGGCACGCGACCGAGATCGCGCATCGTGCGCAGCAGTCCGCGCAAACCGGCCACGGGCGTGGCGACGACGACGAGCGCCGCCTCGCCCGAAGCATGGTCGAGCGCGGCGGCGAGATCCGTTTCGTAGTGAAGATTGTGCGGCAGCGAGACGCCCGCCAGATAACGGGCATTCTCGTGCGTGCTGGCGAGGGTGCCGATGAGCGCGGCATCGCGCGCCCACAGCACCGTATCGTCATGGGCGCGGGCCAGATGGCCGGCCAGCGCGGTGCCCCACGCGCCGGCGCCGAGAACGGCGACTTTCATTGCGATACTCCGCACCGGCGGTTGGGGTTAGTGCGTGGCCGTGCTTTGCGCGCCGCCGTCTTGCTGCGCGAGCTGCTGCAGGCGTTGCTCGTAGAGCGCCTGGAAGTTGATCTCGGCAAGGTGGATCGGCGGGAAACCGGCGCGCGTGATCGCGTCGGCGATATTCGAGCGCAGGTACGGGAACAGGATCGTCGGGCACGCGATGCCGACGAGCGGGTCGAGCTGCTCGGCGGGAATGTTGCGGATGTCGAAAATACCGGCCTGCTTGGCTTCGATCAGGAACGCGACCTTGTCCTTCACCTTCGCCGTGACGGTGCCGGTGACGAGAATTTCGAACACGGATTCGGCGAGGCGCTCGGCCTTGACATCGACTTCCACTTCAACCGAAGGCATGTCCTGCTCAAGGAAGATGGCCGGCGAATTCGGCTGCTCGAGCGACATGTCCTTGAGGTAGATGCGCTGGATATTGAAGAACGGCTGGTTGTTCTCGTCAGACATGGTGAATGGCTTCCCTGATTAAATGGATTGCAGCAGCAAATTGCGTTACAGCGCGGACGGATCCCGCGCACAGCGGCGGCCCTGCATGCGAACAAGCCCGCGCAGGCCTGACACGAGCCAGGTCTGCGCGGGCTCGAAGCCCTGCGGCATCGCACCTGCGGGTGCGGCGCCGCGGCTTCTCGTTCGGGACTTCAGGCCGCCGTTTCGACGAGCGACATCGAGCCGCCCTTCGGGCAGCGGCGTCAAGCCGCCTTTTCGAGCAGCGGCATCAGGCCGCCGGCGCGGTCGAGCGCGGACAGGTCGTCATAACCGCCCACGTGCGTCTCGCCGATGAAAACCTGCGGCACGGTCCGGCGGCCGGTGCGGGTCATCATTTCCTCGCGACGAGCCGGGTCCCGGTCGATCAGCACCTTCTCGATATGCTCGACGCCGCGCGACTTTAAAAGACGTTCGGCCATCTGGCAATACGGGCACACCTGGGTGCTGTACATGACCACTTTGCTCACTTCGAACCTCCTTGTTTCACGACCGGCATGCCGGCCTGTTGCCAGGCGTTCACGCCGCCGTCCAGCACGTGGACTTCGGCAAAACCGGCATCTTTCACGAGGCGCTGCGCCTTGTGCGACTGCTGGCCCGTCTGGCAGACCAGCAGCACCGGATTGCTCTTGTTCTTCACGAACTGGCCCGCCTTGGCCTGAAGCTCGGCAAACTCGAGATGACGGGCCGAGGGCAGGTGCCCCTTCGCGAAGTCCTCTGCGGAACGCAAGTCGATCACCACCGCATTGCGGCGGTTGATGAGCTGCGTCGCCTCGGCGGCGGACACGCCGCCCCGGCCGCCGCGCTGCAAGGTCGGCCACAGAAGCAACCCTCCTGAGATGAGGACGATCGCGATGAGTACAAGGTTGATGTAATTGGTAAAGAACGTCACGGAAAATCCGCCGGAAAAAAGAGAAATCAGAGAAATCGTGGGAAATCCAGATCAGACAATCCGCTCATTATAAAATAACCGTTTGTCGCGAGGGTGGCGCGCCCCTGCCCGGGCCCGAGGGTCGCTTCCGTGACGCCGCGGGCCGGCTCGAAGGATCCCCCCGCGAGGCCACCCGGACGGGTCTGGTTTTCTCCCGTCCCCGATTACTGCTTCCTCACTACCGACCGGCATCCCATGTACAAACTCGTACTCATCCGCCACGGCGAATCGACGTGGAACAAGGAAAACCGCTTCACCGGCTGGGTCGACGTTGACCTCACCGAGCAGGGCGTCCGCGAAGCCCAGCAGGCCGGCCGCCTGCTCAAGGAATCGGGCTATACGTTCGACATCGCCTACACCTCGGTGCTCAAGCGCGCCATCCGCACGCTGTGGCACGTCCAGGACCAGATGGACGAGATGTACCTGCCGGTCGTCCACTCGTGGCGCCTGAACGAGCGCCACTACGGCGCGCTTTCGGGCCTGAACAAGGCCGAAACCGCCGCGAAATACGGCGACGAGCAGGTTCTCGTCTGGCGCCGCAGCTACGACACGCCGCCGCCCGCGCTCGATCCGGCCGACCCGCGCACCGCTTACAACGACCCGCGTTATGCCCGCGTGCCGCGCGAACAGTTGCCGCTGGCCGAGTGCCTGAAGGACACCGTCGCGCGCGTGCTGCCCATCTGGAACGAGTCGATCGCCCCGGCCATCAAGTCGGGCAAGAAGGTCGTGATCGCCGCTCACGGCAACTCGATCCGCGCGCTGGTGAAGTACCTCGACAACATCTCCGACGACGACATCGTCGGCCTGAACATCCCGAACGGCGTGCCGCTCGTCTATGAACTGGACGAGAACCTCAAGCCCATCACGCACTACTACCTGGGCGACGCCGACGCCGTCGCGAAGGCCCAGGCCGCCGTCGCGAACCAGGGCAAGGCGGGCTGAGCGCCTCCTCGCCTTGACGGCACGTCGGGACGGCATGGACGGCTCCATTAGCCGCTTCATTGACCGCTCCTTACCGTTGCCTTGCCGGAAGATCGCCGGGCGAAACACCCGGCGGTCTTCCGGCATGCCTGCCTGTCAAAACTGCCAGCCCGGTGCCAGCGCCATGCCTGGCAAGGCTTTGCGGCCGATTTCATGCGAACTGGGCACACGCTTCGCTGTCGAATGGCCATCTTCCGTTCATGATGCACAGCCCCGGCAGGTGTGCAGTTATACTTGTCCGTCGCTTTTCCATTAGACGCTGCCACGCGCCTTTCGACCGCACGCAACAATCTCTATGCGAAAGAACCTGAAAAACATCGGACTGATTGCCGCTGGCCTCGCGACCGGCGTCCTGGCCACCCTGCAGATGTCCGCCTCGGCCCAGCAGACCACCACCGAGCCGTTGCCGCTCGACCAGTTGCGGCTCTTCGCCGAAGTGTTCGGTCAGATCAAGCATGATTACGTCGTGCCGGTCGACGACAAGAAGCTGCTCATCTCCGCGATCAAGGGCATGGTGTCGAGCCTCGACCCGCACTCGTCGTATCTCGACAAGACCGACTACGCGGAGCTCCAGGAGCAGACCAAGGGCCGCTTCGCCGGCCTCGGCATCGAGATTTCGGCGGAAGACGGCCTGATCAAGGTGATCTCGCCGATCGAAGACACGCCTGCGTTCCGCGCCGGCATCCGTCCGGGCGACCTGATCACGCGCATCAACGACAAGCCCGTGCGCGGCATGACGCTCGACCAGGCCGTCAAGCAGATGCGCGGCGACCCGGGCACGAAGGTCACGCTCACGATCTTCCGCAAGACCGACGACCGCACCTTCCCGCTCACCATCACGCGCGCCATCATCAAGGTGCAGAGCGTGAAGTCGAAGATCCTGCAGCCGGGCTACGCGTACATCCGCATCACGAGCTTCCAGGAGCGCACGGTGCCGGACCTCGCCCAGAAGCTCCAGGACATCGCGCGCCAGGAACCGAACCTGAAGGGCCTGATTCTCGACCTGCGCAACAACGGCGGCGGCCTCCTGCAAAGCGCGGTCGGCGTAGCGGGCGCGTTCCTGCCGCCGGATTCGGTCGTCGTTTCGACCAACGGCCAGATCGCGGACTCGAAGCAGGTCTATCGCGACACCTACGAGAACTACCGCCTGCCCTCGTTCGACGGCGACCCGCTGAAGAACGAAGCCGCCGAGTTCAAGACGGTGCCGATGATCGTGCTGACCAACGCGTACTCGGCGTCGGCCTCGGAAATCGTGGCCGGTGCGCTGCAAGACCAGAAGCGTGCGCTGATCGTCGGCAAGACGACCTTCGGCAAGGGCTCGGTGCAGACGGTGCGCCCGCTCACGGCCGACACGGCGCTGCGTCTCACGACGGCGTACTACTACACGCCGACCGGCCGCTCGATCCAGAACAAGGGCATCCGTCCTGACTATCCGGTCGACCAGTACGCCGACGGCGATCCGGACGACGCGCTCGTGACGCGCGAAGTGGATTACTCGAACCACCTCGCCAACACGCAGGATCCGGACGAGAAGAAGGAGCAGGATCTGCGCGAGCAGGAACGCATGGACATGCTGCGCCAGCTCGAAGAGCAGAACGACAAGAAGACGCCGGAGCAGCGCGAGAAGGATCGCAACCGCAAGCCGGTGGACTTCGGCTCGCCCGACGACTTCATGCTCCAGCAGGCCGTGAACAAGCTGCAGGGCAAGCCGGTGATCGAGTCGAAGTCGCCGATGGAGCGCCGCCTCGCGCAGGAGAAGCCGGAGCAGTCGGCTTCCGCGCCGATCGCGGTGAAGCCGGCCGCCTCGGCGGTGCCGGGCGCCTCGGCACCGGATGCGACGTCCGCGCCGGCGTCGGCTCCGGCTCCGGCCTCGCAGGCGAAGTAACCTCCGAAGTTACGGCTGTAGTGTCACTCGCCGCCGGGGCCCGCACGATGCGGGCCCCGGCGGCGAATCCCTTAGCGCGACTACAATAACGATTCCGCATTCACGGCGCGCGCTCCCCCGGTTCTGGTTTGTCGCCGCGCCCTACTCCCCGCGCTTCGCGATGAACGACGATCAACTCCTCCGCTATTCCCGCCATATCCTCGTCGACGAGATCGGCATCGAGGCGCAACAGCGCTTTCTCGACGCCCATGCGATCGTAGTGGGCGCGGGTGGTCTGGGCTCCCCGGCGGCGATGTATCTGGCGGCCGCGGGCGTGGGCACGCTCACGCTCGTCGATAACGACACCGTCGATCTCACCAACCTCCAGCGGCAAATCATGCACGAGACGGCTTCGGTCGGCCGCGCGAAGGTGGAGTCGGGCCGCGAAGCGATTGCGCGCCTGAATCCCGAGGTGAAGGTGAACGCCGTGGCCGCCCGCATCGACGACGCGTGGCTCGATGCGCACGTGCCGGGCGCGAGCGTGGTGCTCGACTGCACCGACAACTTCGCGACCCGCCATGCGATCAACCGCGCCTGCGTGAAGCACGGCGTGCCGCTCGTCTCCGGCGCGGCGCTGCGCTTCGACGGCCAGATCAGCACCTTCGATTTCCGCGATCCCGCCTCGCCCTGCTACGCGTGCGTCTTTCCCGAAGACCAGCCGTTCGAGGAAGTGGCGTGCTCGACGATGGGTGTGTTCGCACCCACGGTGGGCATCGTCGGGGCGATGCAGGCGGCCGAGGCGCTGCGCGTGATCGGCGGCATCGGCGAGACGCTCGTGGGCCGGCTCATGATGCTCGACTCGCTGCGCATGGAATGGAACACCATGCGCATCGCGCGGCAGCCGGATTGCCCGGTCTGCGGCAGGCGTCACCCGCACCCCTGACGAAAACGCCCCGGCATGCCGGGGCGTTGTTCTTGATACTTCGCGGCGATACGTAGAAAGACGATGCCGCATTTCGAGGCAAGCTCAGGCCTCACCCACGCGCTTGAGCGCCGCATGCAGTTCCTCGGGCTCGTAGGCGGCCAGCACGTCGGCCACGGGCTTCTCCAGCGTCTTCAGCTGCGAGCGCAGGATCTCCTGCTTCACCACCAGCAACTGGCTCGGGTGCATGGAAAACTCGGTGAGCCCCATGCCCAGCAAAAGCCGCGTGAGCGCCGGGTCGCCCGCCATCTCGCCGCAGACCGAGACCGGCACGCCCGCGCGCTTCGCCTCGCGCAGCGTGAGCGAGATCAGCTGCAGCACGGCCGGGTGCAGCGGGTCGTAGAGATCGGCCACGGCGTTGTCGGCGCGGTCGATCGCGAGCGTGTACTGGATCAGGTCGTTCGTGCCGATGGAGAGGAAGTCGAGACGCCGCAGGAACATCGGCAGCGAAAGCGCCGCCGCCGGGATTTCGATCATCGCGCCCACCTGCACGTTCGGATCGTAGACAAGGCCTGCGTCGTCGAGCTGGCGCTTCGCTTCGCGGATCAGGTCGAGCGTCTGGTCGATCTGCTGCGCGTGGGCCAGCATCGGAATCAGGATCTTGACCGTGCCGAACGCCGAAGCGCGCAAAATCGCGCGCAGCTGCGTGAGAAACATCTGCGGCTCGGACAGGCTCCAGCGGATCGCGCGCAGGCCGAGCGCCGGGTTCGCCGCCGTCTCGTAGCCGTCGGCCGCGGTCATCGCCTCGAGCGGCTTGTCCGCGCCCACGTCGATCGTGCGGATCGTCACCGGCAGCCCGTTCATCAGCTCGGCCGCGCGGCGGTAGGCGAAGAACTGCTCCTCCTCTTCCGGCAACTGGTCCTTGTGATTCATGAACAGGAACTCGGTGCGAAAGAGACCCACGCCGGTCGCGCCCGCGTCGAGCGCGGCCTGGGCATCCTCGGGCAGCTCGATGTTCGCGTAGAGCTGGATCTTGGTGCCGCACAGCGTCTGCGTGGGCGAGAACTTCAGGCGCTGGAGCTTGCGCCGCTCGAGCGCCATCTCGCTCTGGCGATACGTGTACTCCTCCAGCACGATCGGTGCGGGATCGACGATCACGACGCCATGATCGCCATCGACGATGATGAGATCGTCCTGGCGGATCAGCGCGCTCGCCTGCTGCACGCCCACCGCCGCCGGAATGCCGAGGCTGCGCGCGACGATGGCCGTGTGCGAGGTGCGGCCGCCCAGATCGGTGACGAAGCCCTGGAAGGTCTGGGTCTTGAACTGCAGCATGTCGGCGGGCGCGATGTCGTGCGCCACCACGATCATCTCGTCGCAGCCGCCGTGCAGCACTGCCGGCGACGCGCCCGCCAGCGCCTTGAGCACGCGCTCCACGACCTGCTCGATGTCGGCCTTGCGCTCGCGCAGGTATTCGTCTTCGACGTCGTCGAAGTGGCGCGTGAGGCGTTCGAGCTGCTCGGTGAGCGCCCATTCCACGTTGAAGCGCCGCGTGCGGATGAGGTCGATGGTCTCCTGGACGAGCATCACGTCCTTGAGGATCATCAGGTGCACGCCGATGAAGGCGCCCATCTCCGTGGGCGCATCGGCGGCGAGGTCGGAGCGCAGCGTATCGAGCTCCTGTTCGACCGCGACGAGGCCCGCGCGAAAGCGCTCGATCTCGGCTTCGATCCTGTCGGGCTCGATCAGGTAGTGGTCGACGTCGAGTGCGGCCGGGGCGATCAGATAGGCTCGCCCGATGGCAATACCGCGTGACACGGGAATTCCATGCAGCGTGAACGGCACGCGCACCTCCTCTGGTTATGTAATGCCGCGGCAAACCGCTGCAATGCGCTCTCTCAGACCCCGAACGCAATTATAAATTCCGTGCGCCCCTCATGCTTCATTCCGACCCTGCGTTAAGCCCTTTTAATGCGCGGGAAATATCGCCGTGCCGGGGCTCTCCGTTGCTCTTATGCACGCGCTAAAAAAAACGCCGCGGGCGAGCCGCGGCGTTCCTGCATCCGGTGACGACGGCGACGAAACGCGCCGGTCACTGCCCTTCGCCGAACTTGTCGGCGATCAGCTTCAGGAGTGCGCTCATGGCATCGGCCTCGTCCGGGCCTTCCGTTTCGATCACCACCGTACTGCCGATGCCCGCGGCCAGCATCATCACGCCCATGATGCTCTTCGCGTTGATGCGGCGGCCGTTGCGGCTCATCCAGATTTCAGACTGATAGTTGCCGGCCAGCTGGGTCAGTTTCGCCGACGCCCGCGCGTGCAGGCCGAGTTTGTTCACGATGGTCGTTTCTTGTTGCAGCATAGGTTCGATCCGGGCGCTATCTAGGTGTTGGAATGAGACGTGGACGGTGGCGGGTTCGGGCGTCGGTCTTTCGCAGTGAGCGCAACGCCTAGACCCCTGCCGGTTTCAGCTTGCCTGCCGCGAAATCCGAGGCCGCTTCGGCGCAAGGCGTGGGCGCGCAGGCACACTCGGTCGACGGGGGCGGCGTGGCCGGGCCGATCGCCTGGATGCCCTTGCTCGCGCCGGCCAGCGCTTTCTCGACGAGCGTGTCGAGCGGCGTCGTGCGATAGCAGACGGCGCGCACCAGCATCGGCAGGTTCACGCCCGCCAGCACCCGCACCTGGGGCTGCGTCGCGAGGCGCGAAGCGATGTTCGAAGGCGTCGCGCCGAACATGTCGGTGAGCACCAGCGCGCCGTTTTCCTCGCGCAGCCGCTCGATTTCCGCATTGGCCTGTCGGACGACCTCGGTGGGATCGCTGTCGGGAAGGACGTCGAGCGCGCCGACACGCGCCGGACAACCGCCATAGATGTGCGCGATGCAGTCGCGTAGCGCGGTGGCCAGCGGTGCGTGCGCGATGATCAGAATGCCTGCCATTTCAGCTTGACTGCCAAAAAACGGCTCGGGTTAAATGCCCGGCCGATCCTGTAGATCGCGTCCGGCAAGGCCGATCCCGAGGCCAGCCGCGAGCCTTCAGGGTCGGAACACACGCCGCGTAGCCGTCGTGCAGACGCCGTGTCGAGCGCCCGCCGGCCTGCCCGGAACGCGGGCTCGCGGCATTGTAGCAGGGTCATTTTCGCGCGGGCGAGGAGCTTTTGCTCGCGCCGCGACCGCACTGTCTCGCCCCTGCTACGCCTTTCAGTACCTTACATGCAGGCGCCCGGCGCCGATTCAAGCCGCCGCGCGCTCCAGCGCATCGACGAACATCGCCGCCACGTCGAAACCCGTCTGCTCCATGATCTCGCGAAAACACGTCGGACTGGTGACGTTCACCTCGGTGAGCCAGTCGCCGATCGCATCGAGCCCCACCAGCAGCAGGCCGCGCGCGGCGAGCACGGGCCCGAGCGTCTGCGCGATCTCGAGGTCGCGCGCGGTGAGCGGCTGGGCGCGGCCGAGCCCCCCGGCGGCCAGGTTGCCGCGCACCTCGTTGCCCTGCGGAATACGCGCGAGCGAGAACGGCACCGGCTCGCCGCCGATCAGCAGAATGCGCTTGTCGCCGTCCTTGATCTCGGGGATGAACTTCTGCGCCATCACGCTGCGCGCGCCGTCGTGGCTCAGCATCTCGATGATGGAGCCGAGATTCATGCCGTCCGCTTTCACGCGGAACACGCCCATGCCGCCCATGCCGTCGAGCGGCTTGAGAATCACGTCCTTGTGCTCGTCGTGGAACGCGCGCAGGCGCGCGGCGCTGCGCGTGACGAGCGTGGGCGCCACGAACTGCGGGAATTCGCCGATCGCGAGCTTCTCCGAATGATCGCGGATCGACTGCGGGCGGTTGAAGATCTTCGCGCCCGCGCGCTCGGCAATCTCGAGCAGCCAGGTGGAGGTCACGTACTCCATGTCGAAGGGCGGATCCTTGCGCATCACCACCGCGTCGAAACCCGTGAGCTCGCGCGATGCGTTCTGCGCGACGAACCACGTCTCGCGATGCAGGTCCGCCAGATCGCCGACGATCTCGAAGCGCCGCACGTCCGCCTCCACCCGGCCGTTCACCCAGGCAAGGTGCTGCGGCTCGCACGCGTAGAGCGTGTGGCCGCGGCGCGCGGCCTCGGCCATCATCGCGTAGGTCGAGTCCTTGTAGATCTTGAACCGCTCGAGCGGATCGGCGATGAAAAGAATGTCCATGTCGTCCCTGCGGCGCCCGGTTCGCGGGCGCGGGTTATCCGTTATCTGAAGAATGCGTGAAAAAGGCAGGCGCGCTGCCTGCCCCGCCTGCCTGATCCGCCTGATTAAGCCTGACTAAGCCCGATTAAACCTGGATTGCCTCGGGATCGGTCTTTTCCAGCTCGACCGATGCCGCGAGCAGCCCGAGCCGCGCCACCACGCCGTACATGTAGAAGCGGTTGGGCGGCGCCGCGCCGGGCTTCGCGCGCGTGTCGGGGAGCGCCGTGTGCTCGAAGCCGAGCGGCACGAAGTGCATGCCGGGCGCGCTCAGGTTCTGGTCGCGCTCGCGGCTGCCGTGCGCACGGTAGAAGCCGCCCACCACGTAGCGGTCGATCATGTACACCACGGGCTCGGCCACCTCTTCGCCGATGCGCTCGAACGTATAGACGCCCTCCTGCACGATCACGTCGCGCACTTCGAGGCCGTCCTTCGTCGCCGACATCTTCGCACGTTCGCGCCGCGTGAGTGCGGCGACCTCGGAAGCGTCGTGCACCATCATCACGCCGCGGCCGTCGGTGCCCGCGTCGGACTTGATGACGACGTAGGGCTTTTCGGTGATGCCGTACTCGCGGTACTTCTTCGCAATCTTCTTGAGCACGGCGTCGATGGCCGTGGCGAGCGCTTCCTCGCCCGTGCGCGCCTCGAAGTCCACGCCTTCCACGTGCGCGAAGTACGGGTTGATCATCCACGGATCCACGCCGACCATCTTCGCGAACTTCTTCGCCACGTCGTCATAACAGGCGAAGTGCGTGGACTTGCGGCGCACCGCCCAACCCGCATGCAGCGGCGGCAGCACGTACTGCTCGTGCAGGTTTTCGAGCACGGGCGGAATGCCGCCCGACAGGTCGTTGTTCAGAAGAATCGAGCAGGGGTCGAAGTTCTTCAGGCCCACGCGGCGCGCCGAGCGCTCGAGCGGCTCGAGCACGATCTTCTGGCCGTCGGCGAGCGGGATCGTGACCGGCCCGGCGATGTTCTCGTCGAGCGTGCCGAAGCGCACGTTCAGACCCGCCTGGCGCATGATCGTCGCGAGGCGCGCGACATTTTCGAGATAGAACGCGTTGCGCGTGTGCTGCTCGGGAATCACGAGCAGATTCTTGGCGTCGGGACAGATTTTCTCGATGGCGGCCATGGCGGCCTGCACGGCGAGCGGCAGCACCTCCTGCGGCAGACAGTTGAAGGCGCCGGGAAAGAGGTTGGTGTCGACCGGCGCGAGCTTGAAACCGGCATTGCGCAGGTCCACCGAACAGTAGAACGGCGGCGTGTGCTCCTGCCATTCCAGGCGGAACCAGCGTTCGATGGCCGGCGTCGCGTCGAGAATGCGCTGCTCCAGTTCGAGGAGCGGTCCGTTCAACGCCGTAACCAGATGCGGGACCATAAAGTCGTACTCGCGGACTAAAGCAATGATTGTAGGGAAAGCGGGAGTCTATCTGGGGACGATTCCGCGCGGTACAAGATGCCTTTTCCCTTACGCGGCGCAGGGTTAATCGGGGTGTCGCCACCCCGTTCGCCGCCTTTGCGCCTCTCGTCCCATTCTGGACCGCGCGAGCCCGCATGCGCAATGGGGGCGCCCGGAGCTCGCCGCCCCAAAGCCGCCGGCCGCCTTCGCGCCGCTTTCCGGCGCCCAAAAGAAAAAGGCCCGCCATGAAGGCGGGCCCAACTCGCTGCGCTGCTGTAAAACTGCTTACCCCGTAGAGACGCTTCCGGCTGCAGCCGGAAGCGTCCGGATTCATGCTGCTTATTCGACACGCTCGCCGTGCAGGATCACGTCGAGACCTTCGCGCTCTTCCTCTTCCGTGACGCGCAGGCCCATCACCATGTCGATGACCTTCAGAAGGACGAAGCTCACCACGCCGCTGTAGATGAGGGTCGTGAGGACGCCCTTGCATTGCAGGATGATGCTGGCGTCCTGGCCGCTGATGTCCTTGACCGCGAACACGCCGGTCAGGATCGCGCCGACGATGCCGCCGATGCCGTGCACGCCGAAGCAGTCGAGCGAGTCGTCGTAGCCGAGCTTGCCCTTGAGCCACGTGGCCGACCAGAAGCAGATCACGCCTGCCGCGACGCCGATCACGATCGAACCCGACACACCGACGAAACCGGAAGCCGGCGTGATCGCCACGAGGCCGGCGACAGCGCCCGAAGCGATACCGAGCACCGACGGCTTGCCCTTGAAGATCCATTCGGCGAACATCCAGCCGAGTGCGGCACAGGCGGTGGCGATTTGCGTCGTGAGCATCGCGAAGCCGGCACGGCCGTCAGCTGCGACTGCCGAACCCGCGTTGAAGCCGAACCAGCCCACCCACAGCATCGCAGCACCGATCAGCGTGAGCGTGAGGTTGTGCGGAGCCATCACTTCGCGGCCATAACCGACCCGCTTGCCGAGCACGAGACAGCACATGAGACCGGCGATACCGGCGTTGATGTGCACGACCGTGCCGCCTGCGAAGTCGAGGATGCCTGCGGCGGCGAGCCAGCCGGTCGGTTCCCAGACCATGTGCGCGATCGGCGAGTAGACGATGATCGACCACAGCGACATGAACACGAGCATCGACGAGAACTTCATGCGGTCGGCGAACGCACCCGTGATGAGCGCCGGCGTGATGATCGCGAACGTCATCTGATAGACGAAGTACACGGTCTCCGGAATGGTCGGCGCGAGGTGGCTCACGGTGAGCGTCACGCCCTTGTCGCCGTGGATGTAGTTCATGCCGGCGAGGAAGACGCGCGAGAAGCCGCCGATGAACGAGCCGCCCGGCGTGAACGCGAGCGAGTAGCCCACCACCGTCCAGATCACCGTGACGACGCAGGTGATCGCGAAGCTCTGCATGAGCGTCGCGAGCACGTTCTTCTTGCGGACCATGCCGCCGTAGAAGAGCGCGAGGCCCGGGATCGTCATGAACAGCACGAGCGCGGTGGAGGTCAGCATCCAGGCGGTGTCGCCGGAGTTGATCTTCGAGGCATCGACGGAGAACGGTGCGGTCGGCGCGGCCGGTGCGGCGGCGGCCGATGCATCGGCGGGGGCGCTGGCCGCAGGCGCGGCGGCGCTGGCTGCCGACGAGTCGGCGGCGGCGGCCGTTGCCGGGGCAGCCGCGGAAGCGTCCGGAGCGGACGCCGCGGCGGTGGGCGCCGACGCAGCGGCGGGCGCGGACGCGTCGTCGGCCAGCGCGGCGCCGACGCCGCCGGCCAGCAGCGAGCCGGCCATCAGCAAGGACATCAAAAGTTTGCGCATCTCGGTTTCCTCTTGTCTCTCTTTGTCGGCCAGAGGTGTCGCTTTAGCGACTTGCTCTGGTCCCATGCACTGAAGGTATGGTCACAGGGCGATCACAAGGCGTCTGCGCCGGTCTCGCCGGTGCGGATGCGGATCACTTGTTCGATCGGCGTGACGAAAATCTTTCCGTCGCCGATCTTGCCCGTGCGGGCTGCGCGTTCGATGGCCTCGATGGCCTGCTCCACGATGTCGTCGGACACGGCGGCCTCGATCTTCACCTTGGGGAGGAAATCGACGACATACTCCGCGCCGCGGTACAGCTCCGTGTGGCCCTTCTGGCGACCAAACCCCTTCACCTCGGTCACGGTAATCCCCGAGACGCCAATGGCCGACAACGCCTCGCGCGCCTCATCGAGCTTGAACGGCTTGATGATTGCTGTAATAAGTTTCATGTAGTCCTCGCTGTGGTTGCTTCATCCCTTTATTCGCATATGCAACGGGCGCCGGATGGACGGGTCACGCGCAGCCGGCGCACCGCGAGCCAACCGCTGTTCGGTGCGCGGGGCAGTATTAGCAACACCCGTGCCAATCTGCATGACGCCGACGCCGGCCGGCTTCGATGCAGGAATCGCGCACGGCGGAGACAATGCCGGTCCGCAAGCCGGCAGCCCCGGCCTGCGGGGCCTGGCCGGATGGCCAACGCGGCGCGCGGGCGGTGGCGTGGCGTAGGGAAGGTTGCTAGAGTGTCTTCAGGCTCTGTGGCCCGAAGGCATCGCCGGAAGACCGCGCAACGGGCGGCCGTGAAGCGGCGCGCGGCTTTTCGCCGTGCGCCGGGCAACACAGGTGTGCGCTTCATGACAGCACGCACCAGATGCGCTCATGAGCGCCAGCGGCTCCACGCCGACGCACCAAGTTCGTTCATGACAGGGTGCGAGGCACAGACGAAACGAAACATGCACATTTTTTGTGCAGAGAAGGGGAATCGAATGAAACAACCGAACGACGTATTCAATGATCTGCAAAATCGCGTGAGCGAACTCCTCAAGAATTCGCCCGCGCGCGACGTCGAGCGCAACGTGCGCGCAATGCTCTCGCAAGGCTTTTCGAAGCTGGAACTCGTGACGCGCGAGGAATTCGACGCGCAGACGCAGGTGCTCGTGCGCACGCGCCAGCGTCTCGAAGAACTGGAGCGCCGCGTGGCCGAACTGGAGCAGAAGCTGCCCGTGACTGGCCAGTCGTCCTGATCATTGACTGCGCAGCCACTGCAAGCGAGTCGTAGCTCGACCGCAATGGAACCGTAAAGGGGCACGAGCCTCACCAGCCTGGCGCATCACGAACGCTCACGTTCGACGGCGCCGTCCTTCGGAGAATCCCATGTCGCTTGCCGTGGTGCGCAGCCGCGCGCCGGCTGCTGGCCGCGCGCCGGAAGTCACCGTCGAAGTTCATCTCGCCAACGGGCTGCCTTCGTTTTCCATCGTCGGCCTGCCCGATCTCGAAGTCCGCGAAAGCCGCGAGCGCGTACGCGCCGCGCTCTCGAACTGCGGCTTCGATTTCCCCGTGCGCCGCATCACCGTCAATCTCGCGCCCGCCGACTTGCCCAAGGAGTCCGGACGATTCGACCTGCCCATCGCGCTCGGCATCCTCGCCGCCAGCGGGCAGATTCCCGTGGCCTCGCTCGGCCAGCGCGAATTCGCGGGCGAGCTCTCGCTCACCGGCGCCGTGCGGCCGATGCGCGGCGCCTTCGCGATGGCATGCGGCACCGCCCGCGGACAACACGATGCGGCTACTCCGGGGTCTCACACGCCCGAGCTCTACCTGCCGGCGGAAAACGCAGCCGAAGCGGCGCTCGTGCCGGGCGTCGATGTGTTCGGCGCCGCCGACCTGCGCTCGCTGTGCGCGCATCTCGCCGGCGAGGAAGGCGCCCGGCTCGCGCCGGTGCGCGCCTGCGGGCTGGACGCCGGCGCCGCCGGCGGCACGGCATCTATACCGGATATGGCCGATGTCATTGGCCAGCGCGGCGCACGGCGCGCACTCGAAGTCGCCGCCGCGGGTGGTCATCACCTGCTGATGGTCGGGCCGCCCGGCGCGGGCAAGTCGATGCTCGCCGCGCGCCTGCCGGGTCTCCTGCCGCCCATGACCGACGACGAAGCGCTCGCCTCGGCCGCACTCCTCTCCGCCAGCCCGATCGGGTTCTCGCCGCAGCACTGGCGGCAGCGGCCATTTCGCGCACCCCATCATTCGTCGAGCGCGGCAGCGCTGATCGGCGGACGCAATCCGCCCCAGCCCGGCGAAATCACCCTCGCGCATCTGGGCGTGCTGTTCCTCGACGAGCTCCCGGAATTCGACCGCCACGTGCTGGAGACTTTGCGCGAACCGCTCGAAGCGGGGGCCATCACGATCTCGCGCGCCGCGTGGCAAACCGACTTCCCGGCAGCGTGCCAGCTGGTGGCGGCCATGAACCCCTGTCCGTGCGGCTGGCGCGGCGATCCATCGGGCCGCTGCCGATGCACGCCCGAGAGCGCTGCGCGCTATCTGCGCAAGCTCTCCGGCCCCCTGCTCGACCGCATCGACATCCAGATCGAGATTCCCGCGTTGCCGACCGCCGAACTCGCATCCCGCGCCCAGGCCCCCGGCGAACGCAGCACCGCCGTCGCCGCACGCGTGCGCGCGGCGCGCGAACGGCAACTGGCGCGCCAGGGCAAAACCAATCGTGAACTGAGCGGTCGCGATACCGACGCCGTCTGCTGCCCCGACACGGCGGGCGAAACGCTGCTGCGCGAAGCAGGCGAGCGTTTCGGCTGGTCGGCACGCGCCTACTACCGCGTGCTCAAGGTCGCGCGCACCATCGCCGATCTGGCCGGCTCGGCGATGCCCGCCGCCGCCCATATCGCGGAAGCCATTCAGTACCGGCGGGTATTCGCGGACCGCTAGGGTCTCGCTCGCAAGTCACCACCGCGTCAAAATTGAGACGTCAAGACTTGACTTATGCACACTGCTCCGTATTGGCGCGCGAACTGTGAACAACCGGCATCCACGCGAACGAATTTTTTCAAGCCATTGATTCAATTGAATTTTATAAACTGCCAGGAACCCGTGCAAACTAACAAAAAGCCCACAGCGCGGCCCTGCCCGGCCAGTTCTCCTGCTTTTTCCACAAAGTTACCCACAGCATCTGTGGGTAACCCGTAAACCCTCAATCAAATCCGGGCATTAGCGCAAAAACCTGGAGTGGAACCTTCAGTCCTGCCCGCAGCCTCCCGCCAAACAAGGCATTCAACACGGATCCTCAATAGAGCCGAAACGACTGGAAGAACTGGTCGACCTGCTCGACCGGCGGCTCCGAGCGTCCGACGATCGCCACCTGGTAAGCGTGTGCGCCCTTCGCGACGAGACGCGCGTGGATCGTGCGCGGCTCCGCCCTCTCTGCGGACGATCCTGCCTTGCCCGTGAGCTGCATCTCGATACCATCGACCGAGCCGCCTCCCACGAGCGGCACGGCGACCTCATGCGTCTCGGGCGGCACGCCGACATTGCGAGCAAGGCCATCGCGCAGAAAAGCGATCGCGGCCCGCTGCGTCGCGGGCTGGGCGTCCGGCAAGTCGAGCGTGCCGACCACGAACACGGCGCCGTCCACTTCAACCGTCTGCATGCGCATGCGCATGGGCGTGCCGTCCACGTCGACGTCGCGCTGGTCGGAACCCGGTTTCGCCGGCAGATCGACGCTGTAGCCGCTCGTGTTGTTCGTGACCGTGCGCCAGTTGTAGTCCGGCGAACAGGCGGACAACGCCGCCGCCAGCAAGGCCACGAACCCAGCCGACGCAACGGCGCGCGGCAGCAGCCCGCGAGCAGAACGGGGACGGAACATGCGGACGGGCGAAACGCGAAGCTTTCGAAAAGCGGTCGGGAGCATGAAGCGCGGCAGCCTCGGTGAAAGGAACGCGACATTATCCGCCGCCAGTTCCGGACATAGCGCCCGCCAAACGCTATGCCGGGACATTCGGCGCTAGAATACTTCCGATTCGCCGCCTGGCGTCCGAGGTTCTGCCCATGACCGCTGCATCCCAAACTCCCCCGAAAGCGCCCCGCAAGGGCCCGATCCCCCGCATCGCCGCGGCGATCGTGGTCGTCGCGCTGGCCGTGGCCGGCTACTTCGCCTTCTTCGGCAGCCAGCAGCGCGTCCCGGACGCGACCTTCACGCTGCTCTCGGGCCAGAAGATCTCGACCGCCGACCTGAAGGGCAAGGTCTATCTCATCAACTTCTGGGCGACGAGCTGCACCACCTGCATGCAGGAGATGCCGCAAATGGTCCAGACGTATAACCGCTTCAAGGGCGACGGGCTCGAATTCGTAGCGGTGGCGATGAACTACGACGCGCCCATGTACGTCGCGAACTACGCGCAAACGCGTCAGCTGCCGTTCAAGGTGGCCATGGACGACGGATCGGCCGCGAAGCAGTTCGGCAACGTGCAGCTCACGCCCACCACTTTCGTCGTCGATCGCAACGGCAAGATCCTCAAGCGTTATGTGGGCGAGCCGCAGTTCGCCGAACTCGATCAGTTGCTGCAAAAAGCGCTCGCGACCTGATCGCAGCGCGGCGCCCCCACGAAACGGCAGCGGAATGACCCGCTGCCGTTTTGCTTTTCAGCCGCGCGCATCCTGATCCGCGCGCACGACAAGCCCATAGCGGCGGATCTTTTCGTAGAGCGTCGCCTTCGCCATCTGCAACTGCTCGGCGGCCTGCGCGACGGCGCCGCCCGTCTGCGCGAGCGCGTCCGCGATCAGCGCGCGCTCGTATTGCTCCACGCGTTCCTTGAGCGGCTGCGGCGCCGCTCCGCTGCCGTCCGCGGGCGCGGCGGCATCGTCGGGAATCCCGAGCACGTAGCGGTCGGCCGCATTGCGCAATTCGCGCACGTTGCCCGGCCAGTCGCGCTGCGCAAGACGCATGCGGTCGCGCTCGGTGAGGAGCGGCGCGGGACGCTGGTAGCGCACGGCCGCGTCGAGCAGGAAATGCTCGAAGAGCGGCACGATATCTTCGCGGCGCTCGGCGAGCGGCGGCAGCGCGATCGTCACCACGTTGAGCCGGTACAGCAGATCGCGCCGGAACGTGCCGGCCGCCACGTGCTCGCTCATGTCGCCCTTGGCCGCCGCCACCACGCGCAAATCCACGCGCACCGGCTGGTTCGATCCCAGCCGCTCGAGCACGCCGTCCTGCAGCACGCGCAAAAGCTTCACCTGGAGCGAGAGCGGCATGCTCTCGATTTCGTCGAGAAAGAGCGTGCCGCCCGCGGCGTGTTCGAGCTTGCCGATCCGGCGTTTGGTGGCCCCCGTGAAAGCGCCCGCCTCGAAGCCGAACATCTCCGATTCGAACATCGGCTCCGGCAGCGCCCCGCAGTTCACGGCGACGAACGGCCGGTCGCGGCGCGGCGAAAGTTCATGCAGGCTGCGCGCGATCAGCTCCTTGCCCGCGCCCGTGTCGCCGTTGATGAGCACGGCGGCGTCCGTGGGCGCGACGTTCGCAATCAGGCGGCGCACCTGCTCGATGGCCGGGCTCCGGCCGATGATGCGCGGCGCGAGCGGATTCTGGCCCGCCAGCTCGCGGCGCAGCGCGAGGTTTTCGAGCACCAGCATGCGGCGCTCCAGCGCGCGGCGCACGGTTTCGGTCAGGCGTTCCGCGGCGAAGGGCTTTTCGATGAAGTCGTAGGCGCCGTCGCGCATCGCCTGCACGGCCATCGAAATGTCGCCGTGGCCGGTGACGAGAATCACGGGCACGTCGGGCGCGCGTTCGTGGCATTGCGCGAGCAGTTCGAGGCCGCTTGCGCCCGGCAGGCGGATGTCGCTCACCACGACGCCCGCGAATTCGGCGCCGATCAAGGGCAGCGCGGCTTCGGCCGTGGCGAAGCCGGCGGCGTCGAAGCCGGCCAGTTGCAGGCTCTGCACGCCCGCGCGCCGCACCAGTTCGTCGTCCTCGATATAGAACACCCGGCCGGCGTGTTGAGTCACCATGTTGGTTCGCTATCCTGATTCATCGGTTCAGACATCGGCGGCCGGCACGCGCGCCGCGCTCACCTGCGCGCGGCGCAGTGTCAGCACGAAGCGGGCGCCGCCGCCGGGTTCGTTTTGCGCGGCGAGCGAGCCGCCGCAGTCGCGCGCGATCGACGACGAGATCGCCAGCCCGAGCCCCATTCCCTGCCCCATCTCCTTCGTGGTGAAGAACGGCTCGAAGAGGCGCGGCATCACGTCATCGGGAATGCCGGGGCCGTTGTCGCGCACGCTGATCGCAAGCGTCGCGGCCTGCACCTCGATGTCGATCGCAATGCCCGGCGCCGGCACGTCGGCGACGGCATCGAGCGCGTTGCCGATCAGGTTGATGAGCACCTGTTCGAGCCGCAGGTCGTCGCATTGCGCCACCAGATCGGCATAGGCGCGCTGCGGATCGAAGGCGATGCTGACCGTGTCGGCGGTATCGGGATCGTCAATGCGGTCGGTGAGCGTGAGCGTCACGCTCACGCCCGCAAGCCGCTTGCCGAGCAGCGCGAGCGCATTGCGCAAGGCGCCCGCCACCGGCGAACGCAGGCTGCGCGGTCGCGCCCGTCCCACGAAGAGCTTGAGCTGGTTGACGATTTTGCCCATGCGCTCGGTGAGCGAGCCGATCGCCTCCAGGTTCTCGTGCGCGACCTCGTACTGGCCGCGCTCCAGAAACACGCGCGTGTTGTCCGAGAAGCTGCGCAGCGCCGCGAGCGGCTGGTTGAGTTCGTGCGTGATGCCCGCCGCCATCTGGCCGAGCGCGGCCAGCTTGCTGGCCTGGATCAGTTCGTCCTGCGCGGCGCGCAATTCGGCTTCGGCACGCGCGCGCTCGTGCACTTCGCGCTGCAACTGTTCGTTGGCCTGCGAGAGATCGGCGGTGCGCTCGGCCACGCGTTCGTTGAGCATCGCATAGGCCTTCTGCAGCATCGCGCGGCTCTTCATCACCTCGTTCACGCGCGCGCGGCGCTGCCGCCAGTAGAAGCCGAGCAGGCACAGCGAGACATAGCCGAACCCCGTCATGACCGTCACGCTGCGCGCCGCGCCGACCACGGGGCCCACCGGCGACATCGTCACGAGCTGCCAGTCCGGCTCGCCCAGCGCGCGGCGCGTTTCCAGATAGCGCGGCGCGCGAATGCCGCTGCCGATGCGCACGATGTCGGCGTCGCCCTCCAGCACGCGCTCGACGTGCGTGGGCAACGGCGCGATGGTCTGGCGCGCGTACTGCTGGGTCTGGTCGATCGAGGCGAGGATATCGGCGGGCAGCGGGCGCACGGTGCGGTACTTCCAGGCCGGCACCGAGGAAAGGAAGATCACGCCGTGATCGTCGGTGACGAGAAGCGGCTCGGTGGAATCGGTGCCCGGAAACCATTCGAGATTGAGCTTGACCACCACCACGCCGACGATCTTGCCGTCGCGACGCACCGGCTGCGAGAGGTAGTAGCCGGGATCGTGCGAAATGGTACCGATGGCGAAGAAGCGGCCGACGCCGCCCCTCGCCGCATCGATGAAATAAGGCCGGAAACGGTACTGCACGCCGACAAAGCTGTCCGGGTCGCGCCAGTTGCTGGCTGCGATGCATTCGCCGTCTGCGCCGATGATGTAGGTCGTGGTCGCGCGCGCGTGGCGGTTGACGTCTTCGAGGTAGCGGTTGGCCGCCAGCACCCACTCGCGCTTCGGGTTCGCGAGCACGTCCTGCACGAGCGGATGTTCGCCCACGATATAGGGCAGCGATTCGTAGCGCTCCAGCGTGCTCTTGAGCGCGGCCGTGGTGCGGTCGCCGCGCACGGCCGCGTCGCGGCGCAGCGAGTCGATGCCGCTCTTCCAGGCGAGCGTCCACGTGAGTGCGCAAACCGCAGCAAGCCCGGCGGCGAGCACGAGGAGGATGAGCAGGCGGCGCGTCACGAGAGCGGCTTCCGGTAAATCGAACGGGATGGAGTGATTGTGGCACACGCCCGGCGCGCCGCGGCTTCGGCCGCGGCGGCAGCGCATGGCGCCACCCGTAGCGGGCAAAACGCCGGAGAAAAAAAGCAGCGCGCCGCAGGGGAACGACGCACTGCCGGGCGGCGGAGGGAAGCCGCAACAAGCGGGGACGGCGCGCGGGGCACAGGAGGCATCCCGCGCGCAGCCGGGCACTCGCTCAAGCGCCCGCGCCTTCCTTTACTTCGACCTCGCCCGCCAGCACGGCGCGCAGCTTCTCGCGGTCGAGTTCCTTCTCCCAGGCGGAAACGACCACCGTGGCCACGCCGTTGCCGACGATGTTGGTGAGCGCCCGGCACTCGCTCATGAAGCGGTCGATGCCAAGAATCAGCACCATGCCCGAGAGCGGAATCGTGGGCACCACGGCAAGCGTCGCCGCGAGGGTGATGAAACCCGCGCCTGTCACGCCGCTCGCACCCTTCGAGGTGAGCATCGTCACCGCGAGCAGCGTGAGCTGCTGGGCGAGCGTGAGGTCGGTGTTGGTGGCCTGGGCGATGAAGAGCACTGCCATCGTCATGTAGATGTTGGTGCCGTCGAGGTTGAACGAGTAGCCCGTCGGGACCACGAGGCCGACCACCGAACGCGAGCAGCCGAGACGCTCGAGCTTCTGCATCAACTGCGGCAACGCCGACTCCGACGAACTCGTGCCGAGCACGATCAGCAGCTCTTCCTTGATGTACGACACGAAGCGCACGATTGAGAAGCCCACGTAGCGCGCAATCGCACCGAGCACGATCAGCACGAACAGCACCGAGGTCAGATAGAACGTGCCGATCAGCTTGAGCATGGGGATGAGCGAGCCCACGCCGTACTTGCCGATGGTGAACGCCATCGCGCCGAACGCGCCGATGGGCGCGAGCTTCGTGATGATCTTGACGATGCCGAACAGCACGCCCGAAACGCCTTCGATGAACTCCGTCACCACCCGCCCACGCTCGCCGATCTGTGCGAGCACGGCGCCGAACAGCATCGCGATCAGCAGGATCTGCAGGATCTCGCCTTGCGCGAAGGCCGAGAACAGCGTGTCCGGAATGATGTGCATGAAGAAGTCCACCGTGCTCTGGCCGTGCGCCTTCTCCGCGAACGAAGCGACCGCTTTCGCGTCGAGCGTCTTCACGTCGACGTTAAAGCCCGCGCCCGGTTTGAGCACATGGGTGGCGATCAGGCCGAACACCAGCGCGAAGGTCGAGACGATCTCGAAGTAGAGCAGCGCCTTGCCGCCCACGCGGCCCACCTTCTTCATGTCCTCCATGCCGGCGATGCCGGTCACGACGGTACAGAAGATGATGGGGCCGATCACCATCTTGATGAGCTTGATGAAGCCGTCGCCGAGCGGCTTCATGTCGATGGCGAGCGCCGGCGAGTAGTGGCCGAGGATGACGCCCACGACGATCGCGACGATCACCTGGACGTAGAGGACTTTGTGGAGGGGTTTCTTCACGATCTTTCCTGAATCTGAAAGTAAGACGATGGCCGGGCGCAGGCAGGCGGCGCGGATGCACGATCCGGGCAACCGCCGCGCGGCGCGGGCCGCGACAGAACGGGGGAATCAGCGAAACCGGGAGGGGGTAATGGACATCGGCTGTCTCCTTGCTGTAGTTGTCGGACCTGGGTGGCCGTGAACCCCTTTTTGCAAGGTTGATGCCAGCGGCATCGTGTGCCGGAAGCCTTGATTTACAAGGATTTTCGGGTTTTCGAACGGTGAGGAAGTCTGGATTTCCAGAAAGCGCGACGGCGGGCGTCCGGGTTTCCGGAATAACCAGGGCCACGGGTTAGCCGTGGCCCTGGAAAAGAGAGCGCCGGAAAGCGCCCCTGGCAGGAAGGACAAAGCGAAGAGCAGCGCCTTAGCCGCGCCCCTTCCACGGCACGAGCCGCCGCTCCAGCGCGCGCATGCCGAGATCGAAGCCCCAGGCGATGAGGCCGATCAGCACGATGCCCATCACGACGACGTCGGTGCGCAGGAAGCTCGACGCGTTGAGCACCATCTGGCCGAGACCCGCCGTGGCCGCGACCATTTCGGCGGCGACGAGCGTGGTCCAGCCGAAGCCGATGGCGATGCGCAGGCCGGTGAGAATCTCGGGCAGCGCGGCCGGCAGCACGACGAAGCGCACGATCTGCCAGAAGCTGCCGCCGAGCGAACTCGCGGCGCGAATCTGCTCGACCGTGGCGCTGCGCGCCCCTGCGCGCGCCGCCATGGCGATGGGGGCGAAGCAGGCCAGCCAGATCACGACGATCTTCGCGGTCTCGTCGATGCCGAACCAGATCACGACGAGCGGCAGGTACGCGAGCGGCGGCAGCGGCCGGTAGAACTCCAGCGGCGGATCGAGCAGCCCGCGCGCGACGCGCGAAACGCCCATCAGGATGCCGACCGGAATCGCGGTCACGGCCGCGAGCGCAAACGCGCCGAACACGCGCAGCGCGCTCCAGGCGAGATGCTCGGAGAGCGGCAGGCCGCCCTGAATGCGCCCGTGGCACGCATCGACGAAAGCTTGCCAGACGGCTTCGGGTGTCGGCAGAAAAAGCGGCGGCAGCCAGTGCAGATGGGTGGCGAGCCACCAGAGCAAGGCGAGACCCGCGACCGACGTCGCGGAAAGCGCCGCCGTGGGCCCTTCGCCGGGCATGCGCCAGACCTTGGCGCTCGACGACACGTCGGGCGCCTCGGGCACCTGGGACACGCCGCGCGCGCCCTCCGCGGGGGAAACATGCGCCTTCAGCGCGACCTCGTGCAACGATTCCTGCGGAACGCTCATGGCATCCCCCTCCCGATCGCAGTGGGCGCTTCGGCGCTTGCCGCGACCTCCTCCAATGCATGCGACACCGCCGGCTCGCTCGCGCGCGCATGCAGCAGATGAATCAGCCGCTCGCGCCACGCGATGAATTCCGGCGAAGACTTCACCGCCCGCGCATCGCGCGTCTGCAGATAGCGCCGCGCGAACGGCAGCGCGTATTCGTGCTCGATGCGACCCGGGCCCGGCGTCATCACCACCACGCGGGTGGCGAGAAAAAGCGCCTCCTCCACATCGTGCGTGATGAAGAACACCGTCTTCTTCGTGCGGCCCCAGACGTCGAGCACGAGCTCCTGAATCGATTCGCGCGTCATGGCGTCGAGCGCGCCCATCGGCTCGTCCATCAGCAGCATCTGCGGATCGCTCGCGAGCGCGCGTGCGAGGCCCACGCGCTGCTGCATGCCGCCCGAGAGCGCATACACGCGCGAGCGCGCGTGCTGCTCGAGCCCCACCAGCGCGAGCTGCTCGCGCGCCACGCGCTCGCGTTCGGCCTTCGGCACGCCCTGAAAGCGCAACCCGAGCGCGACGTTTTCGAGCACGTCGAGCCACGGCATCAGCGCATGCTTCTGGAACACCACGCCGCGGTCGGCGCCCGGTTCCGTCACGCGCGCCCCATTCACGCGCACTTCGCCCTGGGCGGGCTGGATGAAGCCCGCGATGCAGTTGAGCAGCGTGGTCTTGCCGCAGCCCGACGCGCCCAGCGCCACGACGAACTCGCCGCTCGCCACGTCGAGATCGACGTTGGCGAGCGCGACGTTGGCGGGCGCGCCGCGCGTCGCGCCTTCATAGACGACGCTCAGGTTGCGGATTTCAAGCGTGCTCATGGTGCGGCCTTCCTGCAAGGGTCAAGCGATGCGGCTCAGTGCGGGGATTCGATGCGCCGGTTAGCCGGTTAGATTCGCCGGTTCAGTGCGCCGCTTCAATGCGGAGAAGCACGCTGAACGTACTGCGGATCGACGCCCACCGAATAGTCGGGCAGCACGTTCTGGATCGTCCCCTGCGCCTTGAGGAAGGTCGCGGTGGCGAGCAGCGACTGCGCCGCACCCGACTGGGCGCCGCCGCCCAGCCACGTCTTCGAGGCCTGCTCGGCGGGCGTCGGGAACGCGTAGAGCGCGAGGCTCGCGGGCACGTCCCCGGCATTCGCGCCCGACTCCTTCGCCACCGCCTGCACCTGCGGCGAAGCGGCGTTCCACGCGCTGCGATGCGCGCTGTAGTCGGCGTCGGCGGCAGCCAGCACCTTCACGAACTTCTCGACGAAGTCGGCGTTGTCCTTCGCGAAGCGGCGATCGACCACGAAGCCGTCGAAGGTCGCCTTACCCGTGGCCTTCGCCACCTGCCCCGAGGTAATCAGCACGTGGCCGTTCTTCTTCACCTGCGCGAGCACCGGATCCCAGATGTAGGTGGCGTCGATGTCGCCGCGCTGCCAGGCCGCCGCGACTTCAGGCGGACGCAGATTCACGATCTTCACGTCGGCGGGATTGACGCCCGCGTTCTGGAGCGCCACCAGCGTATGGAAGTGCGAGGTCGAAACGTAGGGCACGCCGATCGTCTTGCCCTTCAGGCCCGCCACGCTCGTCACGCCCGAACCGTCGCGCGCCACGAGGGCTTCGGCGTCGTTGATGTTGTCGAGAATCCAGAAGAGCGAGATGTCGAGCCCCTGGGAGAGGCCCGCAGCAATCGGGCTCGATCCCGCTTCGCCCAGTTGCACCGAGCCCGAGGCGAGCGCGCGGATCACGTCGGCGCCGCCCGCGAGCTTGCGGTAGGTGACCTTGTAGCCGGTTTCCTTCTCCACTTCTCCCGTCGCCTGCGCGTAGCGCCACGGCACCACCATGTCCTGATAGGCGATCACGACTTCGTGCTGATCGCTGTCGGCGGCCTGCGCGGCGTTCGCGCCGAACGCGCACGCCAGCGCGGCGGCAAGCGCCAGCGAGGTCGCGAGGGGTCGCGCGAAAGAACGCTTGATCGGCGACGAGGCAAAGGCGCGTTTCATCTGTACAGACTCCGAAGGATGTTCGATGGAAAGAAGAAGAACCCGACTATAGGGAGTCTGGCGGCAACCGGTTCTAATTTATCCGCGATAGCTAATGAGGCCGCTCGGGCATTGCTTTTTGCGCTGCAGTGGAAAAGCGGGCGCGGCAGGCGGATGCCCGTATCGTGCACCGCAAACGCCTCGTGCATAGGCGCAAAAAAGCCCGCATTTAGCGGGCTTTTCGCGGGATGAACCGCATTGGCGGCCGGTGTCCGACCCGAAGCTTCAAGCGGGCTTTCAATGCCGCTCCGGGCGGCTTACGCCGCCCCTTTCGATCAGACCACGCCTGCGCCGTGCGCCTGCAGATCGGCGTGGTAGCTCGAGCGCACCATGGCGCCGACGGCGGCATGCGTGAAGCCCATCTTGTAGGCCTCTTCCTCGTACATCTTGAAGGTGTCGGGATGCACGTAGGCGCGCACCGGCAGGTGGTGCTCCGAAGGCTGGAGATACTGGCCGATGGTCAGCATGTCCACGTCGTGCGCGCGCAGGTCGCGCATCACCTGGAGAATCTCTTCCTCGGTTTCGCCGAGGCCCACCATCAGGCCCGATTTCGTCGCGACCTCGGGATGCAGCGCCTTGAAGTCCTTGAGCAGCTTGAGCGAGTGCGCGTAGTCCGAACCCGGGCGCGCTTCCTTGTAGAGGCGCGGCACCGTTTCGAGGTTGTGGTTCATCACGTCGGGCGGCGCGGCGTTGAGAATCTCCAGCGCGCGGTCCAGACGGCCGCGGAAGTCGGGCGTGAGGATCTCGATGCGCGTGTCCGGCGACTGCTCGCGCACCTGGCGGATGCACTCCACGAAATGGCCGGCGCCGCCGTCACGCAGATCGTCGCGGTCCACGCTCGTGATCACGACGTATTTGAGCTTGAGTGCGCCGATGGTGCGCGCGAGGTTCGCGGGCTCGTTCGGGTCGAGCGGATCGGGGCGGCCGTGGCCCACGTCGCAGAACGGGCAGCGGCGCGTGCACTTGTCGCCCATGATCATGAACGTGGCGGTGCCCTTGCCGAAGCATTCGCCGATGTTCGGGCAGCTCGCTTCTTCGCACACCGTATGCAGGTTGTGCTCGCGCAGGATGTTCTTGATTTCGTAGAAGCGCGAATTGCCGGTGGCCGCCTTCACGCGGATCCATTCCGGCTTCTTGAGCTTCTCGATCGGAATGACCTTGATCGGAATGCGCGAGGTCTTGGCCTGTGCTTTCTGCTTCGCGGTGGCGTCGTAGGGGACGGCCTCGGGGGCGCCTGCGTTCGTGATTGCGTCACTCATTCTGTCGATCCAGTCAGGCCGCCGGCCGTCAGTACGGCGTCGGCCTGCGGTTGCGGCGGTTGCCCGCCTTCTGGCCGCGCTGCGGCCGGGTCCGGTGGAGCCGCTTCGGCTGCCGGGTCTGCGGCGGCCGCTTCGGCCACCGAAAGCGTGGGCGCGAGACTCGCGCCTGTGTCCTTTGCCTGCTGCGCCGCATGGCGAGCAGCGTGCGCCGCGAGGTTCGCCTCGAGCCGCGCGGCGAGCGTGGCGGCCACGTCCTGCCAGCTCGCGCTGACGCCGAGCGTAGCCATATCGACGGTTTCGAGGCCCGCGTAGCCACACGGATTGATCGCGAGGAACGGGTTCAGATCCATCGACACGTTCAGGCTCACGCCGTGATAGCTGCAGCCGTTGCGGATCTTGAGGCCAAGCGCGGCGACTTTGGCGCCCACGTGGGCGGCGCTCGCTGCTGTACCCGCTACTGCACCCGCGGCTGTACCTTCTGGCACGTAAATTCCGGGCGCGCCGGCTTTGCGCGCACCCGCGAGATTATACGCCGCCAGCGTTTCGATCACGGCCTCCTCGATGAGCTCGACCAGTTCGCGCACCATCAGCTTGCGGCGCCGGAGGTCGAGCAGCAGATAGGCCACCACCTGGCCGGGACCGTGATAGGTGATCTGGCCGCCGCGGTCGATCTGCACGAGCGGAATGCCGCTGTCGGCCACGAGCAGGTGTTCCGGCTTGCCCGCCTGCCCCAGCGTGAAGACGGGCGGATGCTCGACCAGCCAGATCTCGTCCAGCGTGTCGGCGGTGCGGGCGGCGGTGAATGCGCGCATCGCGTCGAAGCTCGCCTCGTAAGGCTCGAGGCCGCGCCAGCACAGCACGATCGGCGCAGCCGGCGCGAGATTCGACGGGGAAGCCGGCTCCGCCAATGCGGGGTCGGGTGAAATTTGCGGGGGTGATACCGGGGTGGCGCACATGATTTTCGGAAGTTTACCGAAATCGGCGCGAGCCCGCCGGATGGGAAAAGGGCGGGCGTATCGTCTGATCGCCCGCCCCTCGAAGCCAACCCGAACCGCCGGACTGCGGCCTCAAACGGAATACCACCCGTCGCCCTTGTGAATGCCGAAGCGCGTCGCGTAGCGCGCGAGTGCGTCGAACATGCGCTCGCCCAGCCGGACCGGCGATTCGAACGCCACCCACGCGGCCCCGCCGCCTTCCGCGCCGATCCACAGACGCTCGCCGCGCCGCAGCCTGAGCGTGTGGCCGGGTTCGAGCCAGTAATCGGCCGTGTCGTCGCTACGCGTGAGCCACACTGCGCCGCAGCGCACCGTCACCCGCGTGCTGCGCGTCACGCGCACCGAAGCGACTTGATCTGCGAGCACCTCAAACGTGATATCCGAAGAAATTTCTCTCATTTCCGCCTCCGCCAAAGCTGTTTCCATGGCTACAATCGTAGGCGCAGCAAGGACTTAGGGAAAACGATCAATTTTCACGGCTATGTGAGAAAAATTACGATGGACCTTCGCCAACTCCCTGCACTGAATGCGCTCAAGGCGTTCGAAGCCGCCGCCCGCCACGAAAGCTTTTCGCGCGCCGCCGACGAACTCTTCGTCACCCACGGCGCCGTCAGCCACCAGATCCGGGCGCTCGAAGGCGAGCTGGGCGTCGCCCTCTTCGCACGCGACGGCAAGCGCGTGCGCCTCACCGACACGGGGCGCCGCTACGCGCTCCAGGTGCGCGACGCCCTCACGCAGCTGATCCACGCCACCCAGGAAATCCGCGCCGGCGACCGCGACCGGCGGCTCGTGGTAACGATCCTCTCGTCGTTCGCGGCGCGCTGGATCACGCCGCGCATCGGCCGCTTCATCGAGGCGCATCCGCAATGGGACGTCGAACTGCAATCGACGAACCAGCTCGTCGACCTCACGCGCGACGACGTCGACATCGCGATCCGCTTCGGCTACGGCCACTATCCGGGCCTGCACGCCGAACTGCTGCTCGACGAGATCTTCTTTCCCGCCTGCTCGCCGAACTTCAACGGCGGCCGGTTGCCCACCGAGCCGCGCGAGCTCGCCGGCTTCCCGCTGCTGCGCTCGGACGACGAACTCTGGCGCCCGTGGTTCGATGCGGCCGGCCTCACGGACTTTCCCGAGCCCAAGCGCGGCGTGCTCTATCAGGATTCGTCGAACCTGCTGCAGGCGACCATGGACGGCCAGGGCATCGCGCTCGTGCGCCGCTCGCTCGCGGTGCCCGAGATCACGCTCGGACGCCTCGTGCGGCTCTTCAAGGACATCGACGGTCCGAGCCCCTGGCGCTACTACTTCATCTGCACGCCGCAGCGGCTGGAGACCGAGCGCGTGCAGGCGTTTCGCGCGTGGGTGTTCGACGAGGTCGCGCGCTTCAGGAAGCTCTACGAGGATGCGTGCGAGGCCGGCCCGCTGATGACGGCAGCGGCCGCCGCATTGCGCGAGCGGGCCGGAGAAGGCCCCTGAGCGGGCAATCCGCGCGCCGCAAAAAAGACAAGGGCCGCACGAAGCGGCCCCTTACCCGGCTAAAGCACTAAAGCGCACAGCGCGCGACGCGCGCTTACAGCACGATCTTCACCATCGGATGCCCGGTGAGTGCGCGATAGATGTCGTCGAGATGCGCCTGGCTCGTGGCGCGCACGGTCACGGTGAGGCCCGTGTAGTTGCCGCCGCTCGACGGACGCGTTTCGATCGCGTGCTCGTCGAAGGCGCCGTCGAACGTGCGGATCACGGCAGCGATGGTCTGCGTGAATTCCGGGTGCGTCTTGCCCATCACCTTGATCGGGAAGTCGCACGGGAACTCGATCAGCGATTCCTTCGCGGTGTTCAGCGTTTCGCTCATTTTTCTACTCCTTGCGGCGTGCCTTGCAGCGACATAGCCGCGATAGTCTGATTGTGCAGTGCCTGCGCCTGCGCGATTTCGGCAGCCGAGCGCGCCTTCACGCGCTGATACGCCGCGTAGAGCGCCGCATACACGGGCCCGGGCTTGCCGCTGCCCACGGCCGCGCCGTCGAGCGACGTCACCGGCAGCACTTCCTTGGTCGCCGAAGTGACGAGAATCTCGTCGGCCGAACGCAGTTCGGCTTCGTCGATCTGGCGGGCTTCGAAGCGGATGCCGCATTCGCGCGCGAGCTCCTCGACGAAGCCGTAGCGAATGCCTTCGAGCAGCAGGTTGCTCTTTGGCGGCGCGTAGAGCGCGCCATCCTTCACCACCCACACGTTCGACGACGACGCTTCGGTCAGAAGCCCGTCACGCAGCTGGATCGTCTCGAACACCCCATGTTCCACGGCGTATTGCGCCATCAGCACGTTGCCGAGCAGCGACGTCGATTTGATGTCGCAGTTCAGCCACCGGCGGTCCTCGGCGGTGACGCAAGCCACGCCGCTCGCGCGCTGCGCGTCGCCCGGCAGGCGCATCGGGTTCGCCATCACGAGCACCGTGGGCCGGATGCCCGCGGGAAACGCATGGCCGCGCTTCGCGACGCCGCGCGTCACCTGCACGTAAAGGTTCGCGTGCTCGTCGCGCGCGATTGCCCCCGCGGCTTCGTTCGCTTCGATCACCTGGGCGATCAGCTCGCGCCAGCCCGCCTCGTCGAACGGATTCGCAATCGCGACCTTGTCGAGCGAACGCGCGAGGCGCGCCAGATGCTGCGCGATGCGAAACGGCACGCGCACCGTCTCGCTCGCGCCCTCGGCGGCGAGCGCATAGACCGGCACCACTTCGTAGATGCCGTCGCCGAAGATGAAACCGCGATCCAGCACCGGCACGCGCGCTTCGGAAAGCGGCGTGAGCTCGCCGTTGAGCCAGACGAGCGGCTCCGGCGCCGCCCCGGCAGCCTCGGGAGACGAAGGGGCCGCGACGCTCATTTCTTCTTGTTGAACATGAGCATCAGCGAATCCCACACGCGGCCCACGACGCCGGCCTGCGGCACCGTCTGCAGCGCGACGATCGGGAACTGCGCGAGTACCTTGCCGTCCGCGCCCACGAACTTCGCCGAGCCGACCTGCTGGCCGTCTGCGAGCGGCGCGATGAGCGGGCTCGTGAGTTCGACCTGCGGCCTGGCCTTGTCGGCCGCGCCCTTGGGCAGCGTCACGTACTGGTCCTTCTTCACGCCGACCTTCACCGTATCGTCGGCGCCCTTGTAGACGCGCGGCGTCGCCACCACCTGGCCCGCCTGGTAGATGCGCGTGGTGTCGTAGGCGCTATAGCCGTAGTTCAGCATCTTCATGCTGTCCTGCACCCGGTCGTGCTCCTTCTGCTCGCCCATCACCACCGAGACGAGACGGCGCTCGCCGCCGCCCGCGATCGGGCGCCTGGCCGAAGCGATCAGGCAGTAGCCGGCAGCCTCGGTGTGGCCGGTCTTCAGGCCGTCGACGGTCGGGTCGATCCACAGCAGGCGGTTGCGGTTCGGCTGCTTGATGTTGTTGTACTTGAATTCCTTGACCGAGAAGATGCTGTAGTACTCGGGATAGTCGCGGATCAGGTGCGTCGAGAGCGTGGCGAGGTCGCCCGCCGTCGTGTAGTGATTCGGGTCGGGCATGCCGTTCACGTCGGCGAAGTGCGTGTGCGTCATGCCGAGCTTCTGCGCTTCGGCATTCATCATGTTGACGAAGTTCGCCTCGCTGCCGCCCACAAGTTCCGCGAGCGCGATGGCCGCGTCGTTACCCGACTGGATGATCATGCCGTACACGAGGTCGTGCACGGACACGGGCTTGTTCGCCTCGATGAACATGCGCGATTCGTCGTTCTTCACGCGGCGCACGGCGTCGCTCGGCGTGACGATCTGGTCCATCGAAATCTTCCTGGTCTGCAGCGCCTCGAACACGAGGTAGGCCGTCATCAGCTTTGTGAGCGAAGCCGGCTCGACGCGCTCGTCGGCATTGCCCGACGCGAGCACCTGGTTCGCCGTCGCATCGACGAGCACCCACGAACGCGCGCTCACCGCGGGCGGCGGCACCTGCGCGAAAGCGCTGGCCGATGCGAGCAGCGTGGCCGGGAGAAGCGCGCCGAGCGTGACTTTGCGAACGAGTGCAGGGGAAACGAAAGCGGAGGAAGACGGAAGGCCGGAGGAGAGAAAACGCATAGGTTCGAGTCGGGCAGAGTGAACGTTGCGCGCCATGCGGCGCACGGTCTGAGAGAGCCGGTGAGGACGCGTGACCGCGCTGACCCGGCGAAATTCGGCGAATTCCGGCGCGGGCGGCGGCGCAAGCGGCGAGCGTTGGACCGGCGGCGCAGCGACAGGTTCGCGCGCGGCGCCATGGGCGCACCGGCCGGTCAAACGGCGCCTCGCGCCGCGAACCGCGGGCTGCGGCGTCCACAAAAAGAACGGCCATTATACGCGCCGCGTTGCGGCGTTTTTTCGCTAACGCCGCTTTTATGCGGACCTGTCGTGCATTTTTCGCACACGGGCCTGCGGCGCCGCGATGGGTCGCCGCAGGTTGTGGCGCCGATAAAACGGGGGACGATTAAGGACGACCAGGGACGACTGGAGACGATCAGGCCCGCTCAGCGCCAGGCATCGACGATGATGCGCTTGAGGATATGCAGCTTGCGATGCAGGAAGTGTTCCGCCCCCGGAATCACGACCACCGGCAGTTCCTGCGGCCGGGCCCACTCGTACACCGAGAGGATGGGCACCGTGTCGTCGAGCTCGCCGTGCACGACGAGCGTGTTTTCGGGCACCGGCGCGACCTCCCAGCGGCTCGCGGCCGTGCCGACGAACACCATGCGCTCGATCGCGCCGCCCGCCTCGAGGTAGCGCTTCGCGACGTGCGAGAGCACGAAAGTCCCGAACGAGAAGCCCGCGAGCACGAGCGGCACGTCGGCCTGGCCCGGCTGCGCGCGCATGTACGCGAGCAGTTCGAGCAGGTCGTCCTGTTCGCCGATGCCGTTGTCGTGCGTGCCGGCCGTTTCGCCCACGCCGCGAAAATTCGAGCGATAGGTGGTGTAGCCGAGCTGCACGAGCGTGCGCGCGAGGGTCTGCGCAACCTTGTTGTCCATCGTCCCGCCAAAGAGCGGATGCGGATGCGCCACGAGCGCGATGCCGCGCGCGGGCGCACCCGCGTCGGGCACGTCGAGCGCGCACTCGATCTTGCCGACGGGGCCGTCGATCTGGAATTTCTGGGTCTGGGCGTTCATCGCGCGGCAGTCCTTATCGGTCAATCAACGGTCAGCGGGAGGTCAAATCTTCAGACGTTCGACCACCTGGCCGTTCTGCAGATGCGAGACGACGATCTCGTCGATGTCGGCTTCGTCGACGTAGGTGTACCAGGTGCCCTCGGGATACACGACGACAGTCGGCCCTTCCTCGCAGCGGTCGAGACAGCCCGCCTTGTTGATGCGCACCTGGCCCGGGCCCGCGAGGCCCAGTTGCTTCACGCGCTTCTTCGCGTACTCCTGCATGGCCTGGGCGTTGCAGTTCGCGCAGCTCGGGCGCTCGGCGCCGGGTTCGCGCTGGTTCAGGCAAAAGAAGACGTGGTACTTGTAGAACGAGTCGGTCATGGCAGGAGCTACCTGTGCAGGTCGCGCGCCCGGCAGCCAGCGGGGCGCCGCGCGCGGTGCGATGCGTTTGTGGTTCGCGTCGTGTGCCTGTCACGCGAGGGGACAGGCGCGCGATGCGTCATAGGGACCGGTCGATTATAGCGAGCGCCGCGCGAACGCTCCCGCCACTCACTCGTGCTCACCAAGGCCGCCGCCCGGTGTCGCGCGGCGGGCGCCCTCGTTTCGCGGCGAACGGCGCTTCATGCGCCCTTTCCTCACCATGCCGCCGCGCCGTCTTCGCGCTCAAGGCCTGCTGTCGAACGCGGCCGGCGCCCGGGCACTCCGGTCAGGGCGTGCCCGCGCGCTGCTGCGAGGAGAGCCACACCCCCACCTGGCTCACGAAGTCATCGCTGGCCGCGGCCAGTGCATGCACGCCGCCCGCCGCATCGGGCGTGCCGGCCGGCGCGCGCGCGACGAACTCGCGTTGCGCGATCACCTTGCCGCCTTGCATCAGCGTCGCGCGGGCGGTGAGCACGCCCGAGCTCTGGTTCGGGTTGTCGAACACCTGCTCGAACTGATCGAGTTCGACCTTGAGCATCGGCGCCTGCACGGCGTCGGCGCCCGAGAGCACCGTCGCACGCGTGCCGAGCACGTTGCGCAGGCGCAGCGTGAGCAGGCGCGCCGGCGACATCGTCCAGCGGCTGTTCGCATAGCGCGCCGAGCGCTGCGAGTCGGCGCTCAGGCGGTAGAGGATGCCGTCGTTGTCGAGCGGCGGCGGCGCGCTCACCTCGAGCACCTTGAGCGGCGGCAGCGGGCCCGCCGCGCTCGCCTGCGCCGGCGGTCCCAGGTCGTAGCGGATGTCGGAGAGCGCTGCGGAGTTGCCCGCGCACGCCGCAAGGAGCGTGGCGGCGGCGAGGGCCGCGAGCGCTGCCAGCGCCGTGGAAGCGGCGCGGCCGAGGTGGGAAGTCGAGCGTGACATTGCAGTTCCTTCTGGGTCGTGCGGCGCCCTGATCGCGCCGCGCTTCATGCGTCGAACGTATTGCGGATGCGCCGTGCGCCGCCCGGTTCGCGGCGCGGCCGGTCTCCGGCGCAGCGGATTGCTCGCCTTAATGGGCATCTGATTGGGCATCTGATTGGGCATCTGATTGGGCATCTGAATGGGCATCTGAATGGGCACCTGATTGGCCACCTCATTGACCACCCGAGGCCCCGGCCCCGGCCGCGGGCCAGGTGAAGCCGGGCTCGCCCGGCCCCGGCGCGGGCCGCGGCGCGCCGCCGAACAGCACGCTGCTCGGGCTCACGCTGAACGTACCGGCCGCGCGGTCCACCGAGCGCATGGCCGAGCGCACGTCTTCGGTCAGCGAATCGACGCGCGGCAGCGTGTCGTAACCCAGCCGCCCGGAGAGATCCTGGATCGACGCGTCCATCGAGGCGAGCGCCGCGCCCGCCTGCGCCGCCGCCGTGCCGGCCTTGTTCAGGTTGGTCTGGAACGGGCCGTCCGGGCGGTTCACGTTCTGGATCAGCTGGTTCGTCGATTGCAGCGTGCGCTGCAGGTCGCTCACCGCGCCGGGCAGGCGGCTCGTGGTCGGCTCCAGTTGCTTCGCGAGCGTGTTCGCGCTGTCCGCGGCCTGTTGCAGGCTCGTGACGGTGGCCATCAGCTGCTTGCGGTTATCGTTGGAGAGCAGGTCGTCGATGTCGCTGGCGATGTTGTCGAGCTTGCGCAGAAGCGCGTCGCCGCGCCGCTGCAGCTGGTCGAGCAGGCCCGGGCGCAGCGGCAGCTCGGCCACGTGCGCCTCCGACGACGACAGCGGCGAGAGATCCTGGCCGTTGTCGTCGAGCTGCACGAAGGCGATCCCCGTCACGCCCTGCAGCGCGAGCGTGCCGTAGGTGGAGCGCGTCATGGGGGCCTTCTGGTCCACGAGAATGCGAATGCGGATCTCGCCGGGGCGGTTCGGGTCGAAGCGGATCGTGTCCACCTTGCCGACGTCGAGGCCGCGATAGCGCACGGCCGCGTCCGGATAGAGGCCCGTCACGCTCGTGCGCGAGATCAGGTCGTAGGGCACGCGCACGGCGTGGTCGGCGCTGAAGAAGAGCACCACCAGCGCGATCACGACCAACAGGCCGATCGTGAAGAGGCCGGCCCAGAACGCATGCGGTTTGTTTTCCATCGTCAGATTCCCTCGTTGGCGGCAGCCTTGGTCCCCGGCGCCGCAATGCGCCCGTCAGTTTCCCGATCAGCTTCCCGATATGCCGAACGCCGGCGCGAGCGCCGCCGGCGGCAGCTTCGCGCGCCGCTCGGGCGGCAGCGCCTGCAACGCGCGCCGTCCTCGCATACCCAGAAAATATTCGCGGATGAACGGATCGTCCACGCCCGCCACTTCCTCCACCGGCGCCGCCACCAGCACGCGGCGCTCCGCCAGCACGGCCACGCGCGTGGACAGCGCGACCATCGCGTCGAGATCGTGCGTCACCAGCACGACGGTGAGCCCGAGCGCGCGATGCAGCGTGCTGATGAGTTCCACCACTTCGTCCGACGAGCGCGGATCGAGCCCCGCCGTCGGTTCGTCGAGAAAGAGCAGTTCGGGCTCCAGCACGATCGCGCGCGCGAGACCCACGCGCTTGACCATGCCGCCCGAGAGCGCCGCCGGCATCTTCGAAGCATGCTTGCACGGCAGCCCCACCATTTCGAGCTTGAGCATCACGATGTCGCGCAGCAGATCCTCCGGCACCTTGCCCAGCTCCCGCACGGGCTGCGCGATGTTGTCGAACACCGTGAGCGACGAAAAGAGCGCGCCTTGCTGGAACAGCATGCCGGTGCGCGTGCGCATCAGGCGGGCGGCTTCGGCGTCGATCTTCGTGAGGTCCTCGCCGAACAGCTTGATCGTGCCCGAGGTGGGCCGCTCGAGCCCGAGAATCTGCCGCACGAGCGTGGTCTTGCCGGAGCCCGATCCGCCCACGATCGTCACGATCTCGCCGCTGCGGATATCGAGATCCAGATGCTGGTGCACGATATTGCGGCCATAGCGCTTCGTGAGATTGCGCACCTCCACCACGGGCTCGCCGATCTGCGGCAGCGGCAGATCGCGCACGACTTCCTTCAGCGGCGTGCTGCGGGTGCCCGTCGTGTTCGTCGTGTTCCTCGCGCCGGGCGTGCTCATGACAACCCCACGTTCTGGAACAGGATCGCGAACACGGCGTCGGCGAGGATCACGATCGTGATCGAGGTCACGACCGAGGTGGTCGTGCCTTCGCCGAGACTCCGCGAATTCGCCTTGATGCGAAAGCCGAAGTGGCAGCCCACGATGGCGACCAGCATGCCGAAGGCCACGCCCTTGCCGAGGCCGATCCACAGGTTCGCGATCGGCACCACGCTGGGCAGCGAACGCACGAAGTACGAAATGTCGATGCCGAGCACGAGCTTGGCCGCGAGCGCGCCGCCGAGGAGCGCGATGATGTCGGTCCAGGTGACGAGGAGCGGCATGGCGATGCCGAGCGCGATCACGCGCGGCAGAATGAGGCGCAGGCCGTGCGAGATGCCCATCACGCGCATGGCGTCGAGCTCCTCGGTCACGCGCATCACGCCGATCTGCGCCGTGATGGCCGAGCCCGAACGCCCGGCCACGAGAATCGCCGAGAGCACCGGCCCGAGTTCGCGGATCACCGCGAGGCCGAGAATATTGACGATGTACTGGTTCGCGCCGAATAGCCGCAACTGCTGCGCGGAAAGATACGAGAGCACGATGCCGATCAGGAACGCCACCAGCGCCGTGATGGGCAGCGCCCGCGCGCCGGCGTTGTAGATGTTCGCGGAGATCTCGATCCAGGGCGTGAGCCTCGGCTGGCGCAGGATCCGCAGCAGATCGAGGATCACGCGGCCGAGCATGCCGATGCCGCCGTACAGGTGTTCGAAGAACGAGAAGATCGCGAGCCCGAGCTTCGTGACCGGATCGATGCGCACCACCTGCTCGACGGGTTCGCGCACCGAGTCGAGCAGCGCGATGCGCTGGAAGATGTCGCGCTGCGTATCGGTGAGCGCGATCAGGTTGGTCGGCAGCTTGTGGCCCCAGACGCGCCACAGTGCCTGGCCGCCCACGTGGTCCATGCGCTGGATGCCCGACAGGTCCCACTCGCCGACAGGCTCGCTCGCGAGCGCGCGCAGGCGCAGCGCCGCCTTGCCGCGCTCGCGGTCGCGCGCGAGGGCAAGCGCGGTCCATTGCCCCGAGAGGCGGACGATCTTTCCTTTGGAGCCGGCCGTAATGTCGAGGCCGGGTGGCGTCTCTTGAGTCAAGGCTGGGCGCTCGGGCAGGAGGGGAGCAGTCATTGTAGCGAACGCGCCCCCTTTTGGCGTTCATTTGGGCGCAACGCGCGCACTGCGCCCGGCCGGGCTGCCGCTGCGCCGCCAGCCACTACAATACGGCACATGAACGCGACCTCTTCTTCCTCCGCTACTCCGCCCGCCGGCGACTGGCGCATCGACCGCGACCGCGCGATCACGCTGTTCGGGCCGGCGGCCCACGACTGGCCCATCGAGATCGTCGAGGAAACCGGCTCGACCAACGCCGACCTGATGGCACGCATGAAGACCCTGCCCCAGCGCGCCGACGCGCTCGCGCGGCCGCTCGTGCGCGTGGCCTACCTGCAGACCGCGGGCCGGGGCCGGCGCGGGCGCAGCTGGGTTGCGCAGCCCGGCGACGCGTTGCTGTTCTCGCTTGCCTGCGTGCTGCCGCGCCCGATCGACGGCCTCGCGGGCCTCTCCCTCGCGATCGGCTCGGCGCTCGTGGACGGCCTGCGCACGCTGCCCGTCGCCGCGCCCGGCCAGATCGCGCTCAAGTGGCCCAACGACGTGCTGCTCGAAGGCGACAAGCTGGTGGGCATCCTCGTCGAGACCGCGTGGAGCACGCCCGACGCCACGGCCGTCGTGATCGGCATCGGCACCAATGTGCGCGGCGCCGACGCGCTGGCCGCGAAGATCGACGCGCTCAACGCGGGCGCCGACGCCCCGGCGGTGCCGGGCACGACGCCCACGGCGCTCTCGCGCGCGTGGCCGAACGCGAATCTCACCGATACCCTCGCCGCCGAGCTCAACGCGCTCGAAGCCGCGCTCAAGCGCTTCGGCGCGGCAGGCTTCGCGCCGTTCCAGGCACGCTGGAACGCGTGTCACGCCTATGCGGGCCGCCAGGTGACGCTGTTCGAGCAAGGCAAGGAGATCATGCGCGGCACGGCGGTGGGCGTGGACGAACGCGGTCAACTGCTGGTCGATACGGCGAACGGCCGCGAAACGGTCACGACCGGCGACGTTTCGTTGCGCATCACGGACGGCGGCGCATGAGCGCGGCGCCCCGGCCCGCTGCGAAGCCGCCTTTCCTGCTCATCGACGCCGGCAACAGCCGGATCAAATGGGCAATCGCCGACGCGGCCGGCACGCTCGCCCATGCGGGTGCGGCGAATCACGAGAGCCTCGCGGCGGTGCTGGCAGGCACGCTAGAACTGCCGGGTTGGGCCGATCTGCCCGCGCCCGCGAGCGCGTGGATCTCGAACGTGGCGGGCGAAGCGGTCGCAGAACGCCTTGCCGCACTCGTGGAGGCGCGCTGGCCGGGCCTGCCGCGCACCGTGATCCGCGCGTGCGCGCAGCAATGCGGCGTGACCAACGGCTACACGACGCCCGACGCGCTCGGCAGCGACCGCTGGGCCGGCATGATCGGCGCGCACGCGGCCTTTCCGGGCGAGCCGCTCCTGATCGCGACCTTCGGCACGGCCACGACGCTCGAGGCGCTGCGCGCGGACGGCACGTTCGTCGGCGGCCTGATTGCGCCGGGCTGGACGCTGATGATGCGCTCGCTCGGCGAACACACGGCGCAGTTGCCGGTGCTCGACGCGCCCGCGGCGCGCGGCCTGATCGGCGGGGCGGCGCGAGGCGCCGGTGAAGCAGGCAACGCCCAGACGGGCCCGCGTTTTGCCACGGATACGAAGCGCGCCATCTCCGCGGGCTGCGCGCTGGCACAGGCGGCGCTGATCGAGCGCGCGTGGGCGGATCTGCAGGACGAATGGAAGGAGACGGTGCGGCTGGTGGTGAGCGGCGGCGCCGCCGCGGAAGTGACAGCCGCACTCAAGGTGCCGCATACTCGCCACGACGCGCTGGTGCTCGCCGGACTTGCACTGATCGCGGCCGAGGCCTGAGCGCGAGCTTGCCGCACGCACAAACGCGCCGCATACGCGCCTCGCGCCGGATAGCGGCGGGAAGCGATGAGTAGCGGTGAGTAGCGGCGGACTAACGAAATCGATATCGACGGAGCTTCATACGATGCTGCGCTGGCTGATCGCCATTCTGATTCTCGCCAACCTGGTCGCCTTTTCGGCGATCCGCGGCGTCTTCGGCCCGACGCCCGCCTCGGGCTCGCGCGACAGCCTGCCGCTGAACCGGCAGATCCATCCGGAGCGCCTAGCCGTGCGGCCGATCCCGGCTTCCGAATCGGCCGATGTGCCCGTGGTGGGCGGCCCGGTGGCCGATCCCGCAGTGCAGGCCTCGGCGCTGACGCAGTAGTCAAGCCTTCGTTCGGCTTAATGCAACAACGGGCAACGAAAGCCGCTCAGGCCGCGTCGCCGCGTACCTTCTTCAGCAGCTTCGTGGTCGAGCGATCGTGCTCGAACGCAATCGCCAGCGCCCGCCCGCCCCAGCTGCGCACGAGCGCCGACTCGGGCAGCGCGTCCATGTCGTAGTCGCCGCCTTTCACCAGCACGTCCGGATGCACCGCCTCGATCAGCTCGATCGGGGTGCGCTCGCCGAAGCCCACCACCCAGTCCACGCTTTCCAGCGCCGCGAGCAGCGCCATGCGGTCCGCTTCGGTATTGATGGGGCGGTCGTCGCCCTTGCCCAGCATGCGCACCGACGCATCGCTGTTCACCCCGACGATCAGCGTCGCGCCGAGCGCCTTCGCATCGGCGAGATAGGTGACGTGCCCGCGGTGCAGGATGTCGAAGACGCCGTTGGTGAACACCACCGGGCCGGCGAGCGTGGGCCGCAGTTGCGCGAGCGCTTCGCGGGTCGTGATCTTGCGTTCGAAGGAAACGGGCATCGGCTGAAATCGGGTCGTGACGGGAAAGGTCAAACGGTAAAGCCAAAAACAACGGCCCGGCAACGCGAGCGCCCGGGCCGTCTGTGCTGTGCGGTGCGGCGCGCGGACCAGTTGCCCACGCGCACGCGTACCGCTCAGGCGGGTTGCTGCTGCGAGCCCTGATCGGCCTGCAGGCGCGAGACCACTTCTTTGCGGTAGCGGTTCAGTTCCTGCGCCGTGGTGAACGTGCGCTCGAACAGGATCGAGAGGTTGTGCAGAATGCGCTCGACCACCTTCTTTTCCCAGCCGTCGTCGAAGCGGATCTGCTCGTCGAGCCAGCGCTCGAGCCATTCCGGATCGGGCAGGCGCGACTGCACGGTGTCGCGCGGGAACAGCGCCTGATTCACGTGCAGGTTCGTCGGGTGCAGCGGCTTTTCGGTGCGGCGCGCCGAAGCCATCAGCACGCCGATCTTCGCGAACGCCGCGCGCGCGACGTCGCCGCAGTTCGTGAGCGCCTTCTTCATGTAGCGCAGGTAGGCGCCCCCGTGGCGCGCCTCGTCGCGCGAGATGGTTTCGTAGATCGCCTTGATGACGGGTTCCGTGTGCCATTCGGCCGCGCGGCGGTACCAGTGGTTCAGGCGGATCTCACCACAGAAGTGCAGCATCAGCGTTTCGAGCGGCGGCGCCGGATCGAATTCGAAGCGCACCGCGTGCAGTTCCTCTTCGGTCGGCACGAGTTCCGGCTTGAAGCGGCGCAGATACTCCATGAGCACGAGCGAGTGCTTCTGCTCTTCGAAGAACCACACGCTCATGAACGCGGAGAAGTCGCTGTCGTGATGGTTGTCGCGCAGGAACATCTCCGTGGCCGGCAGCGCGGACCATTCGGTGATGGCATTCATCTTGATGGTCTTCGCCTGCTCGTCCGTGAGGAGCGACGCGTCGAACTGGTCCCAGGGAATGTCCTTTTCCATGTCCCAACGGACCGATTCGAGCGATTTGTAAAGTTCCGGATAAAGCATCGTGTTCATAGTCCCGCCCCTGATCTGCGCATGACGCACGCGTGACGCGCCCCTAACGAATGTTGCATGCCGCGTGAGCGCGGGGAAAACGCGACACGCAGGCGAAAAGCATTCAATTTTACGCGGTAATCGGCCGCCCAGAACCATCCGGCAGCGACTTGCGTCTGCCGCGCGGCAATCCTTGTACCCGTTTTGTACCCGTTTGAGAGCGGCCTGCGGGTTCTGGGTAGCTGCTCCATGCCTCGAACCCGCCGATGTGTTCATGCGGGCCATGCCCGCGACGCCGGACCCGACCGGGATCGGAAGAACCCGGCGAGCCGTTGCCGGTAGCGGCCCCGCAGCCGATTGCCGCAGCGCTGCCGGTCATCCCTCTCCCCGGGCCAGGCCGCTTTCGTCGTGGAAAGCTCGCCGAACCGGGTCAAACGACGTCAAAACACGGCCACACAGCCGAAAAAACCTTACACCATGATAGCACGCCGACATTTCAGATCCGGCGCCTCTCCGGATGCTCGCCCGCGCCCGCGGTCGGGGCTTTGAGCCAGCTCAAAAGGACGTCGCGCTGCGCGAGCGCATCGCGGTAGCCGAGCTCGATCAGCTCGCGCGTGAACGCCTCTTCGAACAGCAGGTAGCTCGCGAACGCGGCCCCCGACGCGCGATTGCCGCCCATCGCCCCCAGCAGCACGCGCACCGAAGCGGGCAACGCCTGCAGATGGCGTGCCGCGATCAGCTCGATGCGCTCGCTGGGCGCAATCGCCAGCACCTCCACGAGCCGCCAGCCGCTCTCGGGCTCCACCGTTTCCGGCAGGTGCCGGACCATGCGGTTGATGTGCTCCACGCGCTCGATGTCGGCGCCGAGCGCATCGAGAAAAACGCTCGCCATGACCTGCTGGCCGATCTGCGCGAGCGTCGGATAGGTGTCGATGTCGGGACGCGCGGCGGGCACCTCGGGTGCGGGCGCGGCCGCGCCGATCACGACGATGCGCTGCGCGCCGAAGTGAATCGCGGGACTGAGCGGCGCGATCTGGCGAATCGAGCCGTCGCCGAAGTACTCGTGGCGGCCGTCGAGTTCGAGGCGCACCGCCGGGAACACATAGGGAATGGCCGCCGAGGCGAGCAGATGCTCGGGCGTGAGCGCCACCATGCGCGCCGTGCGCTGCGCGCGGCGCCAGGCGCTGATGGGTTCGCACGCCTGATAAAAGGTGAGATGCCGCCCCGACGAGTAGCTGAGCGCCGTGACGGAAACGGCATGAAGACGCCGCTCGTCGAGCATCTGTTCGATGCGGTGAAAACTCAGGGTGTGCGCGAGCAGGCGGGCAAGCGGCGCGTTGTCGAACAGCGTGCGGGGCGTGCGCCGCGCGGCGAGCCCGAAGGTGGCCCAGCCGAACGCGAGTGCGCCGAGCCAGCGTGCGCCCGCGGCGGCCACGCCGGGCCAGTCGGTGCGATACACCTGGTCGGCGCTCAGGCTCGACCAGACTTTCACGAGCTGCTCGGCGCCCTTCGCGAAGTGATCGGCGTGACTGGCGATGGAGGTGGCGTTGATCGCGCCGGCCGAGGTGCCGCAGATCACCGTGAACGGCATGGCATGGCGGCCCGGTTCGGCCTCCTCGGCCAGCTCCGCCAGTGCGCGCAACGCGCCGGCCTGGTAGGCCGCGCGCGCTCCGCCGCCCATCATCACGAGCGCAAGCCGCATGATGCAGACGCTCCCCGTAAGCGCCCTCGCGGGCGCGGTTCAAGCGTGCGCCGCGCGCGTCACTCGGGCTGCGCGGGCGCCTTTTTCGTGCTGCGCGAGGCGGACGATTTGCCCGCGGCGCGCCTCGCTGCGGGCTTCCCGCCCGCTCCGGCAGGCTCGCCCGCCGCGGCCGCTTCGCCTGGCGCCCCAGCCGCGGGCTGCGCCATCGCAAACTGCGCGAGCTGGTTGAACTGGGACTGCAGCAGGTTCCACCATGCCGACGTATCGAAGCCCGGCGGGGGCGCGTTCTCCGCGGCATCGGCCCCGCCAGCCGGACCTGCCGCCTCGGCCGATGCGGAAGCCGCCGCCTTCTCGCGCGGCGCCTGCGCACTGCCATGCGAAGGCTCGGGCGGCGGCGTCATCTGCGACTGCGCGAACGCGCCGAACGCACGCAAGGTGGAAAGCGTCGCCCGCTGCACCTCGAGCGCCTGAATGGCCGACTGCAGCATGCTCAGATTGAGCTTGAGCCACTGCTCGACGGCGCGCAGGTCGGTGATGCGCTTGTCGAGCTCTTCGATGTTGGTGAGCGGCGTCATCATGTCCGACATCATCGAAAGCGAGGGGCCGAAGCCCTGCGCGATGCCCGGCTCGCTGCCGGGGAACGCGCTGCCGAACGGCGTGAGGCGCATCATCCCCCACATGCGGTCGAGCATCTCGGCGGGCGGGAAGCCGGGAAAGCCCGGGAACGGCGGCACGGAGCCGGCTGGGTCAGTCATGCGGATCTCCTCGCAGGGGTTGAGTGACACGATAAGTGTTCGAGAACTGCGGCGTTCGCGTGTCTTGTCCGATCATACCGCGCGAGGCGACTCGCGGCGCACATCGGAACGCGATCAGAACGTGAACGGATCGCCTCCGGGGAAGTCCGGCGCGCGCCGCTCGCGCAGCGACTGCACGCCCTCGCGCACGTCGGGGCCGGAGAAGCCCATGAATTCGAGCGCGAGCGAGGTATCGAAATTCGGTCCTGCCATGCGCAGCCAGTTGTTGAGCGCGTATTTGGTCCAGCGCACCGCCGTTTGAGAGCCGGTCGCGAGGCGCTTCGCCACCTCGAACGCCTTCGGCAGCAGATCGTTTTCGTCCACGGCGAGCGAAACGAGGCCGATGCGCTCGGCTTCCTCGCCGCTCACGGGCTCGCACAGCAGCAGGTAGTACTTCGCCTTCGCCATGCCGCACAGGAGCGGCCACACGATCGCCGCGTGATCGCCGGCGGCCACGCCGAGACGCGTATGACCGTCGATGATGCGCGCCGTCTTCGTCGCGATCGAGATGTCGGCCAGAAGTCCCGCGACGAGCCCCGCGCCCACCGCCGGGCCGTGCATCGCCGAAACGATGGGCTTGCCGCAGTTGATCACGTTGTAGACGAGGTCGCGCGCCTCGCGCCAGACGCGTGCGCGCACCTCGAAGTGGGTGGCCATGTCCTCGACGAGCGCGAGGTCGCCGCCCGCCGAAAAGCCCTTGCCTTCGCCGCGTATCACGGCTACGCGCGCGTCCGGATCGCGATCCACGTCGCGCCAGATTTCGGCGAGCTCGCGGTGCATGTTCGCGTCGGCGGTGGCGAGGCCGCTCTTGTTCGCGCCTTCCCCGCTCATCACGATCTCGACGATGCCGTGTTCGTGCCGCCGCACGCGCAAGGCGTGATAGTGGGCGTATGGAGAGTCGTTCATGGCGCTGCCTCCCGGCTTCGAATGTTGAATGGTTAAGGCGTCGATGCACAGCCCATCGACGCACGCGTCAACGCGGCTGATAGAGCCACTTGCCGTCGCGGATCTCGACCATCACGCGTGCGTGCGCATCGAGGCCCAGGTGATCGGTCGCGCTCATGTTGACCACGCCGTTGGTGTCGCCGAGACCCCGCGTGGATTCGAGCGCATCGCGCAGCGCCGCGCGAAACGCGGGCGTGCCGGGCGCGGCGGACTTGAGCGCCACGGGAATCGCGCCTTGCAGCAGCAGGCCCGCGTCCCACGTATAGGCACCGAACGCCGACACGGTGCCCGCGCCGTAGCGTGTTTCGTACCTCGAAATATAGTCGAGCGCGAGGCGCCGGCCCGGATAGTCCTCGGGCAGTTGTGCGGCCACGAGCACGGGGCTCGCCGGCAGGAAGGTGCCGTTGCAGTCCGCGCCGCACACGCGCAGGAAGTCGCGGTTGCCCACGCCGTGATTGTGATAGATGAGGCCCTTGTAGCCGCGCTCCTTGAGCGCTCGGGGCGGCAGCGCCGCGGGCGTGCCGGCCGCGCCCACCACCACCGCGTCCGGGTTCGCGGCCACGATCTTCAGCACCTGGCCCGTGACCGAGGGATCGGTGCGATTGAAGCGCTCGTTCGCGACGATCCCGATGCCGTGCTGCTGCGCGGCCTTCGCGACTTCGGCGTAGAAGGTCTCGCCCAGCGCGTCGGCCTGGCCGATGTAGGCGAGCGTCTTCACGTTGTGCGCGACCGCATGCTCGACGATCGCGCCGGCCATCATGGCGTCGGTCTGCGGGGTCTTGAACATCCAGCGGCGCTTCTCGTCCACGGGCTCGATGATCTTCGCCGACGAGGCGAGCGAGATCGTAGGCGTCTGGCCCTGGGCGACCACGTCGAGCATCGCGAGCGTGTTCGGCGTGATCGACGAGCCGATGATCGCGTCCACGTGGTCTTCGTCGATCAGCTTCTTCGTGTCCTGCACGGCCTGAGTGGTGTCCGAGGCATCGTCGAGGACGATGTACTGCACTTTCTGGCCGGCGATCTCGGTGGGGAACATCGCGGCCGTGTCGCGCGCGGGGATGCCGAGCGACGCGGCCGGGCCCGTGAGCGAGAGCACGAGGCCGATCTTGACCTGGGCAAGTGCGAGAGCGGGGCAAAGGAAGCTGGCGAGCGCCACCAGCCAGAGCGAAGCGGCGGGACGGCGGGTGCGGGCGTGCTGCATGGCGTCTCCTCGTTATCGTGCGTGACGTATTCTTCGTACGACTTCCGGCCCTGCGGCACCTCCGGGCATGTCAGGGCCTATAAGGGCACATCAGGGCGCGCTCGCCGCCGCGCCTCGTGAGCGCGGCGGCGAGCGTTCGCCAGTGTAGCCGCGTGTCTTGCCCGCGGCATCGGGCGAAACCCTTTCGAGTCGACGCATTCCGTGCCGCATTCCGTACCGCCACCGGGCTTTCAGGCGGCGTCGGCCGCGGGCGCCACCGCCTGGTCGATTGCGCCGAAGATCGACTTGCCCGTTTCGTCGAGCATCTCGATCTTCACGGTGTCGCCGAACTTCATGAACTCCGTGCTCGCCGCGCCGTGCTCGATCGTTTCGAGGCAGCGCTTCTCCGCGATGCAGCAGTAGCCGCGTTTGGGATCCTTGTTCGAGACCGTGCCCGAGCCCACGATGGCGCCTGCGCGCAGATTGCGCGTCTTCGCCGCGTGGGCGATCAGCTGGCCGAAGTGGAACACCATGTCCGTGCCCGCGTCGGGCTGGCCCACTTTCCGGCCGTTCCAGTGCACCACCAGCGGCAGATGCACGCGGCCCTCGCGCCAGTGGCCGCCGAGCTCGTCGGGCGTCACGGCGACGGGCGCAAACGACGTGGCCGGCTTGCTCTGGAAGAAGCCGAAACCCTTCGCGAGCTCCGCGGGAATCAGGTTGCGCAGCGAGACGTCGTTGACGAGCGTGACGAGCCGGATCGCGCGAAGCGCCTCGTCGGGGGTGACGCCCATCGACACGTCGCCCGTGATCACCGCCACCTCGGCCTCGAAGTCGATGCCGAAGGCCTCGGAGGCGCACACGATGTCTTCGGCCGGCCCGATGAAGTCGTCGCTGCCGCCCTGGTACATGAGCGGATCGGTCCAGAACTCGGGCGGCATGTCGGCGCCGCGCGCGCGGCGCACGAGTTCGACGTGGTTCACGTAGGACGAGCCGTCCGCCCATTGATACGCGCGCGGCAGCGGCGCCATGCAGTCGCGGGCGTCGAAGCCGAACGCGTTGCGCGCGCGGCCGTGGTTGAGCGTGTCGTAGAGATCGAGCAGTTGCGGCGCATAGAAGCGCCAGTCGTCGAGCACGCGTTGCAGCGTCGGCGCGATCGTGTCGGCGATCGCCGCCGTACGCAGGTCGCGGGAAACGACGATCAGCTGACCGTCGCGGGTGCCGTCCTTCAGCGTGGCAAGTTTCATGGAGGCTCGTGCGTTGTGCGGATGACGATAGAGGAAATGTATTCTACGATGGTGAATCGGCGCGGCCCAAGGGGGCTCGCAGGCCACGCGGCCCGCCTCGCGCGCCGCCTGCCTTCGCTTGAATCAAAACGACATCCATGCCGCCATCTTCCCGCTCCCCCTCGCTGTCCTCCCGCCGCGCCGATCCCGGCGATCCCGCTGAAGCGGACGACTCCGGCGCCGACGCGTTCGCCGAGGCCGCCGAGAACGCAGAATCCGCTGAATCGGCCGAATCCGGCGAAGAAAAGCTGCGCTCGGGCATCCAGTCGATCGAGGTGGGGTTTCGCCTGCTCGACGTGCTGACGAGCGAACCGCGCGCGATGATGCTGCGCGACCTCGCCCAACGCGCGGGCATGAGCCCGGCGAAGGCGCACCGCTATCTGGTGAGCTTTCTGCGGCTCGGCGTGGTGGCGCAAGACCCGCTCTCGGGCCGCTACGAACTGGGCGGATTCGCGCTGCAACTGGGTCTCGCGCGGCTCGCGCGCGTGGACGGCGTGAAGCTCGCGCGCATCGCGCTGGCGGAACTGCACGACCGGCTGGACGTGACCGTGGGCATTGCCGTATGGGGCAATCAGGGGCCGACCGTCGTGCACTGGATGGAGTCGAGCCATCCGGCCAAGGCGTCGCTGCGGCTCGGCGACGTGATGCCGATGCTGAGTTCCGCCACCGGCCTGCTGTTTGCGGCCTACCTGCCGCGCAGCAAGACTGGCCCGATGATCGAGCGCGAGCTGGCGAGCGCGCGCCAGTCCCATACGGGTTCGACGCCGCGCACGGCCGCGGAGCTCGAGCGCACGCTCGCCGAGGTGCGCGAGCACGGCGCGGCGCGGGTCGAGGGCATGCTGCTGCCGACGATCCACGCGTTCTGCACACCGGTATTCGATGCGACGGGCGATCTCGCGCTCGGCCTGATCGCGCTGGGGCACGAAGGCGCGTTCGATATCGGCTGGAACGGGGCCGTGGATACGCCGCTGCGTGAGTGCGCGCAGAAGCTTTCGTGGGAATTGGGGTACAGTCCGGTCCCGCGCTGAAGGGGGCGACGCCGTGATCGAGCCCTGCCGCGATTCCCACCGCGCAGGAACACCCGTGACTCCGGGCGAGTCGAAGCGGCTTCGCCACGGCGTTCTGCACGCGCGCGGCCTGCCGTGCCACAGTATGGCCTGAGGTTCACCTTCACCCCACGATAAATAAATGCCGAGCGCCGCCGCCCGCCCCGACCCTACCCGCACCGCCCCCGCGCCGCGTTCGCGCGCGTGGCGCTGGGTGGCCGTGTTCGTCGCCGTGACGCTGCTTCACTGGCTGGCGGCGGGGTGGATCGAGCGGCATCGCGGCGTGCCGCCGCCCGCACGCGACGTGCACGTGCCGGTGCAGGTCGCGCTGCTCAAACCCGCGCGCGTCGAACGCGAGGCGCAGCCCGCCGCGAAAGCCGCCACGCCGAAAGCCGCGCCGCGCCCGGTGCATCGCGAAGCGCACACGCCGCACGAACTGCGCGCGCTGACGCCGCCCAGACCGCATCCCGAGGCCGCAGCCGCCGAGCCCGCATCGAGCCCGCCAGCCCCCGAGACGGCCGCCTCCGACGCAACCGCCAGCAGCCCAGCAGCCGCCGCGGGCACCCGCGGCGGCACGGCGCAAGCCGGCGCAGGCAACGGCAACACGCCTTCCGCGCCGGCCACGCAAGCCTCGCATGGCGTGAAGTTCTCGATCCCGCCCTCGGGCGAACTGCAGTACGACACGTTCTATAACGGCATGCGCAACCAGCCGGGCACGATCCATTGGGCAAGCGACGGCCAGCGCTACGAAATGGTGGTCTCGGTGCCGCTGCCGTTCGTCGGCACGTTCAGCTGGACGAGCCGCGGGCACGTGGACGCGTTCGGCATCGCGCCGGATCAGTACATCGAAAAACGCGGCCACCGCCCCGCGGATTTCACCGTCTTCAACCGCAGCGACAAGCAGATCGTGTTCACGCGCACGCCGAATTCGCTCGCGCTGCCCGACGGCGCGCAGGATCGCTTCAGCATGGTGATGCAGCTGGCGAGCCTCGTGCGCGGCGACCCCGCCGCCTACAAGCCGGGCGTCACGCGCGAGTTCTACGTGGCCGACAACGACAGCGGCGAAACCTGGCCCGTGACCACCATCGGCGACGAAACCGTGAGCACCGATCACGGCTATGTCACCGCGCGCCACTTCATGCGACTGCCGAGGCGCGACGGCGACAAGCGGCGCATCGACGTGTGGCTCGCGCCGTCGCTCGGCTGGCTGCCGGTGCGGCTCGTGCAGACCGAGCCCAACGGCAGTCAGTTCGAACTCGTCTGGCGCGGACCGCTCGCGATTCCTGCGGCGAATGCGGCAGGCGACCGTTCGACCGCGAACGACACCGGAGAAACAGCTGCGCCAGGCAACAGCGGCGGCGGCGAGGCGCCGCCGAGCCCGCCCGCCGGCGAGCCCGGCAACGCGCCCCAGCCCGACGAGCCGGCTGCCCCCGCAGCGGAACAACCGGCCACTACAGCCCCCGCCGCGCCGTCCGGGTCCGAAGATCCCGCACAGCAACCGGCCACACCGGCCGCCGAGGCGCCGCAAACGCCGACGGCCTCCCCTGCGTCGCCCCCCGCTGGCAACGTTTCCACCCACGACGCGCCCGCACAGCCCTGAACGCCGCCTGGCCGCGTCACTCGAAGCGCTCCGTCACGCGCCCGCCAGAACGCCTGCCGCATCGGCCCGCTTCGCGGCAAGACGCGGCGAAATAGCGCATACTGGAATCGGTCGCAGCAGAGTTCGCCGAAGGGTCGGGAGCACGCAGGCACCGCCCCTTCGATACGACGCAACGCTTCGAAGATCGAAGCGCATCGAAGCGAAAACAACAACCATCGCGAACTGAGCCAAACGCAACAAAGAGCAACAAAAAGCAGACGAAAAACCCCGCTCGCGACCTGAACGTACGAACCGAGGACAACAGCAAACAACGTCCCGCGCACCTTCGGGCGCGCGGGTTGCGCAACCGGCATCGCGTGCACACAGCACCTCGCAGACGGCCTGACTCCCGACCCGGCAACGTGAAGGAGGAAACCATGCAAGTGACTGTCAACGGCATCGATACGCACTACCTCCTCGACGACCGCAGCGGCGGCCCCGTGCTCGCGTTCGTGCATCAACTGGGCGGCGACCTCACCGTGTGGGATCAACTGGCCGGCCATTTCCGTCATCGCTACAGCGTGCTGCGCTACGACGTGCGCGGCCACGGCGCGAGCGCGCTTTCGCGCGAGCCGTTCGGCGTCGCACAGTTGGCAAGCGATCTGAACGCCATGCTGGAGGCAACCGGCATCGCGAACGTCCATCTCGTGGGTGTATCGATGGGCGGCATGATCGCGCAGCAGTTCGCACTCGACTATCCCTCGCGCGTGCGCTCGCTCGCGCTTTGCGACACCGTGAGCCGCACCGCGCCCGAAGCGCGCGAGATGTGGAACCAGCGGGCCGCGCTCGTGCGCCGCGAAGGCACGGCGGCACTCGCGACGGCCACCATCGAGCGCTGGTTCACGCCCGACTTTCGCCGCACGCATCGCGAGACAGTCGAAAAAATAAGTGACGTTTTATTACGGACAGCTTCGGAAGGTTATGCGATGGCGTGCGAGGCCCTGCGCGATTTCGACGCGCACGATCGCCTCGCCGCACTGAAGGTGCCGACGCTTGCCGTTGCCGGCCGTTACGACACCGGCACGCCGGCTGCGCTCACACAAAGACTTGCGCAGGCGATCGCCGGCGCGCGCCTCGAGATTCTCGACGCCGCGCATCTGGCCCCCGTAGAGGAATCGCAACGGTTCGCGGCGTTGCTTGAAACGTTTCTCCATCAGTCGGTCTAAACATTTGAACCCGGGAGGACAGAGAGCCAAGGCGGTAACAGGCGGAACGAAAAGGGAAAGCAGGTGAGCAGGCGGTAAAGAGGGAGCCCTTGAATTCCGGACCGAACGCTCCATGTATTGGCCAAGGATAAATTCGGTCAATACCAGGAAGATGCCAGGGAGCACAGGAAAAAGGAGTGTCGCCATGCAAATGATCTACAACAGTCCCAACTATTGCGTTGTCGAATTCCCCCCGCAGGACGGTCACAATGCGATGCGGGCTGGCGGTTACGAAATCGTGGACAAGAACGCGCGCCGCGAGATCTTCATCGACGGCATGATGGCGGCAAGCTTTCGCGAGCACGTGCAAAAGCTGATGGATGAAGAGCAGTCGCTGGACGAAGTCGACGAATTCCTCGGCCGCTTCGACAGCCTCATGCAGCAACCGGTCGTGCTCCACTGAGCGCGCATCGGCCGGCGACAACCTGGCGGTAACAGCGGCACTCGCACTCACGCTCAGGGATCACGCTCAGGGATCAAGCTCAGGATTCACGCTCAGGGAACCCCGTCCGCTTCGGCGGCCGGGGTTTTTCTTTATGCGCCCCTGCATTGCAGCCAGGCCCTCGCGCGCCGCGAGCACGCGCGGCGAGGCGGCCCGGCTGCGGCTACAATATTGGGTTTCCTCGTTCAACCGGCGTCTAAGCCCATCCGCCCTCATGAACCAGTCCGCCGATACCGTCTCCCGCACCGCCGCCCATCGTCCGGCCGCGAGCGCGCCCTATACGCGCGGCGCCGCCCTGCCGGCGCTGCTCGCCTCGCGCATCCTGATCCTCGACGGCGCCATGGGCACGATGATCCAGCGCTACAAGCTCGACGAAGCCGCCTATCGTGGCGAACGCTTCAAGGACTATCCGCGCGACATCAAGGGCAACAACGAACTGCTCTCGCTCACGCAGCCGCAGATCATCAGCGAGATTCACGAGCAGTACCTCGCGGCGGGCGCGGACATCATCGAAACGAACACGTTCGGCGCGACCACCGTCGCCCAGGACGACTACGGCATGGGCGAGCTGGCCATCGAAATGAACGTCGAGTCGGCAAAGCTCGCGCGCGCCGCATGCGACAAGTATTCGACGCCCGACAAGCCGCGCTTCGTCGCCGGCGCCATCGGGCCGACGCCGAAGACCGCGAGCATCTCGCCCGACGTGAACGATCCGGGCGCGCGCAACGTCACGTTCGAAGAGCTGCGCGTGGCGTACTACGAGCAGGCGAAGGCGCTCATGGACGGCGGCTGCGACCTGTTCCTCGTCGAGACGATCTTCGACACGCTCAACGCCAAGGCCGCGCTCTTCGCGCTCGACCAGCTCTTCGAAGACACGGGCGAGCTCTTGCCCATCATGATCTCGGGCACCGTCACCGACGCCTCGGGCCGCATTCTCTCGGGACAGACCGTCGAGGCGTTCTGGAACTCGCTGCGTCATGCGAAGCCGCTCACCTTCGGCCTGAACTGCGCGCTCGGCGCGGCGCTCATGCGCCCGTACATCGCCGAACTCGCGAAGCTGTGCGATACGTACGTTTCGTGCTACCCGAACGCGGGCCTGCCGAACCCGATGAGCGACACGGGTTTCGACGAAACCCCCGCCGATACCTCGGGGCTCCTGAAGGAATTCGCCGCGGCCGGCCTCGTGAACGTGGCGGGCGGCTGCTGCGGCACGACGCCGGACCATATCGCCGCGATCGCGAAGGCGCTCGCCGAAATCAAGCCGCGCCGCTGGCCCGGCCAGTATCGCGACGCCGCCTGAAGACGCACGCAGCGCCGCCCCTGACGCATGCCTCGCTTCGCCGACACTCAAGACAACCTGACGATCCGGTCCTCCGCCATGACTGACCATACCCTGCGACTCTCCGGCCTCGAACCCTTCAACGTGGGCGAAGGCACGCTGTTCATCAACGTGGGCGAGCGCACCAACGTGACGGGCTCGAAAGCGTTCGCGCGGATGATCCTGAACGGCCAGTTCGACGAGGCGCTCGCGGTCGCGCGCCAGCAGGTGGAGAACGGCGCCCAGGTCATCGACGTCAACATGGACGAGGCGATGCTCGACTCGAAGGCGGCGATGGTGCGCTTCATGAACCTGATCGCCTCGGAGCCGGACATCGCGCGCGTGCCGATCATGATCGACTCCTCGAAGTGGGACGTGATCGAGGCGGGCCTGCAGTGCGTGCAGGGCAAGGCGATCGTGAACTCGATCTCGCTGAAGGAAGGCAAGGAGCCCTTCATCCATCACGCGAAGCTGATCCGCCGCTACGGCGCCGCCGCCGTGGTGATGGCCTTCGACGAGAAGGGCCAGGCCGACACCTTCGAGCGCAAGACCGAGATCTGCAGGCGCTCGTACGAGGTGCTCGTGAACGAAGTGGGCTTCGCGCCCGAAGACATCATCTTCGACCCGAACATCTTCGCGGTGGCAACCGGCATCGAAGAGCACAACAACTACGCGGTGGACTTCATCGAAGCCACGCGCTGGATCAAGCAGAACCTGCCGTACGCGAAGATCAGCGGCGGCGTCTCGAACGTGTCGTTCTCGTTTCGCGGCAACGACCCCGTGCGCGAGGCGATCCACACCGTGTTCCTCTACTACGCCATTCAGGCGGGCATGGACATGGGCATCGTCAACGCGGGGCAGCTCGGCGTGTATGCCGATCTCGATGCCGAGCTGCGCGATCGCGTGGAAGACGTGGTGCTCAACCGCCGCCCCGACGCGACCGACCGCCTGCTCGAAATCGCCGACAAGTTCAAGACCGGCGCCGCGAAGAAGGAAGAAAACCTCGAGTGGCGCAACCAGTCCGTCGAGAAACGTCTCGCGCACGCGCTCGTGCATGGCATCACGAACTTCATCGTCGAGGACACCGAAGAAGCGCGCCAGAAGATCATGGACGGCGGCGGTCGCCCGATCAACGTGATCGAAGGCCCGCTCATGGACGGCATGAACGTCGTCGGCGACCTGTTCGGCCAGGGCAAGATGTTCCTGCCGCAAGTGGTGAAGTCCGCTCGCGTGATGAAGCAGGCGGTCGCGCACCTGATCCCGTTCATCGAGGAAGAAAAGCGCCAGCTCGCCGAAGCGGGCGCCGACGTGCGCGCGAAGGGCAAGATCGTGATCGCCACCGTGAAGGGCGACGTGCACGACATCGGCAAGAACATCGTGTCGGTGGTGCTCCAGTGCAATAACTTCGAAGTGGTCAACATGGGCGTGATGGTCCCGTGCAACGAGATTCTCGCGAAGGCGAAGGTCGAAGGCGCGGACATCATCGGGCTCTCCGGGCTCATTACGCCGTCGCTCGAAGAGATGGCCTATGTCGCCTCGGAAATGCAGCGCGACGACTACTTCCGCGTGAAGAAGATTCCGCTCCTGATCGGCGGCGCCACCACCTCGCGCGTGCACACCGCCGTGAAGATCGCGCCCAACTACGAAGGGCCCGTGGTGTACGTGCCCGATGCGTCGCGCTCGGTATCGGTGGCGTCGAGCCTGCTTTCCGACGAAGGCGCGGCGAAGTACATCGACGAACTGAAGGTCGATTACGAGCGCATTCGCGACCAGCACGCGAACAAGAAGGCGCAGCCCATGGTCACGCTCGAAGAGGCGCGCGCGAACAAGACGAAGATCGACTGGGCGAACTTCAAACCGGTGAAGCCGAAGTTCATCGGCCGCCGCGTGTTCAAGAATTTCGATCTGAACGAGCTTTCGCACTATATCGACTGGGGCCCGTTCTTCCAGACATGGGACCTGGCCGGTCCCTATCCGCAGATCCTCAACGACGAGATCGTGGGCGAGTCGGCGCGCAAGGTGTTCTCGGACGCGAAGTCGATGCTCGCGCGCCTGATCCAGGGCCGCTGGCTCCAGGCCAACGGCGTGATCGCGCTGCTGCCCGCGAACACCGTGAACGACGACGATATCGAGATCTATACCGACGAGTCGCGCCGCGAGGTCGCGCTCACGTGGCGCAATCTGCGCCAGCAGTCGGTGCGCCCCGTGGTGGACGGCGTGATGCGCCCGAACCGGTCGCTCGCCGACTTCATCGCGCCGAAGGATTCGGGCGTGGCCGACTACATCGGCATGTTCGCGGTGACGGCCGGCATCGGCGTGGACGTGAAGGAAGCGCAGTTCGAAAAGGACCACGACGACTACAGCGCGATCATGCTCAAGGCGCTCGCGGACCGCTTCGCCGAAGCTTTTGCCGAAGCCATGCACGCGCGCGTGCGCCGCGACCTGTGGGGCTACGCGAGCGGCGAAACGCTCGACAACGACGCCCTGATCGCCGAAAAGTACTCGGGCATCCGCCCGGCGCCGGGCTATCCCGCGTGCCCCGACCACCTCGTGAAGCGCGACATGTTCGAGGTGCTGCAGGCGGGCGAGATCGGCATGAGCGTGACCGAATCGCTCGCAATGCTGCCGGCCGCGAGCGTTTCGGGCTTCTATCTCGCGCATCCGGACAGCACGTACTTCACCCTGGGCAAGATCGGCCAGGATCAGCTCGCCGACTATGCCCGCCGCATGGCGCTCTCCGACGAGGATGCCCGCCGCGCGCTCGCGCCGCAGCTCTGAGGCTGCGGGCAGCCTGCGCCGCCCTTCCCCCTTTTACGGCGCGCGGGTTGCCGTCTTCCAGCGTGTTCAACCGGGCGCTGCAACCGTTGCGTTGCAGCAGCCCGACATATGCCGTTCCATAGACTAAATATTTGGCGCGTGCGACTTTTCGTCTTTGTAAGATGGACCGGCACTACCCTCGGCCAGATTGGCTCGGCCGGATAAGGCCGGATGGGTCAAACCGTGCCCGAAGCGAGTCGGAAAAGGCAGAAAGCTCGCTCATCAGCAGGTCCTTAAAAGCAACTATCAAGCAACTATCGACGGAGAAATCGTATGAAGAAGCTGGTGTTGATGTTGGCGGCATTCGGCATCGCAGCCCTCGCGGAGCCCTCGTTCGCGCAGCCGGCCTCGCAGCCGGCAGTCGCCCATCCGGAAGCGAGTGCGGCGACGTCGTATTCGGCGCCCACCGAAAAGCACGTGAAGAAGCCGAAAAAGAAGAAGGTGAAGAAGGGTGCGGCTTCGGCGGCCGACGCGGCACCGGCAGCAGCGAGCCAGTAAGCAGAAAACCGCGGAACGCGGTGCGCATGAAACAGAAGAGCCCGCTCAAGCGGGCTCTTCTGTTCTGTTATCGGACTCAGCCGGAAACACAGGCCTCAGCGGGCTTCACCTTCGCCCGCGCCCACACTCAAATCCCCCACACGATATCGCTCTGTTCCTTGTGCGCCGCGCGCAGCATGTCGAGAAACGGGAACGCGCGCTGCGCGAGACCCACCGGCTCTTCATGAGGGCGCTGCTCATAGCCCTCTTCGCCCTCGTGGAAATGGCCTTCGTGTTCGGCGCGTTCGCGCTTGTCGGTGGCGATCGCCGCTTCGAGCTTGCCGATCGCAGCCTCGAGTTCGTCGTGCGAGATCACACCGCGCGGTCCGAGCCGCTTGCCGATGATACCGAGCAGGTACTGAGCGAGATTTTCAAGCATCAAGACATCAGGCGATGCGTGGCATTTGAATGTAACCAGCATGACAGTTCCCTTTTGATTTTTTGAGGTCCGCGCGCCCGGCTGACGCTTGCCTGGCTCTCCCAGGCGCCAGACACCCTGCGGCCGGCGAGTTCATCCCGGCAAGGAACCACCCTTGCGGGCTTCTCATGGAACATATTAGCACCCTGCTAAAATCCGTCTGAACGGAATTACCCGCACGGGCCGGCCGGCATGGCGCCGCAAGCCCTGGGGCACGATGCCCGCCCCCACCCAGTACCCGATGGCAACGCGCGGGCCCAACCGGCCGAAGCGCCCGCCATCACCCGCACAGGACCTGCAACAAGCATGCTGCCCGCACAGAAACTCACCCTGGAGACCCTGTTCGCCGACGCCGTCGGCCAGGTGGCCAAGGCCCTCGAAGGCGCCTCCGAAGCCGCGTTCATCGCGCCCACGATCACGCTCGAGCGCCCGAAGGTCGCAGCCCACGGCGACGTCGCCTGCAACGTGGCCATGCAGCTCGCCAAACCGCTGCGCGCCAACCCGCGCCAGCTCGCCCAGCAGATCGTCGAGGCCGTGCTCGCGCTGCCCGCGGCCGCCGGCCTCGTCGAGTCGGCCGAAGTGGCCGGCCCCGGCTTCATCAACCTGCGTCTCACCGCGAACGCCAAACGCGCCGTGATCGGCGCCGTGTTCGCCGAGGGCGAGGCCTTCGGCCGCTCGCAGCGCGACGCGGGCAAGCACGTGCTGGTCGAATTCGTCTCCGCGAACCCCACGGGCCCGCTGCACGTCGGCCACGGCCGCCAGGCCGCGCTCGGCGACGCGATTTCGAACGTGCTGGCCTCGCAGGGCTACGACGTGCACCGCGAGTTCTACTACAACGACGCGGGCGTGCAGATCGGCAACCTCGCCATCTCCACCCAGGCGCGCGCGCGCGGCTTCAAACCCGGCGACGCCGAATGGCCCGAGGCCGCCTACAACGGCGAATACATCGCCGACATCGCGCGCGACTACCTGGCGGGCGAAACGGTCAGCGCGAAGGACGGCGAGCCCGTGAAGGGCGCACAGGACCCCGAAGATCTCGATGCGATCCGCCGCTTCGCCGTGGCCTATCTGCGCCACGAGCAGGATCTCGACCTGCTCGCGTTCGGCGTGAAGTTCGACCAGTACTACCTCGAATCGTCGCTCTACACCGAAGGCCGCGTGGAGAAGACCGTCGAGGCGCTCGTCGCCTCGGGCGAGACCTACGAGCAGGAAGGTGCGCTGTGGCTCAAGACCACCGACTACGGCGACGACAAGGACCGCGTGATGCGCAAGTCCGACGGCACCTACACGTACTTCCTGCCGGACGTGGCCTACCACGTCACGAAGTGGGAGCGCGGCTTCACCAAGGTCATCAACATCCAGGGCTCGGACCACCACGGCACCATCGCGCGCGTGCGCGCGGGCCTGCAGGCGCTCGGCGTCGGCATCCCGAAGGGCTATCCCGACTACGTGCTGCACAAGATGGTCACCGTGATGCGCGACGGCCAGGAAGTGAAGATCTCCAAGCGCGCGGGCAGCTACGTGACCGTGCGCGACCTGATCGAATGGTCGGGCGGCGCGACCGCCGGCAGCGAAGCCTCGCCCGACCTGCTCGACGAAGCGACCATTCGTCGCGGCCGCGACGCCGTGCGCTTTTTCCTGATCTCGCGCAAGGCCGATACCGAATTCGTGTTCGACATCGACCTCGCGCTCAAGCAGAACGACGAGAACCCCGTGTACTACGTGCAGTACGCGCACGCGCGGATCTCGACGATCCTCTCCGACTGGCAGGCGAAGCACGGCGGCAACCTCGCCGCGCTGCCCAAGGTCGACCTCGCGCCGCTCGCAAGCGAACGCTCGCTCGCGCTCGTGGCGAAGCTCGCCGAATTCCCCGACATGCTCACGCATGCCGCCGGCGAACTCGCGCCGCACGCCGTGGCGTTCTATCTGCGCGAACTCGCCGCCGAGTTTCACTCGTTCTACAATGCCGAACGCGTTCTGGTCGACGACGCGGCCGAGCGCGACGCCCGCGTTGCGCTGCTGGCCGCCACGCGCCAGGTGCTCGCGAACGGCCTCGCGGTGATCGGCGTTTCGGCGCCGGAGCGCATGTAACGCGAGACGGGCGAACGTGCGCAGCGAACTTCCGGCTTAAACCGCACACGAAGCAACATGCATGGGGCCGCCCGCGCCTGACACGCAAGGCGCGGGCGGCCATTCCAGATTCTCTTGTTTGCAGGTGATTCAGACGATGGCACAACCGCGCCGCACTACGAAGCAGCAGTCCAAACAGTCCGGGGGCACCTTCCTCGGCATCGTGCTGGGCCTGATTGTCGGCCTTGCGATCGCGGTGGTGGTGGCGCTCTACATCACGCGCGCGCCAACGCCGTTCGTCTCGAAGGTCGCGCCGCCCGCCTCGGACGCAAGCGACGCAAACGCCCAGTACGACCCGAACCGCGCGCTGCAGGGCAAGTCGCCGGGCCAGCCCGTGCCGCAGGCCGCGCAAAGCACGCCGCCCAACATGGCGCCGGGCCAGAGCACCAACCCGTCGCAGTCGCCGGGCATGCTCGAAGAGCCGCAGATCGTGGAAGTGCCGCCCTCGGGTTCGTCGACCGATAACGGCACGGGTGCCGCGAACGGCGTCGCCGTCGCGCCGGCGCCCGCCGCCGGCAACAACGCCGCGAACAACACTGCCAACACCTCGAAAACGCCGCCGTCGTCGAGCAACCCGGCGCAGATCCTCGCGAACAACCAGCCGCAAAAGCCCGCCACGGCCATCCCGGCGCCGGGCGCGAAGCCCGCGCAGGCAGGCTCGGCCGCGCCCGCCGCCAGCGACGCCAACACCGGCTACTTCCTCCAGGTAGGCGCCTACAAGACCTCGGCCGACGCCGAGCAACAGCGCGCGCGCCTCGCCTTCCAGGGGTTCGAATCGAAGGTCACGCAGCGCGACGCAGGCGGGGTCACGTATTATCGAGTCCGCATCGGCCCGTTCGGGAAGTTCGAAGACATGAACTCGACGCGTCAGCGCCTGTCCGACGCCGGTATCGATACGGCGGTCATCCGCTTCACGAAACAGTAATGGAACCGGCCGCGCGGCCGGCAATCTCTACACGAGTCAGAAGAACATGAAACGACTTCTTGGTACGCTTTTGCTTTCCCTTTCGATGGTTGCCGGCGCAGCGCACGCTTCGCCCGCCGCGCCCGTGGCCGGCAAGGACTACACGGTCATAGCGCAGCAGCCGCTCGACGTGCCCGCGGGCAAGATCGAGGTGATCGAATTCATGTGGTACGGCTGCCCACACTGCAACGAGTTCGACCCGTACCTCGAAGCCTGGATCAAGAAGCAGGGCCCGGATGTCGTGTTCAAGCGCGTGCCGGTGGCATTCCGCGACGACTTCATCCCGCACTCGAAGATGTACTACGCGCTCGACGCGCTCGGCCTCGCGGACAAGCTCACGCCCGCCGTGTTCCACGAAATCCACGTGAACAAGAACTACCTGCTCACGCCGCAAGACCAGGCCAAGTTCCTCGCCACCCAGGGCGTGGATCCGAAGAAGTACATGGACGCGTACAACTCGTTCTCGACGCAAAGCGCGCTCCAGCGCGACAAGGCGCTCCTCGACGCGTACAAGATCGACGGCGTGCCGACGCTCGCCGTGCAGGGCAAGTACGAAACCGGCCCCGCCGCGACCAACAGCCTGCCGGGCACGATCCAGGTGCTCGATTTCCTCGTTTCGCAGGTTCGCGCGAAGAAGCTGTAAGCCCCGGCGCGCCGGTATGAGTCAACCGCTGAAGGTCTTCATCACCGGCGCATCGAGCGGCATCGGTGCCGCGCTCGCCGCCGAATACGCGCGGCGCGGCGCCGTCCTCGGGCTCGTCGCGCGCCGCGCCGACGCCCTCGACGGATTCCGGCAAGCTCACCCGCAGCATCCCATCTCGATCTACCCCGCCGACGTGCGCGATGCCGAAGCGCTCGCGAGCGCCGCGCGCGCCTTCATCGCCGAACACGGCCTGCCCGACATCGTGATCGCCAACGCCGGCGTGAGCCGCGGCGCCGTGACGGGCCAGGGCGACCTCGCGGCCTTTCGCGACGTGATGGATACCAACTACTTCGGCATGGTCGCCACCTTCGAGCCGTTCGCCGCAGCGATGAGCGAGGCACGGCGCGGCACGCTCGTGGGCATCGCGAGCGTGGCGGGCGTGCGCGGGTTGCCGGGCTCGGGCGCCTATAGCGCGTCCAAGGCCGCGGCGTTCGCCTACCTGGAGGCATTGCGGGTGGAGATGCGGCCGTTCGGCGTGAAGGTCGTCACGATCGCGCCGGGCTACATCCGCACGCCCATGACGGCGAAGAATCCGTATCGCATGCCGTTTCTCATGGACGCCGACCGGTTCGCCCGCAAGAGCGCCGATGCAATCGCGGGCGGCACGTCGTTCGCGGTGTTTCCGTGGCCCATGCGGGTGGTCGCGGCTCTCCTTTCCGCGCTCCCGCGCTGGCTCTACGATCGCGCGTTCGAGAAGGCGCCGCGTAAGCCGCGTGCCTCCGCGGCAGGCGAGTAAGGCCGACAAAACCTCGCCGGTCCGCGTCCAGGGGCGATCAAGCCCCCCATAAGGGTATGCGGATTAATTTGTTGTCTCGTCAATTTCCCTTCGATAAGCTTTCCCGCATCGGGCTGCTCCCCGCACGCCACGTCGCGCGCACAAAAACCAGACGCAACCGGAAGCCGCCCGCTTCCACGGACACAGTACCGCGGATCCACTCGCAGACAACCGGAGATCCCATGCGTTTCACCTCGCCTGTCCCTGCGCTCGTCGGCCTGCGCGCCGCCGCCGCGTGTGCCCTCGGCGCCGCACTCGCCTTCACCGGCACGAGCGCGCTCGCGAAGCCGCTGACGGTCTGCACCGAATCGAGCCCGGACGGTTTCGACGTCGTGCAGTTCAACTCGCTCGTCACGACCAATGCCTCCGCGGACGTGATCTTCAACGCGCTCGTGTCCTACGACGAGGCCGCGAAGAAGGTCGTCCCCGCGCTCGCCGACAAGTGGGAAGTGAGCCCCGACGGCCTCACCTACACGTTCCATCTGCGCCCGAACGTGGCGTTCCAGACCACCGAGTGGTTCAAGCCCACGCGCGCGCTGAACGCCGACGACGTCGTCTTCACCTTCGAGCGCATGCTCGACGCGAACAATCCGTGGCACAAGATCGCGGGCGCGAGCGGCTTCCCGCATGCGCAGTCGATGGGGCTGCCCAAGCTCATCAAGTCCGTTTCGAAGGTGGACGGCAACACGGTGAAGTTCGAACTCACCGAGCCGAACGCCACCTTCCTCTCCATCCTGACGATGGGCTTCGCGTCGATCTATTCGGCCGAGTATGCCGACCAGCTGCAAAAGGCCGGCAAGGAAGTCGATCTCAACGCGAAGCCGGTGGGCACGGGCCCGTTCCAGCTGAAGAGCTACACGAAGGACGCGCTGATCCGCTACGAGGTGAATCCGTCCTACTGGGGGCCGAAGCCAAAGGTGGACCGCCTGATCTACGCCATCACGCCCGACGCGGCCGTGCGCGCGCAGAAGGTGAAGGCCGGCGAATGCCAGATTGCGCTGTCGCCGAAACCCCAGGACGTAGCCGCGGCCAAGGGCGACAAGTCGCTCAAGGTCGTCGAAACGCCCGCGTTCATGACCGCATTCGTCGCGCTGAACACGCAGAAGAAGCCGCTCGACAACCCGAAGGTGCGCCAGGCGCTGAACCTCGCGTTCGACCGCACGACCTACCTGAAAACGGTGTTCGACAATACGGCCACGCCCGCGACCAATCCGTGGCCGCCCATCACCTGGGGCTACGACAAGTCGATCCAGCCTTACCCGTACGATCCGGCCAGGGCGAAGCAGCTGCTCGCCGATGCGGGCCTGCCCAACGGCTTCTCGACCACGATCTGGGTGCGCCCGAACGGCAGCGTGCTCAATCCCAACCCGCGCGTGGGCGCCGAGCTGCTGCAGGCCGATTTCGCGAAGATCGGCGTGAAGGCGGATATCAAGGTGATCGAGTGGGGCGAGCTCATCAAGGAAGCGAAGCAGGGCCAGCATGACACGCTGTTCATGGGCTGGGCCGGCGACAACGGCGACCCCGACAACTACCTCTCGCCGCTCTTCAGCTGCAACGCGGTGCAGTCGGGCATCAACTTCGCGCGCTTCTGCGACCCGCAGCTCGACAAGCTGATCGCCGACGGCAAGGCCACCGCCGATCAGGCCAAGCGCGTGAAGCTCTACGAAGCCGCGCAGAAGATCATCCACGATCAGGCGCTGTGGATTCCGCTGGGCTATCCCACCGCCGCCGCCATCACGCGCACGGACGTAAGCGGCTACCAGGTGAGCCCGTTCGGCCGCCAGAACTTCGGCAGCGTGTCGGTGCAGTAAGGTGCAGTAAGCGCCAGCCGACGACGACGAAGGGTCGGGCTTCAGTCCCGGCCCGCGCCGGGCGCGGGGCGCGTGAAGTGCTTCAACGCCTCCACGGCGTGACGCCAGAACGGCAGCCCGGCGCGCCTGCGCTGGGCCCAGCTATGATCGGGCAGCGCCACGGCGGACCACTGCTGGGCATGCGTGGTGAAGCGCGGCACGCCGAAACGCTCCGGCGCCTCGAACAGATCGAGATAGGCGCGCCGGTAGTGACCGACGAGCGTGGCCTCGTCGTAATACGTCTCCATCCAGCGGCGCGACGCCGCCCCCACCTCTTCGCGCAAACGCCGGTCGGCAAGCAGCGCGCGCAACACCGGCTCCGCCTCCTCCAGCCGCACGTCGACCCACGGCAATTCGACCGCGCCCGTCAGGTGACGCAGTTGCGACTGCACGCGGGCGTCGAGATGGCCGATGGTCGGCTTGCCTTGTGACAGCGCCTCCAGACCGCTCAGGTGATAGTTGCCCGTCACGCATTCGTCGACCGCGAGCGCCGCGGCCTGCTTGATGCGCAGACACGCATCGTGCGGCGTATCGACGATCACCTGTACGCGGCACAGGCCCTTGCGTTCAAGCTTGCGCAGAAGCGCGAGCGTCTGCGGGGCACCCTTGGTTTCCCAGCGCGTCTTCCAGGCACTGGCGCGCCCGCTCGGCGAATAGACCACAACCGGCGGCCCCTCCGCTTCTTGCGCCGGCAAATAGCGCCAGTCGTAGAGCGGCACGAGATTGGGCACCACGCGCGCGAACGGATAATAACGCTCGGGCCCCTGCGCGATCACGAGTTGCGGCACGGGATCGGTGACGATGCGCGTGAGCAGCGCGGGATCGCGCCTCGCCCACAGCGCGGGCGCGGAATGATACTGGCGGATGAGCTTGCGCTCGCCGAAGCGCTTCGGCAGGTCGTCGCCGAAGGTTTCCGAAAATTCGAAGTACTGATGGATATGAATTACATCGGCCGCATCGACGGCGGTGAGCGCCTCTTCGCGCTGCGTCTGCCAGTCGATGTCCACGGCGAACGTGCGCGCACCGTAAGCCGATGCGTTGAACACCACATGGCGGGCTTCGATGTCGGTGTGGCGGTTGAGCGCCGAAACGATGTTGCCGGGACTACCCGCCACCGGCGTATTCGAAAGATGGACGACGCGCATGGTGCCTCGCGTGAAATGCGGCGGCGCGTCAGGCGAGCGCGTGCGCGTCGCGCGCCAGCGCCTGCCAGGGCATCTTGGGGAACACGTCCTCGCCCAGCGCGCTCTTCATCGAGAGGTTCATCACCTGCACGCAGCGGCTGCGCAGGAGCGCCGCGGCATGGCGGAACGACGGTTCGATGAAGCCGTGGTAGTGCCGGTCGATATGACTCGGCTGCATGGACTCGTGCGATTCGTAAAAGCGCGGCGTGCGCGCCGTATCCACGAGATCCACGCCATGCAGGAAGATGCGCCCGAAGCCAAGCGAAGCCAGCACCTGCAACGCCGAATAAGCGACGGTACGGCCATCGAACACGCCGCGGCGGATGTCGAGGCTGAAGCCCAGCGCTTCCGGCGCCTCGAAGAGCGCGAGCGCGCCATGGTCGTGCGCGGCGCGCAACTCGTCGAGCGTGCGGGCCCGCTCGCCCGCGGGAAAAAGCATGTCGTCGAGCAGGAAAACGCGGCAGCGCATGCGGTCGATCGCAAAATGCTGCGCGATGTACCAGAGCACGAGCGGCGTGGTGTACAGCACGAGCGGCTCGCCGATGATGCGCTCGACGAGATCGGGCCGCTGGCGCACGAAGCCGGTATCGACGATGCAGTAGTAGTCGAACCGCACGCCCTGCTGCTGCAGCATGATGGCGCCGTTCACGCCCAGCGCGCGCCCGATCGGTAACGCACGGTAATCGATTTCGTTCACCGACGGGCCGGTGGCGATCAGGTGGCACGCCTGCCGGGACTCCCGCGGATCGGCCGCGGCCAGCGGCATGCCGTTCGCAAAGGGCAGGCTGCGGCCGCGAATGCTCATACCTTCGAGTCGGCCCAGCTCGTCGCGAAGAATCGAGACGCCATGCGCGAGCCGCTCGTTGTGGCGGAACGCGCGCGTATGCGTCCAGCGGTAAAGGAGCTTGAAAAACGTGTTGCCGGCGCGTTGTGCCGGCGTAGACCATACGCGCGCCTGCGTGCCCACCCCGCCGTGTGCGCACGAGGACCGCATGGCAGTGCCTTCGGTGACCATCGCAATACCTTGCATCGAGGCGAAGCCGGCGGCTTCGTGCCTTAATGGAGGGCCAGTCTACGTTTCACAGCCGTTACAAGGGTTACGGGACGGGTCAGCTTTATTACGCTTGCTTACACGCACCGTGGCGAGCCCCCGCGCACGGGCACGCCGCCCGGGCCTGCGTGACCTGCGCACGCTGTCCGCAGGCCGCCGGGTTGGAATATTTGGCGCAACATTGTTGCAGATTCGTAACGCAAAGCGGGGCGCAATCCCCTAGATTGGAGCCATGCCATCGTTCTTCCACCACCGAAGGGGGCTCTAATGAAGACGAAACTGTTTGCTGCTCTCGGCGCCGGGGCACTGATTCTGGCCGCATCGCAAAGCGCCATGGCGGGTGTGGCCATCGGCCTGAACATCGGTGTGCCCGCACCGGTCTATGTCGCACCGGCCCCGGTGTACGCACCGCCGCCCCCGCCGCCGGTGGTCGCTTATCAGCCGGCGTATCAGCCTGTGGCAGTGGTTGCGCCCGCAATCGTCATCGGCTGGCACGGCGACCGCTACTGGGACGGCCGTCACTGGTGGGGCCGCCGCGACTGGTACGCACATCATCGCTACTATTGATCGCGCCGTCTGAAGGCCAGCCGCCAGAAACGAAAACGCCTCGCAATTTGCGAGGCGTTTTGTTGTTAGCGCAACCGTTCAGCAGCGCTACTTTCGATCGGAAACGATCTGATCGAACGTGCCGCCGTCGGCGAAGTGCGTCGCCTGCGCGTTCTGCCAGCTGCCGAACACCTGCTCGACGGTGAAGGTCTTGACGGGCTTGAACTCGCTGGCGTGCTTCGCCAGCACACCGGCATCGCGCGGACGCAGATGATGTTCGGCGATGATCTCCTGCGCCGCGGGCGAGTAGAGATAGTCGAGATACGCCTGCGCGACCTTGCGCGAGCCGCGCTTGTCCACCACCTTGTCGACGATCGTCACCGGCGGCTCCGCCAGGAGGCTCACCGAGGGATACACCGCTTCGAAGTCCTTCGCACCCACGCCCGTGTCGATCAGCGCCACTTCGTTTTCGAAGGTGACGAGCACGTCGCCGATGCCGCGCTGCGTGAACGTGGTCGTCGCACCGCGCCCGCCCGCGTCGAGCACCGGCACGTTCTTCAGCAGCGCGCGCTCGAAGTCGAGCGCCTGCGCGTCGGTTGCGCCCTGCTGCTTGCGGTAGCCCCATGCGGCCAGATACGCATAACGGCCGTTGCCCGACGTCTTGGGATTGGCGATCACCACCTGCACGCCCGGCTTCGCGAGGTCGTCCCAGTCCTTGATGTGCTTCGGGTTGCCCTTGCGCACGAGGAACACCATCGTCGTGGTGTACGGGGCGCTGTCGTCGGGCAGGCGCGCGCGCCAGTTCGCGGGCACCAGATGGCCGCGTTCGGCCAGCAGGTCGATATCGTTCGGCTGGTTCATGGTCACGACGTCGGCCTGCAGGCCCTGCAGCACCGAAAGCGCCTGCGCGCTCGACGCGCCGTGCGACTGCCTGATCGAGACGGTTTCGCCGGTCTTCTTCTGATAGTCGGCGATAAAGCTCGCGTTGATGTCCTTGTACAGTTCGCGCGTCACGTCGTAAGAGACGTTGAGCAGCGACGTTTGAGCGTGCGCCGTCTGGGCGGCTGCCGCCAGCGCGACGATGCCCGCGCCCACTCCGCGCAATGCGCGTCCCCAACCTGCCATGGTGTTCCCCGTATGTCGTTGAAAGGCATGACGGCCGCCGCATTACAGACAGCCGACACCCGATTCTAGCGGGGCGGAACGCACGCCTTATAACGATGCGAGCTTTGCTTTTCTGGTTTTCCGATAAGCGGGGAACGCGACGCCCGGCTCACGCCATGATGTGCGAGCCGCCGTCGATATAGACGGTGTTGCCGCTCATGCGGCGCGCATAGCGCGTGGCGAGAAACGCGGTGGCATACCCCACGTCCATGATGTCCACGAGCTCGCCGAGCGGCGCACGGTCGACGGCATCGGCCAGCATGCGGTCGAAGTCGGGCAACCCGGAGGCGGCGCGCGTCTTGAGCGGCCCCGGCGAGATGGCGTGCACGCGAATGCCGAGCGGCCCAAGCTCGTAGGCCAGATAGCGGCATGAAGCTTCGAGCGCGGCCTTCACGGGGCCCATGAGGTTGTAGTTCGGCACGACGCGGTTGGCGCCGTCGTAGCTCATCGCGAAGAGCGTGCCGCCGTGCGGCATCAGCGGCGCAGCATGCTTGGCCATGCGAATGAACGAATGGCACGACACGTCCATCGCATACGCGAAGCCGCGCGCCGACGAATCGAGCAAGCCGCCGTGCAGATCCTCTTTCGGCGCGTAGGCGATGGAGTGCAGCACGATATCGAGCTTGCCCCACGTCTCGCGGACCGCCTCGAACACGGCCCCCATCTGCGCGTCTTCCTCCACGTTGAGCGGGAGGAACAGCTTCGCGCCGAGTTCGTTGGCAAGCGGTTCGACGTAGGGCTTCGCCTTGTCGTTCAGATACGTGACGGCGAGTTCCGCGCCGAGTTCGGCGAAGGCGCGCGCGCAGCCGTAGGCAATCGATTCGGCGTTCGCGATGCCCGTGACGAGCGCGCGCATGCTGGCCAGGGGGCGGTCGGGAAGAGTCTGCATGGCTTACCTCGCTGCCGGGTACGCGGGTGCGTTCATGCGCGGCCTCACTCGCCCGCCGCACGCGTCGTGCGGCGGCGCGAGGCGGACGTGCCTGCGGCATGCGTCGGCGCCGCGGAGGCGGCGGGACTCGCGCGCCGCGCGGTCTTCGTGGCCGCCGGCGCCTTGGTGCCGGCAGAGGCCGTTGCCGTGCGCGGTGCCGCTGCCTTGGCCTTCGCAGGCGTGCGCCTGGGCTTCGCTGCCGCAACCTGGGTAGCCGCCGCAACCGGCGCGTCGCTGCCCGTTGCGGCCTTGCTGGTGGCCGTGCGCTTCGTCGCTCTCGCCGTCGTGCGTTTGGGCGTTTCTTCGTTCGCCGTCACGGTCTTCGGCGCCGGGGCGTCTTGCGCCGCCGCCTGGGTCCCTACGGCACCCGGCACTGCGCCCTCCGCCGTGCCCCCCTCACCTTCAGGCGCGGCACCGCCCGAAGCCGGTCCACCCGCCGGCGGCAAACCGCTCTTCTCGCTGCCCGGCTCGATGCCGAGCGCGCGCTGCACCTCGCGAAAGCGCTCGCGCCGCTCGCCTTCCAGCGGCGAAGACACCGTCGCGATCCGATACACGGCCGCGAGCAGGGCGCGGCGCGTCGGCATGTCGGGGACGATGGCGGCGAGCGCTTCGATGGCGCCCTTCGGGTCCAGCGCCACGATCGCGCCCTGGCGCCGCGCGGCGTCCTTCAGCTCCGCGATGGTGGGCTGACGGTCGCCCAGATACTCGCGCGCCATTTCGCGCATGCGCTGGAACGGCCGGTACTGCACCGTGTGCATTTCATCGACGAGGTAGGCCATGATGCGCACGAACGCATCGAGGAGCGTGCCCTTCTGAACGTGCGCGCGCGCCGAGCGCAGGCGCAGCTGCGCGAGTTCCTTGCGCAGCTCCATCATCGGCGGCGCGATCGGATCGAGCGGCTGGTTCGGCGCCACGCCCACGAGCGCCTGCACCCACGGCGCCGTATAGACGTTGTAGAACGTGCTCTCGACCCAGGCGTCGCGCGTGTCGCGATACAGGTCCCACGCGGCTTCGATGCTCGCCGACACCTGCTGCTCGATCTGCGTGAAGGGATTGTCGGGCGCGGCCGGCTTGCGGTGCTTGCGCACGGCGTCGGCCACGACCGGCAGCACGGCGAGCGCGGGATTGGCGTCGCTCAGCACGCTGCGCTCGACGCGCGACGGATGCGCCTCGCGCAGAACATGCGCCGTGAGCGCATTGCTCGACGCGCGCACGAACGGCGAAACGAGCAGGTCGTAGAGCCGTTGATTGCTCTCGGCGAGGCGCCGCACCACTTCGAACGGCTGCTCGTCTTCGCGTCCATCGTCGAGCGCGAGAATGTCGTCGATCGTGCGGCGCTCGAAGCGGATCTCGTAGCGCCCTTCGAGCGACTCGAGGCGCCCCGCGTCCGGCGTCGTATCGGTGATCTTCGCTTCGTAGAGGCCCGGCGGCAGCACGTCGATCAGATCGAGCGCCGAAAATAGTTCGGTGTGCTCCTTGTTCGCCACGCTTGCCGAAACGAAGATGCCGAGGTGCCCCACCTTGTCGTGCAGGCAATAGACGATCACCTGCTCGTTGGCGATGATCTCGTCGACGCTCGCATACAGATCGGGGATCCAGTTCAGCGCCTGCTGCGGCGGCGTGATGTTGTCGCCCCACGAGGCGAGCACGATGATCGGCGTGCGGATGTTGCGCAGATCGACCGGCGCGCGCGCGTTCTTCGCATACACCTCGTTGCGCGTGAGGTGATTGCCGACGAAGAGGTTCTGCACGATCCAGTCGATCTCAGCGCGGTTCAGCTGGAAGTGGCCGCCCCACCAGCGCTCGAATTCGAGGAAGCGCTCGCGCTCCGTATCGACCTTCGAGTAAAGGCCGTAGAGCTTGCCCCAGAACGTATTCGCGGGATTGAGATTCTCGAAGTTCTGCACGAGATGCGCGCCGTCGAAGTGGCCGTCGCCCAGATCGGCCGCGAGCGAGGACATCCACGAACCGCCCAGCATGCCGCCCGAATAGCGCATGGGGTTCTTGCCCTTGACGCCGGCCCAGTACGAGAGCGGCGAGCCCGCCAGCATGAGCGGCCCGACCAGCTCGGGCGCGGAAGCCGCGAGCAGCGCCGCGGCCCAGCCGCCCTGGCAGTTGCCGATGATGAAGGGCAGGCCGTCCGAATCGGGATGCAGCGCGCGCACCTTGCGGATGAATACGGCCTCCGCCTGCGCAACCGACTGGATCGTCTGCGTGGGGCACGGCACCGGGAAAAACGTCACGAAGTAGCACGGATGGCCCTTGCGCAGCGCGATGCCCACTTCGCTGTCCATCTTGAAGCCCGCGATGCCGGGACCGTGGCCCGCGCGCGGGTCGATCACGACGAAGGGCCGCATGCGCGCATCGGTGGGCACGCCCGCTTCGGGCAGGATGCGCAGGAGCGCGTAATTGCAGGGATCGTCGAGCTCGCGGCCGTCCGCCACGACCTCGTAGTCGAAGCGCAGCACGGGCGGCATGCCTTCCTGCTCGTGCACGTAGGTCTGGTTGCCGCGCTCGCGCAGCACGTCGAGGAACAGCACGCCGCGCTGCCAGGCGTCGAACAGGTAGTCGTAGAGCGGCTGGATGGCGGCCGGCGGGGGCAGACCGGCAAGAGGCTCGGAGAAAGGCGCGGAAAGAGGCGGAACGAGGGCAGCAGCGAGAGGCGTAAGGGCGGGAACAGCCACGAGACGAATCTCCAGTGTGGTGCAGCGTCATGCTGCATTGCAGTATTTCAATCTAGGCAGCGCGCAGGCGAAAGTCAAGACCAGCAAAAAGGGCACAGCGAGGGCACGGCAAGGGCACGGCGCCCGCCTGCGCGAACCATGATCGGCCCGCGGCATGAACGAAGCGTGACAGACCTCCCCGCCGCGACACAGCGTCGCGGCGCACTTTTCCTACGGCGATACGCGCGCTGAACTACACTGTTACCGCATTGCGCGCCGCAACATGCGGGCAGCTATACCGGTCCAGTCAAAACGGAAGGGCATCGTCATGGCTTCATCGCACGACAAGTATTCAGTCCTGCTCGAACGCTGCAGCGGCCTCGCGCCGGTGCCCACGGCCGTGGCGCACCCGTGCGACGTGTCCTCGCTCACGGGCGCGCTCGACGCGGCGAGTCTCGGCCTCATCGTGCCGCTCCTCATCGGGCCGGAAGCGAAGATCCGCGCGGTGGCCGACGAAGCGCAACTGCCGCTCGCGGGCGCCACCATCATCGATGCCGCGCACAGCCACGCATCCGCCGCGCGCGCGGTGCTCGCGGTGCGCTCGGGCGAAGCGGAGCTGCTCATGAAGGGCAGCCTGCACACCGACGAACTGCTGCACGAAGTGGCCTCCGGCACGACGGGACTGCGCACCGAGCGGCGCCTTTCCCACGTCTTCGCGATGGACGTGCCCTCGTATCACAAGCCGCTCTTCATCACCGACGCGGCCGTCAACATCTACCCGAAGCTGCCCGACAAGGCCGACATCGTGCGCAACGCGATCGAGCTCGTGCAGGCGCTCGGCATCGAGCGCCCGAAGGTGGCGATCCTCGCGGCGGTGGAAACGGTCTCCGACAAGATGCCCTCGACCATCGACGCCGCCGCGCTCTGCAAGATGGCCGACCGCGGCCAGATCGCGGGCGGCCTGCTGGACGGCCCGCTTGCGTTCGACAACGCGATCAGCACCGAGGCGGCGCGCATCAAGGGCATCGTCTCGCCCGTGGCGGGCGACCCCGACATCCTGCTCGTGCCCGACCTCGAGGCGGGCAACATGCTCGCCAAGCAGCTCACCTTCCTCGCGGGCGCGGAGGCGGCCGGCATCGTCCTCGGCGCGCGCGTGCCCATCATCCTCACGAGCCGCGCCGACACCGTGCGCTCGCGCATCGGCAGTTGCGCGATCGCCGTGCTCGTCGCCCATGCGCGGCGCGCGCGCAAGACCACGGAGACACTGTGAGCACATCGCCCGGCGCCCACGAGGCGCATCACGCCGCAGAAGGCCACGTCGTGCTCGTCGTCAACGCGGGGTCGTCGAGCATCAAGTGCTCGGTGTACCGCGTGATCGACGACGACAAGGTCGAGGGCGGCGCGCGCGCGCTCCTCGGCGCGGGCGGGCAGATCGAGGGCATCGGCGTCGCGCCGCGCGTGGTCGCGCACATGGCCGACGGGCGGCTCATCGTGGACGAACAGTTTCCCGTCGCGCAGGTCGCCGATCACGACGCCGCGTTCCGGCTGCTGCGCCTCGTGCTCGCCGTGGGTCTGCGCGACACGCCGCCCGCGGCCATCGGCCATCGCGTGGTGCACGGCGGCTCGCATTACGCCGACGCCGTGCTCATCGACGATACGGTGATCGCCGAACTCGACTCGCTCACGCCGCTCGCGCCGCTGCATCAGCCGCACAATCTCGCCGCGATCCGCGCGGTGCGGCAAGCGGCGCCCGAACTCGTGCAGGTGGCCTGCTTCGACACGGCCTTCCACGCGAGCAACGGCATCATGGCGCAGCTCTTCGCGCTGCCCTACAGCTATTTCACCGACGGCATTCGCCGCTATGGCTTTCACGGCCTCTCGTACGAGTACATCGCGCGGCACATGCACGTGGTCGCGCCGGACATCGCGCGCGGGCGCGTGGTGGTCGCGCATCTGGGCAACGGCGCGAGCCTGTGCGCGATGAAGGACGGCAAGAGCGTGGAGACGACCATGGGCCTCACCGCGCTCGACGGTTTGCCGATGGGCACGCGCTGCGGCGCGCTCGATGCGGGGGCGGTGCTGTGGATGATGGCGCGCGGCATGGATCACGACGCCATCGAAAAGCTGCTCTATCACGAGTCGGGCCTGAAGGGCCTCTCGGGCGTGAGCAGCGACATGCGCGAACTGCTTGCGAGCGCAAGCGATCAGGCGAAGCTCGCGATCGACTTCTACACGTATCGCATCGCGCAGGAAGTAGGCAAGCTCGCCGTGGTGCTGGGCGGGCTCGACGGGCTCGTGTTCACGGGCGGCATCGGCGAACATGCGGCGCCCGTGCGGGCCCAGGTGTGCGAGCGGCTCAAGCCGCTCTTCGGCATCGATCTCGATGCAAACGCGAATGCGGCGAACAAGGAACGCATCGGCACGCGCGAGAGCCGCGTGCCGGTGTTTGCGATCCCCACCGATGAAGAAGGCATGATCGCGCTGCACACGGCGCGTCTCCTGCGCGAGGCGAAGCGGATCTAGCGCGTGGTTTCCGGGTTGCCGGTCAGGCTTACCACGCGAATGCCAGCTCGCCGCCTTCGACGGTCTCGTCGCGCAAACGGCGCGGCGCTTCGCAGTGCACGAGCGTGTCAATGAAGTATTTCGCGCGCGGCCACGGCCCGAAGCCCGCTGCCGAGTTGATATGGCCCGCGTCGCCGAGATTGACGAACGCGCTGCCCAGATGCTGCGCGAGTTCGCGCGCGCCGGCCAGCGTCATCCACGGATCGGTTTCGCTGCCGATCAGAATCGAAGGTACTTTCAGGCGCCGTGCCTCGAACGGCCCCGCGAAGCGGAACTTCTCGGGGCTCGCGGGCGCGACGAACAGCACCCCCGCGACATCGGCGCCGACGATCCCTGCCTGCAGCGCATGAGCCGTGACCAGGCAGCCGAAGCTGTGCGCGGCCAGCACGAACGGCCCGCGTTCGCGTGCGAGCGCGTTGCCCAGCGCCGCGCTCCACACCGCGAGATCCGGTGCGTCCCAGTCGGCCTGCTCGACCCGCAGCGCACGCGGGAACTGGCGCTCGAGCCAGGTCTGCCAGTGCGCGCCGTCGCTGCCGTGCAGCCCCGGCACGGTGACGAGTCTGGGCGGCCAACGGGTAGGTCCGCTCGAAAGCATGATTTTTTCCTCGCAACGACCAAGCGTGAATGGATTGTGACCCGCATCCCGCGCCGGCCGAACCAATTTTTTTTGCTTTGCTTTGCAGCGGGCCTGCCGGCGCAACTTCGATCACCCGGGCGCGCGGTGAAAGCCCGGCGGGCGCCGGCTCGAAAAAGTAGAATGTCGCCAGGACATCAGTCACGGAAATCCCCATGGCGCCTCGCAATGAGCATCCCCCCGCGGCCTCGATGGGTCTTATGGCCCTTTCGCTGCGCATTTGCGGCGCACGCGCATGCTGCGCTGCCCAACGAACGGGGCGCGCCGCATGAAGATCCTGTTCTACCTGCCGCAAGCCGACGCTTCCACCTGGCTGCACGGTCTCGCCCGCGCGCTGCCCGGCGCCGAGCTGCGCGAATGGCAACCCGGCGACACGGCGGCGGCCGATTACGCCGTGGTCTGGCGCCCGCCGCGCGAGTTGCTGGCCGCGCGCCCCGGTCTGCGCGCGATCTTCAATCTGGGCGCGGGCGTCGATGCGATCCTCGCACTCGAACACGAACAGCCGGGCACGCTGCCGCGCGACGCGCTGCTGGTGCGCCTCGAAGACTCGGGCATGGGCGAACAGATGAGCGAGTACGTGCAGCACGCCGTGCTGCGCTATCTGCGCCGCTTCGACGAATACGCGCTCGCGCAGGCACGCCGCGAATGGCACGTGCTTGCGCCGCATCCGCGCGAAACCTTCACGGTGGGCGTGCTGGGGCTCGGCGTGCTCGGCGCCCAGGTGGCCCGTTCGGTGGCCGCGCTCGGCGTGCCGGTGCGCGGCTTCTCGCGCAGCGTGAAGCATCTGGAGGGCATCGCCACGTGGTCGGGCCCGCTGCATGGCGAGCCCTTCGACGCGTTCCTCGACGGTGTGAAGCTGCTCGTGAACCTTCTGCCCGCCACGCCCGACACGGAAAACATTCTCGACGCGCGCGTGTTCGCGAAGCTCGAACGCGGCGCGTACCTGGTGAACGTGGCGCGCGGCGCGCACCTGGCCGAGCAGGACCTGCTCGACGCGCTGGCCGACGGCACGCTTGCCGCGGCCACGCTCGACGTGTTCCGCGAAGAGCCGCTGCCGCCCGATCACCTTTTCTGGCGCGAACCGCGCATCACCATCACGCCGCACAGTTCGGCCCTCACGCTGCGCGACGAAGCGATCTCGCAGGTCGCCGACAAGATCGAAGCGCTCGCGCGCGGCGAAACGGTGAGCGGCGTCGTGCATATCGAACGCGGTTATTGATCGAGGCTCGCTCCGCTCGAAAATCGGCGCCTCGACAAACCTATCAAGGAGACACCCCATGACCCTGCCCGCCACCGCCAAGATCGTCGAAGTCGGACCGCGCGACGGTCTGCAGAACGAAAAAGAATTCGTTGCCACCGCCACCAAGATCGAACTGATCGACCGCCTTTCGGCCGCCGGCTTCCCGAACATCGAGGCCGCCTCGTTCGTTTCGCCCAAATGGGTGCCGCAGATGGCCGACGGCGCCGAAGTCATGGCCGGCATCGCGCGCCGCCCCGGCGCGATCTACTCGGTGCTCACGCCGAACCTGCGCGGCTTCGAAGGCGCGCTCGCCGCACGCGCGGACGAGATCGTGATCTTCGGCGCCGCGAGCGAAGCGTTCTCGCAGAAGAACATCAACTGCTCGATCGCGGAAAGCATCGAGCGCTTCGTACCGGTTGCACAGGCGGCGAAGGAGCACGGTATCCGCATTCGCGGCAGCGTTTCGTGCGCGCTCGGCTGCCCGTATCAGGGCGAGGTGCCGGTGGCTTCGGTGGTGGACGTGGTCGAGCGCTTCGCGGCGCTCGGCTGCGACGAGATCGATATCGCCGACACCATTGGCGTGGGCACGCCGAAGCGCACGCGCGAGGTGTACGAGGCCGTGACGAAGGTGTTCCCGCGCGAGCGCCTCTCGGGCCACTTCCACGACACCTATGGCCAGGCGCTGGCGAACATCTACGCGGCGCTGCAGGAAGGCATCGCGATCTTCCACGCCTCGGTGGCGGGACTCGGCGGCTGTCCGTATGCCAAAGGCGCGACCGGCAACGTCGCGACCGAAGACGTGCTGTATCTGCTGAACGGACTCGGCATCCACACCGGCATCGACCTGAACCAGGTGGTCGCGGCCGGCGACTTCATCTCGACTGCGATCGGCCGCAACAACGTCTCGCGCGCAGGCAAGGCGCTGCTCGCCAAGCAGCGCAGCGAAGCGGCATGCGCATGACAGGCTGCGTCACAAACCCATGCGCACGCGCATAGGCACTCGATCGTCGAATTGCAGTACGAAGGAAAGAAACCCATGACCGATACGCTCTCGTCCTCCCAGGACACGCTGGACACCCTGCCCGAATCGGCGCGTCGCGTTGCGCTCTTGTTGCGCGATCGCGGCCATGCGAAGCCGGTCGTGATGCTGCCGGAAACCGGCAAGACCTCGGCCGAGGCCGCAGCAGGACTCGGCTGCGAAGTCGCTCAGATCGCCAAGTCGATTCTTTTTCGCCGCCGCGAAGACGACGCCCCCGTGCTCGTGATCGCAAGCGGTGCCAACCGGGTGGACGAAAAGAAGGTCGCCGCGCACGTGGGCGAAATCGGCCGCGCCGATGCGAAGTTCGTGCGCGAGAAAACCGGCTATGCGATTGGCGGCGTCTGCCCCATTGGCCACGCTACGCCGCCCGTCACGCTCATCGACGCCGATCTGTTCGAACTCGAAAGCCTGTGGGCTGCGGCGGGCCATCCGCATGCGGTGTTCAATCTCTCGCCGCAGGAGCTGGCCGCGCTGACCGGTGCGCCCGTGGTGGACGTCGCGCTGCGCGACGCGTGAGCATGGCCTCTCGCGCCGCCACCTCCCCGGCCACGCCTTCACCATGCATCGGCATCTGCCGCATGAATGAAGCCATGGGCCTGTGCGACGGTTGCCTGCGCACCCTCGACGAGATCGCGGCGTGGTCGACCCTCGACGACGACGCGAAGCGCGCCGTGTGGAACGCGATCGACGAACGGCACGCGCAGTGGATGTCGCAGCGTTTCGATGCCGCAAGCGAGGGCGTGAACACAAGTGGCCATCACGGAGAAGCGCCATGAACGCGCCGCCGCGCGTGGTCACGATCGGCGAAACCTGCCGTTCCACCTTCGCGCTCTCGCCCGATTCGGTGAAGTCGTTCGCCACGCTGGTGAACGACCTGAACCCGCTCCATCACGACGACGCCTATGCGGCGCAAAGCCGCTTTGGCGGCCTGATCGCATCCGGCACGCAGCCCACCGCGCATTTCATGGCGCTGCTGGCCACGCATTTTTCCACCTACGCGCAGCCGCTCGGCCTCGAATTCGACCTCAAGCTCAAGCGTGCGACCTATGCGCACGACGTGCTCACGTTCGAATGGCGCGTGGAGGATGCATGGTGGAAGCCGAGCCTCAATGGCGACCTCACGAAGCTCGCCGGCACCGCCATCAATCAGGATGACGAAGTGGTGATCGCCGGACACGCGACGATCCTCGTGATGCCGAAACCATGAACGCGCCTGCTCAGTCGCCTGCTCAGCTGCCAGTTCAGTTGCCCGAGTCGATCCGCGTATTCGAGCGCGGCTGGCTCTCGTCGAACAACGTGCTGCTGGTGGACGAAACCCGCGCGGCACTCGTCGATACGGGCTACGCCACGCATGCCGCCCAAACCGTCGCGCTCGTGCGGCACGCTTTGGGCACGCGCGCGCTCGATCTGATCGTGAACACGCACCTGCACTCCGATCACTGCGGCGGCAACGCGCAGTTGCAAGCCGCGTGGCCGTGCGAAACGCGCATTCCCGCACGCAGCGCCGCCGTGGTACGCGATTGGGACGAAACGCGCCTCACGTTTCGCGCGACGGGGCAAACCTGCGAGCGCTTCGGCTTCACCGGCACGCTTGTGCCGGGCGAGCGGCTCGCGCTGGGCGGCTTCGAGTGGGAAGTGATCGGCGCGCCGGGCCACGATCCGGATTCGGTGATGCTCTACGCCGCCGGCCCGCGCCTTTTGATCAGCGCCGACGCGCTCTGGGAGCACGGCTTCGGCGTGATCTTCCCCGAGCTCGACGGGGAAAGCGGTTTCGCCGAGCAGCAGGCCGTGCTGGAGACGATTGCAAAGCTCGACGTGCGCATCGTGATCCCGGGACACGGCGCGCCGTTTGCGAACGTCGAGACCGCGCTCGAACGCGCATTCTCGCGGCTCGCGTGGTTACGCGCCGATCCCGCCCGCAATGCGCGCAACGCGCTCAAGGTGCTGATCGTGTTCAAGCTGCTCGAAGTGCGCACGATGACCCTCGCGACGCTCGACACCATGCTCGACGACGCCGCAGCCATGCGTGCGGCCGCATCGCAACTGGCGCCGCGTCATGCATGGCGGGCGCTGCTCGGCGAGCTCACCGCCGAGCTGGCGAAAAGCGGCGCGCTCGTGCTGAACGGCGAGCGCATCGAGGCGCCGGCCTTGGCCGCTTGAGCAAGCGCGAGCAAAAAAAACGCTCGTCCGTTTCCGGACGAGCGTGAGTATCTTGCTCTGACGTGGTCAATCTGTGGACGCATCATACTCGCGCGCCTCGGCGCGAAGCATCGGTGATTTCCCTACAAATCACCAACATGCGGATCAACACGCAATACGTCGCGTTACACGCATGAAAGCAGACATCCGGCTGCATCGATTGATTCGGCATCCGTATCAAATGCCGATCTCAAGCCGAACGTACGCCACTGCGTTGCGGCACGATCCGCCAGCCCAGGTTCACACCCGCAGCCGCCATCAGGATCAGCACCGCACCGGCTATCTGGATCCATGAAAGACGTTGCCCGAACGCGAGCCAGTCCACGAGTATCGCGACCACCGGGTAGATGAACGAGAGCGCGCCCGTCATCGCCGTGGGCAGCTTCTGGATCGCGCCGTAGAGCAGCACGTACATGATCCCGGTATGCACGACGCCGAGCGTCGCGATCTGCGCCCAATGCAGCGGCGTGGCGGGCAGCGTGTCGTAGTGGATGAACGGCGCAAGCGCGAGTGCGCCGAATACCACCTGCACGAGCGCGATCAGATGCGGCGGCGTGCCCTTGAGGTGGCGCGTGATGATCGACGAGACGGCGTAGAGAAACGCGGCACCCGCCGCGCAGGCCACGCCTTGCAGATATTCGCCGGGCACCGCGAGCACCGCGGGCTGCACCTCCACCACGCAGACGAGGCCGACGAAGGCAACCGCGAGCCACGCAAGCGTGGAAGCGCTCACGCGCTCGCGCAGCAGGAGCGCGCCGAGACCCACGAGCATGAACGGCTGGGTGTTGTAGACGGCGGTGGCCATGGAGATGGACGCGCGCGAATAGGCTGCGAAGAGCAGCACCCAGTTCGCGACGATCGCGGCGCCGCCCAGCATGGCGAGCAGCACCATGCGCGGCGTGAAGTACGCGCGGCGCAGCAGCCCGAGCGCCGTGCAGATGAGCGCGAGCGTCGCGCCGCCCAGCACGCAGCGCAGGAAGACAACGTTGATCGTCGGCTGCCGCGAAGCGACGACGAGCCAGCCGATGGTGCCGGACATGAGCATCGCGACGATCATCTCGACGGCGCCGCGGCGGATTTCGGTAGTAGCCATGAAAGCGGTTTCCCTGTGCAAGGCGAAGGCAGCCCGGTTGCGAAACCCGCGAGCCTGAAGCCATGACAGGAAGTTTACTGGCTGCATTCCCCGGAATACAGGGATAAACTGAGGCCGTCCACCTTATTCGCCTTGCAATCGAAGGCCACGAAGCGCCCAAGGCCTGAAAATCATCATGAAACGCCCAACCAGCACGCCGGTGCAGCCGGCCAGCCTCGACGAGATCGACCGCGCCCTGCTCGCCGCGCTGGCCGAAGACGGCCGCGCGGCCGTGAGCGAACTCGCGCGCCAGGTCGGCCTTTCGGCGCCGAGCACCTCGGAGCGCTTGCGCCGCCTCGAAGCGCAGGGCGTGATCGGCGGCTACACGGTGCAGATCGATCCGCGCGCGCTCGGCTACACGCTCCAGGCCGTCGTGCGCGTGAAGCCCCTGCCGGGCCAGCTTCATCTGGTCGAGGAGGTGATCCGGCGCATTCCCGAATTCGTCGAGTGCGACAAGGTCACGGGCGACGACTGCTTCATCGCGCGGCTCTATCTGCATTCGATCGAGCAGCTCGACGAGATCCTCGCGAAAGTCACCGAGCGCGCGGAGACGAGCACCGCCATCGTCAAATCGACGCCGGTCGCGCGGCGCCTGCCGCCGCTCGAATAACGAGCGGCGGCGGTCCGCAACGACGGCGGATCACAGCCCGAGGAGCCCGCGCAGCCACTCGAAAAGCTGCGAGCACAAATAAAGGCCGAAGCCGATCGCCCCGCCCAGCACCGTGCCGTTGATACGAATGCGCTGCAGATCCTTGCCGATCTTCTGTTCGATCAACGTGGACATGCTGGCGGCGTCCCAGTTCTTCACCGTGTCGCTGATGTGGCGTGTGAGGAACGCCGCGAATTCCGGCGCCATGGCGTGCGCGGCCTGCTCCAGGTGCTCGTTCAGCGAGGCGCGCAGCTTCGGGTCGGCGGCCAGCGTGCGGCCGAGCCAGCCGCCCGCGGCCGCCACCTTCGCGTGCAGCACGGAATCCGGCGCCTCCAGATCGCACCGCAGCCAGCCGCGCAACTCGTCCCACAGCGTGCGCGCGTAGTCCGCGAACGCCGCGCCGTCGCGCAGACTGGCCTTCAGTTCCTCGCCTTTCGCAAGAAACGCGGGATCGGTTTTCAGCCGCGCGATGAGGCCGTACACCACCTCGTCGAACCGGTGGCGCAACTGGTGCTCGCGATCTTCGCTGATTTGCAGCAAGAGGCGCTCGACGGCACTCGTCAGCACCCGCGCGCCGCTCTCGCCAATCCACGCGGTGGGCAGCACCTTCTCCGTGATCGGATACTCGCCCTTGAGACCGTCGACGATACGTGCCGCCACGAAGCTGCGCGTCTCTTCCACGCGCAGCAGCGCGGCGAACTGGTCGATCAGCTTGTCGAGCAATTCCTGATGGCGGCCGTCCCGCGTGAGCGTGTCGAGCACCGCGCCCATCGACTTCGAGAGATCGACACTGGAGAGTGCCGCGCGCAGGCCGTCGCGGATCAGCAGCTCGATGCGGGGGTCGTCGGCGAGTTCCAGCAAGCCCGAGGCGAACTGCACCGCGTAGTCGCCCAGACGCCGCGCGTTGCGCGTGTCGGAAAGCCAGCCGGCCACGCGTTGCGCGGGGTCGTGGCGGCGGATCAGGGCGACGAGCGATTCGGCGTCGAGAAAGCGGTCCTGGACGAAGTGCGCGAGTTCGTCGGCAATGCGGTCCTTGTTGTGCGGAATGACGCCCGTGTGGGCGGAAATGAACGGCACGGGCAGGCGCCGGAACAGCGCCGCCACGGCGAACCAGTCGGCCAGCGCGCCGACCATCGCCGCCTCGCTGCACGCCTTGAGCGCGCCGACGATGAAGGCGTTGCCGTAGCCGGGCGGCCAGCACGCCGTCACGACGAAAACGCAGGCCGCCGCCGCGAGCAGCAGCAGCGGACGGCGCTTGGCGCGCTGCAGTTCGGCTTCGTCGGAGAGGGGGTGGGTTGCGGAGGGCGGCATGGCGCAGGCAAACGCAGGCAAACAACAGGACCGCGCCATTATGCGGTCAACGCAGCGGCGCCGCGCCGCCGCGAGCCATGCGGGCGAGGTGCGGCCGGCGAGGTGCATCCAGCGAGCCGCGAGCGCCCTTGGCCTGGCCGACCGCGCCGGGCGGGCCGCGCCTCGCCAGCCGCACCTCGCCATTTAACTCAAGGCCCGCTGGCCTCGAAGAACGCCAGCATCTCCTTGACGAGATCCTCGCTCGCCTCTTCGGGGATATAGTGCCCGCACGCAAGCGAGCGCCCACTCACATCGCGCGCGACTTTGCGCCATTCGGCGAGCGCATCGAAGCAGCGGCCAATCACGCCCTGCTCGCCCCACAGTATGCGCAGCGGACACCCCACCTTGTGGCCGCGCTCGATGTCGGCGCGGTCGTGTTCCAGGTCGATCGTCGCAGAGGCGCGGTAGTCCTCGCACATGGCATGCACCGCGCCCGGCTGGCGCAGCGCCGCGCGGTAGGCGGCGAGCGCCTCCGGGGCGAAGGGCGCGAGGCCCGCGTGGCGGTTGCCCATCACGCGTTCGATGTAGAGGTCGGTGTTCGTGCCGATCAGCGACTCGGGCAGCGGCGCCGGCTGGATCAGGAAGAACCAGTGGAAATAGGCCGTGGCGAAGGCGCGGTCGGTCTGCTCGTACATCGAGAGCGTGGGCGCGATGTCGAGCAGCATCAGGCGCTCCACGGCCTGCGGATGGTCGAGCGCCATGCGGTGCGCCACGCGCGCGCCGCGGTTGTGCGCGCAGACCAGAAACCGTTCGTGGCCGAAGTGGCGCATCACCTCCACCTGGTCGGCGGCCATCGCACGCTTCGAGTAGGTGGCGTGCGCGGGGTCGCCCGCCGGCTTCGACGACGCGCCGTAGCCGCGCAGGTCCGGCGCGATCACCGTGAAGTGCTTCGCGAGTTCGTCGGCGCAGCGATGCCAGATCATGTGCGTCTGCGGGTGGCCGTGCAGCAGCAGAAGCGGCGGCCCTTTGCCGCCCTTCATCCCGTAGATGTCGATCCCGCTCGCCGTGCGAACGTTGAATGGCGTGAATGCATCGAACGGCATGGTGTCGTGTCTCTTGTCGTTGTTGGTCTCACACCATTGTAGGAGGCCCCTCATTGCCGCTTGCACGATTTCGGGGCGCCAACCGTAGAAACCGAACACTTGCTCGAAAGTCGCGGCCACGCACCGCATCCGCCCTCGTCGCAGCCCGGACAGCATGGCTCGCCTATAATCGAACGATCGTTCATAAATCGATGCGCAGCTCGACACCCGCGCGGCGCTCCAGCGGTACGATCCGAACCACCCGCCCAAAATCCCGGCGCCGCGCAACCCGACCGCGCGCCGGCTCAGGCCGCCCAAGGAGATTCTCGTCATGGCATTGCCCGCCGTCCTGCAAAACCTGTCGCTGCCCGTCGTCGGTTCGCCGATGTTCATCGTCAGCTATCCCGAGCTCGTGCTCGCGCAGTGCAAGGCCGGTATCGTCGGCTCGTTCCCTGCGCTCAACGCACGCCCGGCCGAACAGCTCGATGCGTGGCTCACGCAGATCCAGACCGAACTCGCCGCACAAAAGGCGGCCCACCCGGATGCGATCGTCGGCCCGATCGCGGTGAACCAGATCGTGCATCAGTCGAATGCGCGGCTCGAGCACGACGTGCGCGTGTGCGTCGATCACAAGGTGCCGATCTTCATCACGAGCCTGCGGGCGCCGGCGCGCGAGATCATCGACGCCGTGCACAGCTACGGCGGCATCGTGCTGCACGACGTCATCAATCTGCGGCACGCGGCGAAGGCGCTCGAAGCGGGCGTGGACGGGCTGATCCTCGTCGCCGCCGGGGCGGGCGGCCATGCGGGCACGACCTCGCCGTTCGCGCTGGTCGGCGAGGTGCGCAAGATGTTCGACGGCCCCATCGTGCTCTCGGGCGCAATTGCGAACGGCGGCTCGATCCTCGCCGCGCAGGCCATGGGCGCCGATCTCGCGTACATGGGCACGCGCTTCATCGCGACGAAGGAGGCGCATGCCGTGGACGCCTACAAGCAGGCGATCCTCAATGCCCAATCCGCCGACATCATCTACACGAACCTCTTCACCGGCGTACACGGCAACTACATTCGCGAGAGCATCGTCAACGCGGGGCTCGACCCGGACGCGCTGCCCGAATCGGACAAGACGAAGATGAACTTCGGCGGCGACAAGGCGAAAGCGTGGAAGGACATCTGGGGCGCGGGCCAGGGCGTGGGGCTGATGGACGATGCGCCGACGGTCGCGGAACTCGTCGCGCGCCTGAAGCGCGAATACGACGAAACGAAAGCGCGGCTCGGCGTCGCGCGTTGAGCCGCCGGTAAGCGGCGCGGCCCGTGCGCCGGCGCCCCGGTTTGTCCGGCGGCTACGAAGCCGCCGCCGCGCGTATCGCCTCGACGCCGGGCCACAGCCCGCGGTCCGCAAAGCGCTGCGCGAGAAAATCGACGAACGAGCGCACCTTCGCGGAGAGATGCCGCCGGCTCGCGTACACCGCATAGATGGGCAACTCGCGCGGCGGCAGCGCATCGACGAGAAGCGGCACGAGACGGCCCTCGGCAATGTCGTCGCCGATCACCTCGGTGCCGAGCATCGAGAGCCCGCCCCCTTGCAGCACCACCACGCGCAGCGCCTCCAGGTGATTGACGATCAGGTTGCCGCCCGGCTTCGGGCGCACACCGCCGTCGACGAACGGCGCGAGCTCCTGGGCCGAGGCTCCCGCGTACTGCACGAAGCTGTGGCGCGCGAGATCGGCCACGGTCTTCGGCACGCCGTGGCGGCGCAGATACTCAGGCGAAGCGCACAGCACGATGTGCGCGATGGCGAGCGGCCGCGCAATGAGCGACGACGACTTGAGCCCCGAGGGCGCCGCGCGGATCGCCACGTCGAAGCCTTCGTCGATCAGTTCGACCACGCGGTCGGAGAGCGTGATGTCGACGGTGACCTGCGGATGCCCGGCCGCATAGTCGGCCACGGCGCCCATCACATGCCGCAGGCCGAACGCGGTCAGCGACGAGACGCGCAGGCGCCCGCGCGGCACGACGCTTTCGGCGCCCACGGCTTCGCCCGCCTCGTCGAGTTCGTTGAGCGCCTGCGCCAGCCGTTCGTAGTACTCGCGACCGGCCTCGGTGGGCGCGACGCGCCGCGTCGTGCGGTTCAGGAGGCGCGCGCCCAGTTCCTGCTCGAGGTGGGCGACGTGCTTGCTCGCCATCGCCGCCGACATGTTCATGCGCTCGGCCGCGGCCACGAAGCTCCCCGCCTCCACCACCTGGCGGAACACTTTCATGCTTACGAGCGTGTCCATCGCGCGCGTCCGGAACGGTGAGGAAGGCAAGACATAGGGCACCGGGAAGAATCAATCGCCGCCATTGTGCGCGCTTTATCAATTCCCGGTAGGCAAACCCTCCTGCACGAAGGTCCCTCGGCGCCCAAAAAAACAAAACCCCGCGCTGCGAAAGAGCGCGGGGTTCGTGCCGATGCGTGGGCCCCGAAGGCCGTACGTGCGGCTTAGAACTTCGTGCGGATGCCTGCGCCGTAGGTCATGCCCGACGACATGTTGTCGTAGTGGTCGTACATATACGCGGCGTACAGGTCGGTGCGCTTCGAGAGCGGGTAGTCGTAGCCGATCGCCGCCGTCTGGTGCGTCTGGTTCAGGCCGCCGGTGTCACGCGAATAGGCATACGAGGCCATGGCCGTGCCCGGGCCCACCGGCACCGAGACGCCGCCTTGCGCCGTGTTCACGTGCCAGCCGCTCAGTTGCCCCCAGTTCGCCGTGTACATGTACTGGCCGTAGAACTTCACGAACTTGAGGTCGTAGGTGAGGCCGATCTGCCCCACGCCCTGGCTCTTCAGGCCGGCGGTCGTGATCGAGCCGCTCGGATCGATGGGGATGCTGCTGATGTCGCCCGGCGTGTTGTTGAAGTTCACGTACTGATACACGGCCGTCGCGGCGAACGGACCGTGGAAGTACAGGGCCTGCACGCTCCACTTCTTCTGGCCGTTTTCGCCGGCCTGGTTGCCGAACGCGTACATCGCCGAACCCGACAGGCCGTTGAAGTCAGGCGTCGAGTACTGGATCGCGTTGTTCCAGCCCGAGTCGCCGATCACGCCCTGGTCGGTCGTGTAGGTCGGGAACGTCGAGAGGCCCAGGTACACGTGGTACACCATCGGCGAGAAGGTGTACGAATCGATGAACGGGTTGAACAGGATCGTCGAAACGAACAGCTGCGTCGTGAGACGGCCTGCCGTGACCGTGCCGTACGGCGATTCGAGGCCGACGTACGCGTTGCGGGCGAAGAACGTGTCTCCCTGGAAACGGCCGTACTGACCGTTCTGCGCGCGGAAGAAGCTTTCGAGGGTGAAGATGGCCTTATAGCCGCCGCCCAGGTCCTCGTCGCCCTTCATGCCCCAGTACGACGTGGACATCCCGCCGCCGCCGACGCCCACCGACGCGTTGTCCCCGGGGAATTTCGTCACGCCGGCCCATTCGTCGACCTGACCATAGAGCTGGACACTCGACTGCGCAAAGGCCGACGACGACGCCGCGGCAAGCACGGCAGCGAGCGCGCTCGCCTTCAAGGTGGTGCGCAGCGCGCGGCTAACGGCTGTATTCATGGGTTCTCCTGTCTTTGTCAAAAAAAGAGGTGTGACTGGCGGCTTTTGGCGCTCGCGCAAACCGTTTGTTTTTCGTCGTTCGCAGGCGTGGCCGTTCTTGGGCGGGACCATCTTCGCGGACCAATTCCGTGGCCAAAAATATCTGCTGTTATCGCCGGTATATCGGGTCGATTAGTTTGCTGGCCTCAAAACCTGTTTGAGGCTCCCCGACGTCTATTTTTGGTGCATCGCAACAGACCCTTAATCCGGGCGGAAAGCCATGTGGGTGGGAATTCTCCGGGGAGCGCCGGCTTCGATTGACGCGCCGCCATATCGAAACCGGGATTTGATGATGAAAGGCTTATGTATGACGAGAGATTTCAAAAAAAGTGTGGTATCCACGCGTCAGATTGGTCCTACACGCGTGCGAGAACCGGCAGAAAGCCTGCGCGAATTCGTGTGAAGAACATCAGAAGACCGAAACAGCCAGCAGATGCGTACGGTCTGGGGGAGGGGAAGAAGAAAGTGAACCTGGAAGGCGAGGCTTTGGGAGGCGCCGCGCGCCGGATTTCGCGCCTGGTTGTGCGCGTGCTCCCGCGCTTAATTCCGGTAAGGCGACGGCATGGGCGGACGCGGCACCTCGGCGCCGCCGCCGCGCGGGAACGGACGGAACGCGCCGCGCTCTTCGTTGTAGCGCGCCACGTCTTCGCGGATCGAGCCGGTGCGCACGGGCGAATCGGCCGGCGGATGCGGCACCTCATGGGTCTGGGCGCTCACCGGCGTGATCGGGCCGCCACGGTTGCCACCGAAGCCATTGCCATAGGGGCTGCCGCCCACGGGCTCGCGATTTTCACCACGATTGCCGCCCCGGTCGCCGCCACTCTCGCGCCAGCCGCCCTGGTCGGCGACGTGCAGGGGCGTTGCGCCATAGCGGCCGGCGTTGCCGTAGCCGCCGCCATAACCGGCCGGCGCGGCCTCGCGGCGCATGGGCGCCGCCGAACGCATGGTCTGCGCCGAAGCATGCTCGCCCCACCCGCCGCGTGCTGCACCCGACATCGGTCGCATCGCGGGCGCATGCGAAAAACCACCGCCGCCGCCGTGCGGCGCATACGCAGGCTGTGCGTGGGCGAACGCAACGAGGGCCGTTAATCCGGCCCCCAAAACCCACTGTCCCATCCGTGACAACCCTGCGTGCATTATGTCGATCACCTGCCCGACGTTCCGCCTGAAAACCCGCCACTCGGGCTGTGGCGGGCCAGTCCCGGCGCCCTCACCCTCGCGATCCGTAACGCTTGCTGCCGCAACGGGGTGATGCGCCCTCTCACGGTAATTTATGGGCGTGCCGAATAGGTGTCGAGCCAAAAAGTGTTATGCCTCCTGAAGGGTTGTAACGCCATGTTACTGCTGGGTTTTTCGGCTCCAGATGGCCGTCCGGCGGGGCTTTGGAGGCAGGCCCGCAAGATGCTTGTTCGATGCCTGCCCAATGCCAGGATGGATGCCCGCGCAACGGATCGCAAACATCAGACCAGCGTCTGACAATGTCAGATCCGGGACCGAGAGGCGCCAATCGGTTCTGCACGGCTTCTGCTGCTCCAGCAGCGCACCGCCCAGCTCATGCTGGCTACTCATTAATCGATTCTTCAAATGAATTTGATTTTTCAATCGCTTTACGGGGACAATAGCTGCTGGTATTCCGTACTCCGATTCAACGCCGCCCCGCTTCGAAGCCGTGCGCAGCGCCTTGAGATTGCTCCGAGATTGATCGATGGCCCGTCCGAAATTCCTGCCCGATAACTTCACGCTGTGCCTCGTCGGCACCGTGATCCTCGCGAGCCTGCTGCCGGTGCACGGCCAGGCCGCCATGGCCTTCAACTGGCTCACGAATATCGCCGTCGGCCTGCTGTTCTTCCTGCACGGCGCCAAGCTCTCGCGCGAAGCGATCATCGCGGGCGCGACGCACTGGCGCCTGCACCTCGTCGTGCTGGCCAGCACCTTCGTCCTCTTTCCGGTGCTGGGCCTCGTGCTCAAGCCGGTGCTCTCGCCGCTCGTCACGCCGGCCCTCTATGCAGGCGTGCTGTTCCTCTGCACGCTGCCCTCCACGGTGCAGTCGTCCATCGCCTTCACGTCGATCGCGCGCGGCAACGTGCCCGCCGCCGTGTGCAGCGCGTCCGCTTCGAGCCTGCTCGGCATCTTCATCACGCCCGCGCTCGTGAGCGTCGTGATCTCGAACCAGAATGCGGGCAGCGGCTCGGCCTGGCACACGGTCTGGAACATCGTGCTGCAACTGCTCGTGCCGTTCGTAGCCGGGCAATTGCTGCGCCCCGTGATCGGCCGCTGGATCGAGCGCAATCGCGGCGTGCTGAAGTTCGTCGATCAGGGGTCGATCCTGCTCGTCGTTTATGGCGCGTTCAGCGAGGCCGTCAACGAAGGGCTCTGGCATCACGTGCCGCTCGCCGCGCTCGGCGGCCTCGTCGTCGTGAATGCCGTGCTGCTCGCGCTGGCGCTCGCCGTCACCATGTTCACGAGCAAGAAGCTCGGTTTCTCTCGCGCCGACCAGATCACGATCATCTTCTGCGGGTCGAAGAAGAGCCTTGCGGCCGGCGTGCCGATGGCCAAGGTGATCTTCGCCTCGAATGCCGTGGGCGCCGTCGTCCTGCCGCTCATGCTGTTTCACCAGATCCAGCTGATGGTGTGCGCGGCGCTCGCGCAGCGCTGGGGCGCGCGCGACATGAGCGAGGAGCGCGGCGCCCACGCCGGCGACGAATCGCACCCGGGCAGCGGCGAGCGCGGCACGGCGAGCGCCCAGCGCTAAGCGGCGTCTTTCGCGCCGCGCCGCCTGGTGCGGCGCGGCACACGTTGCCGCCGCTTCCTTCCCCGCCGCACCGGCCTCCCGGCTTGTCACTAAAAATTCACTTAATTCTTTCCGTGTGCTGCCGTTAAGCGTGGCGTCCTTGCCTGAAAGGCTTAGCCATGTCTTCTCACGCGTCGTCCTCGCCCACCGCCTTATCCGGCATAGCAGGCCTGATCGGCCGGCGCCATCTGCGCGCCGTCTTCCAGCCGATCGTCGATTTCGAGGACGGCGCGATCCTCGGCTATGAAGGCCTGATCCGCGGCCCCGCCGGCTCGCCGCTCGAAACGCCGGCCGCGCTCTTCGCGCAGGCGCTCGAAGAGGGCTGCACGACCTCGCTCGAGCACGCCGCGGCGCGGACCTGCATCGAGGCCTTCGCGCAGCTGGGCTGCCACGGCAAGCTGTTCCTCAATTTCAGCGCGGCCGCGCTGCGTCAGCTCACCGACGCCGGCCGCGACACGCCCGCTCTCTTCGACGGCACGCTCGACGCGCGCCGCGTGGTGATCGAGCTCACCGAGCAGAGCGCGATCGAGGACCTGGGCGAATTCACCCAGATCGTCGATGCGCTGCGCGCCGCCGGCGCGCAGTTCGCACTCGACGACTACGGCACCGCCAACGCGAGCATGAATCTGTGGGTGCGCCTGCAGCCCGACGTCGTGAAGATCGACCGCTTCTTCATCCACGACATCGCCAGCAACGCGCTCAAGTTCGAGGCCGTGCGCGCGATGCAGCACTTCGCGCAGGCAAGCGGCGCGCGGCTCGTGGCCGAAGGCATCGAAAACGAAGCCGACCTGATCGTGCTGCGCGACATGGGCATCGGCAGCGGCCAGGGCTTTTTCTTCGGCCGTCCCGATGTCGCGCCGGCGCACGTGCTCGCGCAGGAAACGCGCGAAGCGCTGCGCGCGGACCACATCGCCGTGTTCCCGGAACCCGCGCGCCGCGCGGCAACGAGCCAGGCCGGCGGCGGCGCGCCCGCGGAAAAGATGATCGTGCACGCGCCCGCGGTGCCGCGCCGCGCGACCAACAACGACGTGCTGGACCTCTTCAACCGCCAGCCCGAGCTGCACGCGGTGGCGGTGGTGGAGGACGACCGCCCGGTCGCGCTCATCAACCGGCGCGCGTTCATGGACCGCTACGCGCTGCCGTATCACCGCGAGCTGTTCGGCAAAAAAGCGTGCCTGCAGTTCGCGAACGCCTCGCCCGTGCTGATCGAGCAGTCGATGACGGTCGAGCAGATGGCCACGCTCCTCGCGAGCGACGACCAGCGTTATCTCGCCGACGGCTTCGTGATCACCGACAACGGCCGTTACGCCGGCCTCGGCACCGGCGAGAGCCTCGTGCGCGCCGTGACCGAAGTGCGCATCCAGGCGGCGCGCTACGCGAATCCGCTCACCTTCCTGCCGGGCAACATCCCGATCAGCTCGCACATCGAGCGGCTGCTCTCGCACGATGCCGGCTTCTACGCGTGCTACGTGGATCTGAACCAGTTCAAGCCGTTCAACGATCAGTACGGCTACTGGCAGGGCGACGAAGTGCTGAAGTTCGCGGCCACGGTGCTGGCCGACATCTGCGACCCCACGCGCGACTTCCTCGGCCACGTGGGCGGCGACGACTTCCTGATCCTGTTCCAGAGCGAGACCTGGCTCGAACGCGCGCGACGCGCGATCGAGACGTTCAATGCCGGCGCGCTGCGCTACTACGCACCGGCGGACCGGATGGCGGGCGGCATACGCGGCGAAGACCGCCACGGCAATCCCGCCTTCTTCAGCTTCGTGACGATGGCGATCGGTTGCGTGCACGTCGCCCCGGGCGACGGCGCGCGCCACAGCAGCGAAGCCATCGCCTCGCTCGCCGCGCTGGCCAAGCGGCGCGCGAAGCAGGAGCCGACGGGGCTCGTCGCGATCGACAGCAGCGACAGCGCGGCGCTCGTGCCCACGCACGGCGAACCGCTCACAGCGGCGAACTGAGTTCCCGCGGCCGCGCCGCCTCCGCACGCATCACCGGCCGCAAGGCAAAGATGAGGCGGCACGCTCGCAGGAGCGCGCCGCCTGTCGTCATATCGTCCCCATCAGCAGGAGCACGACCAGCACGACGACGATCACGCCGAGCGTGCCCGACGGCGCATAACCCCACGACCGGCTGTATGGCCATGCAGGGAAGGCGCCGATCAGCAGCAGGATCACGATAACGAGCAGGATGGTGCTGAGCATGGTGCGTCTCCCGAGGTTCGAATGATGATGGATCCCGTAGCGCAACCGCCGTGCCCGGCCGGTCTTGTTTAGCCTTATTTACTAAACACGTAAATTTACGTTTATAGGCTTATATACGGGTATTTACGGTGATTCCGCTCGCCCCTTCTACGTTGCCTGTACCAATTTTTACTATACAATCGCCCCTCATCTGACCTTACCCGCACGGCGCCCTCGCGCGCGCCGCCCGCCAGGAGCCATGGGGACAACCATCCGCGATGTCGCGCAGGCAGCCAACGTGTCAATCGGCACGGTCTCGCGCGCCCTGAAGAACCAGCCGGGCCTCTCGGAGGCCACGCGCGCACGCGTCGTCGAAGTCGCGAACGCGCTCGGCTACGACTGGGGCCAGCTGCGTCCGCGTATTCGCCGCCTCACGTTCCTGCTGCATCGCCAGCACAACAACTTCGCCGCCAGCCCGTTTTTCTCGCATGTCCTGCACGGCGTGGAAGACGCGTGCCGCGAGCACGGCATCGTGCCCGCGCTGCTCACGGCCGGCCCCACCGACGACACCGTCCAGCAACTGCGCCTGCACGCGCCCGACGCCATTGCCGTGGCCGGGTTCGTCGAACCCGAAATGCTGGCCGCGCTCGTCGCGCAGGAACGGCCGCTCGTGCTGATCGACCTGTGGGCGGCGGGTCTGCGTTCGGTGAACATCGACAATCTGCCGGGCGCCGCGCTCGCGATGAATCACCTCTTCGAGCTGGGGCGGCGGCGCATCGCGTTCATCGGCGGATCGCTCGCGCACTACAGCATCGCGCAGCGCGCGCTCGGCTACCGGCGCGCGTTCTTCGAAGCGGGCCTGCTCTTCGATCCCTCGCTCGAGGTGACGATCGACGCCGGGCTCGATCCCGACACCGGCGCCGCGCGCGCGATGGAGCGCCTGCTCGACACCACGCGCGGCGCGCCGCCCGACGCCGTGTTCGCCTACAACGACGCCGCCGCGCTCGCGGCCCTGCGCGTGTGCCAGCAACGCGGGCTGCGGGTGCCCGAGGACATCGCGATCATCGGTTTCGACGACATCGCGGGCGCGGCCCACGCGGCGCCCGCGCTCTCGACGATTGCGGTGGACAAGGAAGCGCTCGGCCGGCGCGGCGTCGAGTTGCTGCTCGACGAAACCCCGGCCGCAAGCGAGATCAGCCTGCCCGTGCGCCTGATCGTGCGCGGCAGCACGGTGGCGCACCCGGCCCCCCATGCCGCGGACACCCCCGCCTCCCCATCTTCGCGCAGGGCGCTGCCGCACGCCGGCGTCGCCACGCTCAAGCCCTGATGAGAAAGCCATGACGAAGCTCACCGATACCGTTTCCCCCCACGCCGGCACCGACGCCGACGCGCAAGCGGCCGCTGTGCCGCCGGTCGCGAACTTCCGCGACCGCGCGTTCCTGCTCTCGCACGTAGAAGACACGCTGCGCTTTTACGCGCCCAATGTGTACGACCCGACGGGCGGCTTCTTCCACTACTTCCGCGACGACGGCTCGGTGTACAACGCGCATTCGCGCCACCTCGTGAGCAGTTGCCGCTTCGTCTTCAACTATGCGATGGCGTACCGCGAGTCCGGCGACCCGCAACACCTCGAATACGCGCGCCACGGTCTGAAGTTCCTGCGCGACGCGCACTGGGACCCGCATCACGAAGGCTACGACTGGGAGATCGACTGGCGCGACGGCAAGAAGCGCACGCTCGACGCCACGCGCCACTGCTACGGCCTCGCGTTCGTGCTGCTCGCGTATGCGCATGCGGCCATGGCCGGCATCGAAGAAGCGCGCCCGATGATCGCGGCGACGTTCGAGCTCATGGAGCACCGCTTCTGGGACGCCGCCGCCGGCCTCTATGCCGACGAAGCGAGCGCCGACTGGGTGGTCTCGACCTACCGCGGCCAGAACGCGAATATGCACGGCACCGAAGCGCTGCTCGCCGCCTACGAGGCGACCGGCCACCTCGTCTATCTCGACCGCGCGGAACGCATCGCCTCGAACCTCACGCTGCGCCAGGCGAAGCTCTCGCAGGGGCTCGTGTGGGAGCACTATCACGCCGACTGGTCGGTGGACTGGCACTACAACGAAGAAGACAGCTCGAACATCTTCCGTCCGTGGGGTTTCCAGCCGGGGCACCAGACCGAATGGGCGAAGCTCCTGCTGATCCTCGAGCGGCATCGTCCGCTGCCGTGGCTCCTGCCGCGCGCGATCGAGCTCTTCGACGCGGCCATGTCGCACGCCTGGGACAACGATCACGGCGGCCTCTACTACGGCTTCGGCCCGGACGGCACGGTATGCGATCACGACAAGTACTTCTGGGTGCAGGCCGAGACCTTCGCCACGGCGGCGCTGCTCGGCAAGCGCACGGGCAACGAACGCTTCTGGGACTGGTACGACGAACTGTGGCGCTATAGCTGGACGTATTTCGTCGATCACCGCTATGGCGCGTGGTATCGCATCCTCACCTGCGACAACCGCAAGTACAGCGACGAGAAGAGCCCCGCCGGCAAGACCGACTACCACACGATGGGTGCGTGCTACGAGACGCTCAATGCGCTGCCGGGTCGCGGCATGGCGCCGGCCGTCGGCCGCAGCGCGGCGTTCGCACAGTAAGGAGGAGACGCAATGAGTACCTGCAGCACGGGCCCCGACTTCTCGTCGGGCTTCCCGGCCTTCGTTTCGGCCGGCGACATCCTCACCGACCTCGTGCGCACGCCCGCGCCCGAGGGCACGCCTGCGCAGGCCGATTCGCAATGGCGCGCGCACCCGGGCGGCGCCGGCTGGAACGTCGCGCGCGCGGTCGCGCGGCTCGGCCTGCCCACGGCCTGCGTGGGCTCGCTCGGCACCGACAACTTCTCCGACGAACTCTGGAACGCGAGTGTCGCGGCCGGCCTCGACATGCGCTTCATGCAGCGCGTGGAGCGCCCGCCGCTCCTCGCCATCGTCCACGAGACGCATCCGCCCGCGTACTACTTCATCGGCGAGCAAAGCGCCGACCTCGCCTTCGATCCCGCGAAGCTGCCCGAAGGCTGGCGCGCCCATGCGAAGTGGGCGCACTTCGGCTGCATCAGCCTCGTGCGCCAGCCGCTCGGCGAAACGCTCGCCACCCTCGCGGCCGAACTGCGCGCAGCCGGCGTGAAGATCAGCTTCGACCCGAACTACCGCAACCTGATGGCGCACGGCTACGAGCCGATCCTGCGCCGCATGGCGGCGCTCGCCGATCTCATCAAGGTCTCCGACGAAGACCTGCGCATGCTGTTCCCGGGCCAGGGCGAAGCCGATGCGATCGCGGCGGTGCGCGCGCTGAACCCCGCCGCGACGGTGCTCGTGACGCGCGGCGCGCAACCCGCCTCGCTCTACACCGCCGGGGGCGAAGTGCTCGAGGCGGCGCCGCCGCGCGTCGAAGTCGCGGACACGGTGGGCGCGGGCGACGCCTCGATCGGCGGCCTGCTCTTCAGCCTCATGAGCACGCCGCAGCGCACGTGGCGCCAGCACCTGGCGTTCGCGCTCGCCGCGGGAGCGGCGGCCTGCCGGCGCCCCGGCGCGCATTCGCCGACGCTCGACGAAGTGGTCGCGCTGCTCGCGGACTAGACGCCTCGCTGTCATCTGCGTGCCCCGCAGCCGCGCGGGCAACGTGCTAGCATGGAATTTCCTCCCCGGTGCCGCGAGCCGCGCGGGCCACGCGCCGGGAAGGCCTTTCCTTTCCCGAGGAGCGCGCTATGGATGACGTCACCTATACCAAGGGGATCTACACGGCGGTCGCGACGGTGCGGCCCGTGGACGACGGGCAGTATCAGGGCCTGGTCTCACTGGCGCGCGACGACGGCGAAGAGCTCGAAAACGCGGTCTACGAAGTGGACGGCGCATCGGGTACGCCGGAAGAAGCTCTGGAAGAAGCCAAGGCACTGGCGCACCGCATTCTTGGCGAGCTCGAACTGTAGCGCGGCCTGACCCAAACCTGCGCCCGGCATTCGAGGCATTCTCCGGTAATCCGGCTGGAGGCGATCATGGCCGATCAGCTCTTTCTCTACGGCGTCTACGCGATCCGTGTGCATCCGCTCGCACTGCAGGGTGCGCGCTGGGACGCCGAATATCAGATCACGCACCGCGACAAACCCGTGCAGCCGTGGATCACCATCGGCGGCAATGCGGGCTTCGAAGCACCGGACGTTGCCGTCGATGTCGCCCGCCGCCAGGCGATCGCCGACATCGAACACGGCGCGGGCATTCCGGGACCGCACGCGTTTCCCTGAGTTTTTTCCTGCGCGCTCCTCGCGTCTTTTCCTTGCGTTTTCCCCCCGTTTTCGCTACGGCTCGCAACGAGGCGTCGCGCGCGGCGGTACACCGCGCCGCCCCCAGCTTGTCCACTCTCTTCGGCATTGCTACGCTTGTGCCCATTTCCGCCCGAAGAGACCCCACCATGACGCCCGAGCCCTCGCAACCGAGCGCACAAGCGCAAGCCGCGCAAGGCCGCACGGGCCCGGCCGAACCCATCCGGCGCTCGGGCGGCACGCCGCGCAAGCTGATGATCGGCGCGCGGCAAATCATGGTGCACGGCATGCCGTCCACGGGCTGGCGCGATCTCTATCACAGCGCCCTCACCATGCGCTGGCCCACGTTCTTCGCCTCGCTCGCCGCGCTCTTTCTCTTCCTCAACGCGGTTTTCGCCTGCCTGTACCAGTTCGGCCACGCCCCCATCGCCAATCAGTACCCGCCAGGCTTTGGCGGCGCGTTCTTCTTCAGCGTCGAAACGCTCGCCACGGTCGGCTATGGCGACATGCATCCGCAGACCCTCTATGCCCATCTCGTCGCGACCCTCGAGATCTTCGTCGGCATGTCGGGAATCGCTCTTGCCACGGGGCTCGTGTTCGCGCGCTTCTCGCGGCCGCGCGCGAAGATCATGTTCACGCGCGAGGTGGTCGTGCACCCCATCAACGGCCACCCCACGCTGATGGTGCGCGCGGCCAACGCGCGCCAGAACGTGATTGCCGAAGCGGGCGCGAAGCTGCGGCTCATGCGCACCGAAACCACCGCGGACGGCTACACGGCGCGGCGCATCTACGACCTCAAGCTCGTGCGCGACCAGCATCCGATCTTCACGCTCGGCTGGAACCTCATGCACGTGATCGACGAATCGAGCCCGCTCTACGGCGAAACGCCCGAATCGCTCGGGCGCCAGCACGCCTCGCTGCTCGCGATGATCGAAGGCTCCGACGAATCGACGGCGCAGACCATGCAGGCGCGCCACACCTGGTCGGATAGCGAGATTCGCTGGCAATACCGCTACGTCGATCTGCTCTACGAGGTCGATGGCGTGACGCATATCGACTACGCCAACTTCCACGAGATCGAGCCGTACGACGGACCGCCCGCTCACGGTACGCAGTTCGTTTGAGCAGGCCGGCCCGCGTCCGCCTGGCGGGCAGCGGAAAATTCATCTCAAAAATGGGAATTGCTGGGCAGCATCTCGCGCAAGCAGCGCGGCGGCAGAGGTAGTTAGCAAAATATTTCCCTCATTGGCGCGAAAAAATAGAGTCTCTTTCGCGGCGTACCGGGCACCGGACGCTGCGATGCCATAAAAAGGAGACTTCCCCCATGACCGCCCGCCCCGCGTTCGGCAACTCGCCCGCTTTTGGCCCGGCCTCGCCGCCGCTCGCCGACTACCGCCTGAGCGACAACCTCACCGCCACGCGCGGACGCATTTTCCTCACCGGCACCCAGGCGCTCATCCGCCTCGCGCTGATGCAGCACGCGAGCGACGCCGCGCGCGGCCTGAACACCGCGGGCTTCATCAGCGGCTATCGCGGCTCGCCGCTCGGCATGGTCGATCAGCAGGCGTGGAAAGCGAAGAAACTGCTCGACGCGGCCGGCGTGCGCTTTCTGCCCGCCATCAACGAGGAACTGGGCGGCACGGCGGTGCTCGGCACGCAGCGCGTGGAAGCCGACCCGGAGCGCACCGTCGAGGGCGTCTTCGCGATGTGGTACGGCAAGGGCCCGGGCGTGGACCGCGCGGGCGACGCGCTCAAGCACGGCAACGCCTATGGTTCGTCGCCGCACGGCGGCGTGCTCGTGGTGGCCGGCGACGACCACGGCTGCGTTTCGTCGTCGATGCCGCATCAGAGCGACTTCGCGATGATGTCGTGGCACATGCCGGTCGTGAACCCGTCGAACGTCGCCGACATGCTCGAGTTCGGGCTGTACGGCTGGGCGCTCTCGCGCTACTCGGGCGCGTGGGTGGGCTTCAAGGCGATTTCGGAAACGGTGGAGTCGGGCTCGACCGTCGATCTCGATGCGATCAAAACCGACTGGCAAGCGCCCGATATGGCAACTGCGGGCTTCGCGCCTGTGCCCGGCGGCCTGCACAATCGCTGGCCCGATCTGCCGAGCCTCGCGATCGAGGCGCGCCTCGCCGCCAAGCTCGACGCCGTGCGCCACTTCGCGCGCGCGAACAGCATCGACAAGTGGATCGCGCCGAGTCCGCACGCGAACGTGGGCATCGTCACCTGCGGCAAGGCCCATCTGGATCTGATGGAAGCGCTGCGCCGCCTCGATCTCTCGGTGGACGATCTCGAAGCGGCCGGCGTGCGCATCTACAAGGTGGGCCTCTCCTTCCCGCTGGAGATGTCGCGCATCGACGCATTCGTCTCGGGCCTGACCGACGTGCTCGTGATCGAAGAGAAAGGCCCCGTGATCGAGCAGCAGATCAAGGACCATCTCTACAACCGGACCGTGGGAGCACGCCCCGCCATCACCGGCAAGCACGCCGAAGACGGCACCGTGCTGCTCTCCGAACTCGGCGAGCTGCGCCCCTCGCGCATCCTGCCCGTGTTCGCCGCCTGGCTCGCGAAGCACAAGCCGGCGCTCGACCGCCGCGAGCGCGTGGTCGATCTCGTCGCGCCGCAGATCCTCTCGAACGTGGCCGACGCCGTGCGCCGCACGCCCTACTTCTGCTCGGGCTGCCCGCACAACACCTCGACGAAGGTGCCCGAAGGCTCCATCGCGCAGGCCGGGATCGGCTGCCACTTCATGGCTTCGTGGATGGAGCGCGATACCACCGGCCTCATCCAGATGGGCGGCGAAGGCGTGGACTGGGCCGCGCATTCGATGTTCACGAACATGAAGCACGTGTTCCAGAATCTCGGCGACGGCACTTATTTTCATTCAGGCATCCTTGCGATCCGCCAGGCCGTGGCCGCGAAGGCCAACATCACCTACAAGATTCTCTACAACGACGCCGTGGCAATGACGGGCGGCCAGCCCGTGGACGGCAGCATCTCGGTGCCGCAGATCGCGCGCCAGGTGGAGGCCGAAGGCGTCTCGCGCTTCGTCGTGGTGAGCGACGAGCCCGAAAAATACGACGGCCATCACGGCCTGTTCCCGGCCGGCACGACGTTCCACCATCGCAGCGAACTGGACACGGTGCAGCGCGAGTTGCGCGACACCCCGGGCGTGACCGTGCTGATCTACGACCAGACCTGTGCCGCCGAAAAGCGCCGCCGCCGCAAGAAGGGCGAATTCCCCGACCCGAACAAGCGCCTCTTCATCAACGAAGCCGTCTGCGAAGGCTGCGGCGATTGCGGCGTGCAGTCGAACTGCCTTTCGGTGGAGCCGGTGGAGACCGAACTGGGCCGCAAGCGCCGCATCGACCAGTCCTCGTGCAACAAGGACTATTCGTGCGTGAACGGCTTTTGCCCGAGCTTCGTGACGATCGAAGGCGGCAAGCTGAAGAAGGCTGCGGGCGCCGCGTTCGATCCGCAGGCGCTCGCCGCGCGCATCGACGCGCTGCCGGTGCCGCAGACGCATCTGGACAGCGCGCCCTACGACATCCTTGTGACGGGCGTGGGCGGCACGGGCGTGGTGACGGTGGGCGCGCTCATCAGCATGGCCGCGCATCTGGAAGGCAAGAGCGCTTCGGTGCTCGACTTCATGGGCTTCGCGCAAAAGGGCGGCTCGGTGCTGTCGTTCGTGCGCTTCGCCGCGACGGATGCCCTGCTCAACCAGGTGCGCATCGACACGCAGCAGGCCGACCTGCTGCTCGCCTGCGACATGGTGGTGGGCGCGAGCGCCGACGCATTGCAAACGGTGCGCCACGACCGCACGCGCATCGTGGTGAACACGCACGAGATTCCGAACGCTTCGTTCGTGCAGAACCCCGAAGCGAACCTGCATGCGGACGCGCTACTCGCGAAGATGCGCCACGCGGCGACCCACGGTGCGGCGAACGCGCAGGATCCGCTTTCGGCATGCGACGCCCAGGCTCTCGCGCAGCGCTTCCTCGGCGACACCATCGGCGCGAACATCGTGATGCTCGGCTACGCGTGGCAGCTCGGCCTCGTGCCGGTTTCGCTCGCCGCGCTCACGCGTGCGATCGAGCTCAACAACGTGGCCGTGCAGGCGAACCTGCTGGCGTTCTCGATTGGCCGCCTCGCCGCCGCCGACCCCGCCGCGCTCGAATCGCTCGATGCCGCGCGCAAGCAGATTGCCGCGCCGAAGCTCACGCAAACGCTCGACGAACTGATCGCCGACCGCGAAGCGCGCCTCGTCGCCTACGGCGGCGCGGGCTACGCAAAGCGTTATCGCGCGCTCGTCGATGCGGCGCGCGCCGTTGATAAACCCTTTGATAAACCCACTGACACGCTCGCGGACCACGCACTGACGCGCGCCGTCGCGACGACGTTCTATCGCCTGCTCGCGGTGAAGGACGAATACGAAGTCGCGCGCCTGCACACCGACCCGGCGTTCCGCACCGCGCTCGAAGCGCAGTTCGAAGGCACGGCGGGCCGCGACTTCACGGTGAAGTTCAACATGGCGCCGCCGGTCCTCGCGCGTGCGAAGCACGGTGCGCAGTTTGCGGAAGCGCCGCGCAAGATGCAGTTCGGCCAGTGGCTCTGGAGCGCGCTCGCACTGCTCTCGAAGGGCCGCGGCGTGCGCGGCACGTGGATCGATCCGTTCGGCAAGACGCTCGAGCGCCGCATGGAACGCGCGCTGGCCGACGACTATGAAGCGACGCTGCGCGGCGTGTTCGCCAGCCTGAACGCCGAAAACGCCGACGACATCGTGAAGCTCGCGAGCCTGCACCAGCGCGTGCGCGGCTACGGTCACGTGAAGCTCGCGAACCTCGCTGCCGTGAAGCGCAGCGAACGCGAACTCGCGGCGCGGCTGCACATCGAGCCCGCGACGAGCGCGGTCGTCAAGGCAGCGCTCGCAGAGGTAAAGGGTGCGGGCACGCTGCGCGGCATCCCGGTCGTCGTCGCGAAGTAAGACGGAAGCCAGGCAAAGCGAGGAAGCGCGCGCCGTTCTTCTGGACGGCGCGCGCTTTTTTGTCGGTGCGTCGTTGCGTCGATCAGGCGTCGAGCAAAGCCCGCACGCGCCGCACCTTGTTTTCGTCGACCGGAGCAAGCCCCTTGTTGTCGATGCGCACGCCGGAGCCGAAGTGAACCGCGCGCACCCGCGTGGCACTCGCGAACGCGGCCACGCGCTCGATCGTCAGCCCGGCGCCGGCGAGAACCGTGCAATGCGTGTTCGCCGCGCGCCGCACGAGCGATTCGATCTGCGCCGTGGCATCGAGCACCGAAGGCTTGCCTCCCGAGGTGAGCACGTTCGTCACGGCATCGAAGCCGAGCAGCACGTCGAAGGCTTCGTGCAGATCGCGCGCTTCGTCGAACGCGCGATGAAACGTGAGCGGCATCCCGTCCGCGGCATCGATCACGCGCTGCAAGCCCTCGCGATCGACCTCGTGCGCCGCAGTCAGCATGCCGGTCACGACCGCATGCGCGCCCGCCGATTTCGCCGCGCGCACGTCGCGCAGCATCACCGCATAGTCGCAGGCATCGTAGACGAACGAGCGGCTGTGCGGCCGCACGATCACATTGACGGGAATCGGCACCGCCTCGACCACGGCTTCGATCAAACCGATGCTCGGCGTGAGGCCGCCTTCGCCCATCGCGGTCACCAGTTCGAGACGATCCGCGCCGCCGCGCGCAGCCGCTTTCGCATCGGCGACAGTCGTCGCGATGACTTCGAGCCCTATCCGTTCGTGTTGCCGCTTCTGTTCCATGCGAAAGCACCGTGTCGTGAAGACCACGGACATGATCGCAGAAGCGCGCCTATTCGACCCAGTCGATATCGCCGCACAGCACGCACAGCCGGTCGCCGACCTGCACGGCCATCGAAAGCGTCACGCACGGCAGCGCCTCGTTGATCGACAGATACGGCGTGGTCACGTGCACGCGCCCCGGCGTGACGAGCGCCGCGCGAAAGTACGGACGGCGCAGCCAGTTCGCGCCTTGCGCGTCGTCGAGCGGCAGGAAGCGCGCATCGCCCTGGGCGCGATCCACGCGCAGCACCACGTTGCGCCCCGCCTGCCGTCCGCTCGCGTCGAGCAGGAAGCAGCGCGCCGCGTGCGCGAGGCCGAGGAAGTTCCAGCACACTTCTTCCAGCGGCTCGCCCGCGGAAAGCCGCTCGGCCGCGCGTTCGAAGGCGCGCAGATACGGCGCGAGACGGCTTGCCGCGCCGCGCTCGCGCTCCTCGGTCTGGGTGCGAAAGCGCTCCGTCGCCTCGGCGATCACGCATTGCGCCTGGCACGCATCGGTAAGGCCAGGCGCCGGCCGCGCGAAAAAGAAACCCTGCGCGAAGTCCGCGTTGCACGAGAGCGCGAGCTGCGCCTCCTGCTCGGTCTCCACGCCCTCGATCAGCACGAGCTTGCCCGCCTCGTGCAGCAGCGTGACGAGCGCGGGCAGCGTGGCGGCCATGTCCGCGCGATGCGCCGCGTGCAGCAGCATGATGCGGTCGAGCTTCACGATGTCGGGATTGAGCTGCCACACGCGGCCGATATCCACGTGGCCCGCGCCGAAGTCGTCGAGCGCCACCAGAAAGCCGCGCTCGCGAAACGACGCCACGGCGCGCGCGAGGGCTTCGAGGTCGGTGGCCTCTTCTTCGAGCACTTCGAGCACGATGCGCCGCGGCGGCAACTCGAGCCGCCGCAGGTTCGCGAGCAGCGCGGCCGTGTGATACGGCTCGATCAGCGTGCCGGCGTGCACGTTGAGAAAGAGCCACTCGCGCTCGGCGCCCAGCAGCTTGAAGTTCTCGATGTGCAGCCCCTGCGCCAGGCGATCCACGTGCAGCGCCTCGCCCACGCGCGCCGCGTCGCCGAACACGTCGAGCGGCGAAACCGGCCGGTCGAAGGCGTCGTGGGCGCGCAAAAGCCCCTCGTAGCCGACCGCCCGCATATGCGAAAGGCTGAATACGGGCTGGAATACGCTCGTCAGCGTGAGGTCGCCATGTTGGGCGCTATAGCGCTGCAGGCCCGAAGTGACGCTCAAATTGAAACCGTGCGGCACCGCCGCCGGTCTGTCCTGTTGCTCTGTGGTCATGCCTTCCTCTCGCGCGAGAACGGCGCTGGCAGTGGCGCGACACACTCGCGCGCTGTGGCCGCCAGGCCGGTTCATTGCGTCACAGGCTGCTGGAAAGCAAAGTCCGTGCTCACTCGCACTCCGATGTGGCACGCATCGAAGTACGGGGACCGAACGAGCCGCATGCGCCGCGAGCGGGCATCTCGCGCACCAGAATCGTGCGCGGCCTACGCCCCTGGTTCGTACCGCGGCGCCCTGCGTCTGTGTGGATCGCGGCGCCTGTGTCTCCTCCAGCCACTGCTTCTTGGTTCCTCCGACCGTCGTTTCTCACGTGCCCTGCCGACTTCGGGACGCCCGCGGCATCCCTCGGGCTAAACTGTCCCGACCCTGCCGGCTTGCCGGCCGCTCGACCAACCTTCCGCCTTGAAGGGACGCCCAGGCGTCCCGCCCTTCGTACGCTCGATGGAAATCTTCTTCACCGTTCTCATTCTGCTCCTCGCCGTGGCGCTTTCGGGTGTCGTCATGCGTCTTTTGCCGGTGAAATTGCCGCTGCCGCTCGTGCAGATCGGCATCGGCGCGCTGCTCACCTTTCCGCGCGTGAATCCGCACGTCACGTTCGATCCCGATATCTTCATGGCGCTCTTCATCCCGCCCCTGCTGTTCGCGGACGGCTGGCGCATCCCCAAGCGCGAATTCTTCATGCAGCGCCGCGCGATCCTCATGCTCGCGCTCGGTCTCGTGCTCATTACCGTGGTGGCCGTGGGCTATTTCGTGCACTGGCTCGTGCCGGTGATCTCGCTGCCCGTGGCGTTCGCGCTCGCCGCCGTCCTCTCGCCCACCGACGCCGTGGCGCTCTCGGCCATCGCCGGCAAGGACCGGCTACCCGCGCAGCTCATGCACATTCTGGAAGGCGAAGCGCTGATGAACGACGCTTCGGGCCTCGTCGCGCTCAAGTTCGCCGTGGCGGCCGCGCTCACCGGCTACTTCTCGCTGCGCGCGGCCGCGCTCAGCTTCGTGGTGATCGCGGCGGGCGGACTCGCCATCGGTGCGGCGATCGGCTGGATCTGCAGCTATATGTCGGCACGCTTTCTCAACGTCACCGACGACGGCGACCCCGCGCCCGGCGTGGTGATGACCATGCTGATCCCGTTCGCCGCCTATCTCTTCGCCGAGCACCTGGAATGTTCAGGGGTGCTTGCCGCCGTGGCCGCGGGGATGATGATGAACTACACGAGCGTCGCGCACATGGGGCCGGTTTCGGCGCGCGTGCGCGCGGCGAGCACCTGGACCATGATCGAGTTCGTCTTCAACGGCATGGTGTTCACGCTGCTCGGCCTGCAGTTTCCCGGCATCCTCGGCAAGGCGCTGCTCGACGCGCATCACACCAGCAATGCGCGGATGGCGCTGCTGATCGGCTATATCGCGGCGGTGCTAGCCGCGCTCTATGCCATGCGCTTTGCGTGGGTCTGGCTGCTGCGCTGGGTGGCGAGCCGCAGTGCCGCGCGCCACGGCGTGGCGAACGCCGTGCCGGGGCTGCGCACCGTCGCGATCACCACCGTAGCGGGCGTGCGCGGCGCGGTCACGCTCGCGGGCGTGCTCTCGCTGCCGGTGACGCTCGCCGACGGCAGCGCGCTGCCCGGGCGCGACACGGCGATCTTCATCGCGACCGGCGTGATCCTCGCCTCGCTGCTGGTGGCGATCGTGGGCTTGCCCGCGCTGCTGCGCGGCGCCGGGCGCACGGGCGTCCCCGCGCATCTGGCCGAAGAGCGCGCCGCGCGCACACAGGCCGCGCAGGCGGCCATCCGCGCCGTCGATGCCCTGCACGACGAGGTGAGCGAAAAAATGGACGAATCGGAGGCCGCTTATGCAGCGGATACGACGGCGCGCGTGATGGACACCTACCGCCGGCGCCTCGCGACACTCGACAGCAACAGCGACCGCAGCCATCACGCGCGCCGTGCCGAGGCGCTGGAGATCCGCATGCGCCTCGCCGCCATGCGCGCCGAACGGGCCACGCTGCTCGCGCTGCGCAACCAGCACAAGATCAACGACGAAACGATGGCGAAGCTGGTGCGCGAAGTGGACCTTTCCGAAACGGCGATGACCACGCGCAAGCGGGGGCGGGCCTAGTTGCGGCCAGGCGCGCGCCCCGTCCGGTGGCCTTAGAGCGCGGCCTGCTGCGCAGGCTTGCGGCGCAGGAGCGCGTAGAGAATGATGGCGCCGAAGGTCGCGGTGCCGATGCCGCCGAGACCGAAGCCGCCGAGCTTGAGCGAGAAGTCGCCCGCGCCCAGCACGAGCGTGACGGCCGCAACGATCAGGTTGCGGTTATCGGAGAAGTCCACCTTGTTGACGACCCAGATGCGCGCGCCGGTCACGGCGATCAGCCCGAACACGACGATCGACACGCCGCCCAGCACCGGACCCGGAATCGTCTGGATCACGGCGCCGAACTTCGGCGAAAAGCCGAGCGCGATGGCGATGAGCGCGGCCACCGCGAAAACGAGCGTCGAGTAGATCTTCGTGACGGCCATCACGCCGATGTTTTCCGCGTAGGTCGTCACGCCCGTGCCGCCCGCGAAACCCGAAACGATGGTGGCGAGACCGTCGCCGACGAACGCACGGCCGATATAGCGGTCGAGGTTGGCGCCCGTCATCGCGGAGACGGCCTTGATGTGGCCGAGGTTCTCGGCGACGAGAATCACGGCGACCGGCACGAGCAGCGTCATCGCATGCGGGTCGAACACGGGCGCACCGAACTTCGGCAGACCGAACCAGGCCGCGTTGGCGACGACCGAGAAGTCGATCGGCTTGCCGAGCCCCATGCCGTTCGTGACGATCGCGTAGATCACGTAAGCGATCAGCAGTCCGACGAGAATCAGGAGGCGCTGCAGCATGCCGCGCGTGAACACCGCCACCGCGCCCACGCAGAGCACGGTGACGAGGGCCATCCACGAATCGAACTGCGAGCCGCTCACGCCCTTCACGGCGATCGGCGCGAGGTTCAGGCCGATCACGCAGACAATCGCGCCCGTGACGACGGGCGGCATCAGCGTTTCGATCCACTTCGTGCCGACCGCCGCGACGATCAGGCCGATCGCCGCATAGGCCACTCCGCACGCAATGATGCCGCCGAGCGCGACGGGAATGTTCGGATTCGGCCCATGCCCGCTGTAGCCGGTAATCGCGATCACGAGCCCGATGAACGCGAAGCTCGAACCGACGTAGCTCGGCACGCGCCCGCCCACCACCACGAAGAACAGCAGCGTGCCGACGCCCGACATGAAGATGCACAGGTTCGGATCGAAGCCCATGAGGAGCGGCGCGAGCACGGTCGAGCCGAACATGGCGACGACGTGCTGCACGCCCATGGCGAGCATCTGCGGCCAGGGCAGGCGCTCGTCGGGGGCGATGACGCTTTTCGTGCCGCTCGTCTGCAGGCGCCAGCGGGGGAAGTATGAGTCGGACATCGGGGAGGTTCCTCTTATCGGCGTGGTCAGCTTCGGGTCTATTTCTGGTTATCGGGTCGGCCGGGAGGGGGCGCGAAAGCGTGCGCGCGGCCGCCGGACACCCTTGCTGGAAATCAGGCGCGAGTGTACGGAGCCGCAAACCGCCTGGCAAGCTGCGGCGAACGCGCAGAGCCTCAGGATTGGCATCAAGGAATCGGATAGGTCTTATGTCGGCCGGATTGCCCCGCCGATAGACTCTTTCGTGCTGCGTGACCCCTAATGAAAGTTCATGCAGCGGTTGCAAAGCCCTCCGTTTTTCCCGCTCATGCCTTCCGGCCTGAGCGGTTTTTTTTGCCTGCGGTTTTTTTTGCCTGCGCTTTTCCCCTGCCCGCAGCCGCCGTGTCTCGTTTCAGGCGAACGCGCCTTCCACCAGCGTCCGCGCGTAGTCGCGCACGTCGTCCGGCCAGGCGCCGCTCGCCGCGTCGAAGCCCGCGCGGTCGCCCGCGTAGAGCGCGCGCAAGGCGTCTTCGTAGCCCCGCAGGTCGCCCGCCAGTGCCGTCATGAAGCGATGCCCCGCCTCCTGCGCTGCGCGCACGCGGTCCTTTGCCTCGCCGACGTGGCGCGCCGCATCCACGAGCCGCCGCAACACCACCGACGCGCCGCCGGGCTGCGCGGCCAGCCAGTCCCAGTGACGCGGCAAAAGCGTGACCTCGCGCGCCACCACGCCGAGCTTCGGGCGGCCACGGCCACGCGGAGCTTCGGTTGATGCCGGTTCTTGCTCGTTGCCCGCGGTGGTTTCGGTTTCGGCGTAGCGCGCCGCCACCTCCTCGGGCGTACCTCGCAGATCGAACTCCAGCTGGCGCGCCTCGCGGTCGTCGAATACGAGGATCGAGGCATTCTCGCGCCGATCCAGCGCCGCCCTCACCGCCAGCGCCACCTCCGCCCGCGTGCCGCGCGCGAGGCGCTGCGTGCCCGCAAATGCCGTGCAAATACCCGTCGCCGTCATGTGCATCCCTTTCTTTCTTGATCGATCCGATGCGGCGAATTTTATCCGGGTTAAATGATTGGCGCAATATTACCCGGATTAAATTGATGCAAACTCAGCCAGCCACCCCCGCGCCGTGCGCCTTGTTCGCGAGGTCGGGCTGCCACGCCATCACGCGATTGCGGCCCGCGCCCTTGGCGGCGTAGAGCGCGTCGTCGGCGGCCTGGGTGAGCGCCTGCCACGAGCCGAAGCTGCCGCCGGAGGTGCTCGCCACGCCCACGCTCACCGTCAGCACGCCGATGGGACTGCCCTCGTGCGGCATCGCCAGTGCCTCCACGGCCGCGCGCACCTGCTCCGCTGCGGCGAGTGCCTGGGCTTCGTCGGTGTCGGGCAGCATCAGCACGAACTCCTCGCCGCCGTAACGCGCCGCGCAGTCGCCCGCGCGCCGCGCATGCGCACCGACGGCATGCGCGACCGAAGCGAGCGCCCCATCCCCGGCGGGGTGGCCGTAGCGGTCGTTGTAGAGCTTGAAGCGGTCCACGTCGAGCATCATCAGCGCGAGCGGATTGCCCGTGCGGCGCGCGCGCTGCCATTCGCCGTTGGCGCGCGCCTCGAACGCGCGACGGTTCGCGAGCGACGTGAGCGGATCCGTGCCGGCCTGCTCGCGCAGCTCCTGCTCGAGCTCGCCGCGCCGGCGCAACTGCCGCGTGAGCAGCACGCCGAGCGCGATCAGCGCGACGTCGAGCACGCCCGTCAGCGCGCCGATGATCCACGCGCGGATGCGCCACTCCCGGTAGATGTCGTGCGCCCCGAGCGCGACGCCGAACACCAGCGGATACCCCTGCACGCGGCGAAACGCGAACCAGCGCCGCACGCCGTCCACCGGGCCGGTGGCGAAGAAGCCGCCCGAGGCATCGTGGCCGAAGCGCTGGAAGGGAACGGTGGCCGACTGATCGCTGCCGATCAGGGACGCGACGTAGGGACGCCGCATGAGCATCGTGCCGTCGGCCAGCATGAGCGTGAGCGCGCCTTGGGTGCCGAGATCGACGCCGCTGAAAAGCTGCCGGAAGTAGTCGAGCCGCATGGTCCCCACCACGATGCCCGCAAACGAGCCGTCGGGATTCGAGAGGCGCCGGCTCAGGCCGATGCTCGCCTCCTGCGGCCCCACGCGCGGAATAAACGGACGGCTGACGAACAGGCCCACGTGCGCCGAATCGCGCTGGGCGACGAAGTAGTCGCGGTCGGCCAGATTGACCTTGCGCGGCGGCACGAAACGCGAATCGTAGACGACGTTGCCCGCCGCATCGGTCACGAGAATCACGCCGAGGTATCTCGCGGTGGACGAGCGGTCGAACAACACGTTCTGGCGGACGTCGGCGGGCAGCGCGGCAAGACGCGGATCGTCGAGGGCATCGATCACCGCCTGCAGCGAGAGGTCGTACACCTCCAGATTGCGCGCCGTGTCGCGTTCGAAGAGCAACGCCATGTTGAACGAAGCGGCGCGCGCGGTGGCGAGCGCATCGTGGCGCATCTCCGACATGACCCACGCCGCGATGAGCGTCACGAACGCCGAGAGCACGATGCCGACGACGAGCAGGAGGTACGGACGGCGAGTCAACATGGCGTGGCGGACCTTGCTGGCTGGAATGGGCTGCACTATGGGCTTGCGAAACGGGCTGTGATACGGACTGCGATACGGACTGTGACGGCGTCTGCGTGATGCGGAGGGAACAGAAGCGGCTGAGCCGCTCTTTTGAGTGTAACCCGGGGGGCGGCATGCACTGGAGGCGATCGTAGCGCAGGTCGGCGGGAGGCTGCCATACGGGCTAATTCCGGTTCAGATGCCCGGACGCACACGCGTTAATCGTCGCGCAAACCGACGAGCGCTCCGCATTCGATCCACGTACGCCACTGGCTCGCGAAATCGAAGGCGGGATCGGCGGTGAAGGCCGCGTCCAGCGCTTCGTCGAGCGTCGCGCCGCGCTGGATCGACACGAACGCCACGTGTGCGGCCTCTGTGTGCGTGAGTAGCGTCGCCTGCCACTGCGGCCGCACGACCAGATACCACGACGGCGTATCGATTCGCGCGGGCCATGCGCGGGCGTCCCCTGCGGGCGCAGGGTGCGCATGAGGCTGATGCGCACGCCAGATCGCATCCACCGCGTATGCCGAGGCCCAGGCCGTACACGCGGGATGGACCCGAAGACGCGCGGACGCAAGACGCTCCGCGCCCAGCGCGTTCCATTGCCGCACGGTGAGCGGCGTGACGTTCGCCGCGAAGGCCGCGACGTGCAGCGCCCACTCCAGCCGCGCGACGTCGCCGAAATACGCATAGCGCGAATTGGTTTCGTAGTGCTCAACGAAAGCGGGCAGCGCCGCGCCGAAGCGGTTGAGATCGGCGTCGCGGGTGGGATGGGCGCGTGCGTAGGCGAGAGCGAGCGCGTCGAACCAGGCGTCGCCGCCCAGCGCCGCCAGCACGGGGTACGCGTTCGCCAGCGCATTGCGCCGTGCGGCCCGCACGTTGCCGCGGTACAGGCCGATGCGGGCGTGCAGGCGTTCGTCTTGCGGTTGCGCCTGGGCATCGCTCGACTGAGTCGGGGGCTGTAGCCAGGCGGATAGTGCCGCGTCGGCAGCCGGATTATCGAGCGCTGCGGCAAAGGCCTGTTGCAGCGTTTCCAGCTGCGTCATTCGGTGGCCTCCGCCGCGGCGCTGCCGCTCTTCGCCCGTTGCGTCATACGCTCGCCCGCCAGCCGCGCTTCGTCGATCAACACCTCGAGCGGCGGCACGCCCGTGTCCCATTCGATCAGCGTGGGCACCGCGCCGAAGCGTTGCAGCGCGGCCTCGTACAGCGACCACACGGCGGGCGCGACACGCGAGCCATGATCGTCGATCACGGCAGCAGGCGTCACGCGATGCCCCGCAAGATGGATCTCGCCCACCACCTCGGGCGGCAGCGCCTGCATGGCAGCCAGCGCATCTTCGCCGTGGTTGCACTGGTTCACGTAGAGGTTGTTCACATCCAGCAGCACGCCACAGCCCGTGCGGCGCGCGAGTTCGGCGAGGAATGCGGCCTCGCCCAGCGTATCGCCGCTAAACCGTATGTACGTCGAAACATTTTCGATCAGCACCGCGCGGCCCAGCACGTCCTGCATCTGCGCGACGCGTGCGCACAGATGATCGAGCGACGCCTCGCTCAACGGCATCGGCAGGAGATCGTGCCATGCGCTGCCGGGAGTCGCGCCCCAGCACAAATGCTCGGACACCACGGCCGGCTCGATGCGCTCGCAAAGACGTTTCAGGCGCCCGAGATGGGCCGTATCGAGCGGCGCCGCCGACCCGAGCCCGAGCCCCACGCCGTGCAGGCTCACCGGCAGATCGCGCCGCACGGTTTCCAGCACGTGCAGGTCGTAGCCGCCGTCGCCGAAGTAGTTCTCGCTATGCACCTCGACCCAGTCCACGGCCGGCTTCGCGGATCTCTCCCCCGACATGAACGCGCCGTAGTGCGCATGACGCAGGCCGACACCCACGCCCGCAAACGCACGCGCGGCCCCGGAACCGTTCACCACGGCGCTCGCCGCGCCGCGGCCTCGCGCGTTCATTTTTCCGGCGTGCCGCCGAGCTGCTCGCAGGTGCCCTTGGGCAAGGTCTTGAAGTCGCCCTTGTCGTGATCGACCTTCGCCTGGCCCGCGCAGTCGTGCACGCCCGTCTTGCTCGCGCAGTCGTTCTGCCCGGCCTTCGCCACGCCGTAGCAATTCACCTTTTCGTCCGCGTGCACGACACCCGCGGTGGCAAGACCCGCCAGCGCGACGGCGATCAGCGCCTGACGGCCAAGATTGTTCTTCATGGGAAAGCTCCTTGAATCTGAATCGACGTGTTTTGCATGGGCACTATTTTGCCCCCGAAGGCGTGCTGCGCGAACCGGCAATACCGGCCGGCCTCTTCCTTTGATCCGGCACCGGATATCCGACCATTGTCTCAGATCCGGTAACGATGTTTGCCGCATTACGCTATTTTTCTTTGAAGCGCTGCGCAATAAAGTTCAATCAACGGTTCGAGCAACCCGATTGTTACGGACCAAAACATAATCTTTGGAGGTTAGTTACCATGAAGACCCTGATCGCTGCAGCGCTCGCCGCTACCGTTCTTGCCGCTCCGGCTCTCTCGTTTGCCCAGGAAAACCAGCAGCCCGTGACGCGCGCGCAGGTTCGCGCCGAGCTCGTCCAGCTCGAAAAGGCCGGCTATCGTCCGGGCCTCTCGAGCCCGTACTACCCGGACGACCTGCAAGCCGCTCAAGCGCGCGTCGCCCAGCAAAACGGCGCAGCGCAAGCCACGGCCTACGGCGCATCGACGAACGGCTCCTCGCAGTCGGGCAGCCGCGACACCACCAACCTGAAGCCGACCTACTTCGGCCAGTAATCGCTGAAACGGGCCTGACCGCGGCCCGTCAGCGCGCAGGGCCGCGACCTTCGCGCCGCGCCTGCGCAAACTGACGCACCAGGAACACCGGAACGGGTCCGCTCTCCAGTTCGACATCGAGAGCGGACCCGTTGCCATTGGTGCGGGACTTCGTGCAACGCGTCCCGCCAGCACGCCGCACCCGGATACCTCCGCCGCCGGACGCCCGGTGGCTTGCCCGGACGATTCGCCCCGAGTCGTCCGGGCCTTTTTCGCTTTCCCCTCTCCCCGATGACCGGTTGCGCCTTGCGCGCGCCGTCATTGGGCGTCTCTCGTCATCGGTTATCCGGCCGCCGTGGGCCGCGACCCGCTGCCGCTCGCGAAGAGCGCGATGCGCCGGCTCGACCATTGCACCAGCAACGCGACCGCCACCGCAACGGCAAACACCAGCGCCGACGACTCCCGCCCAAGACCCAGTGCGAGCACGACGCAGAACGCCGCGAACGAGAACCGGCCGAGCACCATGCCGCGCATCATCGTCACGACGAAGTCGGCGCCGTGCGCCCGATGCGACGACACCGAAAGCACGCTGCCCAGCAGCGGAAACACCGCGAAAAGCCCGCTCCACGCAGGACCGAGGCGCGTAGAGAGCGCCGTGACGAAGAACGTGAGCGCGGCACCGGCGAACATGCGGCCCGCGAGATCCGCGCGAGCGAGCGGCGCACCGCCTGCGACCGCCTTGCTGCGCGGCAGGAACGACTGGCCGAACAGCACGGCCACCAGCGCGACGCCGAGAGCCCACGCGAGCGAGACCGGCAGCATCGAGAGCACGACGGCGGTGCCGCCCCAGGCGCACAGCCCGGCGGCGAGCGACACCCACCACGGGCGGCCGCGACAGGTCCAGGCGTAGGCGAAGTTATAGGCTTCGACGGCGAAGATCGCGTAGAGCGAGAGCATGGCGGCGCGTGCGCCGAACGCGGGACCATGCTGAAGCACGAGCAGCCAGAGTATCGGCCCCGCGACCACGGGCAACGCTGCGAGCCACCCCGCCACCGCCGGCCCCCACCACTTGCCCGACATCGAAACGATCAGCAGGAACAGCGGAACGAGCGTGAGCTTGAGGGCGAGCATCGGGGGGAATCGGCCGTGGTGGACGGTCGATGGTAACAGCGAGGCGCTCGCGTTGCCTGCGAGCGCCGCAGTGGCGCGGTGTCGTGAAGCCGCGACGAGAACCGATGCCGGGTGCCGGTGGCGACCAGCACCTGGTTGCGGCTGCTCGACGGATCGATCGAGTTGATGACGGCAGGCGTCCCCGACGAAGCACGCTGATACACCGCCTCCGAATAGAGATCGGTGCGCTTCGAAAGCTGATAGCCGGCCTGCAACGCGCCCTCGTGCCAATGCGCCGACGAAGCGTGCGTGTACGCATACATGCTCGCTAGCCACACGGCGGGCGTGACCTGCCAGACGGCATCGAGCTCGTAGTTGCTGAAGGCCGCCGAGGGAAGCACAGCGCCGCTATCCGCATTCACGAGACCGGTCTGGATCGAGCGCGACCAGGCGCCGCCCACCGTCACGTCGCCGAATGCGTAGCTCAGGCCCGCGCCCACGGTATGCCGCCCGTGAGCGTGAAGGGGGGGATCGAGGCGTACTGGCATTAATGAAATATTTGAAGGAATTGCAGGATTTGATCTGCTGGATGACGTGCGACGGCAGGCTGACGTGGCGCAAATCGGCCAGCCGCCCAGCCGCGGCGTGGGACGACGTTTGATGGATCGCGATGAGTCAGGGCGAGCCGCCCTGCTCAGAAGCCGTGCGTGACCAGCGAGAGCACGGAAAGATCGGGATGCGTGCCGTCCACGATGCTGTGGCCCACATGCACCGCCTCCTCGACAGCGTCCTCTTCGCTGCGGAACGTCTCGCCGAAGGTCGAGTGGAACGGCACCGTGTGGCCCGGCAAGGCGGCATTCGCGCCCGGATGGCAGACATAGGCCGCGTACGCGTAGCGGTTGCTGCCGTCCTCCGCCAGCGCCGGCGTGACGTGGATTTCGAAACCTTCGTAGTCGAACTTCCGGGACTGCGCTTGCGGACCGGACATGGCGGCCTCCGTGTGCCGCTTTGGGATGGGCGCGGCAGAAGTGCAGGCGCGGCGAAGCGTGGATGCCGGGCCCGATCTGCAAAGTTTAGGCGATGCGTGCTTGCCCGGCGGCGCGTTGTGATCGCGCCGTGCGTTCGTCGACTACCATGGTTAGGCTTGGGTTCACCTCTTTTTCGCGGCTTCGGGAGACTTCGACATGGCTGGAAACACTGTTCGGCTGCATCGCGTGCTGCGGGCTCCGCCCGAGCGCATCTATCGCGCCTTTCTCGATTCCGAGGCGCTGGTCAAATGGCTGCCGCCCAACGGCTTCGTCGGCGCGGTGCAGCAGCTCGACGCACGCGTGGGCGGCGAGTATCGGATGTCGTTCAAGAATTTCAGCAGCGGCACGGTGCATTCGTTCGGCGGGGAGTATCTCGAACTCGTGCCCGGTGAGCGGCTCAGGTATAGCGGCAGGTTCGACGATGCGAATCTGCCCGGGCAGATGGAAACGACAATCGCGCTGCGGGCCGTGTTCTGCGGGACGGAGGTGAGTGTCGTGCAGGAGGGGATTCCGGAGATCATCCCGGTGGAGGGGTGTTATCTCGGCTGGCAGGAGTCGCTAGGGTTGCTGGCGATGCTGGTGGAAGCGCAAGTGCCGGGGTGAGCTTGCAGGGTGCGTAGCCGGGGGCCGTTCATCGGCTGAGACGGTACAGCCTGGGCCGAATTTCCTCGATCATGGGCGTGTTCACGCGCATCCCTGGCCACTTCATGGTGTCGCTTCGTGATGTCGAGTAGTCCGCCCGGCGCGACGGCCCGGGCGGACTCGATGTTTTCGCACGAAGCGTGCTGTCTAGCTCGGGAAGTTGCCTGACGCGCCGTGGGGCACACGGGTGCATTTGCCCTCGCCCGTGCCGGCAGCCGCGGCGATCTCCTCCAGCGAGCGGTGATTGGTGCGCGGGCCAAAGAAGCCAATCGAAAACACCACCACGAGCATGCTTGCGCCGATCAGCACGAACACCCCCGGAACGCCCGCGTGCTCCAGGATTAGCGCGACGAGATAACTGCTCGCCACGCCAGTGAGCCGACCGAACGAGTGCATGAAGCCCGGTGCCCGACTGCGGATCGCGGTCGGAAAGACTTCGGCCTGATACGCGGTTGCGTTGCTCGCGAGCGTCGCGTTACGAAACGTGATCAGGATACCGAACAGAATGACCGACCCCGCCGATGCGGAGAGCGCAAAGGCCACCCCGAACACGGCAGCACCGGACGCCGCGGCAACGATGAGCCATTTTCTCTCGATACGATCGGAGACCACGCCTGCCACGAACGGCGAAACCGGGTAAGCGAAGGCAATGACGAACGAATACAGCAGGCTTCGGGCCACCGGCGTGCCCTGCGCCGAGTCAACGGACAAGCTCGGACAACGCAGGAAAGAAAAAACCCCGCAAACCTTATCGGCTGCGGGGTTTGCGGACATTCTTCGACTACTCTGGAAGTGTTCTTGGTGGAGCGGAGGAGGATCGAACTCCCGACCTTCGCATTGCGAACGCGACGCTCTCCCAGCTGAGCTACCGCCCCAACGAAGCTAGGATCTTAGCACAGACAAATCCGCCCCAGGCAAGCACAAAATTTGCCTGCGCCCAACCTCACTGAGAAGGCGCCCCAGCCAGCACCCACCCCACAACAGTACGAATATCCCCAGCGCTCATAGCAGGATGAGAGGGCATGGGAATCGCCCCCCAAACCCCCGACCCGCCATCCCGCACCTTCTTCTCGAGCCTGGCCGGAGCCGCCGCATCCCCCTTATACCGCTGGGCGATTTCCTGGAACGAAGGCCCCACGAGCTTGCGATCCACGGCATGGCAACCCATACAGGCATTCGAGCGCGCAATCGCCAGCCCATCGGCCGCAGCAAACGCCCGCACGGGCATCACCGCCACCAGCCCGGCGGCGACAACCCCCAAAGCCCCAACCCAAAACCGCCCACCGAAACCCATAGCGCGAGCCACCCTCATCAAAGCGCCTTCCCATTACCCGCCGGCGCGGCAGCAGGCGCAGCCGAAGAACCATCGATAGGCCGCGAACTCACCGAAGCATCCGGCACCGCGCCCACCGTCGGCTCATCCGCCACATTGGCAGCAGGCTGCGCCGGCGCGCTCACCGCAGCAACGGCCGAAGCCCCCGCCGGCTGACCCGGCTTGATGTACTGATACACCTTCACCACCTGCTGCACGCCCACCACGCCGGCAGTCGCATTAGCCGCCACATTCCCTTCCTGCGGCGTCACGAGCCCCATGAGGTACACCGTGCCGCGCTCGCTCACCACCTTGAAGTCGTTCGCGGAGATGTCCTTATAGGCCACCAGCTCCCCCTTCACGCGTCCTTCCAGATACGAGTCATTGGCCCGCGAGGAGAACGAACTCGCCGGCTGCACCGCCAGCTCGTTCACCACCGAATCCACGTTCGTCACCGCGCGCGTCAGCGCCTCGGCCTTCTGCTTCGTCGCGTCGTCCGGCACTTCGCCGGTCAGCAGCACGCGCTGGTTGAACACCGCCACGTTGATGTGCGAAGTATTCGGCAGCTTGTTCGAGAGCTCCGAAAGCGCCTTCACCTGGATCTCGCGATCCTCGGTCTGCGATCCCACCGTGCGCCTGTCGGTCGCCACGAGCGCCGTGCCGCCCGCCGCCCCCGCAAGCGCGAGGAAGCACCCCTGCAGGCTCGCCGAGAGGGCCGCCGCCAATCCGATCGTCGCAGCCGTTCGGGCCAGTGCACTACCGTTGCCGTATCTGCTCTTCAACGTCGCTCTCCTTCGTCCTTCGGTGTCAGTCGTCGCCCAGCAGCATCGCGTCGATGCCGTCGCACAGGCAGTGGATTACCAGCAGGTGCACTTCCTGGATGCGCGCAGTCCTGTCGGCAGGCACGATCAGGTGTATGTCGGTGTCGGCCAGGGTCGCGTTCACCTCGCCGCCGCCCTTGCCCGTCAGCGCGATCACGATCATTTCGCGCTCGTGCGCTTCTTCGATCGCCGCCAGCACGTTCGCCGAGTTGCCGGAGGTGGTGATCGCGAGCAGCACGTCGCCCGGCTGCCCAAGCGCGCGCACCTGCTTCGCGAAGACCTGGTCGTACGCGTAGTCGTTGGCGACGGCGGTGAGCACCGATGCGTCGGTGGTGAGGGCAAGCGCGGGAAGTCCCGGGCGTTCGCGTTCGAAGCGGCCGATCAGTTCGGCCGCGAAGTGCTGGGCGTCGGCGGCGGATCCGCCGTTGCCGCAGGCCAGTATCTTGTTGCCGTTCGCCAGCGCGGCGAACATCGTATCGACGGCGGCCGCGATCGGCACCGCGAGGGTTTCCATGGCCGCGAGCTTGACGGCTGCGCTGTCGCGGAAGTGCTGTTGAATTCGTTCGACGGACATCGACTCTCTAATCTGTACTGCGGGTATCGCCCAAAAACCGCTGCCTGTATGCGGATTGCCGCAAGTTTAGCGCACTCGCGCGCGTTCTCCGTGCATTTAGCTGTGATCGGCGCGGAAGGCGTCGCGTATCCACGTCAGACGCCCGCGCTCGAATGCGATCACGTCGAAGCGGCACGCCGGCATCGCACGCGCGCCGCCGTTTTCACTGCCGTTTGCACCTCGGCCGAAGGCATGCACAGCCAGGAAGTAACGCGCCGCGCTCACCACTCGCTGCTGCTTGCGCCATCCCACGCTCGCCGCCGCGCCGCCGTAGCCCCGCGACGTACGCGCGCGCACCTCCACGAAAACCAGCGTGCCGTCGCGCTCGCGCATCACGAGATCCAGTTCGCCGCGGCGGCAATGCACGTTGCGCGCGACCAGCGTGAGCCGCTGGCTGCGCAGAAAATCCAGCGCATGCGCTTCGTAACGCGCCCCGGCCGCGCGCGATTCGGCGTTGGACTCACCGTGTACAGAAAAGTTGTCCGCGCGATCTCTTTTTCTCGTGCGAACGGTTTGCGTCTCTACCGCCGGCTCGGTCCGCGCGCTCGCGTGGCACAATGTCGGCCTCCTTTCTTTCGCATGTGCGTTGCGTGTCATGACGCTCCCTTCGTCCCTTTCCGAGCTCGCCCAGGCCCAGCAGTATCCGGCCGCCACGCTGTATGTCGTGGCGACGCCCATCGGCAATCTCGCCGACATCACCTTGCGCGCGCTGCACGTGCTCGGTCTCGTCGATCGCATCGCCGCCGAGGACACGCGCAACACGGGCCAGTTGCTCACGCGCTATGGCATTTCGAAGCCGCTCATCGCCGTGCACGAGCACAACGAGCGCGAAGCGGCGCAGCGCGTGATCGACTTTTTGCGCGCGGGCGAGCGCGTGGCCTGCGTTTCGGACGCGGGCACGCCCGGCATTTCCGACCCCGGCGCGAAGCTCGTCGATGCCGTGCGCGAGGCGGGTTTCCAGGTCGTGCCGCTGCCCGGCGCGAGCGCGCTCGCCACCGCATTGAGCGTGGCGGGCGACTGGGTTTCGACCTTCACGTTCCTCGGCTTTCTGCCGCCCAAGGCAAAGCAGCGCGCCACCGCGTTGCAGCCACTCGTGGCACATGCGCACGCGATGGTGTTCTACGAGGCGCCGCATCGCATCGTGGAGACGGTGCAGGCCCTCGCCGATGCGTTCGGTCCCGCGCGGCGCGTGTTGATCGCCCGCGAATTGACGAAGCTACACGAGGCGCTCTATCGCGGCACCCTGGCCGAAGCGCCAGCGTGGCTCGCGGAAGATGCGAACCGTCAGCGCGGCGAGTTCGTGCTGGTCGTGGAAGGGGCGAGTGCGAGCGAATCCGCGGATGACGATCACGACGCGCTCTTGCGCGTGCTCCTGCAGGAAGTACCCGTGAAGAGCGCCGCGAAAGTCGCCGCAACGCTCACCGGCGCGTCGCGCAATGCGCTCTATGCGCGGGCGCTGGAGCTGAAGGGCGAAGAAGAGGAAGAAGGGGACGACTAAACAAACCGGCTCGGCGGGCACGGCGCCCGCTCCGCCTGAAATGCAGAAGGGCCGCACGTCTTCACGCAGCGGCCCTTCTTGTTTCTACAGCGGCAACCGGTTAGTGGTCGCTGTTCGACAGCGCGGCAACCTGTTCGGCCAGCGCTTCCTTGCCTTCCTGGCGCGAAAGCCCTTCGATGTTCACGCGCGCGGTGCCGGCGTGCTGCACGCCCAGCATCTTCGCGGCCGCATACGAAAGATCGATCACGCGGCCACGCGCGAACGGCCCGCGGTCGTTGATCTTCACGACAACCGACTTCGAGGTCGAAGGCACGCTCACGCGCACATACGAACCGAGCGGCAGCGTGCGGTGCGCGGCCGTGAGCGCTTCCATGTTGAAGCGTTCGCCGCTCGCGGTCTTGCGGCCGTGGAAAGCACGGCCGTACCACGAGGCGCGGCCGGTCTGGTGGAACGACGAGACATCCGGGCCGTCGCCGATCGGCTCTGCGTCGGCGAGGGTTTTGTCGGTGCCGGTGCCCGAAGCGGGCAGCGCCGCGAGCGCCGAGCCGTAGCTCTGCGGTGCGGCGAACGCGACGTGGGCGTCCTTGGTACTGAGTGCCGATCCGTCCGCCTGGTTTTGCTGGCCGGGCGGCATGGCGCAACCGGCCAGTACGGACACGGCTGCGAGACTCCCGAATTTTCGTCGAGACAGTCTGAGTTTCATAAGCTTGCCATCACATGTCGAAGCCCCCGGCAGCCCATGGCTGCACGCAAACTGAAAGGCTTCGGCGGCTGCAGGTACGACATAGCCCCGCTCGCGAAAAGCGAGCACGAGCCGGCACCCGGATGCGACCCCTAATGGGCCACCAACCGCTGGTTTTCTTTCACGTCTGGCGCAGCCTCTCCCCGGCAGCCTGACCAGACCCCACATGCCGCCATCGAGCGTGGACAACTCGCTCTGGCGCGCCGGTAACACACGGCGCACAGGAACGGCGGCGTAGGCCCCACCCAGCGTCACGGCAGCAAGGCCGTTGCAGGTGCGTGGCACCTGGCTGGGCAAGACGTGCGGTGCCGAACGGATCGGCACCTGATTTGCCGTCGCTTCAGTCCGCACAAAAAGCGGTCGTCCGACGACGGCACTGCTTGACGGCGATGCATCGAGACCCGTTTTTTAGCCGAGTCGCACCGCCCAGTGAAAGCACGTAAAACGTGCGTGTTGGGCCGCATTATACCCAAAACTAATTGTTGTCATGCACGTAACCCCTGAATTTTTATGAATTTTCTACATTGGCGTAACAAAGCGGGGGGCCGAAGCCTTGCCCGGCGGGGGATACAGAGAATTCGCAAGCGGCGTTCCCCGCCCCGCCGAAGACACCCTCCTGCGTCCCTTCGCAACCCGGTCGGCGGGTACCCCGGCTCGCCGGTACAATCGGGTCTCCGGTTGCGGTCCGAGGTTGGGCCGCACGTTCCCTGCGATTCTTTTACGCGCATGAAAGTCACGCTGATACCCGTCACGCCGTTCCAGCAAAACAGCTCGCTCCTCGTCGACGAGACGACGCAGCGCGCCGCCGTCGTCGATCCGGGCGGCGACCTCGAGCGCATCGAAGCCGAGATCGCGCGCCAGGGCGTGCAGCTCGAAAAGGTGCTGCTCACGCACGGTCACGTGGATCACTGCGCGGGCGCGAAGGCGCTGGCCGACAAGTTCGGCGTGCCGATCGAGGGACCGCACGAGGACGAGCGCTTCTGGATCGACATGCTGCCGCAGCAGAGCGTGCGTTTCGGCTTCGGTCACGCCGAAGCCTTCGAGCCCGACCGCTGGCTCAACGACGGCGACACGGTCCGCTTCGGCAACGAGGAACTGGAGGTCTATCACTGCCCCGGGCACACGCCGGGCCACGTGGTGTTCTTCAGCCGCGCGCACCGGCTCGCGATCGTGGGCGACGTGCTGTTCGCGGGTTCGATCGGCCGCACCGATTTCCCGCGCGGCAATCATGCCGACCTGATCCGCTCGATCCGCGAGAAGCTCTGGCCGCTCGGCGACGACGTCACGTTCGTGCCGGGCCACGGCCCGACTTCCACCTTCGGCGCAGAGCGCCGCTCCAATCCCTACGTCGCAGACGGCATACCCGGATAATGAATAACGTCGCCATCGAGGAAATCTACGTCAGCACGGACGTCGAGGCCGACGGTCCGATTCCGGGTCCGCATTCGATGCTGAGCTTCGCGTCGGCGGCCTATACCGCCGACAAGCGTCTCGTCGCCACCTTCTCCGCGAATCTCATGACGCTCGAGGGCGCGACGCCGCACCCCGTGCAGGCCGCCTGGTGGGAAACGCAGCCCGAAGCGTGGGCCGCCTGCCGCAAGGATCAGCAGGATCCGGCCGCGGCGCTCGTCAACTACGTGGAATGGGTCGAGGCGCTGCCCGGCAAGCCGGTGTTCGTCGCCATGCCGGCGGGCTTCGATTTCACCTTCATGTTCTGGTACATGATGCGTTTCGCGGGCCGCTGCCCGTTCTCGTGGTCCGCGCTCGACATCAAGACGCTGGCTTTCGCGATGACGGGCCTGCCGTATCGCAAGTGCATCAAGCCGCGCTTCCCGAAGCACTGGTTCGACGACCACCCGCACACGCACGTCGCACTCGACGACGCCATCGAGCAAGGCGCCCTCTTCTGCAACATGCTGGCCGACCTGCGCGCGCAGCAGGCCCAGGCCGCAAGCGCCGTTGATGGGGACGCGTCAGGGCAAAATGCCGCCAGTTAAGTCACAAAGCGGGCAATCTTCCTCACCAGGTGCACCTCGCATTGCGTTTCGTTTTCCCGCCCTCTAACATTCGGGAATAGCATGACGCAAACGGAGGCGCAGTTGACACTCGATACGTTCTCTCAGAAGATCCTGCGCCTGCTACAGCTGGATGCGCGCCGCTCGGTGCAGGAAATCTCGGACCAGGTGGGCCTGTCCAGCACGCCTTGCTGGCGCCGCATCAAGGACATGGAACAGTCGGGCGTGATCCAGCGCTACACGGCGCTGCTCGATCGCGAAAAGCTCGGGCTGCACGTCTGCGCGCTCGCGCATATTCATCTCACGCGCCACACCGAGGGCGGCGTGGAGCAGTTCGAGCGCGAGATCGCCACCTGTCCCGAAGTCACCGAGTGCTACAGCACGACCGGCGAATCGGACTACATCCTCAAGATCGTGGCGCCCGACATCAAGGCCTACGACGCTTTCCTCCACGATCGCATCTTCAAGATTCCGGCGGTCGCGCAGGTGCGCACAAGCGTCGTGCTGCGCGAAATCAAGTTCGATACGCAGTTGCCGCTCTGAAGCGGGCACAGCGCCGGTCAATCCGCCTTGCGCGGTGCGCCGGCGCTTTCGTTTGCACGTTCGTTCGCGCTTTTATTCGCCTGCTCGCTTACGCGCTCTTCTCTCGCTGGCGCGAGCCCCGTATCCACGCTCACGACGTTCACCACGTCCAGCCGGCTCGCGCCGACGCGGCGCTTGATCGACTCCCGATCCGCAGCGGTGAAGCGCGTGGCGTCGTTGCCGGCAGCGAGCGCCACCTGCACGGCGAGGCCCGTGCTCAGGTAGTGCAGCGTCACCGCCTCCACCTGCACGCCGTGCGCGGCGAACGCCTCGCCTAGCGGCCCGATCAGCGACTCGCGCGCGGGCTGGTTCGACACCGAGCGCACATGCATGTCGTCTTCGGGATCCACGTGGATGAGCGCGTCGAGCACGCGCGCATCGGTGAGGACTCGCGAGCGCGCCTGCTCGGCGATGTAATGCCCCTCGGACACCGAAATGAACGGATCGACGAGGATGTGGGCATCGACGAGCGCGAGGTCGCCGGTCTTGCGCGTGCGCATCTCGTGCACGTCGAGCACGCCGGGCGTGGCGAGCAGAAGCGCGCGCAGGTCGGCGGTGGCGGCTTCGTCGAGCGCGCGGTCGGAGAGGTCCTGCAATGCGTCCCAGCCGAACACCCAGCCCATGCGCGCCACCATGAAGCCCACGATGGCGGCCGCAATCGGATCGAGCAGCTTCAGGCCCGCCACGCTACCCACGATGCCGATCGCCACCACGAGCGACGAAGCCGCATCGGAGCGCGCATGCCACGCGTTGGCGATGAGCATCTGCGAGCGCACGCGCTGCGCCTCGCGCAGCATGTAGCGAAAGAGCCCTTCCTTGGAAACCAGCACGAGCAGCGCCACGGCCAGCGCGCTCAGATGCACCGGAGGAATATCGCCGAGATCGGCAATGCGGGTGCCCGCGCGCCACAACATGCCGATGCCGACCGCAATCAGCAGCGCGCCCAGAAACAGTGAAGCGACCGTTTCATACCGGCTGTGGCCGTAATTGTGATCGGCATCCGGTTTGGCGCCGCTATGCCGGTTGGCCAGCAGAACGACGAAGTCGGAAACGAGATCGGCCAGCGAATGAATACCGTCGGCGATGAGCGCCTGCGAATGCGCAATCACGCCGATTACGATTTGCAGCACCACGAGCACCGAATTGACGGCAACGCTCACGAGTGTGGTCTTGCGCGCCACCTGGTGTTTATCCGATACGAGCGCGTCGGCAGAAGAGGTCATGGAGGAGTAAAGAGCGAATCCGGGAATACCCACGATTGTAATAGGGTCGCCCCGGTTCTTTTGTGACAACCCTAAAAACCTCTTTTAAATCAGATGCCTACAAGAACACGACGCATTCGCATTCAACATCGCCCATGCAACCGGGGAATGGCGCAGACAGCAAAAAGCCGCGCGTCGAAACGACTGCGCGGCTTTTTCAATGAATGGGCCGGGTGCCCTGCACGGTCCTTCTCGCCAGATATGCGCCGCGGGTCCAGGCGGCACATACTGGCATTCGATGCGGATTTATTTCTGGATCAGAAACTTTTCGCGATCTTTGCCGGCAATCCAGCGGGGCGGTTTGCCACGGCCCGACCACGTGCTGCCGCTGTCTGGATCGCGATATTTGGGAGCGACGCTGGCGCGCGAACGGCTGGCCTTGGCGCTCTTGCTGCTGGCGCGGCCACCGCCGAGTTCGGCGAGCGTAATGCCGTAATCGGCCATTTTCTGTTTGATCTCGTCGAGGACTTCGGCATATTCGCGTGCCTTCGCCTCTTCAATCTGCTTCTCCAGCTTTTCTCGCTGGGCGAGTAGTTCCTTGTAGGAAGACATAGGTACCCTTGTGGTTTGGACAAATATGGCTACCAGTCTTGTGCCGGTATGCCAATTGACAAATACGTGCCCCGGAAAGTGGAGGCGAGATTAACACAGAATTCAACCGCGGCAAAAGCACGGCACATAAAAAATAATAAAAACCTGTTTCAATATCTTTCCGTGCTGCCCCACCCTGCATGCGATTTCCATTCGGCGCAAATCGGTATTTTTACTCAATGCTCCATTCGACAGATTAATCCGGACGGCGCAACGGTCAATCGATGAAATTTAAATGGTATGAGAACATCCAAACATTTCACCAGATGATAGCTTCCAGAATATCCGATATGCTTTATGAGATATAGCCTGCCGGTTTCAAACCGCGTGGGGCGGCCTTCCAGGCGCCCCCTATATCTCGAAATAATTCAGACCGAATATCGTTCGATGCAATCCGCTAGCACCGCATGCAAGGTTTGCAGATCGGACTGCGGCTCGTCGAATACGAAACGGGTGCGCGTGCCGTCGATCCTGAGGTCGGCGCCGTAGCGGTCCACGCCCGCCAACTCCAGTGCGCCCGGCCGCGCAGGATGCCGCTCGAAGGCCTCGATCAGCGTAGTTTCTTCTTCGTCGGCGAGAGAATCGAGTTCGTCCAGGTCCGCGCCGTCCAGCCAGCCCATCGCGCCGAAACCGCCGATATAGCGCAGCCGCTCGACATGCAGTACCCAAAACGTGAAGTCGCCGAGCGCCAGGTAACGCTCGGCGTCCGGGTGATAGCGCAGATAGCGCCGCGCGACCGCCGCCTCCTGGTCCGGGTCCACCGGAGCATAGAGGCCCAGCAGCGTGGCGCGCGAGCCGTTGAGCACGTCGCCGTCCGGCGCGTGCGCCACGAGAAAGCCGGCGCGCGGATCGCCCAGCAGGTTGCGCGTGTGTTCGGCGAGCCGGCTGATGAGGATCACGGGCCGGTGGAACGCGTCGGGCGCGAACGGCACGATGGTCGGATAGGGGAAACCGTGCGGCTCGCGCGCATGGGTTGCGAGCGTGCCGGTGGACACCTGGTGCAGCAGGTGGAGCGGGGCGTGGGCTGGAATCTTCAAGGGCGTCCTCGGGGGTGCGACTTTGTCATCTATGTGGAAGTGCACGCCCGGACGGCGCCGGGAGCGGACTGTGTACCGATATTAGTGCAGGGCGCGGGCTGCGGTTCGGCAGGACGCGAATGCGTTCGCTAGAATCACTCTTTGCTTTCAGTCACCTTCCTTTTTACAGCGTTTTTCTCCCTGCCCCGGAACCGCTCGTGTCCGACCGTACCACCGACCCCACCCTCGCCCGGCAGCCGGCCGCGTCCACGCCCGCCGCCACGCATCGCGCCCTGCCCGCCGTCACCCGCCAGCGCGCGCGGCTCGCCACCATGGCGCTCTTCTTCATCGCCGGCATGATGTACGCCTCCTGGGGGGTGCACGTGCCGACCGTGCGCGACCGTTTCCATCTGAGCCCCGCGCTGCTCTCGTGCGCGCTCTTCGCCGTCGCGGGCGGCTCGATCGTCGCGATGACGACCATCGGCGGCTGGATCGCGCGCGTGGGCTCGCGCCGCGCCTGCCTCACGGGCGGCCTCACCATGTCGGTCTGCGGCGCGCTGATCCTCGTCGTGCCGTGGTTCTGGTCGCTGCTCGTGGTGCTGGCCGTGTTCGGCGTGGGCATGGCGACGCTCGACGTCGCCATGAACGCCGAAGCCAGCGCCGTCGAAGAGTCGCTCGGGCGGCCGATCATGTCGTCGCTGCACGGCATGTTCAGCCTCGGCGGCATGGCGGGCGCGGCGATCGGCGGCGCGCTGCTCGCGCGCGGCATGGCCCCGGCGCTGCATCTGCTGCTCGCCTCCACGGTAGCCGCGCTCGTGCTGATCGTCTCGTGCCCGGCCGTGCTGCCGCACGTGCCGCATCCCACCCACGGCGAAGGCGCGAAGACCGGCAACCGCTGGCGCACGCCCGCGCTCTGGGCCCTGGGCGGCATCGCGCTCATCGCCCTGATCGCCGAAGGCGCGATGTACGACTGGGCCACCGTGTACATGCGCGACGTGGTGGCCTCCTCGCCCGCGCTCGCGAGCGCGGCCTATGCGGCGTTCTCGGGCGGCATGGCCGCGGCGCGTTTCGCGGGCGACGCGGTGCGCGCGCGCTTCGGCGCGCCGCAGCTCGTGATGGCGAGCGCATCGCTCGCCTGCGCGGGGATGATCGGCGCCCTCTTGCTGCCGTTCGCGGCCACGGCCCTCATCGGCTTCACGCTGATGGGCCTCGGCCTCGCGAACATGATGCCCGTGCTGTTCGCCGCCGCCGCGCGCGTGAAGGGCATCCACGCGGCCGAGGGGCTCGCGCACGTCGCAGGCATCGCCTACTTCGGGCTGCTGTTCGGACCGGTCGTGATCGGCGGCATCACGCAGGTGACCAATCTCACCGTGGGTCTTGCCGTCGTCGCGCTGTGCGCGGCGCTCGTGGCGATAGCCGCGCCGCGCGTGCTCCGGCGCCTCGGCATCTGAGCGCAACCGCAAACGCGCGGCACATAAAGAAAAAGGCACGTAGACATCAAAGTCCACGTGCCTTTTTTACGCGCCTTTAACCGCAGCGAGCGCTGCGGCAGGCAACGGTATTACATCTTGACGACGTCGAGCAGCGTCTTCTTGCCCGCCTTGTAGTCGTACAGCGAGATCACGCCGTGCTGGAGGTCGCCCTTCGAATCGAAGGTCGTCTCGCCGATCACACCCTTGTAGTCGGTGCTCGGCATCGCAGCCAGGATCTTCGCCGGATCCGTCGAGTTCGCGCGCTTCATCGCATCGACGATGATGTACACGGCGTCATACGTGAACGGTGCGTAGATCTGGATCGGCTGGCCGAAGCGCTTCTCGTACTTGGCTTCGAATTCCTTGCCTTGCGGCATCTTTTCGAGCGCCATGCCCGCTTCCGAGCACACGATGTTGTCGGTCGCGTCGCCGGCGAGGTCCGAGAGCTTGTCGGTACAGACGCCGTCACCCGCGAGCACCTTCGCGCGCAGGCCGAGCTGCTTGGCTTGCTTCGCGAACGGGCCGCCGGTGGCGTCCATGCCGCCGTACATGATCGCGTCGGGGTTTTCGCCCTTGATCTTCGTCAGAATGGCGCGGAAGTCGACGGCCTTGTCGTTCGTCGCGTCATGCGACAGCACCTTCATGCCGAGCGACTTGGCGGTCTTCTCGAACTCGTTGGCGAGACCCTGGCCATAAGCCGTCGAGTCGTCGACGATCGCGACGCTCTTCAGGTTCAGCGTCTTGGCCGCGTAGTTCGCGAGCGCCGGGCCTTGCTGCGCATCGGTCGCCACGACGCGGTACGTCGTCTTGAAGCCTTGCTGCGTGTAGGCCGGGTTCGTCGCCGACGGCGAGATCTGCACGATGCCGGCATCGCTATAGATCTTCGAAGCCGGGATCGAGGTGCCCGAGTTCAGGTGGCCGACCACGGCGACGACCTTGTCGTCGACGAGCTTCTGCGCAACCTGGGTGGCCGTACGCGGGTCAGCCGCGTCGTCCTGTGCGTCGAGTTGCAGCGTGACCTTCTGACCGTTGATCACGAGGCCCTTCGCGTTGATTTCTTCAACGGCGAGACGCGCGCCGTTTTCGTTGTCCTTGCCGAGGTGGGCAATGCCACCCGTCAGCGGAGCGACGTGACCGATCTTGACCACTTCATCTGCGAACGATGCCGTAGCAAACGCACCGAACATCATGACGGCAGCGCTGATCGGCAACAGCTTTTGAAGCTTGATATTCATGTAAGTCTCCAGTTTCGAACCCAAAAGCAACGTAATCGCCCTGGTGCTCCCGCGCCCCGAACGTGTCGCTCCCCGTGCGGACGACCACGCAGGATGCATCCTTGATGCACCTGGCCAGCATGCCTTCGAGCCCGTTCATGGCGGGCTGCCCGGTCATACTTGCGCGCAAGTGTAGGTGATCAAATTAATTTGGGGGACTTTTTTCAGATATTGGTGCGAGTACCAATAGGCTTTCTACGGGATCGCTTCGAGCCCCTGAATATTCGGGCGCACGCCCGGTGCCGCAAGGATTCGAGAAGGCATATGAAATGATATGGAAAGCTTCCCGGAAGCCCTGACGGATTAATTCTGAAGATCTTGTCGGAAGCGACCGCAGGCTCTTCGAAAGCGGGAACGTTTGCATGAAACGCAGCCGCGCGAAACGGCGTGCGTTCAAGTAAGCATTCGGTTAATTGCCCGTCATGAGGTGCGCGTTGCTGCATTGCATCACCCGTCAGGCAGCAACCCGGCAAGGTCTTGCGCGCGCTATGCCGCGCGCGTGAGCGCAGCGAGCGCGGCGCGCCATTCGGCATCGAGCGCATCGACCAGTTGCGCCGCGCCGAGCCCCGCTTCGCGCGCCCGCCCGAGCGGCGCGCCCTGCCCCGACCAGAGCGAGAGGTAATCGCCGTCGTTGGCGCGCGCCGCGCTCTGGCGCAGCGCCTGGGTGAGCGCGTTTTGCACCGGGTACGGCGCGACGCTGCCGGGTTGCGCTTCGAGTGCCTGCATCAGCGGATTGCGGATACCGCGCGCGTGGCGCCCCGTGATCGCGCGCGTGACCGACGTGTCCGTATCCGACGAAGCCCGCACGCGCGCTTTCCAGTCAGTGGGAATCGCGCTTTCCGCGCAGGTCAGAAAGGCCGTGCCCATCTGCACGCCCTGCGCGCCGAGCGCGAGCGCCGCCGCGATGCCCCGGCCGTTCATGATGCCGCCCGCCGCGAGCACGGGCAGGCCCGTCGCATCGACGAGTTGCGGCACGAGCGCCATGGTGCCCACCAGCGCGTGCTCGACTGCGCCGATGAAGGTGCCGCGATGGCCGCCCGCCTCGGCGCCCTGGGCGACGATGGCGTCGGCGCCGGCGTCGCGCCAGGCGAGGCCTTCGGCCACGTGCGTCGCCGTGCCGATCACGTAGCTGCCTGCCGCCTTCAGCCGCGCGACATCGGCTTTCGCGAGCAGTCCGAAGGTGAAGCTCACCACCGGCAGGCGCAATTCCACGAGCAGGTCGAGCTGCTCGCGAAAGTCGGGCGCGTAGCGTTCGAGCGCCTCGCCCGGCGGCAGGTCGAAGCGGGCGCGCAGCGGGTCGATCGCTTCGAGCGCGCGCCGCACGGTGGCCTCGTCCGGATGCGCCGGATCGAGCACGAAGAGATTCACGCCGAACGGCTTGCTGGTGAGCGCGCGGATCGCCGCGACTTCGCTCGTGATCTTCGCGGGTGCGAGCGCCGCGCCGGCGAGAAAACCGAGCGCGCCCGCATTGGCCACGGCGGCAACCAGCGCGGGCGAAGTGGGACCGCCCGCCATCGGCCCCTGGACGAGCGGCAGGCGCAGGCCGAAGCGCTGCGAGAATGGCGTGGAGAATGTGGACGAGGGGGTGGAAAACGCGGTGGAAAAAGCGGTGGGCTGGGCGGTACTGGCGGTCATGTCGGCATCCTTGCGGGCGAGCGGGGCGCGCCGTGCGGTCCCCGCGACCACCCGTGCGCCCCCATGGCTTCCGAATCTAGCCGAGCGTCCTTCACGCGAAAAATGAATAATCGAGATCGTTCCGATCCGCGGATGAGAACGAGGGACGCTGCAGGCAGCGAGGAGGCATGGCAAACTGGCCCCCGAATTTCGCGGCAACGCAATCTCATGATCAAGAAGGAGAGCAACGTGAGCGTATCAACTCGATGGATCGACATTCCCGCCGGCAACGACAGCTTCGGCGGCTACCTCGCGCTGCCCAGGGGCGGCAAGGGCCCGGGCATCGTCATCATTCAGGAAATCTTCGGCGTGAACGGCCATATCCGCGACGTGGTCGAGCAGTACGCGCTCGACGGCTATGTCGCCATTGCGCCGGACATCTTCTGGCGCACGCAGCCGCGCGTCGAACTGGACTACGTGGGCGCCGACCGCGACAAGGGCATCGAACTGATGCAGAAGACCGACGTGAAACTCGCCGTGCAGGACATCGGCGCGACGGCTGCAGCCCTGCGCACGCTGCCCGAGTGTACGGGCAAGGTCGCGGCGATCGGTTACTGCTTCGGCGGCCGTCTCGCGTATCTGGCGGCGGCGGAAGGCTCGGTCGACGCGGCGGTGGCCTACTACGGCGGCGGCATCCAGAACGCGCTCGACGTGGCCGACAAGGTCACGGTGCCGATCCAGTTCCACTACGCCGAAAACGATCACGGCATTCCGCTCGACGCGGTAGGCCAGGTGAAGGAGCGCTTCGCGGGCCGCGACAACGCCGAGTTCCACCTGTATCAGAACGCCGAGCACGGCTTCAACTGCTCGGTGCGCGCGTCGTACAACCAGCACGCCTCGGGACTCGCCCACGGCCGTACGCTGACGTTCCTCGCCGGGCGCCTGTAAGCGCGGCACCGCACGCCGGCTGCGCGTCATCGGCGCGCGCGGCCGGCGCTGCTGTCACACTGCCTCATACGCAGTCTTATACAGCGGGCACCCGCCGCCCCTGTCGTCACCCCACGCATCTTCACCTGGAGCAGGAGGCCGCGCCTTGCAGTCCGACTACCTGGAGTACGACGCCATCGGCCTCGCCGAACTCGTGAAGCGCGGCGACGCGAGCGCGCGCGAACTGGTCGACACGGCCATCGCGCGCGCGGAAGCGGCCAACCCCGCGATCAACGCGATCGTGCTCAAGGACTACGACGCCGCACGCCGGCGCGCGCGCGCCATCGAAGCGGGCGGCAACGGCGCCGACACGCTGGCCGACGGCCCGCTCGCGGGCGTCCCGTTTCTCGTGAAGGATCTCGGCGCGGCGGTGGCCGGCCTGCGCATGACCTTTGGCAGCCGGCACTATCGCCATTACGTGCCCACGGCCGACGCTCCCGTGGTCGAGCGCCTGCGCGCAGCGGGCCTCAACATCTTCGGCAAGACCAGCGCGCCGGAGCTCGGGCAAATGCCCTACACCGAGCCGGAGCTCTTCGGTCCGTGCCGCAATCCGTGGAACCTCGATCACACGCCGGGCGGATCGAGCGGCGGCGCCGCGGCCGCGGTGGCCGCCGGCATCGTGCCGCTCGCGCATGCGTCGGACGGCGGCGGCTCGATCCGCATTCCGGCTTCGTGCTGCGGCCTCTTCGGCCTGAAACCCTCGCGCTCGCGCCAGGTGCCGTCGAATGTCGCACCGGCGCCCGGCGCGCTCGGCGTCGATCTGGCCATCTCGCGCAGCGTGCGCGATTCCGCGCTGATGCTCGATCTGATCGCGGGCGATCCCGGGCTCGCCCCCGGCGCACCGGGCACTTTTCTCGCGGCGGCACGCGATCCGGCGCCCTTCGAAAAACCGCTGAACATCGCGCTCATCACCGATCCGCTCTTTGCGTTCGAGCTTTCGCCCGAAGTGCGCGCCGCCGTGGACGACGCGGCGGCGCTCGTCACCTCGCTCGGGCATCGCGTCGAGCCGGTCTCGCTGCCGGTCGATTTCGCCGCCGCACGCGAGGCGTTCCTGATGCTCTGGTCGGTGGTGGCGGAGCAGATGGTGCTGAACGCGGACACCATCACGGGCACCCCGCCGCGCCGCCAGGACTTCGAGATCGCGACGTGGGCGATGGCCCACATCGGTCGCAAGCTGGGCGAACGCGAGCTGCCGGCGGCGCTCGCGTTGCAGGAACGCATCACGGCGCAACTCGCCGATCTCATGACGCGCTACGACGTGATCCTGTGCGCGACGCTCGCCGCTGCGCCGGTGAAAATCGGCGAACTGAAGCCTTCGCAGACCGAGCGCATGCAGATGCGCGCGGTCACGGCAATGCCGATGGAAGCGCTGATGAGAAAACTGCTGACGGAGGCGTCGAACAAGGCGTTCGCGTGGGCGGGCTGCACCGAGCTTTTCAATCTGACGGGACAGCCGGCGATGACGGTGCCGCTCGCATGGAGCGCGCGCGGGCTGCCGATCGGCGTGCAATTCGCGGCGCGCGAGGGCCACGATGCGTTGCTGCTGCGTCTCGCGGCGCAACTCGAAGCGGCGCGCCCGTGGTTCGGGCGCCGGCCGCCGCTCTTGCAAGCGCGCTAGCGCACGCCCTGTCTTTCATGCCGCGCGCCTCGCGGGCGCGGCCCACTCATCTTCAACAACAGATCCGGGCAATCAGGCCTTCTTGTTATAGGCGCTGCACCAGCCCTTGCCTGCCACCTGCTTGCCGGCGAACATCGGGCACGGCGCCCACGCGTCGGCAGCCTTGCCCTGGTAGAACGTGCAGTTGCTGCAGTCCTGACCAGCGGCGTATTTCGCGAACTTCGCCTTGTCGACCTTGGTGGCGTCGGCCTTGTAGCCGAGTGCCTGGGCGGTGGGATCGGTTTCGCTGGCCTTCGGCGCATCGGCGAATGCCTGACGGGACAGGGCGACCGTCGTGGCAACACCAATGCTCGTGATCAGAAAGCTGCGGCGGGACGATTTCATGGGACTCACTCCAGTATGTAGGGCTACACCGTTCTGACGACGGCGTCGCGCAAGCATAGCAACGAAGCACAGCGGATTTTCGTTGCAATTCCGGAGATAAGAGACCCGCATCAATCGGAAATGAGAATCGCCCCGGAGGGCGTTCCCCGATGCATTCCTCAGTGCGCCTTTCCGTGCCCGCTCAAGCCGCACCGGCCATTTCGCACACCCGCTGGGCGATGGCGAGCGACGCCGTGAGCCCCGGCGATTCGATGCCGAAGAGATTGACGAGCCCTCGCACGCCATGGGCGGCGGCGCCCTGAATCAGAAAGTCGGCGGCCGGCTCGCCCGGGCCCGAGAGCTTGGGCCGGATGCCCGCGTAGGCCGGCAACAGCGCGCCGTCGGGCAAGGCGGGCCAGTAGCTGCGGATCTGTGAGTAGAACGCATCGGCCCGATGGGGATCGACGTCGTAATCGATCGAATCGATCCATTCGACGTCGGGACCGAAGCGCGCCTGGCCGCCCAGATCGAGCGTGAGATGCACGCCCAGCCCGGCCTCGTTCGGCATCGGATAAATGAGACGCGAGAACGGCACGCGGCCCGAGACGCTGAAGTAGTTGCCGCGCGCGAGGTAGAGCGGCGGAACGTGGCGGGGGTCGAGCCCGCGAATGCGCCGCGCGAGCTTGTTGGCGGCAAGACCCGCACTGTTGATGACGCAGGCCGCGCGCAGTTCGGTGGGCGCTTCGCCGCCCACTTTGACGACGAAGCCGTTCGCCGTCGCGTCGATCGCCTCGACCGGCGACTTGAGCGCGACGACCGCGCCGTCGCGCTCGGCGTCGCCCTCTAGCGCGAGCATGAGCTGATGGCTGTCCACGATGCCCGTTTGCGGCGAATAGACGGCCGCCACGCATTCGAGCGCCGGTTCGAGCGCCAGCGCCTCGGCCCCGCTGATGCGCGTAAGGTCGAACACGCCGTTTTCCTTGCCGCGCGCGAGGATCGATTCGAGTTGCGGAATCTGGTTCGCCGCCGTGGCCACGAGCAGCTTGCCGCAGCGCGAGTGCGCGACATTGCGCGAGGCGCAATACTCGTAGAGCATCTCGCGGCCGCGCACGCACAGCGTGGCCTTGAGCGAGCCGCGCGGGTAGTAGAGCCCCGCGTGGATGACTTCGCTGTTGCGCGAGCTGGTGCTGGTGCCGATGGCGTCGGCGGCTTCCAGCACGATCACTTCGCGCCCGCGCGCCGCGAGCGCGCGCGCCACCGCCAGCCCGACCACACCCGCGCCGATGACTACACAGTCGATCTGATCCATGTCTCCACGTCCGCCCCTGCGGCACCAGCCTGGATTCGGCCGGGCGCCGCGATCCTCTGTCCGGGTGACGGCGCGCAAGGCGCGCCGCCGCTTCGAGGAAAATTGTACGCTCTGTGGCGGCGCAGCAAAGCGCGGTGCGCACGGCCAACGCGGGCCGGCGCACGGCGGGGGGCGTGGAGCGCCCGGTGGGCGGTCAGTTCAGCGCGGTCGTCGCGGCCGTAACAGCCGGGTCGGCCGGGCGGGAGGTGTGGAAGAAGCCCGCCGTCTGGATCTGCACGCGCGGCACGGTGTAGCCGCCGGTGGCCAGCTGCGACGGGTAGCCCGGGGTGTTCGGGTTGTCCAGTTCGCCGGCCGCGCGGGCGCGGGCCAGTTCGGCCTTCACTTCGGCGCGGGTCAGCGGACCATGGGCGGGAGCCTGCTGGGCAACGGCGGTCGGGGCGGCGCCGGTATCGTCGGCAAAGGCCGGCGCGGCGGCAAAACCGGCGGCGGTCATCAGCAGGGCAGCAAGCGTGGCGGTCTTCATGGCAATTCCTCGATGCGGGTTGGGGCACGCGGGCACAGCGGGCGTAAAAGCAGGGAAAAGGCTGAAAGAGACTGAAAGTCGGCAAACCGTTCAGCGGGCCCGGCCAGCGTTTCGTCGATGACGTGGAACCTAGTGTAATCACCGACTATCGAAAACACATCCCGATTGAGAGCAAGTGTGCGTTGCCGAGCGGACAACAATATCGGGCGATAACCGTGAACAAAAATTGCTTCGTTGCCGATATGGCACCAATCTGCGCCCGCGGTGAACTCGCGGTCCGCCATCTGAGCGTTGAACCCTCACGCCTCACCCCTATCTGATAGAACACGTCGAGAACGCGACGGCTCGGTTTTTGCGAACCCGGTATAGGATCGGAGGTCAGAAAGAGCCAGCCCTGCCCGCCGCGCCCCCGCGCGGCGAGCCTGTACGGAGTCACCCCTATGACGTTGTGGAAACGCTGCCTCGCCGCCACGCTGTTCGTCACCGCTGCCGGTGCGGCCGCCGTGCATGCACAGGCGCAGAGCACGGAGCAGCCGGTCGTGAAATGGACCTTGCAGGTGATACGCGACGGCCAGCAGATCGACCAGTTCGACGGCACGACCACGGTGGGCCAGGCGCGCACCGATACGCATCACCAGGTCGTGCGCCACGACGTCGGCTGCAAGGACCAGCCGGCCGGCAGCATCGACCTGCAGCGCACCGTGACCGTCTCGCCGCTGCAAGCCAGCGCGAGCGAGACGATACTCGCCATCGACGCACAAGAAACACTCGAATCCGACGATCATCCCCAAACCGCCGAAGGCTGCCAGCTTCCGCCGCAGCCGCGCCAGATCAGCGCCAGCCATCCGGGGCTGCGCGTGCCCGCAGGCGAAACGGTGAGCTGGCAGATCGTCGACAAGGATCCCTCGCTCGCCTACCGGATCAGCGCGAGCCTCGCGCCCCCGCCCCAGCCTTGAGCGGCGCGGCGCCCCCACCGAATACCCGCTAATGCGAAACCCAGAAGAAGCGCTCATCGACACCGGCCATCGCAAGGACTTCGTCGCGGTGAGCTGGAACCTGCACAAGGGCCGCTCGCCCTTGGGCTTTCAGGCCTGGCAGGCCATGCGGCGCTGGGTGCAGTCCACCCACGCCGACGCCTATTTCCTCCAGGAAGCCATGGCGCGGCGCCTGCCGCAGCCGGTGCTCGCCTCCACCTTCGGCGCGCCGCTCGGCGATCCGCTCGAAGACGTCTGGCACTGCCAGGCGACCGAGATCGCTCACGCGCTCGAACTGCAGATCGCCCTCGGCCCCAACGTGTTCAAGCCATCCTGGCGGCACGGCAATGCCATCCTTTCGCCGCATCCGCTCGACCTGGGCGGCCGCTGGGACATTTCCGCGCACCGGTTCGAGCGGCGCGGCCTGCTGGTGGCGCGCGCGAGCGTGGCGGGGCACTCGGTCACGCTGCTGTGCGCGCACCTCGCGCTCACGCGCAGCGCGCGCATGCGCCAGATGCACTGGATCGCGCACTGGATCGCCAAGGAGGCGCCGCAAGGGCCGCTCGTGCTGGCGGGCGACTTCAACGACTGGCGCAACGATTCGGTGCCGATCTTCGCCGAGCACGGCATGCAGGAAGTGGCGACGCTGCTGGGCGAGCCCGCGCGCACCTTCCCGGCGTTTTCGCCGGCGCTCGCGCTCGACAAGATGTTCGTGCGCGGCCTGCAGCCCGTCGAGCTGATCCAGCCTGCGCAGGAAACGGCGTGGCTGTCCGATCACCTGCCGTATATGGCGCGGCTGCGGCTCGACTAACGGCGGCCGCCGCATCTGTTTCGAACTCCCGACGAACCTGCGGCGATCCGCCGCAACGCGTTAAGATTGCGCGTTGCGCGCCGCCGCTTGGGCGGCCCTGTTTTTTGCGCCGTCTGTATTTCGCACTGTATTTCGCAACGTCTATCGCACCGTATTTCGCCCACTCCCGCTCGTTGGCCCCTCGTCATGCATTTCTTCATCACGCTAATCCAGATCGCCGCGGTCTATTCGCTCGCGCTCGTGAGCCCCGGCCCGAACTTCTTCATGGTCACCCAGCTGTCGCTCGCCGGACGGCGCACGCTTGGCGTGGCATCGGCATTCGGCGTGGGAGTGGGGTCGACGCTGTGGGCCGCGCTCGCCATGCTCGGCTTCGCCACCGTGCTGCAGCGGATCGACTGGGTGTACAACGGCGTGCGCATTGCGGGCGCGCTCTATCTGGTGTGGTTCGGCATCAAGCTCGTGCGCTCGGGCGCACGCCGCGACCCGGCCGTCGCGGCACCCGTGGTCGCCGAAGCCCTGCCGCCCGCCAGCCGCCTCGACTATCTGCGCACCTGGCGCGCCGGCCTTTTCACCTGCCTCACCAACCCGAAGGGCTGCGTGTTCTGGACCAGCGTGTTCGCGGCGATGCTGCCCGCGCATCCGCCGCTGTGGTTCTACGGCGCGGTGCTCGCGACGGTCGCGGCCATGTCGTTCGGCTGGCATTGCAGCATCGCATTCCTGTTCGCCGACGACCGCACCCAGCGCGGCTACCGGCGCCTGCGCCGGCCGATCGACGCCTTCTGCGGCGTGGCGCTCGTGGGCCTCGGCGTGAAGCTCGCGGCCGACCGGTAGAAGCGGCGCGCCAATCCCGTAACTGCCCCGCCACCAGGGTCTCTGCTGCGATCCAGCAGGGCTTCCGGTAAAATCCTGCCCAATCCGTGCGAACACTCGCACGCGCGCCCGGATGAACGACCTTCAGCCGTGTCCGCGCAACGGGCGGCAGCCTCTGCCCGAACCCGCGGCGAGAGCCGCAGCGGCCGGAACGCGCGGCCAAAGCGCGCGCCGCCATGACCGATGCCAGCCTTGCCCGCCACACGAGCCGTGCGGGTGCCAGCGTTGCGCCGCGCGATGTGTGGCACAACCCGGGCAGCACGACCGGTACGGCATACCCCAAGCGGCACGACCGCACGAAGCGCAGGCCGCGCGTCTCCCGGGGCACCCGGCCCTCGCGGCGCGGTCGCGGTAAAATGGCGGTTTGCGCCTCGTTTTAAACGGGAACAGCCTTAGCACGGCGCGGGCAGCGTCCAACCTGGCGGCCCTTGTATTGCACCATCAGGAACCATGAGCAAACACACCGAAGAAACCGTTCTGAGCGTCCACCACTGGACCGACACGCTTTTCAGCTTCACCTGCACGCGCGACCAGGCCCTGCGTTTCGACAACGGCCAGTTCACCATGGTCGGCCTCGAAGTGGACGGCAAGCCGCTGATGCGCGCCTATTCGCTCGCGAGCGCGAACTACGAAGAGCATCTCGAGTTTCTCAGCATCAAGGTGCCGGACGGCCCGCTCACGTCGCGCCTGCAGCATCTGAAGGTCGGCGACAAGGTTCTGATCGGCAAGAAGCCCGTGGGCACGCTCGTGGCCGACAACCTGCTGCCCGGCAAGGTGCTGTGGCTGCTCTCGACCGGCACGGGCCTCGCGCCGTTCATGTCGATCATCAAGGACCCGGACATCTACGACCGCTACGACAAGATCGTCCTCACGCACACCTGCCGCTTCGTCGATGAACTCGCGTACAAGGAGTACATCACCGAAGAGCTGCGCGAGCACGAGTACCTGGGCGAGATCGTGCGCGAAAAGCTCGTGTACTACCCGACCGTCACGCGCGAAGTGTTCGACAACCGCGGCCGGATCACCGAACTGATCGATACGGGCAAGCTGTTCGCCGACCTCGACCTGCCGACGTTCTCGCCGGAACGCGACCGCATCATGCTGTGCGGCAGCACGCACATGCTGCGCGACACGGTCGAGCTGCTCGAAAAGGCCGGCCTCAAGGAAGGCAGCAACAACGAGCCGGGTCACTACGTCGTGGAAAAGGCCTTCGTCGGCTAAGCCGCGCGCCATCCGCTGTGGGTCGGCCCGTTTGGGACGGCCCGTTTAGGACAGCCCTAGCATCGAAAACCGGAGCCTCGCGCTCCGGTTTTTTTTCGTCCGCCATTTTGGCTCGGCCCCCCTCACACCTTTCATTTCTCTTTTTTGCGACAGGGCGGGCAAGCGGCGGTTACATATTTAACGAATTTCCGGTAATTTCCGTGTCAGCATTTTTCTGACAAAAATGGTGTGGCGGAACTTCAAGCGAACTCTCAGCTTGCGCCGCTAAACCTTGTCCAGACTGAATTTTTTCTTTTTTTGAGATATGATCGCGGCGCAGTGACGGCCGCACTGGCGCCCCCACAAGGGGTCAATCCAGGCTGTTACCGAATGTAAATATCGTTACGCTGCGCCGTGCCATTATCCGTCGCACCGGGACTCTGAAGCCCGGACAGACACGGCACGGCGAACCGGTTCCAGAACGGGGAATGGATGGACACGTCGAATCACGCCGCGATGATCGCGCTCGCTCATGACGCCCTGACGTCGGGCGTCGGCGCGTTGGCGTCGGCCCGTTCAGCCCCGGTTCATCGCGCCCGCAATGCCGACGACACGCTGCGCGAGCTGAACTATCTGGACCAGTTGCAGCAGCAGGCCGCCGCGGCCCGCGCCGGGCGCATCGAAGCCGATGAAGCCGCGCGCCGCCGGATCGCCCACGAACTGCACGACAGCGTGGGCGCCGAACTCGCCGCTACTCATTTCGCCCTCGCCAACGTCCACACCTGGCTGCCCGCCGACGCGCCGCCGCAATGCGCCGAAGCGCTCGCGCTCGTCGCGCGCTCGCTCGACGCCGCCGGCGCGGCGCTGCGCCAGGCGCTCGACGGGCTCGCCGCGCCGCATCTGGACGCGGGCCTCGTGCCGACGCTGGCCGACTGGACGCGCAGCTTCGGCACCCGCACGGGCCTTGCCACGAGCTTCGTCTGCGCCGCCGACGTGCGGCTTGCGCACCTGCCCGCCGAGTCGGCGCTCGCCGTCTTCCGGGTGGCCCAGGAAGCGCTCGCCAACGTCGCGCGGCACGCACGCGCAGCCCACGCCGACGTGCGCATCGACTGCACGGCGCGCCATCTCACGCTCACCGTCAGCGACGACGGCATCGGCCTGCCGAATCGTGCCGCCAAGGTCCGGCGCGCGGACAACGCGGGCAAGCGCCGCAATCAGTATGGCCTCGCCGGCATGCGCGAGCGCTGCGCCGCCTTCGGCGGCTCGCTGCGCACCGTCAGCGGCACCACTGGCCGCGACACCGTCCCCGGCACTGCCGTGCGCGCCCGCTTCGCGTGGGACGCGCTGCTCGCCGTCTCCGCTCCCGACTCCACCCCCAACCTGGTGAAAGGCGCTCGCTCATGACCCCTCGCATCCTGCTCGTCGACGACCATGCCGTCGTGCGCCAGGGCGTACGGCAATTGCTCATCGACCGCGGCGTCGCCAGCGAAGTGATCGAGGCGCAAACCGGCGCCGAGGCCCTCGCGACGATCGCGAAGCACGCCTGCGACGTGGTGCTGCTCGACATCTCGCTGCCCGACATGAACGGCGTGGAGGTGCTCAAGCGCGCGAAGCGCAAGGCGCCGCGCCTGCCGGTACTGATGTTCTCGATGTACCGCGAGGACCAGTACGCGGTGCGCGCGCTCAAGGCGGGCGCCTCGGGCTATCTCTCGAAGACCGTGGATGCCGCGCAGATGGTGGCCGCGATCCAGCAGGTCGCGAGCGGCCGCAAGTACGTGAGCCCGGCGATGGCCGATGCGCTCGCCGACTACGTGCTCGTCGACGGCGAGCAGATGCCGCACGAAAAGCTCTCCGACCGCGAATACCAGACGCTGTGCATGCTCGCCTCGGGCAAGCGCCTCACCGACATCGCCCGCACGCTCTCGCTTTCGGTGAAGACCGTGAGCGTGTACCGCACGCGCCTGCTCGAAAAGATGAAGCTCAGCAACAACGCCGAGCTCACCTTTTATGTGATGAGCAACCGGCTCGTCGATCTCGCGCCGGCCGTCGGCGCCTGAGGGTAGCGGCGGGGGTTCTCGCACGTTTTGCCGCAGGGGTCGCCCTACTAAGGCGGCCTTCTCGCCATAACCCCTTGATCTCGAAATGAATTATTCCGATAGCGCGCGCGCCGGCAAGGATTGCGCGCGCGCATCGGCGTTTGCGGCAGATTCGCCCGTGGGATAGCCGCATTTCCCACCCGGCTCAGTCGGTTTCGGCGCCCACATCCGCTAAAATTTCCGGTTTCACCCGATTTTCCGTGTGCAGCTTTCGCAGGCCATGCTGGCGAGGCGCGCTGCGCGCAAACCAGGAGTTCCCCGCCCAATGTCCCTCTTTCGAAAAAAGAACGTCGAGCACATGTTGCAGGCAAGCGCCCAGGGCGCCGGCCTGAAGAAAGCACTCGGCGCACTGGACCTCACCTTCCTCGGCATCGGCGCGATCATCGGCACCGGCATTTTCGTGCTCACCGGCACGGGCGCCGTGCAGGCCGGTCCCGCCCTGACGATCGCGTTCCTCATCGCCGCCGTGGCCTGCTGCTTCGCCGCGCTCGCCTACGCCGAATTCGCCTCGACCATTCCCGTCGCGGGCTCGATCTACACCTATTCGTACGCGACGCTCGGCGAGCTGGCCGCCTGGGTGATCGGCTGGGACCTCATGCTCGAATACGGGCTCGCCACCTCGGCCGTTTCGGTGGGCTGGTCGGGCTACCTGCAATCGCTGCTCGCGGGCTTCGGCGTCAGCCTGCCCGCGGCGCTCACGGCCGCCCCCGGCGCCCTGCCGGGCGTGCACACGCTCTTCAACCTGCCGGCGTTCCTCGTGATGATGGTGATCACGGCGCTGCTCTCCATCGGCGTGCGCGAGTCCACCCGCATCAACAACGTCATGGTCGCCATCAAGGTGACGGTGGTGCTGCTCGTGATCGCGGTCGGCGTGTTCCACGTCAAGCCCGGGAACTGGCATCCGTTCATGCCCAACGGCTGGCACGGCGTGTTCGGCGCCGCCGCCGTGATGTTCTTCGCCTTCATCGGCTTCGATTCGGTTTCGTCCGCTGCCGAGGAAGTCAAGAATCCGAAACGCGATCTGCCCGTGGGCATCATCGCCTCGCTGGTCGTGTGCGCCGTGCTGTACGTGGCCGTCGCGGCGGTCGTGACCGGCATCGTGCCGTCCGCGCAGTTCGCCAACATCGGGCACCCGGTTTCGTACGCGCTGCAGGTGGCCGGCGAAAAGTGGGTGGCGGGCTTCATCGATCTCGGCGCCGTGCTCGGCATGCTCACCGTGATTCTCGTGATGAGCTACGGCCAGACCCGCATCATCTTCGCGATGTCGCGTGACGGCCTGCTGCCCGCCGCGCTCTCGCGCGTACATCCGCGCTTCGCCACGCCGTTCCTCACCACCTGGCTCGTCGGCATCTTCTTCGGGCTGATCGGCGCGCTCGTGCCGCTCAACGTGCTCGCCGAGCTCATCAACATCGGTACGCTCGCGGCCTTCTCGATGGTCTCGATCGCCGTGCTGGTGCTGCGCAAGACCCACCCGGACCTGCCGCGCGCGTTCCGCTGCCCGGGCGTGCCCGTGGTGCCGGTTCTCGCCGTGGCCTCGTGCCTCTTTCTCATGATCAACCTGCAGCCGCTCACGTGGGTCGCGTTCGTGGTGTGGCTCGTGATCGGCATGGTCATCTACTTCGGCTACTCGCGCCGTCATTCGCGCCTCGCGCACGCGCCGCACGGCGAGCATTGAATCTCGCGCAGCGCGTTTCGTCGCACTGCACAAACCGGCACAGACGCGCACGAACGGCCCGTCCCAGACACTGGGACGGGCCGTTTTTCATGCACGCCGATTGTGGGTAAAAGAGTAAAAGCCCGCGCAGCGCAAAGCAGCGATTTGTGCTTTACTGTCCCGAGCGTTACCCCCTGGCATCACTGAAGAGCAAAGCACCAGCCGGACCCTCGCCCCCACTCCTCCCTCCGCGCCGCCATCACGTGCGGCAGACATCGGACGGCAGGCACGCAAGCAAACGGCAATTTCGGGGCATGATGGTGTATGCGGGCCCAGGCAGGTCTCTATCCCTACGCTGTATGGGATCGGAGTCAGGAGTTCGAACTCCCGCTCCGATCGACAGGAGACAGTCAATGGCGATCAGTATCCGCCTCACGGTCAACGGCCAGCCCGTGACCGCCGAAGTCGAACCTCACACGCTTCTGGTCCAGTTCCTGCGCGAGCAATTGCGTCTCACCGGCACTCATGTCGGCTGCGACACGGCGCAGTGCGGCGCCTGCACGGTCCATCTGAACGGACGCGCCGTGAAGTCGTGCAACCAGCTCGTGGTGCAGTGCGAGGGCATGGACGTCACCACCATCGAGGGCCTCGCGCAGAACGGCGAGCTGCATCCCATGCAGACCGCGTTTCGCGAATGCCACGGCCTGCAATGCGGCTTCTGCACGCCGGGCATGGTGATGAGCGCGGCAGCGCTGGCGAGCGAGAACCCCGACCTCACCGAAGCCGCGGTGCGCGCGGGCCTCGACGGCAATCTGTGCCGCTGTACGGGCTATCACAACATCGTGAAGGCCGTGCTCGTGGGCGCCGAGGGCATGCGCGCCGGCACGCCTGCCGCTGCGGCCAATGTGGCCAATGCGGCCGCAACGGTTTGAACGGGAGCCCGCCATGAACGCACCCGAACCCAACCGCATGATCGGCCAGGCCATCAAGCGCAAGGAAGACTACCGCTTCCTCACCGGCGCCGGCCAGTACACCGACGACGTCGTCCTCCCGGCCCAGACCTACGCTGTCTTCGTGCGCTCGCCGCATGCGCATGCGCGCATCAAGAGCATCGACACGAACGCGGCGAAAGCCGCGCCCGGCGTCGTGGCCGTGTTCACCGGCGCGGACCTCGCCGCCGAAAACGTGGGCGGCCTGCCGTGCGGCTGGCTGATCCACAGCATCGACGGCACGCCCATGCACGAACCGCCGCATCCTGTGATCGCGCACGAGAAGGCGCGTCACGTGGGCGACCAGGTGGCGCTCGTGATCGCCGATTCGGTGAAGGCCGCGAAGGACGCCGCCGAGCTCGTCGAAGTCGATTACGAGGCACTGCCCGCCGTCGTCGATACGGCGCACGCCGCCGACGCCGGCCAGGCGCTCGTGCACGACGGCGTGCCCGGGAACACCTGCTACACGTGGGGCCACGGCGATAAAGCCGCCACCGACGCCGCGTTCGCGCAGGCCGCGCACGTCACGACGCTCGACATCGTGAACAACCGCCTCATACCGAACGCGATCGAGCCGCGGGCCGTGAACGCGAGCTACTCGCTGCACGACGACAGCTACACGGTTTATGTGGCGAACCAGAACCCGCACGTCGAACGGCTCCTGATGGCCGCATTCGTGCTCGGACTGCCCGAAACGAAGCTGCGCATCGTGGCGCCGGACGTGGGCGGCGGCTTCGGCTCGAAGATCTTCCTCTATGCCGAAGACGTCGCGCTCACGTGGGCCGCGAAGAAGATCCGCCGCCCGGTGAAGTGGACGGCCGAGCGCAGCGAATCCTTCGTTTCCGACGCGCACGGCCGCGACCATGTCACGAAGGCCGAACTCGCCATGGACAAGGACGGCAAGTTCCTCGCCATGCGCGTGCACACCATCGCGAACATGGGCGCCTATCTCTCGACCTTCGCGTCGAGCGTGCCGACCATTCTCTACGCCACGCTGCTCGCGGGCCAGTACACCACGCCCGCGATCTACGCCGAGGTGAAGGCCGTGTTCACGAACACGGTGCCCGTGGATGCTTACCGAGGCGCGGGACGCCCCGAGGCGACCTACGTGGTCGAGCGCCTCGTGGAAACCGCCGCGCGCGAGATGAACCTCGATCCGGCCGAGATCCGCCGCCGCAACTTCATCACGTCGTTCCCGTACGCGACGCCCGTGGGCCTCACCTACGACACGGGCGATTACGAGGCCTGCCTCTCGCGTGCGCTCGAAATCGCCGACGTGAAGGGCTTTGCAGCACGGCGCGACGCCTCGAAAGCGCAAGGCAAGCTGCGCGGGCTCGGCTACTCGTGCTACATCGAAGCGTGCGGCCTCGCGCCCTCGAACATTGCGGGCGCGCTCGGCGCGCGCGCGGGTCTCTTCGAAGCGGGCGAAGTGCGCGTGAACCCCACGGGCTCGATCACCGTCTTCACCGGTTCGCACAGCCACGGGCAAGGGCACGAAACGACCTTCGCGCAGGTGGTGTCCGACCGACTGGGCGTGCCGATCGAGCAGATCGAGATCGTGCACGGCGACACCGGCCGCATTCCGTTCGGCATGGGCACGTATGGTTCGCGCTCGATTGCCGTGGGCGGCTCGGCGATCATGAAGGCGCTCGACAAGATCGAGAGCAAGGCGAAGAAGATCGCGGCGCACATGCTCGAAGCGGGCGTGGAAGACATCGAGTTCGCCAACGGCGTGTTCCGCGTGGCCGGCACCGACCGCACCCGGAGCTTCGCCGAAATCTCGCTCGCGGCCTACGTGCCGCACAACTATCCGCTCGACAAGCTCGAACCGGGCCTCGACGAAAGCGCGTTCTACGACCCGACCAACTTCACCTATCCGGCGGGCGCCTACCTTTGCGAAGTGGAAGTCGATCCCGAGACGGGCGAAACGCGCATCGAACGCTTCACGGCCGTGGACGATTTCGGCAACGTCATCAATCCGATGATCGTCGAAGGCCAGGTGCATGGCGGTCTAGGCCAGGGTATCGGCCAGGCGATGCTCGAGCAGTGCATCTACGACAAGGAGACCGGTCAGCTGCTCTCGGGCTCGTACATGGACTACGCGATGCCGCATGCGGCGGACGTGCCGTCGTTCAGCGTGGAAACCGCGAAGGGCACGCCCTGCACGCACAATCCGCTCGGCGTGAAGGGCTGCGGCGAGGCGGGTGCGATCGGCTCGCCGCCCGCCGTCATCAACGCGATACTCGATGCGCTCGCGCCGCTCGGCGTGAAAGACCTGCAGATGCCGGCCACGCCGCATCGCGTGTGGTCGGCCATCGCGGCCGCCGGCCAGTCCGGCGCGACGTCCCAACCTTGAGCGGAGGCGCACCATGTATGCATTCGACTACCAGCGCGCAAGCGACGCGCAAGGCGCGGTGAAAACGCTCTCGGGCGACGCCGACGCGAAATACCTGGCCGGCGGCCAGAGCCTGCTCGCGGCGATGAAGCTGCGCCTCGCCCAGCCCTCCACGCTCGTGGACGTCACGCGCATTCCCGACCTGAAGGCGCTGTTCGTCGACGGCCGGGTGGTGAAAGTGGGCGCGGCGGTGTGCCATGCGGACGTCGCCGAAAACGCCGAAGTGCAGAACGCGCTGCCTGCACTCGCGCAGCTCGCGGCCGGCATCGGCGATCGCCAGGTGCGCGCGCTCGGCACGCTGGGCGGCTCGCTCGCGAACAACGACCCGGCGGCGGACTATCCCGCCGCCGTGCTCGCACTGAACGCGACCGTCGTCACGGACCGGCGTCGCATTGCGGCGGACGACTTCTTTCTCGGCATGTACGAAACGGCGCTGGCACCCGACGAGCTGATTGTGGCCGTCGAATTCCCGGTGCCCGAGCGCGCGGCCTACGAGAAGTTCAAGAACCCGGCCTCGCACTTCGCGCTCACGGGCGTGTTCGTCGCGAAGTCCGCCGACGGCAAGGTGCGCGTCGCGGTCACGGGCGCCGCGCCTTCGGTGTTCCGCGCGCAGGCGCTGGAGCAGGCGCTCGCGGCGAACTTCACGCCGGCCGCCGCACGCGCCGTGACGCTCGCCGCCGACGACCTCAACACCGACCTGCACGCCAGCGCCGCGTACCGCGCGCACCTGATTCCGGTGCTCGCGGCGCGCGCGGTGACGAAGGCCAACGGTTAGAACCGCCCCACCCGCCCCACTTGTTTCACCCGCGCCCCGGCGCGGGTGAAAGACGAACCAGGCGGGCTTCGGCGCATCACCGTATTCAGGCACGCCATGCAACCGGCCTCGATCGACGACACCCTCGCGCAACTCCAGTCGCGCGGCTACTTCGCGAGCCGTGAACTCGCCACGGCGTTCTTTCTCGCGCTCGCCATGCAGCGCCCGCTCTTTCTCGAAGGCGAACCGGGCGTCGGCAAGACCGAACTCGCGAAATCCGCGGCCGCGATGCTCGGCACGACGCTGCTGCGGCTGCAATGCTACGAAGGGCTCGACACTGCAAGCGCGCTCTACGAATGGGACTATCCACGCCAGATCATGGCGCTGCGCCTTGCCGAAGCCGCGGGCGAGAAGCCGCGCAACGACACGCTCTATCGCGACGAATTCCTGCTCAAGCGGCCGCTGTTGCAAGCCCTGCAGCCCGATCCGCACAACCCTTTGGCGCGGCGCGTGCTGCTGATCGACGAGATCGACCGCGCCGACGAACCGTTCGAAGCCTTCCTGCTGGAGCTTCTTTCGGACTTCCAGGTATCGATTCCCGAATACGGTACAGTGCGCGCCGACGTGCCGCCGCTCGTCGTCATTACCTCGAACCGCACGCGCGAAGTGCACGACGCGCTCAAGCGACGCTGCCTCTACCAGTGGCTGGGCTACCCGGACCGCGAGCGGGAACTCGCGATCGTGGCGGCGCGCGCGCCGGAAACCTCGGCGGCGCTGCAGCAGCGCGCGGTGTCGTTCGTGCATCGGCTGCGCACGATGGATCTTTTCAAGGCTCCCGGCATTGCGGAAACCATCGACTGGTGCCGTGCGCTTTCGGCGCTGTCGGTCACGGAGCTCGACCCGCAATCTGTGCAGGACACGCTGGGCGTGCTGCTCAAGTATCAGGACGACCTCGCGCAACTCGACACGCGGCGGATCGCCGAAGCGCTCGCCGCGGAGGATTGAGCCGATGGATGCCGCACCCGCAGTTTCCACACCCTCCGTCGCCGCACCGCCCATGCTCGCGCGCAACGTGGTGCATTTCGTGCGCATCCTGCGCGGCGCGGGTCTGCCGATGTCGTCCGCGCAAGCCGCCGACGTGCTCGAAGCGCTGAACCTCATCGACCTCGCGCGCCGCGACGACGTGCGCGCCGCGCTGGCCGCGCTCCTCACATCCGCCCCCGACGAGCGCGAGATCTTCGACGCGGCCTTCGATCTCTTCTGGCGCGACCCCGACTGGGAAGGCAAGCTGCGCGCGCTGCTGCTGCCCAAGGTGCAGGGCGGCCTGCCGCCGCCGCGCCGCAACAACCGTCTCGCCGATGCGCTCGCCGCGCGCACGGCCAAACCGCGCGGCACCCACCAGCCGCAGTCGCGCGAGGAAGAGCACGAACTGCGCGCCCGCGCTAGCTTCAGCGCGGAGGAGCGTTTGCGTCACCGCGACTTCGACACGCTCACCGCCGACGAATGGCGCGCGCTGCGCCACCTGATCCGCGCGCGCCGCCTGCCGCTCGCCACCGAGCGCACGCGGCGGCTCAAGGCGGCCTCGCACGGCACGCATGCCGACCTGCGCGCGAGCGCGCGTCACGCCGTGCGCGCGGGCGGCGACTGGACCGTGTGGAAATACCGCGCCCCTGTGGAGCGCAAGCCGCCGCTCGTGCTGATGCTCGATATAAGCGGATCGATGAGTGCGTATTCGCGCGCAGTGCTTTACTTCTGCCACGCGTTACTGCATTCTCGCGAGCGCCTTCAGGTCTTCCTGTTCGGCACGCGCCTGACGCATGCCACGCGCGCATTGCGCGAACGCGATCCCGATATCGCGCTCGCGCAGATCGCGGCACAGGTGGCGGACTGGTCGGGCGGCACGCGCATCGGCGCGACGCTCGGCGAGTTCAATCGCCGCTGGGCGCGCCGCATGCTCGGCGGTCGTGCCACCGTGCTGATGGTCACCGACGGGCTCGATCACGAAGCCAGCGAGACGCTCGGCGTCGAAATGGCGCGCCTCGCCCGCTTCGCGCACCGCGTGGTGTGGCTCAACCCGCTGCTGCGCTACGGCGACTTCACCCCGAAAGCGCGCGGCGTGCAGGCGATGCTGCCGCACGTGGACGCCCACTACCCCGTCCACAACCTCGAGAGTCTCGAAGCGTTCGGACGCAGTCTCGGCGAAGCGCCGCCCGACCAATCGCGGCCCGACCGATCGCCGCAGTGCATGTCACGGCAAGGAGGAGCACGATGGAGCTGACCGAAAGCCACACGCTGCCGGTGCCGCAGCAGCGCGCCTGGGAGGCGCTCAACGACACGGCGATCCTCAAGGCCTGCATTCCGGGCTGCGAGAGCATCGAGCCCGAAGGCGAAACCGGCTACGCGGTCGCGCTCACCGCGGCCGTGGGCCCGGTGAAGGCGCGTTTCAAGGGGCGCATGGAACTGGCCGATATCGACGCGCCGAGGCACTACACGATCCTCTTCGAAGGCCAGGGCGGCGCCGCGGGTTTCGGCAAGGGCAGCGCCCAGGTGAAGCTCGAACCGGCAGGCGACGATGCCACCACGCTCACCTATACGGCAAGTGCGCAGGTGGGCGGCAAGCTCGCGCAGATCGGTTCGCGGCTCGTGGACGGCGCGGCGCGCAAAATCGCGGCAGAATTTTTCAAACGCTTCGGCGAGCAGCTGGGCGCGGGCGAAGCGGCAACGACTCCGGGCGTTGCGGCAACCGCCGAAGCCGAAGGCGCGGCCGAGGCCCGGACAGACAGCGACAACGCCGCCGCAGAGGCATCGGGCGACGAAGGAAAGAAAGGGAAACGATCATGGACAGCGTGGATCTCGAGGTCCTGAAATCCAGCGTGCGCTGGCTCGACGAGGGCCACCGCGTCCTGCTGGTGACGGTGGTGAAAACGTGGGGCTCCTCGCCGCGCCCTGAAGGCGCGATGCTGGTGGTGCGCGACGACGGGCTCGTGGCGGGCTCGGTCTCGGGCGGCTGCATCGAGGACGATCTGATCGACCGCGTGCGCCGCGAAGGCATCGGCATCGAGAAGCCCGAGGCGGTGAAATACGGCATCACGGCGGAAGAAGCGCATCGCTTCGGACTGCCGTGCGGCGGCACGATCCAGCTCGCGCTGGAGCCGCTCAGCGAAGCGGGCGGCATTCGTACGCTGCTCGACGCCGTGGAGCGCGGCGAGCTCGTGGCGCGCACGCTCGACATGGCCACGGGTGTCGCCACGCTCGGCCCCGCGAGCGCCACCGACGGCGTCTATTTCGACGACGCGCAGCTCCTCACCATTCACGGGCCGCGCTATCGCATGCTGGTGATCGGCGCGGGGCAGCTTTCGCGCTACCTGTGCCAGATCGCCGTGGGGCTCGACTACCAGGTGACGGTGTGCGACCCGCGCGAGGAATACACCGACACCTGGGCCGTGCCGGGCACGACGCTCGTGCGCACCATGCCCGACGACACCGTGCTCGACATGAAGCTCGACGAACGGTGCGCCGTGATCGCGCTCACGCACGACCCGAAGCTCGACGACCTCGCGCTCATGGAAGCGCTCAAGACACGCGCGTTCTACGTGGGCGCGCTCGGCTCGCGGCGCAACAACGCGGCGCGGCGCGAACGGCTCAAGGAGTTCGATCTGAGCGACGCGGAACTCGCGCGCCTGCATGGGCCCGTGGGCATCTACATCGGCAGCCGCACGCCGCCCGAGATCGCCGTGTCGATCCTCGCCGAGGTGACCGCCGCGAAGAACGGCGTCTCGCTGCCCACCCTGCTCCAGGTCGAAGGCGCGAAGGCCGCGCGCGAGATCGCAGCAGGCGCGGGCTCGACCTGCCAGGTATAGCGCCAGAGACTACGTCCGGCGCCCAGACTCGCTGCCGGCCCTGCGGGCGCAGTCTCGCAACTGCGCGTGGGCGAGCACAAAAGACAGGCGGGCCGCGACTTGCGTCGGCGGCCCGCATCGAGGGTCTTGCCTGCGGCACCGCGGGGTGCCGCCTGGTGCGGTCTGGTGCGGTCTGGTGCTTGGTGCCGCGTGCTGCCTCAACCGAACAGCTTCATCGCCTGCGCGAGCGTGCTGGTCACCCCCCACGCGAGCGGCACCAGCACGTAGAGCCAGAAAACCGCCATCAGCAGCTTGTTCGATGACTTCGTCGCAACGGTCGTGCTCATTGCCTTCTCCTTATTTTCCAGCCGCAAGCTGCGACTCGCTCATGTGATGCTTCTCGTGCACACGCGCCACGAGCAGGTTGCAGACGAAACCGATCACCAGCAGCACGGCCATGATGTGCACGGTCATCGTGTAGGCATCGGCCTTGGCCACGCCGTGGGCCACCTCGTAGGCGCGCACGTAGTTCACGAGCACCGGGCCGGCCACGCCGGCCGCGGCCCAGGCAGTCAGAAGACGCCCGTGGATGCCGCCCACGAACGCCGTGCCGAACATGTCCGCGAGATACGCGGGCACGGTCGAAAAGCCGCCGCCGTACATCGAGAGAATCAGGCAGTACGCGAGCACGAAGAGCACGATGTTGCCGCTCTGCGCGAACTGCGGCACCGCGTAGTAGAGCACCGCGCCGGCCACGAAGAAGATGAAGTAGGTGTTCTTGCGGCCCACCCAGTCCGAAGCGGAGGCCCACACGAAACGCCCGCCCATGTTGAAGAGCGAGAGCAGGCCCACGAAGCCCGCAGCCGCGCCCGCGCTCACGGTGTCCTTGAAGCTTTCCTGGATCATCACCGAAGCCTGGCCCAGGATGCCGATGCCGGCCGTCACGTTGAGGAACAGCACGAGCCAGATCAGGTAGAACTGCGGCGTCTTGAGCGCCTGATCGATATGCACGTGCGCGCGCGAAACGAGCTTGCCCGTGGCCGCGGGCGGCGTCCAGCCCGCGGGCTGCCAGCCGGGCGGTGGCACGCGAATGGCGAGCGAGCCGATCGACATCGAGATGAAATACGCCACGCCCAGCACGACGAAGGTTTGCGCCACGCCCACGCTGGTGTCGCTCGCGAAGTGCTTCATCAGCGCGACGGAAAGCGGCGCGGCGATCATCGCGCCGCCGCCGAAGCCCATGATCGCGAGGCCCGTGGCCATGCCGCGGCGGTCGGGGAACCAGCGGATCAGCGTGGACACCGGCGAGACATAGCCGAGCCCGAGGCCGATGCCGCCGATCACGCCATAGCCCAGATACAACAGCCCGATCTCGTGCGTCCACACCCCGAGCGCGGCGACGAGAAAGCCCCCGCCGAAGCAGCAGGCCGCCGTGAACATCGTGCGGCGCGGGCCCACGCGTTCGAGCCACTTGCCGCCAAATGCCGCGGAGAGCCCGAGGCACACGATGGCGAGCGAAAAGATCCAGCCGAGCGTGGTGAGCGACCAGTCGCCCGGCGCGGACTGCGTGATGCCGATCACTTTCGTGAGCGGCGCGTTGAAAACGGAAAAGGCGTAAGCCTCGCCGATGCACAGATGCACGGCAAGCGCGGCGGGCGGCACCATCCAGCGTGAAAAGCCGGGCGGCGCAACGGTAGCTTCTTTGGAAAAGAATGGTGCGGCAGCTTGACCGCGCGTTGAATCCGCAACGCTGCTCATTATGAGGTCTCCTTCTTGGGGCAAGGCGTGGGTGCATCGAATCGCGCAGCGTAAAGGGCAGGCAGATCGTGTCTGTCTGGTCTGTCTGTACGGTGCGCTTAAATGTCGCAGGGCGACTGCCCGGAACCTTAGTCCCCGCAAGAAGCCTTTGCAATATGAGACAGCGATGCATATGGGATATGCAACGGCGCTGCATATACGGCAGCGGGCCGCGGGCGATTCCCAATCGTTGCTTTGCTCGCTATCGATTTCCGAAAGATCGGAGAACGAATCGGAAAACGAAGCAGCGCGTTACAGGAGTCCCGCCGCGATGGCCGCGCCCACCGAACCGGCCACGAGCAGCACGCCCACGGTGCGGCGCCGGTTGAGTTCGGTCCACAGCAGCACGCCTGTGAGCGAGAGCAGGATCAGGCTGCCGGCGATGGTGTCCATGAGCAGCACCCAGCCGATGCCGAGGCCCACGCCCTTGTGCAGATTGTTGAGCGTGGCGAGCACGGTGTTCTGCGTGCGCCTGACCGAAACGTAGCCGTTGCCCACCCAGTACTCGGCCTGCAGGCCCTGATGCGGGCCCATGAGCGCCAGCTGCCAGAACTCCGGCTGCACGATGCTGCGATCGCCCCACGCAACCGGATGCGCGCGTTCGCGCTTCATGCGCCCAGGCTTGCCGTCGAAGCCCAGTTCGCGTTGCAGCCAGTGCGCCATCGCTTCGGGTGTGGCGGGCGCCTCGGCGGGCAGGGCGATCTGCATCTGCTCGACCTGCGGCTCGCCGGTGGGCACCTTCATCGGCCCCGCGCGGTGATTCAGCAAAAAGCCCGTCACGCCGAACAGCAAGCCGAGCACGGCCCCCCACAAGCCCACCCAGCCGTGCACCTTGCGCAGCCACTTGATGAAGGCGGCACGGCGCGAACGCTGCCGGCGCGCGGCAAGTTCGCCCGCGTCGAGCGGCGTGGCGGTACGAAGAGAATCGGACATGAAATCGGCGACGGGAGGGCAGGAGACAGGCGCGTCGGGGCTTGCAGATGAGAATGCCCATCATTACACAATTGAAAGGTTTACTCAATCGAGGCGCGCGGGCATCGACCTTGGGTTCTGTGCGGGGCACCCGCTTGACAAGCGAATTCGGTCACTTTTAAGTGGGAATGTTGCGCTCGAGTGCTGCGTTCCCACGATCCGTTGCCCCTCAATACACCAAGGCCGTCATGCGCCCCGCTCCTCTGATCGCGCTGTGCATTGCCCTGTCCGGCGCGGCCGCAGGCGTTCACGCAACCGGCTCGGCCAACTCCTCGGCGCCCGGCGACGCATCGCTCGCGCCCTACACCAACGAGTCGGAGACGCAGACCTTCACCGTCAACCAGGACGGCTCGTTCACGAAGCTCGACACGCTCACCCTGCGCGTGAACACGGAAGCGGGCATTGCGCGCGCCGGCCAGTACTACGTGTGGTTCAACCGCGAAATGGCCGACGTGGATATCCTCGAAGCCTGGACCGAAGACGCCCAGGGGCACCGCCACGACGTCGGCGCCGAACAGATCCGCGACGTGCAGGAGTTGCGCTCGTTCGACGCCCCCATGTTCCAGGACGTGCAGGACAAGGTGATCGTGTTTCCGGCCGTGGAACCCGGCGCGCGCGTGCACCTCACCTATCGCAAGACCCAGCGCGTGCCGGTGGTGCCGGGCTGGTTCAGCGACTTCACGCCGCCCGACCTCGCGCCCACGCACAACTTCCGCGTGATCTACGACATGCCGGCTTCCGAGCCGCTCTACGCCGACGCGCGCGGCTTCACCGCGCTGCCGCCGCAGACTTCGGGCGGCCGCACGCGCTACGAATTCCGCTACGACAAGGCGAATTTCGAGCGCCTCGAATACGGTTCGGTTTCCTACGTAAGCTACGGAGACCGGCTGATGGTCTCCACCTTCCCCGACTATGCGGCCTTCGCGTCGGTGTATCGCGCCTCGGCGGCGGACCCGGGCGCGCACGACGCCGCGCTCGTCGCGTTCGCGAAGCAGCTCACCGAACACGACACCACGCCGCGCGCGAAAGCGCAGACACTCTACGACTGGGTACGCCGCAATATCCGCTACGTGGCGATCAACATCGGGCGCGGCGAGATCGTGCCGCACCGCGCGGCCGACGTGCTCGCCAACCGCTACGGCGACTGCAAGGATCACGTGGCGCTCTACGGCGCGCTGCTCGCGGCGGTCGGCGTGAAGAGCGAGCCGGCGCTCATCAACAGCGGCACGGTCTATACGTTGCCCGACGTGCCGGGATTCGGCGTGATCAACCACGTCATCACGTGGCTGCCCGACCTGCAGATGTTCGCGGACTCCACGGCCGGCAACATCGAGTTCGGCTTCCTGCCCGCCACCGACATGGACCGCGTGGCCGTGCTGGCCGGGGACGGCACGCGCCTGCGCACGCCCGCCACGGCCTCGACCACGCGCGACAGCGACCTCGACATCGCCGTCGCGCCCGACGGCTCCGCGCACTTCACATTCCGCCTGCACGCGGACGGCTGGGCCGCCGAACAGACGCGCAGCGTGCTGCGCCTGCAAACCCCGGCGCAACGCGAGGAATCGCTGCAATGGGAGCTGCGCAACGCAAACCTGCGCGGCACGGCCACGATCGCGACAAGCCCGCTCGATGCGACGAGCGGGCCGCTCGTGCTCACGCTTTCGGGCCAGCTGGACGGCTTCGTCGATCCGGACATGACCACGCCCGTCCCCGCACTCACGAGCTTCGTGGGCGGCCTCGACGCGAATCTGCGCTACTGGCTCGGCGAACCGCGCCGCACGCAACCCTTCGTCTGCCGCAATTTCGTCTCGACCGAGCGCACCCGCATCGCGCTGCCGCCGGGCATCCGCGTGCTGGACGTGCCCGCGCCGCAGCACGCGGAGAACGCCTATGTGGAGTTCAGTTCGCAGTACACACTCGATCCGGCGGCCAACGTCCTGCGCGTGACGCGCACGGGCCGCACGCACTTCGCGAGCGATGTCTGCACACCTGACGAATTCGCACAGATGCGGCCCGCGTTCGAAACCATGTCGCGCGACCTGCGCGCGCAATGGATCGTCAAGCCGGTAGCGAATGCGACCGCCGCGAGCGCGCAGCCGGTGCATGCGGCGAATACGCAATGAGCGGCGCAATAAGCGGCGCAACGAGCGGCACAACGAGCGGCGCTGCGAGGCGTGCAGCGAGCCGCGTGAACGCCACGGCGAGCGCCGCCTAGACAGGCCAGAGCGGCCCTTCCTGCATGGCGCCGATCTGCTCGCGCAGTTCGAGAATGCGCTCTTCCCAGTAGCGCTGCGTGTTGAACCACGGGAAGGCGGCCGGAAACGCCGGATCGTGCCAGCGCCGCGCGAGCCACGCCGAGTAGTGGATGAGCCGCAGCGTGCGCAGCGCTTCGATCAGGTGCAGCTCGCGCGGCTCGAATTCGGCGAAATCCTCGTAGCCCGCCAGCAGATCGGCGAGTGCGCGCGACGCGCCCTCGCGATCGCCCGGCAAAAGCAGCCACAAATCCTGAATGGCGGGGCCCATGCGGCTGTCGTCGAAATCGACGAAGTGCGGGCCGGCGTCGGTCCACAGCACGTTGCTCGGGTGGCAGTCGCCGTGCAGGCGCAGATTGCGCACGTCGCCCGCGCGCTCGAATGCGGCCTCCACGCCTTCGAGCGCGAGATTCACGGCCGCCTCCCACGCACTGCGCACGTCGGCAGGCACGAAGCCGTGTTCGAGCAGATACGCGCGGGGCTCGTAGCCGAAGGTCTCGATGTCGAGCGTCGGGCGCGCGCGATACGGCGTGAGCGCGCCCACCGCGTGAATGCGTCCGATGAAACGGCCGATCCATTCGAGCGTGTCGCTGCGGTCCAGATCGGGGGCACGGCCGCCGCGCCGCTCGAACACGGAGAAGCGGAAACCCTCGTAGCTGTGCAGCGTGCGGCCTTCGAGGGCGAGCGCGGGCACCGCCGGAATCTCGCGCGCGGCGAGTTCGGCGACGAAGGCATGCTCTTCGAGAATCGCTTCGTCCGACCAGCGCTCGGACCGGTAGAACTTCGCGACGACGGGCGGGCCGTCCTCCACGCCCACCTGGTAGACGCGGTTCTCGTAGCTGTTGAGCGCGAGCATGCGGCCGTCGGTGCGGCGGCCAGCGGGGATCAGCACGCTGTCGAGCGCGTCGAGCACGCATTCGGGCGTAAGGCGCGCGTAGGGAGCGGCCGCTCGTGCGGGATCCGCGGAGGACTCGTCGTCGCCGGAAGGTGCGGGCGGCTGGGAAGAAAGATCGTGGTTCATACCCGCAATTGTGCCTCCTGCGGGCCGCGCGGGCGAGTCATGCGGCGCGGCGCGTGTGCGCCGCGCGCAGGGGCGGGTCTCCTCGTGCTCCGTGTCGCGATGAACGGGTGAGTGAATGAAGGGTTAGTGAACCACCGCACCCGCCGGCAGGACGTGCTCGCCCGTGTCGATCAGGTCTTCCAGAAAAAAGGGCTCGGTAGCGAGCTGTTTCGACGCGCCGGGCTCGCCGACGTACCAGGTGACCATGGCCATGTCGCCGAGAATGCGCATCACGATGCCGCGTGCACCCTGAGGTACGGCGATATGAACCGAGCGGACAATAGAACCGACTTGCATGATGTTTCCCCGTTCTCTATGCCGGCTTTCGTTTCGTGAAGCGCCGGTCAACGTGCTGATCAAAGCCTGTGCGCACCAACGGTTGTGCCCACATCCATACCTGCTGCCCGGCGGCCTGCCGTTGCGCGTTTTCACGCGCGCCGCGCCGACCGGTCGTTCCATTGTTGCCTGTTTGAGCGAACACGGAAAGTAAAAAATTAGGGGGTGAAGCAACGGCCCCACGTTCGTTCCTGCCGGTGCGCCCGCGCAGCGCAGCGCTATAGCTTACGAAACGCCGACTATAACAAGTGGTAAACCCCATTGTCCCAACGCTTGCCTCAGCACCTGCTGAAAAAGTACGCTGTGGGCCAGTGCAAGGCGCTATAGTCCTGTCGCGTCCGTACGACGGGCAACGGGCCACCGCCCGGCGCCAAGGACCTCAATCGACAACGCTCGCCGCCCAAGGCCAGACCAGCCACGCGCGCGAGCACTCTTTCAGCCAAGGAACCCGCCGTTCCATGTGGATCGTCCGACTGGCGCTCAGGCGCCCGTATACGTTCGTCGTGCTCGCGCTGCTGCTGCTCATCGTCGGGCCGCTGACGATCCTGCGCACGCCCACGGACATCTTCCCGAACATCGACATTCCCGTGCTCTCGGTCATCTGGACCTACACGGGCCTGCCCGCCGACGAGATGGAAAAGCGCATCGTGCTCAACTACGAGCGCGGGCTTTCGGTGGCCGTGAACGACATCGAGCACACGGAATCCACCTCGCTCAACGGCATTGCGGTGGTGAAGATCTTCTTCCAGCCGCATGCCAATATCCAGGAAGCGCTCGCCGAAGTCACCGCGCTCTCGCAGACGCAATTGCGCTCGCTGCCGCCCGGCATCACGCCGCCGAACATCCTGCGCTACAACGCTTCGACGGTGCCGATCCTGCGCCTGTCGCTCTCTTCGCAGCAGCTCACCGAGCAGGAGCTGTTCGACTACGGCAACAACTTCCTGAAAACGCAGCTCGCGACGGTGCCGGGCGCGTCCGCGCCGCTGCCCTATGGCGGCAAGCAGCGCCAGATCATGGTGGATATCGACCAGCGCGCGCTCCAGCAGCACAACCTCGCGCCCACCGATGTCGTCAACGCCATCAGCGCGCAAAACCTGATCCTGCCCTCCGGCACCGCCAAGATCGGCTCGACCGAATATTCGGTGCTGATGAATGCAAGTCCCGATACGTTAGCCGGTCTGAACGACATTCCGGTGAAAACCACGGCGAACGGCACGATCTATATCCGCGACGTGGCGCACGTGCGCGACGGCTTCGTGCCGCAGACCAATATCGTGCGCGTGGACGGGCAGCGCGCCTCACTCCTCACCATCAACAAGAGCGGCAACACCTCCACGCTCGAAATCGTGGACCGCATCAAGGCGATGATGCCCACGCTGCGCAATCTCGTGCCTTCGTCGCTGAACATCGATCCGGTGGCGGACCAGTCGCTGTTCGTGCGCGCCGCGGTGCAGGGCGTGCTGCGCGAGGCGCTGATCGCGGCCGCCCTCACCGCGCTCATGATCCTGCTGTTCCTCGGCAACTGGCGCGCGACGCTCATCATCGCGGTGTCGATCCCGCTCTCGATGATCACCTCGATCATCGCGCTCTCCGCGCTCGGCGAAACCATCAACATCATGACGCTCGGCGGCCTCGCGCTCGCCGTCGGCATACTCGTTGACGACGCAACGGTCGCCATCGAGAACATCAGCCAGCAGCTCGAACAGGGCAAGACACTGGAGCAGGCCATTCTGGACGGCGCGCACCAGATCGCCATCCCCACGCTGGTCTCCACGCTCTCCATCTGTATCGTGTTCGTGCCGATGTTCCTGCTCACGGGCGTCGCGCACTACCTCTTCATTCCGCTCGCCGAAGCCGTGGTGTTCGCGATGCTCGCGTCGTACTTCTTCTCGCGTACGCTCGTGCCCACGCTCGCGATGTACCTGATGCGCCATCATCACAAGACGGCGGAGACGCATGCGAACACGCGCAATCCGTTCATGCGCCTGCACCTCGCGTTCGAGCGCGGCTTCGAGCGCCTGCGCGTGCGCTATCGCGCGTTCCTCGCAGCGCGCGTGGCGCACCCGGTGTGGTTCGTCGTTGCGTTTCTCGTGTGCTGCGGCGCCTCGCTGCTGTTGCTGCCGTTCCTCGGCCGCGACTTCTTTCCGCAGGTCGATGCGGGCACCATCGCCCTGCATCTGCGCGCGAAAACCGGCATGCGCGTGGAGGAAACCGCCGTGCTCACCGATCGCATCGACAAACGCATTCGCACGCTGATTCCCGCGAAGGAGCTGCATTCGATCATCGATAACATCGGCCTGCCGGTCTCGGGCATCAACCTCTCGTACAGCAACACCGGAACCATCGGCACCTCCGATGCGGACGTGCTGATCTCGCTGAACGAGGACCATCGCCCCACTGCGGACTACGTGCGCCTCTTGCGCCGCACGCTGAGCGACGAATTCCCGGGCGTGGAGTTCGCGTTCCTGCCCGCCGACATCGTGAGCCAGACGCTCAACTTCGGCATGCCCTCGCCCATCGACGTGCAGATCGTAGGCCGCGACGTGGCCGGCAACCGCGCGTTCGCGGCCAGGCTGCTCGCGCGCATGCGCGGCGTGCCCGGCTTTGCCGATGCGCGCATCCAGCAGCCCGCCGACCTGCCGCGCATCTTCATCGACGTGGACCGCACCCGCGCGCAGCAGGCGGGCTTCACGCAAAGGGACGTGGCGAACGATCTGCTCATCACGCTCTCGGGCAGCCAGCAGACCACGCCCACGTTCTGGCTCAATCCCATCAACGGCGTGAGCTACAACGTGGTCACGGAGGCGCCGCAGTACACGATCGATTCGCTGCAGTCGCTCGCCAACATTCCGCTCACCGCGAACGGGCGCAGCAACATCCTCGGCGCGCTCGCCAACATGCGGCGCGAGGCGGGCAATGCGGTCGTCACGCACTACAACGCGCAGACCACCATCGACATCTACGGCACGGCGGACGGACGCGACCTGGGCGCCGTTTCCGACGACATCGGCAAGATCATCGACGAAGCGCGCGCCGAACTGCCGCGCGGCTCGAGCATCGTGCTGCGCGGCCAGGTGCAGACGATGAACGATTCGTTCTCCGGATTGTTCGGCGGCCTCGTGTTCGCAATCGTACTGGTGTACCTGCTGATCGTCGTGAACTTCCAGTCCTGGCTCGATCCGTTCATCATCGTCACGGCGCTGCCCGGCGCGCTCGCGGGCATCGTCTGGATGCTGTTCCTCACGCACACCACGCTCTCCATTCCCGCGCTCACGGGCGCGATCATGTGTATCGGCATCGCCACGGCGAACTCCATTCTCGTCATCAGCTTCGCGCGCGAACAGTTGCGCGAGCACGGCGACGCCGCGCGAGCCGCCATCGAAGCGGGCTTCACGCGCTTTCGCCCGGTGCTCATGACCGCGCTCGCGATGGTGATCGGCATGGTGCCGATGGCCATCGGCCTCGGCGAAGGCGGCGAGCAGAATGCGCCGCTCGGGCGCGCCGTGATCGGCGGTCTGGCGGTAGGCACGCTCGCCACGCTGATCTTCGTGCCGGTGGTCTTCTCGCTCGTGTACCGCAAGCTCGGCGAACGCCGCCAGCGGGTTCTCGAAAACGTAGTGCCGAAATCATGACGACTCTTCTCTCACTGCTCACGCGGAGGCGCCATGCAGCCGCACGCTGACACGCCGCCGCCCCACGCTCCCGCAGAGCCGCCGCACGGTACGCCGCGCCGGCGCCGCTGGCCCATCGTCGTCGCCGCGCTCGTGGTGATCGCGCTCGCCGCGCAGGGCATCTGGTCGCGCCATAGCGCGCACGCGGCGCTCGAACGCGATGCGCAGGCGGCGAGCACGCTCTCCGTGCAGGTGGTGAGCCCGCAGCGCTCGACGCGCCCGCTCGACCTCGTGCTGCCCGGCGACGTGCAGGCGTTTCTCGACACGCCGATCTACGCGCGCACCAACGGCTATCTGCGCCGCTGGTACGCGGATATCGGCGCGCACGTGAAGGCCGGCCAGCTGCTCGCGGAAATCGACGCGCCCGAAGTGGACGACCAGTTGCGCGCCGCGCGCGCCGACCTCGCCAATGCTCAGGCGAACTACACGCTCGCAAAAACGACGGCGGCACGCTGGAGCGAGATGCTGCAAAACCGCTCGGTGTCGAAGCAGGACGCCGACGAAAAAACCGCCGACATGCTCGCGAAGGAAGGCACGCTCGACGCCGCGCGCTTCAACGTCTCGCGCCTCGCCCAGTTGCAGTCGTACGAGAAGGTGACGGCGCCGTTCGACGGCATCGTGACGGCACGCAACGTCGACGTGGGCGCGCTGATCGACGCAGGCAGTTCCGGCGGCGCGCAGAAGGAGCTGTTCCACCTCGCGCAGGCCGACCGGCTGCGCGTTTATGCGAACGTGCCGCAGGCCTACGCGCAACAGATCCGCCCGCAGGCGAGCGCGTATCTCACGCTCAACGAGACGCAGGGCAAGCACTATCCCGGCGTGATCGCACGCACGGCCGGCGCGGTGGACCCGCAGCAGCGCACCATGCTCGTGGAAGTGGACGTGGACAACCGCAGCGGCGAACTGCTGCCCGGCGCCTATGCGCAGGTCCATTTCGCGCTCGGCGGCGACGCCACGCCGCTCACGCTGCCCGGCAACACCTTCCTGTTCCGCCCGGACGGCGTGAAAGTCGCCACCGTCGATGCGAACGACCGCGTGAAACTCGTGAAGGTGTCGCTCGGCACCGACTTCGGCACGCGCGTGGCCATCGCGGCAGGACTCGCCGGCCATGAGCGCGTGATCGTGAATCCGCAGGATTCGATCATCGACGGCACGCCGGTGCGCATCGTCGAGGCCCATGCACCGGCCCCGGCGCAGCCGAAGGCCGGCGCCGCGCAGAACGACGCCGGTTCGGGCTCGTGAGGTTCGGGCTCATGAAACGCGCGCGCTTTCCTCGTTTTCCCCGCTTTTCCCTGGCGCTGACCGCGGCGGCCGCGCTCGCGGGCTGCGCGGTCGGGCCCGACTACGTGCGGCCGGCGGCTCCCGTCGCGGCGAATTACAAGGAGCTCGAAGGCACCGGCTGGAGCGCCGCGCAACCCGCCGATACGACACCGCGCGGCGCCTGGTGGGAACTCTACGGCGACGCGCAGCTGAACGCGCTCGAAGCCCAGGTGGCGAGCGCCAACCAGAACGTCGCGGCCGCCGAGGCGCGCTTTCGCGCCGCGCGCGCCAACGTCGCGCAGCAGCGTTCGAGCTTCTTTCCGCTCGTGACGGCGGGCGGCGACGTCGCCCGCACGCGCACCTCGCAGAACATCGCGTACAAGTCCACGGCCGGCCTCACGGTCAACGACTACCTCGTGGGCGTCGATGCGTCGTGGGAGCCGGACGTGTGGGGGCGCGTCGCGCGCACCGTCGAAAACGCCAAGGCCGGCGCGCAGGCGAGCGCCGCGGACGAGCAAGCCGTGCTGCTCTCGATGCAGGCCGAACTGGCCACCGACTACTTCGAGCTGCGCGGCATCGACCGCGAGCGCCAGTTGCTCGACGACACCATCAAGGCGTATCGCGAGTCGCTCGACCTCACGCAGCACCGCTACACGGGCGGCATCGCCACCGACGCCGACGTCGGCCAGGCGCAGACCCAGCTCGAAACCACCCAGGCGCAGGCCATCGACCTGGGCGTGCAGCGCGCCCAGCTCGAGCACGCCATCGCAATCCTCACCGGCCAGCCGCCGGCCGGCTTCACGCTGCCCGTGCTGCCCGGCGCGCCGCTCACGGCGCAGCCGGTGGTCACACCGCCGGGCGTGCCCTCGACGCTGCTGGAGCGGCGCCCCGACATCGCCGCGGCCGAGCGCCGCGTGGCCGCCGCCAATGCGCAGGTGGGCGTGGCCACGGCGGCGTTTTTCCCGAACCTGATCCTCGCCGTGACGGGCGGCCTGGAGGCGACCAACTACAGCCAGTGGCTCGTGGCGCCCGCGCGGTTCTGGTCGCTCGGGCCGCAGCTCGCGGGCACGCTGCTCGACTTCGGCGGCCGCGCGGCGGTGCGCGACGAGGCGCGCGCGCAATACGACGAGAGCGTCGCGCAGTACCGCCAGACGGTGCTCGATGCGTTCGGCCAGGTCGAGGACAACCTCGCGACGCTGCGCGTGCTCGAACAGGAAGCGCTCGCGCAGGACCGCGCGGTGGCGGCGGCGCAGCGCACGCTCGCGATCGTCGATAACCGCTATCGCAGCGGCGCGATCACGTATCTCGACGTGGTGGTCGCGCAAACCACGGCGCTCACCAACGAGCGCGAGGCGGTGACGATCGCGCGCCGGCGCATGGCGGCGAGCGTCGCGCTGGTCAAGGCGCTGGGCGGCGGCTGGAACGCGGCGGCGTTGCCCACGGGCGATCAGCTCGTGCATCCGCCGCAGCAGGCAGGAGGCGCTGGAAGCGCCGCGCCGGGCTAAGGGCGGGCCGTGAAGGCGTGGTCGTTGCGGCGCATCCTGCGGTTTTGGCGCCCCGATTCGCCCAACCCGCGTATCGTTGCGGCTTTGTCATCCTCCGGAGATCCTGCCGTGACCGTTTCACCGGGCGCCGATCGCACCACCGCGGCCCCCTCGCCGTCCAGCCAACCGTATCTCGAACGCGGCACACGCGCCTACTGGCGCGCGTGTCTCGCCCTCCTCTTCGCGGGCTACGCCACCTTCTCGCTGCTCTACTGCGTGCAGCCGCTCCTGCCGGCGTTCTCGCAGTCCTTCGGCGTGAGCCCCGCGCAAAGCAGCCTCTCGCTCTCGCTCACCACCGCCGCGCTCGCGGGCGCGATCTTCGTGGCCGGTTTCGTCTCCGAAGGCTGGAGCCGGCGCACCATGATGACGGCGTCGCTGACCGCCTCGTCCGTGCTCACGCTCGCCGCCGCGTTCGTGCCGCACTGGCACGAACTGCTCGTGCTGCGCACGCTCCAAGGCCTCGCGCTCGGCGGCGTGCCCGCCGTCGCCATGGCCTGGCTCGCCGAGGAGATGCATCCCGAAGGCCTCGGCCTCGCCATGGGCCTCTACGTGGGCGGCACCGCCATCGGCGGCATGGCCGGGCGGGTCATCACGGGCGTGCTCACCGACCTGTTCGGCTGGCGCGTGGCCGTCGCCGTCATCGGCGCGCTCGGCATCGGCGCGATGCTCGCCTTTCGCGCGCTGCTGCCGCCCTCGCGCCACTTCGTGCCGAAGAAGGGCCTCGGCTTCTCGCATCATCGCGCAGCGCTCATGAAGCAGTTCGCGCGGCCCGGCCTGCCTGTGCTGTTCGCGATGGGCTTCGTGCTGATGGGCAGCTTCGTCACGCTCTACAACTACATCGGCTACCGGCTCATCGCCGCGCCCTACCACATGAGCCAGGCGGCCATCAGCGCGATCTTCGTGGTCTACCTGACCGGCGTGGTCGCTTCGCCGTGGTCCGGCCGCATGGCCGACACCTTCGGGCGCGGACGCGTCCTCGTCGCGAGCCTCGCGATCATGCTCGCGGGCGTCGTCCTCACGCTCTTCTCGCCGCTTGCGCTGATCGCCGCCGGCATCGCCTGCCTCACGATCGGCTTTTTCGCCGGGCACGCCGTGGCGAGCGGCTGGGTGGGCCGGCTCGCGCGCGAAGCCAAGGGCCAGGCGGCGGCACTCTACTTGCTGGCGTATTACCTCGGGTCCAGCATCATGGGCTCGCTCGGCGGGCACTTCTGGGCCGCGGGCGGCTGGGGCGGCGTGGCGGGGCTGGTTGCCGCGCTGCTCATCGCGGGCATGGGCGGCGCGTGGACGCTGCGCTTGCGCGAGCGCGCCGGGGCCGCCTGACCCGCTGCGCCGGCCACAAATGGAAAGACTTTCGTAATTCAAGCCGGGCTGGCCCGCGCGGCACACGTGGACGCGCAGGGCCACTGCCAAGCCCCGCCTGGCGCGGCGCCCGGGGCACCCCGGCAAGCAGCATGGCGCGCACCGTGCCCACCCCGTTCCGAAACCCTCACCTATACTCGGTGAAGGCCGGCACCCGACGGGCAACGAAAGGGCAACGACAACGCATCGCCAAGCCCCCTCGCCCGCCGACACGATAAGGAGACGAGCATGGACGGTTACTTCACGATCGGCGATTTCGTGATGATCATCCCGATGGCCCTTGCAGGCGCGCTCTTCCTCGGCGCGCTGCCATGCGCAACCGAATTCAGGCACAACACCCTGCGCGTGATCGGCGCACTGCTCGGCGCGCTGGTGGCCGTCGTGCTCGTCGAAGCCCTGCCCGCGCTGATGTAGCGCCCGGGCGGCACCGGGCGCACGGCTTCTCAGTGGACCCGGTTCCCCGGCTGCAACCCGCGTAGCTGCCGCAGCGCCGCGCCGAAATAGGCGGGGCGCGCGTGCACCGCTTCGCCGCCTGCGCGCGCCAGCGCTGGCAAGGCCGTCCACGGCATCGTGGGATGCAGATGATGCTGGCGATGCAGGTGATGATTCATCAGCAACGCCCCCACGCCGCGCGGCACGCGAAAGTCCCGCGCCCGCCCGGGCTCGTCGAGCGCCACGCCGTAATGCGGCAGGTTGTCGGCCATCGAAATCCACAGGCCGCGCAGCCACATCGTCCCCAGCAGAACGAACCACGCCTTCCCGTACAGCGCGAAGGCCAGCGCGTAGAGCGCACAGGAGCCCAGCCAGTCGCGGCGCGCGCGGCGGCGCTTCTGGGCGTCGCCGGCGTGATTGGCGAAGAGCCGCTGCACCTGCGCGCCCTCGGGTCCGTGCGCGCCCACGCCGCGCGCAATCAGCGCGCGCGCCGTCTCCGCCGGCAAGAAGGCGACGAGCGGCACCAGCAGTTCGCCCGCGTAGAGGCCACCGAGCAACTGGACGTAGTAGGCGAGCCGCCGGCGCCAGCGCGGCGCGGTGGCATCGTCCACGTCGGGTCGGTCGTAGGGCTCGCGCGTGAAGCGGTGATGCATCAGGTGTCCGAAACGCACGGCGTCGAACGGCATCGCAAGACCGATGGCCAGCAACCGCGCGAGCGCTTCGTTCGCACGCCGCCCGCGCAGCAACTGGCCGTGGATGCCTTCGTGTATGAGGCCCCAGTGAACCGGCGTGGCGAGCACGACCGGCACGAGCGTGGCGAGCAGCCAGATCGACGGCCCTCCCCCTGCATGCAGCGCGAGCGGCAATCCCACCAGTTCCCAGGCGAGCGCAACAGCGGCGAAGGCAAGCATCGCGGCGTTCGCGCGCGGATCGGGCTGTTGGGCGGACCGCCCGGTGGACTGCCGGGCGGACGGCTGACCGGGCTGCGGCTGCGGCGCCGCGGACCGCGAAGGGGCGGTGGGGGCGGCGGCCTGCCCGGCGATCGTGGACTCCATCGGCGCTCCTCGCGACACAGACTGCGGCGAAGTTAGCAGCGGCACGTGACAGCGCGAAGACGCCCATGTGGCGTCCGTGAGCACAAAAAAAACGCCTCGCTGACGCGAGGCGTTCTCTACAGCAAACGGGCCGCGCAGACCCGGATACGAATCAGATGTGCTGATCCGTGGACGGCTTCTCCCACAGGTTGATGCCGCCTTCGGTCGCGTAGCGGTCGATCTCCGCGAGTTCTTCCTTCGAGAACTCCAGGTTCTTCAGCGCGGCGACGTTCTCGCGCACCTGCTCCGCGCGGCTCGCGCCGATCAGCGCCGAGGTCACGCGGCCGCCGCGCAGCGTCCAAGCGATCGCCATCTGCGCGAGGCTCTGGCCGCGGCGCTGGGCGATCTCGTTGAGCTTGCGCACATGCCCGATGTTCTCGGCGCTCAGGTGGTCGCCCTTGAGCGAGCCGCCGCCCGGACGGTTCACGCGCGCATCTTCCGGCACCCCGTTGAGGTACTTGTTGGTCAGCAGGCCCTGCGCGAGCGGCGTGAACGCGATGCTGCCCGCGCCGATCTCGTCGAGCGTGTCGAGCAGGCCCTGCTCGATCCAGCGGTTGAGCATGTTGTACGACGGCTGGTGGATCAGCAGCGGCACCTTGTATTCGGCGAGGAGCTTCGCCATCTCGCGCGTTTTGGCCGGCGAATACGACGAGATGCCCACGTACAGCGCCTTGCCCTGCTGCACGGCGGTGGCGAGTGCGCCCGCGGTTTCTTCGAGCGGCGTGTCCGCGTCGAAGCGGTGCGAGTAGAAGATGTCGACGTAGTCGAGCCCCATGCGCTGCAGGCTCTGGTCAAGGCTCGCGAGCACGTACTTGCGCGAGCCGCCGCCCTGGCCGTAGGGGCCCGGCCACATGTCCCAGCCGGCCTTCGACGAGATCAGCAGTTCGTCGCGGTAGGGGCGGAAGTCGTCCTTGAAGATGCGGCCGAAGTTGGTCTCGGCGCTGCCGTACGGGGGGCCGTAGTTGTTGGCGAGATCGAAGTGCGTGATGCCGAGATCGAAGGCGGCACGCAGGATCTCGCGCTGCGTTGCGATCGGCGTGGTGTCGCCGAAGTTGTGCCACAGGCCGAGCGACAGCGCGGGCAGTTTGAGTCCCGACTTGCCGCAAAAACGGTATTGCATCTCCGAATAGCGTTCAGAAGCTGCTTCGTAGGCCATTGATTGAATCCTCGACGATAACGGGGGAAAGGGGGCAGCCAGCGTGGTCGCAATGGCCGCAGGGCGCGCGGCTGCAGCGCCTTGCCTCCGCCACGCGCAGCGCGGGCGAAGCCTGTTATGTTAGCCAATCCGCACGTACCGTGCAGAGGCCCGACATGTGGGACGTCCGAGCGTTCGGATACATGCTCCGATGGGGTGTCCGCTGGGGCGTCCGATGGGGTGTCCGATGGGACGGCCGATGCGCCATGCCGGCCATCGCCGGCTCCCAATGGACGCGGCGCCACCGCTCGCCTACACTGCGGCGTCCGTCCATCCGAGAGGTCTTCCATGGTCAAGGCGCTTTCGTTCGCACTGATCGCCTGCGGCATCGTGCTGCTGTATTTCGGCGGCCAGTCGTTCCATTCGTTTTCGAACGACATGTCGCGGCTTTTCACCGGCGCGCCCACCAATCGCACGATCCTGTTGATCGTGGGCGGCGTGGCGGCGACCATCGCGGGACTGACCGGGCTCGCCACCTCGGGACGGCAGCGCTGAGGCACCGCCCGCGGCGGTGCCCCGCAAGCGCGCCCTAGAACGGCACTTCGGGCACCGAAGCCGAACGCGTACCCGGCAGCGGCACGTTGCTCGCACCGTGATAGGTCGACACGAGCGAAAACTTCACCTGATCGCTCTGGTTCTGCCCCGCCGAGTGCAGCGTGTTGCAGTGGAAGAACACGACGTCGCCGGCCTGCAGCGTGGGCGACACCGCGCGATCGATCCACGCCTGGTTCTCGGGCAGATCCTCGCGGAAGAATTTGGCGGCATCGAAACGCTCCGACGTGAAAGGCGCCTCGTGCGAGCCCGGCACGAACCACAGGCCGCCGTTCTCGATCGTCTCGGGCCCGAGCGCGAGCCACACGGAAACGAGGTCGTCGCGCTCGAACGACCAGTAGCGCGCATCGCGGTGCCAGCCCGTGAGACTGCCGTAGGCAGGGTGCTTCGTCATCATGCAGTTGTGATGCGCGCGCGACAGCACCGGCGCTTCGCCGAAATACAGCTCCATCCAGTTGCCGATCTCGGGCGAGGTTTCCCATTCGCGAAAGCACGGATGGCGCGAATACGCATCGAGCAGGCGCCGCACCGTATGGCCGCCGGGCGCCTCTTTCGACACCGGCGCGCCGGGATAGCGCAGATCCGCTTCGAACTCGATGGGCGCGGCCGCTTCCTCGAGCTGGGTTTGGGCGATACGCTTCAGTTCCTCGCAGCGCCCGGGCGAGACGAGACCCGGCACCACCACGAAGCCACGCTCGCGCAGCGCCTGGATCTGTTCCTTCTTTGACTGGACTGACATGGGACTTCCGTTGTTCGATGTCTTCGGCATCGGGGGCGGAAAAGGGAAAAGCGCACCCCGGTCGCTCGATTGTAAAACGAGTTGACGTTCGCGTAAGGGCCCGCCAGCGGCCCCGCGAGAGCGCCGAAGCAGGCAGCGGCTCGCGCCTTTTATCGGTGCGACGCGATCCGTCACCATTCCCACATCAACGCGATGCCAACGGAGGGCAAGCGCCGCGATCCCACAGCGGCGCACGGCATTGGGGCGCGCGCACCGGCATGTGTCAAAGGGTGGGATCGCGTGCGTCAAAAGCGCACGCGAGACGGGGTTTCACCGACTTCAGTGCGTCACGGAAGGCGTGTAGTCTGCGCGCATGTCGTTTGTTTTTGCACACCCTCACCCGCACGGACGGGTGGCCCGCACTCGCTGCGAGGCCCGTCACAGAACGCAGACCTGTTCCGCTGCTTCCTTCGCCGCATCGATTACGCGATGCGCGGCAACTGTCGTTTCCCGTCATGGTCGAAACAGGCACGTTTGCTGCTGCAAGCAAGGCGCCGCGCGAGGCGCCCTCCGCATCTGATTTTGCTCACACCATGCCTACCCTTTTCGATACCCGTCGACTCACGCGTGCCGCCCTGAAGGCCGCCCGCCCCGCCCGCCGTCACGTGATGCGCGCGCTGCGGCACCATGCGGCGCGCACGCGCGCGCTGGCCTCGCAGGTGCGCGAGGCGAAGCCCGTCGACGGCATGCGCGCGTGGTTCCATTCGTTCTTCTCGGTGCTGCGCGTGCGCTCGGGCGCGCGCCACTTCTCGCTGCGCACGCTCCTGTACCGGCCGAATACGCCGCTGCGCGCGCTCGGCAGCTCGGCCGCCGGCTCGGCCTCGGCCACAAACCGCACCACGAGCGGCGGCGCGCGCCGGCCGCGCCGCACGTCGGCGAGCAGCACGGGGTGGTTTGCGTTCGCGATGCGCTAAGCCGCAAGGACAGCGGCAATAAAAAACCCCGCACGGGCCAGAGGCCCTGCGGGGTTTTTGCTTCAGGGAGCGGCGATGCGCCGCCCCTGGCAATGCCTGACGGCGATCAGGCCAGCGCGCCCACCGGCTCGGTGCCGGCTGCTTCGGCCAGCACGAGTGCGCGATCGGTGGCTTCCCACGAGAATTCCGGCTCTTCGCGGCCGAAGTGACCGTAGGCGGCCGTCTTCTCGTAGACCGGGCGCAGCAGGTCGAGCATCTGGATGATGCCCTTCGGACGCAGGTCGAAGTGCTCGCGCACGAGCTTCGTGATCGTCGCGTCCGAAACCTTGCCGGTGCCGAACGTGTTGACCATCACCGAAGTGGGCTGCGCCACGCCGATCGCGTACGACACCTGGATCAGGCAGCGCGAGGCGAGGCCGGCGGCCACGATGTTCTTCGCGACGTAACGGCCCGCGTAGGCCGCCGAACGGTCCACCTTCGACGGATCCTTGCCCGAGAACGCGCCGCCGCCGTGCGGCGCCGCGCCACCGTACGTATCGACGATGATCTTGCGGCCCGTGAGGCCGCAATCGCCCTGCGGGCCGCCGATCACGAACCGGCCGGTGGGGTTCACGAGGAACTTGATCTCGCCCTTCACGAGGTCGGCCGGGAGCACCGGCTTGATGATCTCTTCGATCACGGCTTCGCGCAGCGTGCCGAGGTCGATGTCCGGTGCGTGCTGCGTCGAGAGCACGACGGTGTCGATCGAATGCGGCTTGCCGTCGACGTAGCGCACGGTGACCTGCGACTTCGCATCCGGGCGCAGCCAGGGCAGGCGGCCGTCGCGGCGCAGGTTCGACTGGCGCTCGACCAGGCGGTGCGAGAGGTGGATCGGCAGCGGCATCAGTTCGGGCGTTTCGTCGCACGCGTAGCCGAACATCAGGCCCTGGTCGCCGGCGCCCTGGTCGAGATTGTTGTCGTGCGCGCGGTCCACGCCCTGGGCGATGTCCGGCGACTGCTTGTCGTAGGCGACGAGCACCGCGCAGCCGCGGTAGTCGATGCCGTAGTCCGTGTTGTCGTAACCGATGCGCTTGATCGTATCGCGCGCGACCTGGATGTAATCGACGTTCGCGGTCGTGGTGATTTCACCGGCGAGGACGACGAGACCCGTGTTGCACAGCGTTTCCGCTGCAACGCGCGAGTACTTGTCCTGGGTGAGGATGGCGTCGAGGATCGCGTCCGAGATCTGGTCGGCGACCTTGTCCGGATGGCCTTCGGAGACGGATTCGGAGGTGAAGAAATAATCGTTTGCCACGCTTGAAACTCCTGTAGCTGGTGACGGTTGAGTTCACGTAGCCAGCTTCGGGAGCCTTGAAGCGGCGACGCTTTAGCGGATTTCCTGACCGGTGCCACAACGATCGTGGAGGAATCCACAGGATCGGCGGCTGCCGGCTTCGCCCCGCAAGTTGTCTATTAACTCGGCGAAGCCCGTATTATAGCGACTTCCCTAATTTGTCGCAGAGTTCCGCCGCGTGCTGTCTTTCGCAACCGTCCCCGTTTCCGCCCCTCCTGCCTTTGCCGCCGTCCTGGCGCCGGCCGCAGTCGCGGCTGCCGTCGTCACGTTCGCGGGAGGCGCCGCATGCTAGGCAAGCTCGGTTCCCGTTTCGCCATCGGCCTGCTCAAACTGTTCGCGATCCTGCCCTACGGGCTCGTCGCCCGCCTCGGCGACGGCCTCGGCTGGCTGCTCTATCAGATTCCGAGCAGCCGCAAGCGCGTCGTGCACACCAACCTCAAGCTGTGCTTCCCCGAGTGGAGCGAAGAGAAGCGCGAGGAAGTGGCGGGCCAGCACTTTCGCCACGCGATCCGCAGCTATATGGAGCGCAGCGTGCAGTGGTTCGGGTCGGCAAAGAAGCTGGAAAAGATCGTCCAGCTCGACAGCGAAATCGATCTGAGCGATCCCGACCTGCCGCCCACGCTGTTCCTCGGGCTGCATTTCGTGGGGATCGAGGCGGGGTCGATGTTCCTCAACTACTCTCTGCACCGGCCCTGCGGCTCGCTCTATCAACCGTTCTCGAACCCCGAATTCGAGAGCGCCGCGAAGGCCGGGCGCAGCCGCTTCGGCGCCGAAATGGTGAGCCGCGCCGATAGCGCGCGCGCCGTGCTGCGCTGGCTGCGCGACCGCAAGCCGGTAATGCTCGGCGCGGACATGGACTACGGCATGCGCAATTCGACGTTCGTGCCGTTCTTCGGCGTGCCGGCCTGCACGCTGACGGCCGTGGGGCGCCTCGCCAAGGTGGGACATGCGCAGGTGGTGCCGTTCATCGGCGAGGTGCTGCCGAACTACAAGGGCTACCGGCTGAAGGTGTTCAAGCCCTGGGACAACTATCCGACCGGCAATGACGAGGAAGACGCACGGCGCATGAACGCGTTCCTCGAAGAGCAGATTCCGCGTATTCCTGAACAGTATTACTGGGTGCATAAGCGGTTCAAGACGCGGCCACCGGGGGAGCCGGGCGTGTATTGAGCGGGGTGGGATGCGGGCAGGCGCCGCGGTGCTAAAGCGCGGTGCCCGCTATCTCTGCATCTTGCGGGGGCCGTCCAGACCTGGTGACAAGTGGATTACTCGCTCAAAAAACGCTTTAGCTCGTCAAGGAACGAGGCAGTCGTGTGGCCCCACGATACGGGATTAACGAAAAGTCCGTAGGCAGCCTTAAAAGAAGCATCCAGGTCGAACGAATTGTCGTGACGGAAGTGATCGATTTCACTTCGCAACGTTCCACGCGCTACCGGATCGCTTTCGCTTCTGTATAAAGCAAGGATTTCCTCCATGGTATTCCCCCACAGGTCGAAATCCTCTCCGAAATAAATCTGAATAAAATTTGATAATTCCGGGTATTTGTCTTCCTGCTCCATGAAAGCCTATTTAATCAAGTAAGCGGTGATGAGGTAATACGGCATACCGTTATATTGCTCTTTCCTCAAGAACATCTGAACCTTACTTGGTTCAATCATCTGTCCCGTCTCTCTGACCAATCCGTGGCCTGCAGCGCGTCCAGTCTCACCAGCCAAGGGAAGCCTCTTTGCTCCATTGCTCGCTTGTGCCCATGCCCTGATCTCCACTGCCTTTTGCTGCATCACCTGAGAAATAGCCCACTCTGCCATTTCCCGATTATGGAATGAGGTAACCATTTCAAGCCGGGGTTCGCGCGCCAGTCTTGCTTGCAGCCATGCCTTATCTTTTCCAACGTGCTTCAACAGCGTATGGCCGCCGATCTGATTCCCAGCCTTCGCTTCGTGCTCCATCAGGTTGATCCGGCCCATACAGTGGGGCCAGGCTAACAAGCGACTACAAGGGTATGAAATGGGCGATAGCTGATTTTCGGGCTTCCTCTGAACAAAGTTCCGTTCACTGGCCGATGAGAGGACGGCCATGAAGAAGCTGAGGCGCACGGCTATGGACAGTCGACGGTTAGACGGGAAAACCGACGGACAACGGGAGGCAGATGAACAGGCAGCACCGCCGGGGGCAATCGCACGCGTCGGCCGCGTCTTGAGCCTGATCCGCCAGCCGCCGCCCTGCTCGCGTGCAGTCCGGTGTGCGTCTTCGGCCCAACGCATCCCGGACCCGACCGCTGCCCCGATGTTCAGGTTTGTTCAGGTCCGCCGCAGCATATCCCACTTGCGCGAGCGCGAAACCGGGACTATCACCGTGTATCATTCGATACCAGCCCAGCGCACCTCAAATGGGTAGCCAGACGGGTAGCCAGACGGAATTTCCGGGCTTTAGTGAATCACAGAAGCCTTATGCGGCAAGGAATAGAAGGAAAGCGTGAAGCTCAAATTCACCAAAATGCACGGCGCCGGCAATGACTTCGTCGTGCTCGACGGCTACACCCAGCCCCTCGCGCTCACGCCCGAGCGCGTGCGCGCGCTCGCCGACCGGCACTTCGGCGTCGGCGCCGATCAACTGCTGGTCGTCGAAAAGCCCACCGTCGAGGGCGTCGATTTCCGCTATCGCATCTTCAATTGCGACGGCGGCGAGGTCGAGCACTGCGGCAACGGCGCACGCTGCTTCGTGAAGTTCGTCCGCGACCGGAAGCTCACCGACGCGAACCGCGTGCGCGTCCAGGTCCAGAACGGCACGCTTACGCTCGTGATGCAGGAGAACGGCGAAGTCATCGTCGACATGGGCAGCCCCGTATTCGAGCCGGCGCGCGTGCCGTTCGACGCAAGCGGTCTGCAGGGCCGCCGCGAAGGCAACGACACGCTCTGGCCGCTCGACGTGAACGGTCAGACCCGCTGGATTTCGGCCGTCTCGATGGGCAACCCGCATGCGGTGCAGGTGGTGGACGGCGTCGAGGCGTTTCCCGTGCTGGCCGAGGGTCCCGTCGTCGAGGCGCACAAGCGCTTTCCGCACAAGGTGAACGCAGGCTTCATGCAGATCGTCGCGCGCAACGAAGTGAAGCTGCGCGTGTATGAGCGCGGCGCGGGCGAAACGCTCGCGTGCGGCACGGGCGCCTGCGCGGCGGTGGCCGCGGGCATCCGCCGCGGGCTGCTCGATTCGCCCGTCAAGGTGCATACGCACGGCGGCATGCTGACGATCGCCTGGGACGGCGCGCGCGACGAATCCGCCGCGCTCACCATGGCCGGCCCCGCCGCCACCGTTTTCGAAGGCGAAATCGAACTGGCCGACTGACCTGCTGCGGCTTGCTACGACCTGAGCCGGCCTTTGGCGGCGTATAGGGGCTGATAGCGGCCGGCATCCGATTCACCGTTTCACGCTGTCCAGCCGGTGCGCCCCGCGCGCCTTTTGCTCACAACGCGCCAACAACATGAACGATCGCGAAGTCGCCGACTACCTGCTTGCCAATCCCGAGTTCTTCGTCGAGCACGCCGAACTGCTCTCGACGATCAAGCTCGGCAACCCGCACGGCAAGGCCGCCGTGTCGCTGCAGGAGCGGCAGATGGAAATGCTGCGCGAAAAGAACAAGCATCTGGAGCGCCGTCTTTCGGAGCTGCTGCGCTACGGTCACGAGAACGACAGCATCGCGACCAAGTTCGGCCGCTGGACCCAGCGCGTGATCGCCGAGCGCGATCCGTACGCGCTGCCGCGCACGATCACGGAGAACCTGCTTGACGTCTTCGACGTGCCGCAGGCGGCGCTGCGCATCTGGGACGTCGCCGAGGCCTACACCCAGGCCGACTTCGCGCGCCATACCGGCGAGGAAGTGCGTCTGTTCGCCGGCAGTCTCGCGGTGCCCTACTGCGGCGCGAACTCGGGCTTCGAGGCAGCGCAGTGGCTCGACGCAGCGCAGGGCGCGCCGCAGTCGGTCGCGCTGATCGCGCTGCGCACGCCCAACGCCGAAGGCAAGAGCGAGCCCGAGGGCGACGTGTTCGGCCTGCTGGTAATGGGATCGCCCGATCCGCGGCGCTTTCACGACGGCATGGCCACCGACTTTCTCACCCAGATCGGCGCGCTCGCGAGCGCGGCGCTCACGCGCCTCCTGCCGCACTGAGCCCGGCCCACCGCTCAAGCCCCAGGCGCCGACACCGTGAACCCGACCGACCCGATTGCCGACTACCTCGCCAGCCTCGAGCACGAGCGGCGGCTTTCGGCGCACACGCTGCGCGCCTATACGCACGAGCTCGACGAGTTGAAGAAACTCGCGAACGGCCGGGCGCTGGAGACCATCGCTCCCGCCGACGTGCGCGGCGCCGTGGCGCGCGCGCACGCGGGCGGCCTGTCGGCGCGCTCGATCGCGCACCGGCTTTCGGCGTGGCGCGCGTTCTACCGGTGGCTTGCAGGCCGCATCGAACTCGAAGCAAATCCGGTGGCCGCCGTGCGCGCGCCCAAGCAGGCCAAGACGCTGCCAAAGGCGCTCTCCGTCGACGATGCCCAGCATCTGATGGAAGCGCCGCTGCCCGCCGGCGCGAACGGCACCAGCACCGAGGCGCTGCGCGACCGCGCGATGCTCGAACTGTTCTACTCGTCGGGGCTGCGGCTCGCGGAGCTCGTCGGGCTCGACGCGCGCTACGTGCGGCGCGACGGCTACGAATCCGCGGGCTGGCTCAAGCGCGACGCCGCCGAAGTCGAAGTCCACGGCAAGGGCAACCGGCACCGCGTCGTGCCGGTGGGGCGCAAGGCGCTCGACGCCCTCGACGCCTGGCTCGGCGTGCGCGATGCCTTCGTCAAACACGACGACGCCCCGCTCTTTCTCTCCGTGCGCGGCAACCGCATGGCGCCCGGCGTGGTGCGCGAGCGCGTGAAGCGCGCGGCGCTCACGGCGGGTATTCCGGCGAACGTCCATCCGCACGTGCTGCGCCACTCGTTCGCCACCCATCTGCTGCAGTCGAGCGGCGACCTGCGCGCGGTGCAGGAACTGCTTGGCCACGCGAGCATCGCGGCCACCCAGGTCTATACGTCGCTCGATTTCCAGCATCTCGCGAAGGTCTACGACACCGCGCATCCGCGCGCGAAAAAACGCGATTGATGCCTTGCGGCGCGGGCCGGGGCTCCCCGCGAGGGCAACCCGCCCGGGGCTCCCCGCCCGGGGCAGTCCCACACCGAACGCGTCGCGCCGCGCTTTTCTGTACTGAACCCGTTATGAATATCGTCACGCTCAAACCGTCGAAAGAAAAATCCCTGCTGCGCCGCCATCCGTGGGTCTATGCCAACGCGATCGACCGCGTCGAGGGCAAGCCCGCCGTCGGCGCCACCGTCGTCGTGCGCGCGCACGACGGCCGCTTCCTCGCGCGCGCCGCGTACAGCCCGCACTCGCAGATCCGCGCGCGCGTCTGGAGCTTCGACGAAAACGAACCCATCGACCACGCGTTCTTCAAGCGCCGCGTGCAACGCGCCGTCGCGCATCGCGACGCCATGGTGAGCGGCACCGGCGCCGTGCGCCTGATCTTCGGCGAGGCCGACGGCCTGCCGGGCCTGATCGTCGATCGCTATGTCGAGGACGGCGGCAGCGGGCGCGGCCAGCTGGTCTGCCAGTTCATGGCCGCGGGCGTGGAGGCATGGAAGGAGGCGATCGTCGGCGCGCTCACGGCGGCCACGGGCTGCCCGAACGTGTACGAGCGCTCGGACGTGTCGATCCGCGAGAAGGAAGGGCTCGAGCAGATCACGGGCCTGCTTGCCGGCGACGAGCCGCCCGAGACCCTCATCACGAGCGAAAACGGCGTGCGTTATCACGTCGACGTACGCAACGGCCACAAGACGGGCTTCTACGTCGATCAGCGCGACAACCGCGCGCTCGTGCAGACCTTCGCCCGCGAGCGCGACGTGCTCAACTGCTTCTGCTATACCGGCGGCTTCTCGCTCGCGGCGCTCAAGGGCGGCGCGCAGCGCGTGGTGTCGATCGACTCGTCGGGTGACGCGCTCGCCACCGCGCAAAAGAACGTCGAGGCGAACGGCTTCGACGCGGCGCGTGCAGCCTGGCTCGACGCCGACGCCTTCAAGACGCTGCGCCGCCTGCACGAAGAGGGCGAGCGCTTCGACCTCGTCGTGCTCGATCCGCCCAAGTTCGCCGCCTCGCGCGAGCACGTGGACCGCGCGGCGCGCGCCTACAAGGACATCAACCTCACGGGCCTCAAGCTGCTGCGCCCAGGCGGCCTGCTGTTTACGTATTCGTGCTCGGGCGCGATCGACGCGGATCTGTTCCAGAAGATCGTCGCCGGCGCCGCCGCTGACGCGCGCGTGGACGCCCGCATCCTCAAGCGCCTCGGCGCCGGCGTCGATCACCCGCTTCTCACGGCGTTCCCCGAAGGCGAGTACCTGAAGGGCCTGTTGTTGCAAATCGCGTAAGCAGCCTCATTTGTTCGCGCAGGCGCCCGGCGCCTGCGATCGCGCCCCGTATTGCGTCTGCAGCGAACCGGCGCGGACGCCGCGAGGCAAACCGCCGGCCCAGGCCGCCTGGCCCCGGCAAGCGCCCGGCCCGCAGATATGTTTCAATAGCCAGAGTTATCTTGTAACACCGGACCACGGCCGCCGCGTCCCGGCAGGCACACGCAAAGCGAGAGCGGCCGGTTCCGATCCACGCACCGCACAGAACAGGCATCCAGCATGGCAACCATGATTCCCGTCACCATCCTGACCGGCTTCCTCGGCAGCGGCAAAACCACGCTGCTCAAGCGCATCCTCAACGAGAACCACGGCATGAAGATCGCCGTGATCGAGAACGAGTTCGGCGAAGAGAACATCGACAACGAAATCCTCGTGCAGGACAGCAACGAGCAGATCATCCAGATGAGCAACGGCTGCATCTGCTGCACGATCCGCGGCGACCTCGCGCGCGTGCTGAGCGATCTGGCGCAGCGAAAGCAGGACGGCAAGCTCGACTTCGACCGCGTCGTGATCGAGACCACGGGCCTCGCAAATCCGGGCCCCGTCGCGCAGACGTTCTTCATGGATAACGAGATCGCCGACGAATTCCTGCTCGACGCGATCATCACGCTCGTCGATGCCAAGCACGGCAACCATCAGCTCGACGAACACGAAGTGGTGCAGCGCCAGGTCGGTTTCGCCGACCGCCTCTTCATCACGAAGGCCGACCTCGTCGACGAAAAGGAACTCGCCGACCTGCGCCACCGCCTGCTGCACATGAACCCGAAGGCGCAGATCCGCCAGGTGGATTTCGGCGTGGCGGACATCAAGGAAGTGTTCGACCTGCGCGGCTTCAATCTGAACGCAAAGCTCGAGATCGACCCGGACTTCCTCGCGGAAGACGAGCACGACCACGCGCATCACGATCATGACCATGCGCACGATCACGCGCACGATCACGATCACGCCGGGTGCGACCACGATCACGGCCAGTGCAATCACGAAGGCCACGACCACGGCCATCACCACGCGCATCACGACGACAAGATCAAGTCGTTCGTGTACCGCAGCGACCGTCCGTTCGACCCGAACCGCCTCGAGGACTTCCTCGGCGGCATCCTGCAGATCTACGGCGAGCACCTGCTGCGCTACAAGGGCGTGCTCTACATGAAGGGCGTGGACCGCAAGGTGGTGTTCCAGGGCGTCCACCAGATGATGGGCAGCGACCTCGCGGCGAAGTGGCTGCCGGCCGAAAAGAAGAACAGCAAGATGGTGTTCATCGGCATCGAACTGCCGCAAGACCTCATCACCGACGGCCTCGACGCCTGCCTCGTCTAGGCGCCCGACATGCGGCCGGCATCATCCCGCCGGCCGCGCCGCTAGTATCTGCCCGCCTACGTGGGCTACCCGGCCAAATAACGTACCCGACCATCGCTTTTTCGCGATTGGCGCGTTATATTTTCTGGATATCGACTGACGCACGCGCTCACAGCACGGGAATTCCCGCTTGCGGCGCGAGTTTGCGATTCAGTTACAATACGGCCCCACTGGAAAGCAGGCAGCCACCGTCCCGGGACGTCACGCCGGGGCCGGGCAGGCAAGGGCGTACGGCCGTGCCGACAGTGCGGAAAGTACAACGAGTACGGAAGACGGGCGGCCCTTCGGAAAATCCGGTCCGGATGGTCTGGCCCCACCGGCAGCACGACGCGGCGCAGCGCGGCGCGCGGCCGGTACGAAACATGCCTCAGGAGCATCTGAAGACCGGTTTCCAGAGGAGTTCGGCCCCGCAGCGGCGCTTCGGGCATCACGACAGCACATCGTCCGTGTCCGCCAGCGCAACGGCTCGAAACAGGCGCGCGGTACAAGGCCATTGCGGGCAACACAAAAGTGCAGGCAATATGTGCAAGTTTTGCCTCACTCATTGAAGAAGCAAGCCAGATGACGACGAAACGACTCTTGACTGAAGCCGAAATCCTGAAGATGAGCGACAAGGATTACATGAACGAGGATCAGCTCGCTTTCTTCAAGAACCGGCTCGAACAGCTGCAGGCGGAAATCCTCCGCAATGCGGGCCAGACCACCGAGAACCTGCGCGAAACCGTGATCGTGCCGGACCCGGCCGACCGTGCGACCATCGAGGAAGAGCATGCGCTCGAACTGCGCACGCGCGACCGCGAGCGCAAGCTGCTGAAGAAGGTGCAGCAATCGCTCGCACGCATCGACTCGGGCGAATACGGCTGGTGCGAGGAAACCGGCGAGCCGATCGGCATTCCGCGTCTGCTCGCACGGCCCACGGCCACGCTGTCGCTCGAAGCGCAGGAGCGCCGCGAGCTGCGCCAGAAGCTGTTCGGCGACTGATCGATCCGCCGGCGCGCCCGCTCCCGGACTGCGCGCCCGGCATTGCCGCCTTTCACGTGAAAGCGCACGGAGTCCCGTGCGCTTTTTTGTTTTTGCGCCGCCGCTTTTTCGGCGCAGCCGGCATACCGTTCTTATCGCTTTTGTCGCGCCGGCTTTTCTGAGAAACCGGCCCTTGAACTGCCTGCGGGCGCCCTAAACTTCTACCGACAACGCGTCGCAGGCTCGCCCCGTAGAGGCGCTGCCCGGCGCGCTCCCGATTTCTGGGGCTTGCGGCCCCGCCGGCGCCGCGCCCGTCCGTCACACCCGGCATCAACGGTAAAAGGAACCCACATGGAGCAATTTCACGGCACGACGATCGTCTCCGTGCGCCGCGGCGACCAGGTCGCGCTCGGCGGCGACGGCCAGGTCACGCTCGGCAACATCGTCATGAAGGGTGGCGCGAAGAAGGTCCGGCGCATCTACGGCGGCAAGGTCATGGTCGGCTTCGCCGGCGGCACCGCCGACGCGTTCTCGCTCCTCGACCGCTTCGAAGCCAAGCTCGAAAAGCACCAGGGCAACCTCACCCGCTCCGCCGTCGAACTTGCGAAGGACTGGCGCACCGACCGCATGCTGCGCCGCCTCGAAGCCATGCTGATCGCGGCCGACGCGCAAACGACCCTCGTCATCACCGGCAACGGCGACGTGCTCGACCCCGAAGGCGGCATCTGCGCGATCGGCTCGGGCGGCTCGTACGCCCAGGCGGCGGCCCGCGCGCTCATCGAGAACACCGACCTGTCGCCGCGCGAGATCGTCGAAAAGTCGCTCGAGATTGCCGGCGACATGTGCATCTACACGAATCACAACCGCGTGATCGAAACCATCGAGTAACCCGCCGGACAGACGAGAAGGAATCAGGATGAGCACCATGACCCCCGCCGAGATCGTCTCGGAACTCGACAAGCACATCATCGGCCAGGCGAAAGCGAAGAAGGCCGTGGCCGTGGCGCTGCGCAACCGCTGGCGCCGCCAGCAGGTGGCCGAGCCGCTGCGCCAGGAAATCACGCCGAAGAACATTCTCATGATCGGGCCGACGGGTGTCGGCAAGACCGAGATCGCCCGCCGCCTCGCGAAGCTTGCGGATGCGCCTTTCATCAAGATCGAAGCGACCAAGTTCACCGAAGTGGGCTACGTGGGCCGCGACGTGGACAGCATCGTGCGCGACCTCATCGAGATTTCGGTGAAGCAGACGCGCGAGTCGGAAATGCGCAAGGTGCGCAGCAAGGCGACCGATCTCGCCGAAGACCGCATCCTAGACATCCTGCTGCCCACGGCACGTCCGGTGGGCTTCGCGGACGCGAGCCACGGCGACAGTGAGAACGTCACGCGCCAGACCTTTCGCAAGCGCCTGCGCGAAGGCCAGCTGGACGACAAGGATATCGAGCTCGACGTCGAGCTGCCGCAGGTCGGCATGGACATCATGGGGCCGCCGGGCATGGAAGACATGACCGAGCAGATCCGTTCGATGTTCGCCAATCTGGGCGGCGGCAAGAAGACGCGCCGCAAGCTCAAGGTGAAGGAAGCGCTCAAGGTCCTCACCGACGAAGAAGCGGGCAAGATGCTCAACGACGAAGAGGTCAAGCAGAAAGCCGTGCAGAACGTCGAGCAGAACGGCATCGTGTTCCTCGACGAAATCGACAAGATCGCCTCGCGCAACAGCGAAGGCAGCGGCGGCGGCGAAGTCTCGCGCCAGGGCGTGCAGCGCGATTTGCTGCCGCTCGTGGAAGGCACGACCATCAACACGAAGTACGGGATGGTGAAGACCGACCACATTCTCTTCATCGCGAGCGGCGCGTTCCATCTCGCCAAGCCAAGCGATCTGATTCCCGAACTGCAGGGCCGCTTCCCGATTCGCGTGGAGCTCGACTCGCTCTCCGTGAAGGACTTCGAATCGATTCTGGTGGCCACCGACGCAAGCCTCGTCAAGCAGTATCAGGCGCTGCTCGCCACCGAAGACGTGCAGATCGACTTCGCCGACGACGGTATCCGGCGCCTCGCGGAAATCGCCTTCTCGGTGAACGAGAAGACCGAGAACATCGGCGCGCGCCGCCTCTATACGGTCATCGAAAAGCTGCTGGAAGAAGTGTCGTTCTCGGCCGGCAATCATGCGGGCCAAAGCGTGACGGTCGATGCCGCGTATGTGGATCGCGCGCTCGGCGAAGTCGCGCAGGACGAAGATCTGTCGCGCTACGTGCTGTAACGCGCGCGGCCTCGCCGCGATGCCTACGAAAGGCCCCGCAGGTTGCGGGGCCTTTTTTCATGCTGGAAGCGAAGTGCTTCTCACGGCTCACTGACACTCACTGGCGCACCGGGCGCTTCGCGAGCTTGCGCTGAAGCGTGCGGCGGTGCATGTTGAGCGCCCGCGCCGTAGCGGAAATGTTGCCGCCGTGCTCGGCCAGCACGCGCTGGATGTGCTCCCATTCGAGCCGCGCCACCGAGAGCGGCGCCGGATGTTCGATGGCCGCGTCCGCCTGTAGCGCGCTCGCGTCGTTTTGCAGCGCCGCCAGAATCATCTCGACGTTCGCGGGCTTCGCGAGGTAGTTGTCGGCGCCGTCCTTCACCGCCTGGACCGCCGTGGCGATGCTCGCGTAGCCAGTCAGGATGAGCATGCGCGCATCGGGCTGCAACTCGCGCAGCGGCGCGACGAGCGACAGGCCCGAGTCGCTGCCCAGATGCAGGTCTACCGTGATCTGCGCGAACTTCTGCTGGTTCGCGAAACGGATCGCCTCCTCCGCGTTGTGCGCCTGCTGCACCTGATAGCCGCGCCGCGTCAGACCGCGGGTGAGGATATCGGAGAACACCTCGTCGTCGTCGATCACCAGAAAACTCATTTCGCTCATGCCTGCTTCTCCGTGTTGTTAGGCGGCACCGAGCCCGGCCGGCTCGTGCCTGATCCGCTATCGGCACCCGCGTCGTGCGCCGCCGTGTCGTCCGCGCGCGCGGTTACCGCCGCCGCGCTTCTGCCCATCTTCACCGGCACGCGCAGCACGGCACGCGTGCCGCGCGGCTTGCGCTCGCGGGCAGCTACGCTCCCGCTGCCTGTATTTGCCGCACTGCCTGCGTTGCCCGACGCGCTCGTATCGCCCGCGACCGCCGCCCGGCTCTCGCCGGCTACCCCAGCCGCCCCGGCCACATCCGTCAGCTCGATCGAGCCGCCGAGCCGCGCCGCCGACGAAAACGCGAGATAGAGGCCCACGCCATGGCCGCCCTGGGTGCTTTCCACGGGCACCGATCCGAGCGCGTTGCGCAGCGTGGCCGGAATCCCCGGTCCTGCGTCGCACACCTCGAAGTCGATATAGCCCGCGCGCGGCGACGGGTAAGCCTGCAGCGTGACATGGTCGCGGCTCGCGCGCGCGGCGTTGTCGAGCAAGATGGTGAGAATCTGGCCGACGGCGACGGCATCGTCGAGGCTCGCTTCGGCCGGTGGATCGCCGATCTGCTCGAACTTGACCTGAGGATGGCGCAACCGCCACTGCTCGACGAACGGCCCGAGCCATTCGCCGACTGCCTGACGGCCGCCCTGCGACGACGCGCGGCTGCGCAGCCGCGCCAGCGCCGACGTGCACAGCGAGATCTGCCGCTCGAGCAGGTCGAGATCGGCGCTATAGGGGGTGAGGGCCTTGTCCGTGCGCGCCATGTCGCGCAGTTCTTCGGAGAGCATCGCGATGGTCGAGAGCGGCGTGCCGATCTCGTGCGCGACGGTCGCCGCCTGCACGCCCAGCGCCACCGCGCGCTCGTCGCGCAGCAGGCGCTGCTGCGCGTCGCCGAGCGCGGTATCGCGCTGACGCAGCGCGCGCGACATACGCGCGACGAACCACACGATCAGCCCCACGCTCACCATGAAGTTCACCCACATGCCCGCGCGGTAGTAGATGAACAGGTTGGCGGGGTTCTCCATGTTGAGCGGCACGTTGTCGAAGCCGAGCAACACGTAGCAGGCCACCGCGAAGGTAGCGAGCCAGCCCGTGAGATACCAGGGCAGCACGGCCGCCGCGATGGCAAGCGACGGCAGATAAAGCGAGACGAACGGATTGGTCGTGCCGCCCGAAAGATAGAGCAGCGCGGAAAGCGCGGCGAGATCCACCCAGATCTGGCCGCACAGTTCGAGATTCGATTCGGGACGGTCCTGCGCGACGCGCATCCACGTGACGCCGTTGAACGCCACTTCCATGGCGATCACGAACAGCATGGCGGGAATGGGCAGATGCACGCCCAGAAAGAACTGCACGAAAGCGATCGTGCAGAGCTGGCCGAGAATGGCAAGGCTGCGCAACCAGAAGAGGTGGCCGAGATTGACGCGAGCACTGACGGTAATGCGATGCATGGGGTCAGTTTACAGGTTCGGACGGATCCGATTCATTATCCCGAAATAGTCTGCTGCAATAGGACTTGCTCACTGACATCAGTCGTCCAACATTCCTCGTTACGGTCAAGGCTGGCAAACCGATGCAACACGACATCCGCAATTCACTCCAACCGTTGTGGCAGGTGTTTCTCGATTTCACGGACGCGGCATCCGGGTCCGCTGCGGAGCCGCGCGCCGACGACACCGCCACCCGCGCCCTGCTGGAGCGCAGTGCTGCAGCGCTGCGCGCGCTCGATGCCGTGACGCTCGCCAATATGGTGAGCACGGCGCTCGAAACCGGCCAGCTCGCCGATGCCACCCGCATTGCCGCCGCCGTCGCGCGACTCGCGCCCGAACGCGCCGATGCGCACTTCATGGTGGGGCTCGCGCTGCAGTTCGCCGGGCGCCATGCCGATGCGGTGGAACCATACCGCCGCGCGTTTGATATCGCTCCCGATTTCCCGCATCTCCGCAATAATCTCGCGATTTCCTTGATGCAGATCAATTCCGGCGCGGACGAAATCCATCGACTGCTGGAGGACGCCGTCGCCCAGAACCCGTCCGATCCGAAGCCGTGGATCAACCTCGCCAAGCTGCGCCCCGACGAAACCGATGCCGGGCGTCCGGCCGAGGCGGCCCGGCGGGCCCTCGCGCTCGCACCGCACGATCCGCTCGCGCTCAATAACTACGCGATGGCGCTCAAGGAAATGCAGCAGTGGGACGACGCGCAGCAGGCGGCGCAGGCCGCCTGCCAGTATGCGCCGAACGATCCCTCGATGCGCGTCAACCTGTCCATGATCCAGCTCGTGCGCGGCGACTTCGCCAACGGCTGGATCGGCCACGAAGCGCGCTGGCTCGGCGCGAGCGAGTTGAAGGCGGGGCGGCCCGTGTTCGCGAAGCCCCAGTGGCAAGGCGAGCCCATCACGGGCCGCACGCTGCTGGTGTGGGGCGAGCAAGGCATGGGCGACCTGCTGCAGTTCTGCCGCTACGTGCCGCTCCTCGCCGAGCGCGTGCACCGCGAGGGAGGGCGCCTCATCTGGAATTCGTTTCCGCAGATGGGCGCGCTGCTCGAACGCAGCCTCGGCGCGCATTGCGACGGCTACAGCGCAGGCGGCGGCGTCGAAGCGCTGCCGGCCCACGACTGCGAAGTGTCGCTGCTGAGCCTGCCGCTCATCTTCGGCACGCGGGAAGATTCCATCCCGGGGCCGACGGGCTATCTCGCTCCTGAGCGAGACGCCGCCGCACGCTGGCGCGAGCGACTGGCGGGCGAGCACCGCCTGAAAGTCGGCCTCGCCTGGACGGGCAGCCTCACGCACAAGCGCAATCCGTTCCGGCGCGTGGATATCGGAGCACTCGCGGCGCACCTGCGGGGCTTCGGCGACGACGCCGCGTTCTATTCGCTGCAACCCGACGCGCAAGCCGACGTGGCCGCCGCGCGCGCCGCCGGCCTCGAGATAGCCGATTACAGCGGCGAATGGCGCAACTTCGACGACACCGCCGCGTTCGTCGATTCGCTCGATCTGGTGATTTCGGTCTGCACGTCGATGTCGCATCTGGCGGGCGCACTCGGCCAGCGGACGTGGGTCCTGCTCGACGTGAACCCACACTGGGTCTGGCAACTCGAGCGGCGCGACAGCCCGTGGTATCCGAATACGACGCTTTATCGCCAAAAGACGTTCCGGCAATGGGAGCCGGTGCTGGAAGAGGTCGCCGCCGATCTTCGCGCGCTCGTCCGGGCTCCCCGCCAGCCGCGCTAGCGGCCCGGCGTGCCGTGGCCTCCTGTGTCGGCAGGCGCAGCCCGGATGACCGGGGTGACGGAAGCGGCGGCGGCCGCTTCGGCAAGACATTCGGGGCACAGGCAGCGCCCGCGCGGATCCAGCTGGCTCGCCGGCAGGGCGGGGAGCGTGCGGCACCAGCAGTCGAAGGGTTCGGTGTGCCGGCCGCAGTCGAACGCGTTGCCGCAGCGCGGGCAGCGGGCGCGTTTCATGTCGGGAGTGGCGTGGGCGGAGGCGGTCATGGGGGCGCGCTCCTTGTGATGCCGGCGTCGGCGGTAAGGAAATGATGCCACAGCGCGCCCGGAGTGCCTGGGTTGCCCGGGTGGGAGGAAGCGAGCCGAAACCCGAGTCCGGACCGCACGTGACGTCCGTGTGACGGAGCCCCCGGACGTGCCTCCCGGCGTGTTGCGCGCACGCCCGGCGGCCCTCGCGAAAACCCTGTTGCAGCGCGCCAGTCCTGTACAATTCGGCCTGTTTCGACCGTTTTTGCCACGACTCCTCGCCTATTCCCGCCGCCATGTCCGAGCCCCTCGACCTTTCGCAGATCGCCCCGACCCTGAAAGCCGAAATTCTGGCCGAAGCGCTGCCCTACATCCGTCAGTATCACGGCAAGACCGTGGTGATCAAATACGGCGGCAACGCCATGACCGAAGAGCGGCTCAAGCAGGGCTTCGCGCGCGACGTGATCCTGCTCAAGCTGGTGGGCATCAACCCGGTGATCGTGCACGGCGGCGGCCCGCAGATCGACACGGCGCTCAAGAAGATCGGCAAGCAGGGCACCTTCATCCAGGGCATGCGCGTGACCGACGAGGAAACCATGGAAGTGGTGGAATGGGTGCTCGGCGGTGAGGTGCAGCAGGACATCGTCACGCTCATCAACCACTTCGGCGGCCATGCCGTGGGCCTGACAGGCAAGGACGGCGGCCTCATCCACGCGCGCAAGCTGATGATGCCGGACCGCGACAACCCGGGCCAGTACATCGACATCGGCCAGGTGGGCGAGGTGGAAGCGATCAATCCGGCGGTCGTGAAGGCGCTCCAGGACGACGCGTTCATTCCGGTGATCTCGCCGATCGGCTTTGGCGAAGACGGCCTCTCGTACAACATCAACGCCGATCTCGTGGCGGGCAAGCTCGCCGTGGTGCTCAACGCCGAAAAGCTCGTCATGATGACGAACATCCCCGGCGTGATGGACAAGGCGGGCAACCTGCTCACGGACCTCTCGGCCCGCGAGATCGACGCGCTCTTCGAAGACGGCACGATCTCGGGCGGCATGCTGCCGAAGATCGCGTCGGCGCTCGACGCCGCGAAGAGCGGCGTGCGCTCGGTGCACATCATCGACGGCCGCATCGAGCATTCGGTGCTGCTCGAAATCCTGACCGAACAGCCGTTCGGCACGATGATCCGCTCGCATTGAGTCCCCTGCTCCCGGGCCAGCCGGAGCGGCTCGCCCGGGGCGAGGGTGCGGTGCCCCGATGCAGCTGCGTCGGGCGCCGCCAACCTTTCCAGAGGCCATGACCGTCCCCCGCCCGCGTCCCCGCCGGCCACAGCGCGCCACCGGCGCCCCTACCTCACGCGGCCCAGTCTGGCTCTTCGATCTCGACAACACGCTGCACGCGGCGTCGCGCGCGATCTTCCCGGCCATCAACGCGGGCATGACGCAGTACATCATCGACGCGCTCGGCGTGAGCCGCGACCAGGCCAACCACCTGCGCACGAGCTACACGCAGCGCTACGGTGCGGCGCTGCTCGGCCTCACGCGCCATCACCGGATCGATCCGCACGACTTCCTGAAGGTCGTCCACACTTTCCCCGACCTGCCGAACATGGTCTACGCCGAGCGCGGCCTCGCGCGCACGCTGCGCGCGCTGCCGGGCCGCAAGATCGTGCTGACCAACGCGCCCGAGGCCTACGCGCGCGCGGTGCTCGCGGAACTGGGCATCGAGCGGATCTTCGAGCGCGTGATCGCCATCGAGCATATGCGCACGCGCAGCCGCTGGCGCGCCAAGCCCGACCGCGCGATGCTGCGCGAGACGCTGCGCCGCGCGGGCGCGTCGCTCGCCGACGCGATCCTGATCGAAGACACGCACGGCCATCTGAAACGCTACCGGCAGCTCGGCATCCAGACGGTCTGGATCACGGGGCATCTGCCCGCGCGGTCGCCGTCGCTGCGTTTGTCGGGCCGGGGGCGGCCCCACTATGTCGATCACCGCATTCGTTCGTTAAAATCGCTACAAACGGGCCTGCAGTCGGGAAGACTGCGGCACACGGGGTGACGACGTCACCGCCGGGCGGACCTGAGGTGCTTTGGGTTATCCTGGCGGGCAGGCTCGGGCGGCGAGTCCGAAGCGAAAACCGAGGGCGACATTCATGCAGCCGACCGAAACGCGTGACGCAGCCGTAACAGAAGACCCATCCGGCACGGTGCGCCGCGCCGCCCGCCCAAAACCGGGCGAACGCCGCATCCACATCCTCCAGACGCTCGCCTCGATGCTCGAGACGCCGCGCGGCGAGAAGATCACCACGGCGTCGCTCGCCGCACGCCTCGGCGTTTCGGAAGCGGCGCTCTATCGCCACTTCGCGAGCAAGGCCCAGATGTACGAGGGCCTCATCGACTTCATCGAGCAGACACTCTTCGCGCTCATCAACCAGATCGTCGCGAAGGAGCCGAGCGGCATGCTCCAGGCGCGCGCGATCACGCTCATGCTCATCAACTTCTCCACCAAGAACGCCGGCATGACGCGGGTCCTGACCTGCGAAGCGCTCGTGGGCGAGCACGAACGCCTCGCCGAGCGCGTGAACCAGATGCTCGACCGCATCGAGGCCTCGTTGCGCCAATGCCTGCGCGTGAGCGTGGCCGAAGCCGCCCAGGGCGCGGACACCGCGGACACGCTGGAGGCAGCCGCCCTGCCGAAAGGGTACGATCCGGCTGTGCGCGCGAATCTGGTCGTCCGCTACGTGATGGGCTGCTGGCACCGCTACGCCCAAAGCGGCTTCACGCGCTCGCCCAGCGAGCACGCCGAAGAGCAGATTCGCGTGATTCTTCAGTAAGGCGCATCCCGGCAACGACGGCGCCGCTCGCTGCGGAGCGGTCCTCAGGGCCCCCGCAGTTCCGGCGGCCCGCGCGGCCGGTGCGCTTCGTCCCGAGGAGAAGAACCGCATGAACCGTCCGTTGCCTTCCGCTGCCCTGCCGCTGCTCTCAGGCCTTTCCGCCCACTGGGGCTGGCTCATTGCCCGCGGCGTCGCCGCCATCGTCTTCGGCATCCTCGCCTTTGCGTTGCCCGGCCTCACCGTGCTCACGCTCGCCATCGTGTGGGGCGCCTACGCCATCGTCGATGGCGCCTTCGCGCTGCTCTACGGCGCGCGCGGCGGCGGCACGCGGCGCTGGACCTATATCGTCGTGGGCCTGATCGGCGTGATCGCGGGCCTTGTGGCGTTCTTCTGGCCCGGCGAAACCGCCATCATCCTCGTGATGATAATCGGCTTCTGGGCGCTCGCCATCGGCATCTTCGAAATCATCTACGCGATCCAGTACCGCCACGCCATCGCGCATCCGTGGGCCGTGGGGCTTTCCGGGCTGCTCTCGGCCGCCGTGGGCTTTTTCATCGCCATGTTCCCCGGTGCCGGCGCCCTCTCGCTGATCTGGGTGATCGCCAGCTACGCCATCCTCTACGGCGTCCTGATGATCTTTGCGGGCTTCCAGCTGCGGCGCTGGCGCAACGCGCATCCGGCCGGCAGCCAGGCGTCTTAGGCGCCTGTGCGCCAAGCGGCGGCAGCGCGCAGTGCAGTGGCGCGCCGCCGCGCCCCTCCTGGCCCCACGCCCGCGCGGCGGTTCGTCCGCTGCGTTGCCGCGAGCGTTTTCCGTTATACTCTGCGTTCGTTTTGAAACACCAGCGCGCCGATTTGCTGACTCGATTGCGGGCGCGCGAACCCGAAAGCCATGGCTCGCGGGTTCATTACAAATGCGGCTAAAGAGGTCGTCAGCCGCGCCACCCCTCTTGCACTCCGCGCTCGCCGACACCGTTTAGCCGCCCGAATACAAGGCGGAACGAATGGAATCGATCGGCGTCGTCGCTCCACAAACACTGCATTTCGACGAGCCCCTGCAACTGCAGAACGGCATGACCCTGGCCGGGTACGACCTCATGGTCGAAACCTACGGCACGCTCAATGCCGCGCGCAGCAACGCGGTGCTCGTCTGTCACGCGCTCAATGCGTCGCACCACGTCGCGGGCGTGTACGCGGACGATCCCAAGAATGTGGGCTGGTGGGACAACATGGTGGGACCGGGCAAGCCGCTCGACACCAACCGCTTTTTCGTGATCGGCGTGAACAACCTGGGGTCGTGCTTCGGCTCCACCGGGCCGATGAGCCTCGACCCCGCCACGGATGCTCCCTACGGCGCGAAGTTTCCCGTTGTCACCGTCGAAGACTGGGTGGATGCCCAGGCGCGCGTGGCCGACCGCTTCGGCATCGAGAAGTTTGCCGCCGTGATGGGCGGAAGCCTCGGCGGCATGCAGGCGCTCGCCTGGAGCCTGCGTTATCCGGACCGTCTTGGCCACTGCATCGTGATCGCCTCCACGCCCAAGCTCTCGGCGCAGAACATCGCGTTCAACGAGGTGGCGCGTTCGGCGATTCTTTCGGACCCCGACTTTCATGGCGGCGACTACTACGCGCACGGCGTGAAACCGAAGCGCGGTCTGCGCGTGGCGCGCATGATCGGCCACATCACCTATCTCTCCGACGACGACATGGCCGAGAAGTTCGGCCGGGCGCTGCGCCGCGCGGAGGGCGCCGTGGATGCGTACAACTTCAACTTCGACGTGGAATTCGAGGTGGAGTCCTATCTGCGCTACCAGGGCGACAAGTTCGCCGATTACTTCGACGCCAACACGTATCTGCTCATCACGCGCGCGCTCGACTACTTCGATCCGGCCAAGGCGCACGAGGGCGACCTCACGAAGGCCCTCGCGCACACGAAGGCGAAGTACCTCGTGGCGAGCTTCACGACCGACTGGCGCTTCGCGCCCGCGCGCTCGCGCGAACTCGTGAAGGCGCTGCTCGACCACAAGCGCCAGGTGACCTACGCGGAGATCGACGCGCCGCACGGCCACGACGCTTTCCTGCTCGACGACGCGCGCTATCACAACGTCATGCGCGCTTACTACGAACGCATTGCCAACGAGGTGGGCGCATGAACCAGAGCGCATTCGACAGTCTTTCCGCCCGTCCCGACTTCCGCACCATCGCGCGCTGGATCGAGCCGCGCTCCAGGGTGCTCGACCTCGGCTGCGGCGACGGCGCGCTGCTCTCGCTGCTCACCGAGGAGCTGGAGTGCACGGGCTACGGGATCGAGATCAACGACGCGGGCGTGCTCGCTTCGGTGGGCAACGGCATCAACGTGATCCAGCAGAACCTCGAAGACGGGCTGCGCCTCTTCGAAGACGCGAGCTTCGACTTCGCGATCCTCTCGCAGACGCTGCAAACCATTCACCAGACCGCGGCGATCCTGCGCGAGACGGCGCGCGTGGGCAAGGAGTGCATCGTCTCGTTCCCGAACTTCGGCTACTGGCCGCACCGGCTTTCGGTGCTGCGCGGGCGCATGCCGGTGTCGAAATCGCTGCCTTACCAGTGGCACAACACACCGAACGTGCGTGTGCTCACCGTGAAGGACTTCGAAGCGCTCGCGCCTGAAGTGGGCATCGAAATTCTCGACCGCGCCGTGCTCCACGGCGGTCAGACCGTTCGTTGGGGCGTGAACTGGCGTGGTAGTCTTGCGGTCTATCGCGTGAAGAAAAAATGACGTCGTAGAGCGGCGTCGTGCGTTTTTCTGCCCGGTCCAGACCAAAACCCCGACGCCACCCCGGACGACATGCCGAATCCGCCCCACGAGGCCCCCGCCCTTACTGCTCACGAAAATCACCCCGGCTGGCGCGCGTACCTGAACACGCACATGCTGATCTGCGTGTTCCTCGGCTTCACCTCGGGGCTGCCGCTCTTCACGCTCGTCTATCTCGTGCAGGCCTGGCTGCGCTCCGAAGGCGTGAACCTCAAGGAGATCGGCCTCTTCGCGCTGATCCAGTTTCCCTACACCTGGAAGTTCGTGTGGGCGCCGCTCATGGACCGCTACGTGCCGCGCCTGCCGGGCTGGCGCCCCGGGCGGCGGCGCGGCTGGATGCTCGTCACGCAGATCCTCGTGGCCGGGGCGATCGCCACGCTCGGCTTCGTCTCGCCCAAAGACTCCATCTGGACGGTGGCCGCGCTCACGGCGCTCGTCGCGTTCTTCGGCGCGAGCCAGGACATCGCCATCGACGCCTACCGGCGCGAACTGCTCACCGACACGCAACAGGGCCTCGGCAACGCGGTCCACGTGAACGCCTACAAGATCGCCGCGCTCGTGCCCGGCTCGCTCGCGCTGATCCTCTCCGATCACCTGCCCTGGAGCACCGTGTTCGTCGTCACGGCGGCATTCATGATTCCCGGCATGGTCATGTCGCTCGTGGTGAGCGAGCCCGAGGTGCACGGCACGCCGCCGAAGAACCTGCGCGAAGCCATCGTGCAGCCCTTCGCCGAATTCGTGCAGCGCGACGGCTGGACCGGCGCGCTCTTCGTGCTCGGGTTCATCTTTCTCTACAAGCTCGGCGACACGATGGCCACCACGCTCTCGACGTCGTTCTTCCTCGACATCGGCTACACGCGCACCGAGATCGGCGTGATCGCCAAGATGACCGCGTTCGGGGCGAGCCTCGCGGGCGGCATCATCGGCGGCGTGGCGCTGGTGAAGATCGGGATTGGGCGCGGGCTGTGGATCTTCGGCGTCCTGCAGATCGTCTCGACGCTCGGCTTCGCATGGCTCGCCCAGCTGGGGCCCGGCTCGCCCTCGCTCGCGGCGATCTACGACGGCGTGCTCGCCGTGAGTCACGCCGTCTCCCAGGCCGCGGGCGCGCTCGGCATGGAGGCCCATCCGACGCTCGATCCGCGCGCCGTGGCGCTCGCGCTCGTGTACGGCTTCGAGACCTTCGCGACCGGCCTCACGCTCGCGGCCTTCACCGCCTATATCGCGAGCACCACCGATCCGCGCTACACCGCCACCCAGTTCGCGCTCTTCACGAGCCTCGCGTCCGTGCCGCGCACGCTCGCCTCGGCGGCAAGCGGGTACGTGGTGGCGAAAATCGGCTGGTTCGACTACTTCATCGTATGCACGGCGTTAGCCGTACCGGGTATGCTCCTGCTGGTTCGTATCGCCCCGTGGAGAATCCGGTCTTGACCCCGTTACAGCCTGCCGTGCGCATCCAGCGTCGTGCGTCCCGCCGCGCGCGTCGGGGGGCCGGGCGCGTGCGCACGCTCGCCGGGGCGCTCCAGTTGGCGATCGCGACGCTGTCCGGTTTGCACGCAGGGTTGGCGTTCGCCGACAATGTCCCGCCCGTGGCCACGCCCGCCGCGCCGGCGGCGCCCGCTACGGCGCCATCCGGGGCCGAGACGCCGGCGCAGGGACAAACTCAGGGACAGACTTCAGGACAAGCGCCGGGCCAGCCCACGGGATCTGCACAGGGATCCGCCCCGGGCGCGGCCCAGACGGCCAGCGCGGCCGCCGCGGGCGCTTCGGGCATATCGGGCGCCGCTGCGCAGAGCGCGAACCGGCAGGTGCGCTTCGGCAACAGCGCGGTGTACCGCAACTTGATCCCCTCGCCGATGCTCGAGGACCAGGCCGCCGCCGAATACGCCGAGATCGTGCGCGGCGCGGCGCACTCCGACCGTCTTTATCCCGACACCGACCCGCGCGTGCAACGCGTGCGCCTGTTCGTGGACCGCCTCGCGCCCTATGCGCAGAAGTGGAGCGACCGGGTGAAGAGCTGGAAATGGGAAGTGGCGGTGATCCGCTCGCCCGATATCCGCATGTACTGCCTGCCGGGCGGCAAGATCGTGGTGTACGGCGGGCTGCTCGACCGCGTGAAGCTCAACGACAACGAGTTCGGCATGCTGCTCGGCCACGAGATTGCACACGCGGTGCGCGAGCACATGCGCGAGCGGCTGGGACAGCAGCAGGCCGCGCAGATCGAGGCCGGCACGGTGCCGCAACTCTTCGGGCTCGCGGATCTGGGCGTGTTTCCGCTCGGTATCGGCACGCAGCTCTTCGAGATGCACTACGGCCACGCCGACGAAACCGAAGCCGACGTGATCGGCAGCGACATCGCTTCGCGCGCCGGATTCGATCCGCGCGCGGCCGTCACGCTCTGGGACAAGCTCGCCGCCGCGACGAAGAACGACCACGACCAGGGCTTCATCTACGTGCATCCGTACACGCCGGCACGGCGCGCGGACATCATCAAGCGGCTGCCCGACATGCTGCCGCTCTACGCCAAGGCCATCGGCAAACCGGTGGACGAACTGCCCGATTACGCCGGCATCGGCGTGCCGCAGCGGCGCAAGGTGGCGGCGCCTTGAGGCGCAACAGGCCGAAACGCGCATATTTCGCGCTGCTTTGACCCCGCTTAGTCGAGGGCGCGAGGCCAGCGGCCGATGGCAAACCCTATGAGCAGGTGATATATTGCCAAGAAAAAGAGATATCGCAATTGATACGCTGCTGGACCTCAATGGCTCGGTACTCGATCAGGGAAACGGCTACTGGATCAAACTCGAAGCGTGGCGGGTCGATGTATCCGATGAGATCCCTCACGGCATCAGGTATTCACTCACGTTGCACGAGCCCTATGGAAATCGCATTCTCGGCTACGACAATGCACATGCCGTCAAGCCGCCAAAAAAATTCAAGTATGCCGGCCGTATCCTTGCCTACGACCACAAGCACCGGCATGTCTCCGACAAGGGCGTGCCATACGAATTCAAGGACGCACAGCAACTGCTGGTCGACTTCTTCGCAGACACAGATCGCGTCCTTTCCCAAATGAGGAAATGATGAAATCCATCGTGATTGGCATCATGCCGCAAGAGAAAATTCGAGCCCGCGTACTGGCGATCGCACGCGGCGAATACAAGCCTAAGTCGAGCGAACCCAAGATCTGGTTCACCTCGATGAAGTCGCTGGCTGAAGTGCTGAGCGATGACAACCGCGCGTTGCTGCGCGTCATCACAGAAACGAAACCACAGTCGATTGCCGAACTCGCGGAGGCAACGGGCCGCAAGCCGAGCAACCTCTCGCGCACCCTGAGAACGATGTCCAACTATGGGATCGTTGATCTGAAGCGCGAGAAAAATCTGGTCCGGCCGGTGGTCAAGGCGACAGAGTTTCGCATTGTCGCGGCGTGAACCGGGGCCGTCAGGCCCCCGGTGTGGCCGCCGCAACCCGCGCTCGCCTCAACCCTTGATCTTCCAGTCGTAATCGATCGTCAGCGGCGCGTGGTCGCTGAACTTGATGTCCCTGAAGATCGACGTACGCTTCGCCGTCCCCGCCACGCCCGGCGTGGCGATCTCGTAGTCGATACGCCACCCCACGTTCTTCGCGTACGCCTGGCCGCGATTGCTCCACCACGTGTACTGCTCGGGGCGCGCATCGAGCGTGCGGAACACGTCCACGTAACCGACGTCGTCGAAGAGCTTCGTGAGCCACGCGCGCTCTTCGGGCAGGCAGCCCGAGTTCTTCTGGTTGCCCTTCCAGTTCTTGATGTCGATTTCCTTGTGGACGATGTTGACGTCGCCGCACACGATCACTTCGCGCTCGCGCCTGAGTTCGGCGAGATGCGGCATGAACTCGTCCATGAAGCGGTATTTCGCCTCCTGGCGCTCCTCGCCGCTCGACCCCGATGGCACGTACACCGAAATGATCGAGAGCTTGCCGAAGCGCGCTTCGACATAACGCCCCTCGGGATCGAACTCCTCGCTGCCGAAGCCGATGATCACCTCGTCGGGCTCGTGGCGCGTATAGAGACCCGCGCCGCTATAGCCCTTCTTCACCGCATGCTGGAAATAACCCTTGAAATCATGGGGTGCCAGAAACTCGGGCGTCATGTCGTCCTGCGAGCACTTGATTTCCTGCACGCACAGCACGTCGGCCTTCTGGGTGCCGAACCAGTCGAAAAAGCCCTTCTTCGCCGCCGAACGGATGCCGTTCAGATTCGCGGTGATCACACGCAACATGTTCTGTTTCCTTATCGTTGTCTCTGGGTTGGCGCAGATTCGCCTGCACCGGCCGTCGGGCTACTCGATCTTGAGGCCCTTGAGTTCCGGCTTCTCGGGCGGGTATTCGAGCTTGAGGCCTTCCATGAGGCGCAGCAGCAACTCGCCCACCATCACGTTGCGGTGCGACTTCGCATCCGCCGGAATCACGTACCACGGCGCATGCTCGGTGGACGTGGCCGCGAGCGCGTCGGCGTAGGCGGCCTGGTACGCGCTCCAGTGCTTGCGCGCTTCGAGGTCGGAGACGTCGAACTTCCAGTGCTTGGTGGGATCGTCGATACGCGCCTGGATGCGGTTCTTCTGCTCGTCCTTCGAGATGTGCAGCATGCACTTGATGAGGGTCGTGCCGGTTTCCGCGAGCATCGCCTCGAAGTCGCGGATCTGGCGATAGCGGCGCTCACATTCGGCCGCGTCGATCTGGCCCATCACGCGCGGCACCAGCACGTCTTCGTAGTGGCTGCGGTTGAAGATGGCCAGCTCGCCCGCCGCGGGGACCTGCAGATGCACGCGCCAGAGAAAGTCGCGCGACGTTTCGATCGGCGTGGGCGCGCGGAACTGCACGATGCGCAGGCCGAGCGGATCGACTTCGTGAAACACGCCGCGGATCGTGCCGTCCTTGCCGCTCGTATCCATGCCCTGCAGCACGAGCAGCACGCGCTGGTGACGCTGCGCATGCAGGCGCTCCTGCTGCACGTCGATCTTCGCGCCGATCTCGGCAAGCCGGTCGCGGTCGCCGTCCTTGCTGCCCGTGGAGAACGGCTTGGCCGTCGGATCGATCGCTTCAAGCGAGAATTTCGCCGCCTTCTTGTCGCCGAAGTACGGCACGCGGTAATCGTCGAGACTCGGGGACTTCGCCATGTGTTGTTCTCCTCGGAATTGACCTGTCCGTGGTTCGTGTTACGGAGGCCCGATGAACTTCCGGGCGGCGCAAACGGCAGGGCGGCGCCGCACCCGGCCTGGCTGGCCGGAGCGACGCCGCCCTTTCACATCCACAGACGGTGGCGGACGGACGCTCAGGATAGCTTTTTCTTGAGCAGCTCGTTCACCTGCTGCGGATTCGCCTTGCCTTTGGTCGCCTTCATCGCCTGGCCGATCAGCGCGTTGAACGCCTTCTCCTTGCCCGCGCGGTACTCTTCCACCGACTTCGCGTTCGCGGCGAGCACCTCGTCGATGATCGCATCGAGCGCGCCCGTGTCCGAGATCTGCTTGAGGCCCTTCGCTTCGATGATGCGGTCGGCGGCGCCTTCATCCGCGGCTTTCTCTTCCCACATCGCGAGAAACACTTCCTTCGCGATCTTGTTCGAGATCGTGCCGTCCGCGATGCGCTGCAGCAAAAGCGCGAGCTGAGCAGCCGAGACCGGCGAGGCGTCGATTTCGAGCCCCTCGCGGTTCAGTTGCGATGAGACCTCGCCCATGAGCCAGTTCGCAGCGGCCTTCGCCTGGCCCGCGCCCGTCTTCGCGACCACGGCCTCGAAGTACGCGGCCATCGCCTTGCTCGAGGTCACCACGCCCGCATCGTACGGGCTCACGCCGTACTGCTCGACGAAACGCGTCTGCATCGTGGCGGGCAGCTCGGGCAGCCCGCCCTTCACGCGCTCGATCCATGCCGCATCGATCACGAGCGGCATAAGGTCGGGGTCGGGGAAGTAGCGATAGTCGTGCGCGTCTTCCTTGCTGCGCATCGAGCGCGTTTCGCGCTTGTCCGGATCGTACAGGCGCGTTTCCTGCACGACCGTGCCGCCGTCTTCGATCAGCTCGATCTGGCGGCGCACTTCGTACTGGATCGCCTCTTCGAGGAAGCGGAACGAGTTCAGGTTCTTGATTTCGGCGCGCGTGCCGAATTCCTTCTGGCCGACCGGGCGCACGGAGACGTTGGCGTCGCAACGGAACGAGCCTTCCTGCATGTTGCCGTCGCAGATGCCGAGCCAGACCACGAGCGTGTGCAGCGCCTTCGCGTAAGCCACCGCCTCGGCGGCGCTGCGCATTTCGGGCTCCGTGACGATTTCGAGCAGCGGCGTGCCCGCACGGTTCAGGTCGATGCCCGTCATGCCCGCGAAGTCTTCGTGCAGCGACTTGCCGGCGTCTTCTTCGAGGTGCGCGCGCGTGAGGTTGATGGTCTTTTCGTACGCTTCTTTGCCGGCTTTCTCGTTGGCCGGCACCTGGATCGTGATCTGGCCGCCCTGCACCACCGGGATCTCGTACTGGCTGATCTGATAGCCCTTCGGCAGGTCCGGGTAGAAGTAGTTCTTGCGCGCGAAGATGCTGCGCGGCGCGATCGTCGCGCCGATGGCGAGACCGAACTCGATCGCGCGCTCCACGGCGCCGCGGTTCATCACCGGCAGCACGCCCGGCAGCGCGAGATCGACGGGGCAGGCCTGGGTGTTGGGGGCCGCGCCGAACTGCGTCGATGCTCCCGAGAAAATTTTCGATACGGTCGAGAGCTGCGTGTGCGTTTCAAGACCGATGACGACTTCCCATTGCGTGCTCATGCTCATACCCCTGCCGGCGCCTTGCGATGCCAGTCGGTCGCGCGCTGGAAGGCGTCGGCGACCTGCAGCATGCGGGCCTCGTTGAAATAGTTGCCGACGATCTGCAGACCGACCGGTCGTTGCGCGTTCGCCCCCGCGCCGAAGCCGCACGGCACGCTCATGCCGGGCAGGCCCGCGAGGCTCGTGGAAAGCGTGTAGATGTCCGCGAGGTACATCTGCACCGGATCGTCGCCCTTCGCGCCGATGTCCCACGCCACGCTCGGCGCCACCGGACCCATGATGACGTCGCACTGGTTGAACGCTTCCTGGAAGTCCTGCGCGATGATGCGGCGGATCTTCTGCGCCTGCAGATAGTAGGCGTCGTAGTAGCCGTGCGAGAGCACGTAGGCGCCCACCAGAATGCGGCGCTTCACCTCGGGGCCGAAGCCCTCGGCGCGCGACTTCTTGTACATGTCGAGCAGATCGCGATATTCGGCCGCGCGGTGGCCGTAGCGCACGCCATCGAAGCGCGAGAGGTTCGACGAGGCTTCCGCCGGCGCGATCACGTAGTACACGGGAATCGAGAGCTCGGTCTTCGGCAGCGTCACTTCGACGAGCGTCGCGCCGAGCGACTCGTAGACCTTGAGCGCCGCGTCGATGGCCGCGCGCACGTCGTCGGCGAGACCCGCGCCGAAGTACTCCTTCGGCAGGCCGATGCGCAGGCCCGCGAGCGGCTTGCCGGCGGGAGCGTCGGCGCTCCACGTCTGGCCGAGATGGCGCGTGTAGTCCTCGTCGTCGCGCACGAGGCTCGTGGAATCGCGCTCGTCGAAACCCGCCATGGCGTTGAGCAGCAGCGCGCAGTCGGCGGCGTTCCGGGCGAACGGGCCGCCCTGGTCGAGCGACGAGGCGAACGCGATCATGCCGTAGCGCGACACGCGGCCGTAGGTCGGCTTGATGCCGGTCACGCCCGAGAACGATGCGGGCTGCCGGATCGAGCCGCCCGTGTCCGTGCCCGTCGCGGCCGGCGCGAGGCGCGCGGCGACGGCCGCGGCCGAGCCGCCCGACGAGCCGCCCGGCACCGCTTTCGTGTCCCACGGGTTCTGCACGGGGCCGAAGTGCGAGTTCTCGTTGGACGAGCCCATGGCGAACTCATCCATGTTGGTCTTGCCCACGCACACCATGCCCGCGCGCTCGAGCCGCTCGACCACGGTGGCGTCGAACGGGCTCACATAGTTTGCAAGCATCTTCGAGCCGGCCGTGGAACGCCAGCCGCGCGTGACGAAAACGTCCTTGTGCGCGAGCGGCAGGCCCAGCAGCGGGCCGTTTTCGCCGGCGGCAAGGCGCGCGTCGGCGGCCTTCGCCTGGGCGAGCGTCAACTCGGGGTTGACGTCGACGAACGCGTTCAGCGCCCGGTGGGCGTCGATTCGACCCAGATAGAGCTGCGCCAGCTCGACTGCGGAGCATTCCCTCGCGGCCAGCGCGGCGCGCAGTTCGGTCAAGCTTTTTTCATGCATTGCGTAGTTCCTGGAAGAACGTAGGCGGCGAGCCGGGGCTGCCGGGTCGCCTTCTCGGGGCCGGACTGGCCGCGCCCCGCGAGAATCGGAGAGCCGCCGCGAGGCTTTTTTCAGGCGGCGGGAACGAAACGCCCGGCGGCCCGGTCATTTATCGGGTCGCACGTGGTAGTCGTCATTCGATCACCCGGGGCACGAGGTACAGGCCATCCTGCACCGCGGGCGCCGGACGCTGCAGTGCATCACGGTCGACGGTTTCGGTCACGGCGTCTTCGCGCAGGCGCAGCGCCACGTCCTCGATCTGCTCGATCGGGTGCGCGAGCGGTGCGATGCCCGTGGTATCCACGGCCTGCATCTGCTCGACGAGGCCGAAGAAGTTATTCAGCTGTTCGAGCGTATTGCCGGCTTCGGCGTCGGCCAGTTCGAGGCGCGCGAGATGCGCGATGCGCTTCACATCGTTCAGGGTCAGGGCCATGCGGTCACCGGAAAAAAAGGCGGTTGCTCTGGCCGTTGCGGCAATGCGAAAAAAACGGTGCTGCAACAGCGGTTTATCGCGCCGGATCCGCCTTTCGAGGAAAGCTTCGGCGTTGTCAAAAACTGCCTTTCGGATCCTGCAAAACAGGCAAAATTATAAGGTATCATTACGCGTTCGACCCAAACCCGGACCGCCTTGCGCGCGCCTTTCACCGCCACTTGCGGCATTTCGCACCCCAGAAGGTGTGGCCGATGCGCAAGAAGGGCACGAAGGTGGCTCGCCACGGGGCGGCCCTCCGGTAACGATCCCCGCAGTGTCAGGTTCCTCGCGGCGCGCCTCGCGCCCGGCCTGAGGCTGTTATTTTTTCCGCTGCCGCCCTTGGACCATTCCCGCGAAGGTCGGCCACAAGCGAGACAGGATTTTTGAATGTTCGGTTTTCTGCGTAGCTACTTCTCCAACGACCTCGCCATCGACCTCGGCACGGCCAACACGCTCATCTACATGCGCGGCAAGGGCATCGTGCTCGACGAACCCTCGGTTGTCTCGATCCGTCAGGAAGGCGGCCCGAACGGCAAGAAAACCATCCAGGCAGTCGGCAAGGAAGCCAAGCAGATGCTCGGCAAGGTGCCGGGCAACATCGAGGCGATCCGCCCGATGAAAGACGGCGTGATCGCCGACTTCACCGTCACCGAGCAGATGATCAAGCAGTTCATCAAGACCGCTCACGAATCGCGCATGTTCTCGCCCTCGCCGCGCATCATCATCTGCGTGCCGTGCGGCTCCACCCAGGTCGAGCGCCGCGCCATCAAGGAAGCCGCGCACGGCGCCGGCGCCTCGCAGGTGTACCTGATCGAAGAACCGATGGCCGCCGCGATCGGCGCCGGTCTGCCGGTTTCGGAAGCCACGGGCTCGATGGTCGTCGACATCGGCGGCGGCACGACCGAAGTCGGTGTGATCTCGCTCGGCGGCATCGTGTACAAGGGCTCGGTGCGCGTGGGCGGCGACAAGTTCGACGAAGCGATCGTCAACTACATCCGCCGCAACTACGGCATGCTGATCGGCGAACAAACGGCCGAAGCGATCAAGAAGGAAATCGGCTCGGCGTTCCCGGGTTCCGAAGTCAAGGAAATGGAAGTGAAGGGCCGCAACCTTTCCGAAGGTATCCCGCGCAGCTTCACGATCTCCAGCAACGAAATTCTCGAAGCGCTCACCGACCCGCTGAACCAGATCGTCTCGTCGGTGAAGATCGCGCTGGAGCAGACGCCGCCGGAACTGGGCGCCGATATCGCCGAGCGCGGCATGATGCTCACGGGCGGCGGCGCGCTGCTGCGCGACCTCGACCGCCTGCTCGCAGAAGAAACCGGCCTGCCGGTGCTCGTCGCCGAAGATCCGCTCACCTGCGTGGTGCGCGGTTCGGGCATGGCGCTCGAGCGCATGGACAAGCTCGGCAGCATCTTCTCGTACGAGTGAGCGTAACGCTCTTCATGCAGTCGGCGCGGCTCGATCGGGTGAGCCTGGCAAGCCTCGCGAGGCGGCATCCCGGCCGCCGCGCCGTCCGCTGACAGGCGCCCTTCCCGGCGCCGCCGTTTCACTCTTTCGCACACGCCCCCGGCGCCGACCATGGAATACAGTCCGCCGCCCCTGTTCAAGCAAGGCCCCTCGGCAATCGCACGGCTGATTTTTTTCGTCGTGCTGTCGCTCGCCCTCTTGATCTCCGACGCCCGCTTCAAGACGCTCGAAATCGTGCGCGGTGTGCTCGGGGCAGGCCTCTACCCGCTGCAGCGCGCGGCCCTCGTGCCGCGCGACCTCTTTATGGGCGCCGCCGACCTCGCCGTCACGAGCGCCACGCTGCGCGCCGACAACACGCAGTTGCACGCGCGCAATCTCCAGCTCTCGCAGCAGGCCAACGAAGCGGCCTCGCTCGCGGCCGAAAACACGCATCTGCGTGCGCTGCTGGATCTGTCGCAGCGCATCGGCGCGCAGACCACGCCGGCCGAAATCCAGTACGACACGCGCGATCCGTTCACGCAGAAGGTGGTGATCGGCGGCGGCTCGCAGCAGGGCATCCTGAACGGCGCGCCGGTGGTGAGCGAAGACGGCGTGATCGGCCAGGTGACGCGCGTCTTTCCGATGCAGTCCGAAGTGACGCTGCTCACCGACAAGGATCAGGCCGTGCCGGTCGAGATCGTCCGCACGGGGCTGCGCAGCGTGATCTACGGCACGCCCCAGGGCGCGTTGCTCGATTTGCGTTTCGTGCCGATCAGCGCCGACGTGCAAACCGGCGACGAACTCGTGACGAGCGGGCTCGACGGCGTGTATCCGCAAGGGCTGCCGGTCGCGAAGGTGCTGCGCGTGGACAAGCAGGCCGACACCGCCTTCGCGCGCGTGGTGTGCGTGCCGCTCGCGGCGGTGCGCGGCGCGCGCCAGGTGCTGGTGCTGCACTTCACGCCGCAGGTGCCGCCCAATCCGGTCGAAGCCGCCGAGGCTGCCGCCGCCGCGTCCGAAGCCGCGGCCAAAGCCGCGAACAAGAAGAAGCCGGCCAGGGGCAGCGACAAGAAAGCGGACGACAAAAAGGCCGACGACAAATCGAAGACCGCCGTAGCCAAACCGGCTGCCGCGGCACCGGCAAGCGCATCCGCGAACGCAAAGCCGGCCAGGCCGCAGGCGCAGGGAGCCCACTGATGCCGCGCCCGCAATACATTCTCCAGCCGGTCAACCCGTACTTCATCGCGTTCAGCCTCGCCGCCGCGTTCCTGCTGAACCTGCTGCCGTGGGGCAAGCTGCCCGGCGTGCCCGATTTCGTCGCGCTCGTGCTGCTGTTCTGGAACATTCACCAGCCGCGCAAGGTGGGCATGGGCATCGCGTTTTGCCTCGGCCTCCTGATGGACGTGCACAACGCCAACCTGCTCGGCGAGCACGCGCTCGCGTACACGCTGCTTTCGTACGGCGCGATCACGATTCACCGCCGCGTGCTGTGGATGTCGCTCGGCGTGCAGATGTTCGCCGTGATGCCGATGCTGGTCGGCGCGCAGGTCGTGCCGTTCGTGATCCGGCTGCTGATGGGCGCCGCGTTCCCGGGCTGGGATTACCTCGTGAGCGGCTTCGGAGCCGCCGTGCTGTGGCCCGTGGCGAGCATCCTGCTGCTCCTGCCGCAGCGCCGCCCCGTCGATCCCGACGACACCCGGCCCATCTGAGCGGCGCGCGCCGCTCGTTGCAGGAAGACGCTTGAAAACCTCTCACGTACCCCGGCCCGCTCATCCGCTCGCGCGGGCCGGACTGATCGCATGACCGAATTCAAGGACACCCAGCAGCAGATCTCGAAGTTCCGCCTGCGCGTCGCGGCGGCGGGGCTGTTCGTGTTCGTCTGTTTCGGGCTGATCGCCTTCCGCTTCCTGTACCTGCAGGTGTGGAACCACAGCAAGTACTCGCTGCAGGCCGACGAAAACCGCATTTCGGTCGCGCCCATCGTGCCCAACCGCGGCATCATCACCGACCGCAACGGCGTCGTGCTGGCGAAGAACTATTCGGCCTACACGCTCGAAATCACGCCCTCGAAGCTCACCGACACGCTCGACAACACGATCGACCAGCTCTCCACGGTGATCCCGATCGATGCGCGCGACCGCCGCCGCTTCAAGAAGCTGCTCGAGGATTCGAAGAACTTCGAGAGCCTGCCGATCCGCACGCGCCTCACCGACGACGAAGTCGCGCGCTTCACCGCGCAGCGCTACCGCTTCCCCGGCGTGGAAGTGCGTGCGCGCCTGTTCCGCCAGTACCCGCTCGGGCCGACGGCCGCGCACGTGATCGGCTATATCGGCCGCATCTCGCAGCGCGACCAGGAGCGCATCGACGACATGAGCGACCAGAACGACAGCGATCAGGAGCACTACGATCCGCGTCTGGACGCGAACAACTACAACGGCACCGACTACATCGGCAAGATCGGCGTCGAACAGAGCTACGAAACCGAGCTGCACGGCCTGACCGGCTTCGAGGAAGTGGAAGTGACGGCGGGCGGCCGCCCCGTGCGCACGCTCTCGCGCACCCAGGCCACGCCCGGCAACAACCTCGTGCTCTCGATCGACATCGGCCTGCAGGAAGTGGCCGAGCAGGCCTTCGCGGGCAAGCGCGGCGCGCTCGTCGCCATCGAGCCTTCCACCGGTGACATCCTCGCGTTCGTCTCGGCGCCGAGCTTCGACCCGAACGCCTTCGTGGACGGCATCGACCAGCAAACCTGGGACGATCTCAACAACTCGCCCGACCACCCGCTGCTGAACCGTCCGCTGCACGGCACCTATCCGCCGGGCTCGACCTACAAGCCGTTCATGGCGCTTGCCGCGCTCACGCTGCACAAGCGCACGCCGCAATGGGGCTTCTCCGACCCCGGCTACTACATGTTCGGCGGCCACCGCTTCAACAACGACGTGCGCAGCGGCCAGGGCTGGGTCGACATGAACCGCGCGATCATGGTGTCCAACGACACCTACTTCTTCATGCTCGCGCACGACCTGGGCGTGGATGCGATCGCCAACTTCATGAAGCCGCTCGGCTTCGGCCAGATTACCGGCATCGACATCGCGGGCGAGGCGCGCGGCATCCTGCCCTCCACCGAGTGGAAGCGCAAGGCCTACCGCAAGCCGGAGCAGCAGAGGTGGTACGAGGGCGAGACCATCAGCCTCGGGATCGGCCAGGGCTACAACTCGTTCACGATCCTGCAGCTCGCGCACGCCACGGCCACGCTCGCCGACAACGGCATTCTCATGAAGCCCCACCTCGTCAAGGAAATCGAGAATCCGATCACGCACGACGAGCGCCTCACCGTGCCGAGCGAAAGCGGGCGCCTGAACGTCTCGCAGGCCGATATCGACGTCGTGAAGCGCGGCATGGAAGGCGTGACGATGAACCCGTCGGGCACCGCCTACCAGATCTTCGCCAATGCGCCCTACACCTCGGCGGGCAAGACCGGCACGGCCCAGGTGTTCTCGCTGCAGGGCGGCAAGTATCAGGCGCACGCGCTCGCCGAACACCTGCGCGACCACGCGCTCTTCATCGCGTTCGCGCCGGCCGACAAGCCGCAGATCGCGGTCGCGCTGATCGTCGAAAACGGCGGCTGGGGTGCGCAGGCCGCCGGTCCGATCGCGCGCCGCGTGCTCGACTATTACCTCCTCGACCGGCAGAAGCCCGGCGCGCTGCAGGCCGAAGTGGCCGCGGCGGCTTCGGCGGCGCAGGAAGCCTCCGCGCCCGTGATCGGCGTGCCGGAGCCGGTTTCCGATACGCAGCCGGTCAAGGTGGCCGCCGGCTTCGCGCCGTTGCCCATTCCCGGCGCGGCTTCGGCGGCGGCCGCCGCTTCTGCCGCCGCGGCGGCTTCCGGCGCGTCCGAAGCGGCAGCACCGTCCGTTAGCGCCTCGGGCGCCGCCCCCGCCAGCAGCGCGAACGCGGCCAGCGCCGCGCACCGCAATTCGCCGCATCGCCCGCGCCGTCCGGCCAGCGAGCCCGACGCAACGCTCGCCGCGCCGCCGCGCGACGACGCCCAGCCGGCACCGCCGAAGCCCGCCACCGGCGGCATCGACGAGTAAGGAGTCCGCCATGCCATTTCTTCAGTTCGACAAGATCGACAAGCGCGCGGTGCTTGAGACGATCCGCAAGATGTTCATCGGCTTCGACGGGCCGCTCGCGCTCACGGTGTTCCTGCTGCTGTGCGTGGGAATCGTGACGCTCTACAGCGCCACCATCGACATGCCGGGCCGGGTCGAGGACCAGCTGCGCAACATCATGCTGACCTTCGTGCTGATGTGGGCGCTCGCCAACGTGCCGCCCACCACGCTCATGCGCTTCGCCGTGCCGGCGTACACCTTCGGGATTGCGCTACTGGTGGCGGTGGCGCTGTTCGGGCTCACGCGCAAGGGCGCGAAGCGCTGGATCAACGTGGGTGTGGTGATCCAGCCCTCGGAGATTCTCAAGATCGCCACGCCGCTCATGCTCGCCTGGTACTACCAGCGGCGCGAAGGCGTGATGCGCTGGTACGACTTCGTGGTCGGCTTCGTGATCCTGCTCGTGCCGGTGGGCCTCATCGCCAAGCAGCCGGACCTCGGCACCGCCGTGCTCGTGTTCGCGGCGGGTCTGTTCGTGATCTATTTCGCCGGGCTCTCGTTCAAGCTGATCGTGCCGGTGCTGATCGCGGGTGTCATCGCGGTCGGGTCGATCGCCGCGTTCCAGGACAAGATCTGCCAGCCGCAGGTGAACTGGCCGCTCATGCACGACTACCAGAAGCACCGCATCTGCACGCTGCTCGATCCCACCTCCGATCCGCTCGGCAAGGGCTTCCACACCATCCAGGCAGTGATCGCGATCGGCTCGGGCGGCCCGCTCGGCAAGGGCTGGCTCAAGGGCACGCAGTCGCACCTCGAGTTCATCCCCGAAAAGCACACCGACTTCATCTTCGCCGTGTTCTCGGAAGAGTTCGGCATGGCGGGCGGCCTCGTGCTGCTCACGCTCTACATGTGTCTGATCGCGCGCGGGCTCTATATCGCCGCGAACGGCGCGACGCTGTTCGGGCGATTGCTGGCCGGGTCGCTCACCATGGCCTTCTTCACCTATGCGTTCGTGAACATCGGCATGGTGAGCGGCATCCTGCCCGTGGTGGGCGTGCCGCTGCCGTTCATGAGTTATGGCGGCACCGCGCTCACGACGCTCGGTGTCGCGATCGGGCTCATCATGAGTGTGGGCCGCCAGAAGCGGCTGATGCAGAGCTAGTTGCGGCGGCGCGCTTTCCGCGCGTTTGCTGTTGAACCGGAGCGCGCTGCGCCGTCCTCACTGCGTCGCGCCCGGCGCCGACTTCTGCAACTGCGCGCTCAGTTGCCGGTACTTGAGCAGCGCCACCTGGTCGCCCTGTGCCGCCGCCGCCGCATAATACGCGCGGGCGACGTTGATGTTCTTCGGCACACCGTCGCCGCCGCGCTCGTAGAACGAACCGGCCACGTACTGCGCGGTCATGTCGCCGCCTTCGGCGGCCTTCTTGTACCAGTAAAACGCCTGCTTGTTGTCGCGCGCGGTGCCGCGTCCGTCGAGGTACTGGTTGGCAAGCGCGAGCTCCGCCTGGGTGTGGCCCTGCTTCGCCGCCTTCAGGAACCACTGGTGTGCCTCCGCCGGATTCCTCTCGACGAAATCGCCATCGTCGTACATCTTCCCGTAGACGTACTGCGCGTGCGACATGTTCGCCTCGGCGGCCTTGTGCAGCCACTTGCGGCCCTCGCCGACATCGGCCGCGCCGCCCTCGCCGTTGAGCAGCATCATCGCGTAGTCGAACTCCGCGAGCCGGTTGCCGCGTGCGGCCGCCGCGCTGAATTCGGTGCGCGCGGCGCCCAGGTTGCCCGCGTTGTAGTCCGCGACGGCGTTCGCCGTCTGCGGGTCGGCGCCGGCGCTCGATACTTTCGCGCCGGATGCCCCTGCGGCGAGACACGCCATCGCCGCCGTCACGGCGCCGCAGGCCACTGCGGCACGCGCCAATTTCATCACTACCCTACGCTTCACGATCTCGCCTCCTGCAGCGCCTGACGCGTCGCGCGCACGAGCCAGATGACATCGGCGGCCAACGCGATAAAACTGAAACCCTGTTCGCGATACTGCTTCGCCTGCGCGGCATCCATCGCAAAAATGCCGGTCGCGACGCCGGCGTTGCGCGCCGCCGCGACGATGCGGGCCATCGCGGCCTGCACGTCCGGATGCTTCGAATCGCCCAGATGGCCGAGACTCGCGGCCAGATCGGCCGGGCCGACGAAAAGACAGTCCACGCCCGGAGTCGCGGCAATCTGCTCGACCTCGGCAAGCGCCGCGGCCGATTCGATTTGCAGGATCGTCGCGATCTGCGCGTTCGCGCCGTGCAGGTAGTCGCGCCGCATGCCATAGGCCGCAGCACGAACCACGCCCGCCACGCCGCGGCGCCCGCTGGGCGTGTGCTCGCCCGGATACTGCGTGTAGCTCACGGCCAGCGCCGCTTCCTCGGCCGAGCCGATATTCGGAAACATCACCGTGCGCGCGCCTGCGTCGAGCACGCGCTTGACGAGCCACGGCTCGCTGGTCGGCAGACGCACCACCGGCTCGGTCGGCAGGTGCGCCGCAGCAATCGCGCGCAGCTGGGCGACGGTGTCGGCGCTGTCGTTCGGCGCGTGCTCCATGTCGATCAGCAGCCAGTCGAAACCGGCGTGCGCGAGCGCTTCGGCGGCGGTCTCGCTGCCCATCGAAAGCCACAGGCCGAACAGCGGCCCCGCTTCTTTGAGGCGTTCCTTGAGGGGATTGGTGAAGGTGCTCATCGCCCGGCTCCCGGCGAGGCTGCCGGATGCGCACGGTGCGCGGGGGCACACGCTCCCGGCAACGGTACGGCCCGCATGTCTCGCTCCGTTATGGTTTCCGGCCGCGCGCGGTGGTGCGCGGCCTGGCGGTAGCGATCATACCGCGACAATAAATCGGGCCGCCGGACGGAAAACCCGGCTTTGGGGGCGGGAAAGCGCAGGCTTCAGTCGCGGACGACTTCGGCCCAGCAGTTCGGCGTCTCGTAGAGGCGCACCTTGTGCAGTTGCAGATTGACGCCGTAGTGCGCGTCGTACACGTTCGCGAGAATCTCGAACGCGATGGCCGCGAGATTCTCGACCGTCGGGATACGGTCGATCACGACCGTCTTGTGGCCCGGCATGGTGTCGAGAAAGCCGCGCACCTGCGTGTCGCCTTCATAGACGATGAACGCATGATCCCAGCGATCGACGAGATGCTGGTTCGCGAGCGCCTTCACGTCCGCGAAGTCCATCACCATGCCGCGGTCGGGCGCGCCCTCGGTCTCCACGGTGTCGCCTTGCAGCGTGACTTCCAGCACGTAGCGATGGCCGTGCAGGTTGCGGCACTGGCTGCGGTGGTCGGGGATGCGGTGGCCCGCGTCGAATTCGAGTTTTCGGGTGATCGTGAGCACGGTGCTTCAGGGAAAAATCGGGGAAAAATCAGGGAATGTTCAGGTACTTGTGAGTCTGCATCGAAAGGCGCCATTGCGGGTGGCGCTTGCACCAGTCGATGGCGAGCTTCGTGTTCAGGTCGCGCGAAGGGCCGTCCATCGGCTGGACGAGGAAGTACTCGAAGTCGAGCTTCGCATAATCGGCCAGGCGCTGGTTTTCCTGCGGCACGACCACCTTCAGCTCGTTGCCCTTCGTCACCACGAGCGGCGCGTCGGCCTTCGGGCTCACGCAGATCCAGTCGATCGACTCCAGCACCGGCAGCGAACCGTTCGTTTCGATGGCGATCTCGAAGCCGGCCGCGTGCAGCGCGTCGACGAACGGCTGATCGATCTGCAACATCGGCTCGCCGCCCGTGCACACCACGAAACGGTTGCCTTCGCCCTCGGGCCAGAGCGACGCGATCATCGCCACGAGTTCTTCGGGCGTGCGGTACTTGCCGCCGTTCTCGCCGTCGGTGCCGACGAAATCGGTGTCGCAGAAGCGGCATACGGCCTCGGCGCGATCTTCCTCGCGGCCCGACCACAGATTGCAGCCGGCGAACCGGCAGAACACGGCCGGACGCCCGGCGTTCGCGCCTTCGCCCTGCAACGTGTAGAAAATTTCCTTTACCGCGTAAGTCATCCTGCTACCTGATCGGATCGTGATGGTGAGTTCGGCGCTTGTTCCGGCACTTCCCCCGGCACTTGCCTCATGTGCGAGCGGCGGACGGTCCGAAGGCTGTCCGCTCTCACAGGCCCCACGCGCCGCACGCAGTCAGAGCGGCAGTCAAACCGGCACCCGGACTGCGCTCAAACCGGCGCTTCGGTGACCTTCTCGCCCGCGAGGAAAGCTTCGTAGCCGCGCTTGCGCAACTTGCAGGCCGGGCACTCGCCGCAGCCAAAACCCCACTCGTGCAACTCGGCGCGCTCGCCGACATAACACGTATGCGTCTCGACCCGCACCAGCTCGACCAGTTCATCGCCGCCCAGTTGCTGCGCGAGACGCCAGGTGTCGGCCTTGTCGAGCCACATGAGCGGCGTTTCCAGCAGGAAGCGGCTGTCCATGCCGAGGTTCAGCGCCACCTGCAGCGCCTTCATGGTGTCGTCGCGGCAGTCGGGGTAGCCCGAGAAATCGGTTTCGCACATGCCGCCCACGAGCACTCGCAGGCCGCGCCGATAGGCGATCGCCGCGGCGATCTGCATGAACATCAGATTGCGCCCGGGCACGAACGTATTCGGCAGGCCGCTCGCCGCGGTCTCGATCTCGATTTCGCGCGTCATGGCCGTATCGCTGATCGTGCCGAGCACCGAGAGATCGATCATGTGATCGTCGCCGAGGCGCTGGCCCCACTCGGGGAACGCCTGCGCGATGGCGGCGCGAAAGCCCTCACGGCACTCCAGTTCGACGCGATGGCGCTGGCCGTAATCGAAGCCGAGCGTCTCGACGGTGTCGTAGCGGTCGAGCGCCCATGCGAGACAGGTGGCCGAGTCCTGGCCGCCGGAAAACAGCACGAGTGCGCCGTTTTTAGCGTCTGTTCGTGTCACCGTGAAACTCCGTGTGTGAGGTTCCCGTGCGGCTTCGCGAAGGCCGCCCGCCGCTTGGGGGCAGGCGCTTTCGGCTGCGCGGGACCGGCGCCGTGCCGGCCCATGCAGTATAGGCCGCCGGCCTCGCGGACAAGATCGGCGCACGCTTATACCGCTGATCGTCCAACAGATGCCGCCGCCCGCAGAACCCGCCTGCAGAACCACGCACAGACAACGACAAAGCCCCAGGAATCTGGCGATCTCCTGGGGCTCAAATTCTGGTGGCCTGGGACGGAATCGAACCATCGACACGCGGATTTTCAATCCGCTGCTCTACCAACTGAGCTACCGGGCCAACGAAGAAGGGAAAGTATAGCGGGTCCTGACAGCTTTCGCAAGCCCCTTTAAGAGACGACGGGGATTGCGGCGAGCAAAGCGCGGTCGAAGCCGCGCCTCACTCGCCCTTGTTCTTGCCGAGGTCCACGCCCAGCTGCTTGAGCTTGCGATACAGGTGCGTGCGTTCGAGCCCGGTTTTCTCGGCCACGCGCGTCATGCTGCCGTTCTCGCGCGCGAGGTGGTACTCGAAATACGCGCGCTCGAAGGCGTCGCGCGCGTCGCGCAGCGGGATGTCGAAGGAAATCGAGGCCGTTTGCGCGGGGGGCGCGGCGAGCGTCGCACCGTCGCCCGCGATCACCGGCAGCGCCGCCGCGGAGGCGACCACGGCCGGCCCGCCCGCCGCGGGCTTGCCGCCCGCCTGGGGCGCCACGTTCGCCGCGGTGCCGCGCGCGAGACCCTGCTCCACGGCCTTCAGCAGCTTTTGCAGCGCGATCGGCTTTTCGAGGAAGTTCAGCGCGCCGATCTTGGTCGCCTCGACGGCGGTGTCGATCGTCGCGTGTCCCGACATCATGATGACCGGCATCGTGAGCTGGCCCTGCGCCGCCCATTCCTTGAGCAGCGTGACGCCGTCGGTATCCGGCATCCAGATATCGAGCAGCACCAGGTCCGGCACCTGACGCAAACGGAATTCGCGCGCCTGCTGCGCGTCCTCCGCGAGCTCCACGACGTGTCCTTCGTCGCTCAGGATCTCCGAGAGCAATTCCCGGATGCCCATTTCATCGTCTACCACCAGGATGGTTGCCATTTACGCTGCCCTTGTCTGCACTGTTGCTTTTGTTCCCGGCTCCATGCCCGCACGCGCGCCGCGCTCGCCCGTGGCAGGCGTTGCCGCGTCCGGAGTGGGGTCACCCGCCAGCTGGAGAAAGAGAATCGAGATCTGCGCGCCTTCGATCACGTCGCCCGCCTTCATGCGGTTGCGGATGTCGATGCGCGCGCCGTGCTCGTCGACGATCTTCTTGACCATCGCAAGCCCGAGTCCTGTTCCTTTGGCTTTGGTCGTCACGTAGGGTTCGAAGGCCCGTGTGAGGATGCGCGCCGGGAAACCCGGCCCGTTGTCCGACACCGTGAGGCGCACCGCCACGCGCGTATGCCCGTCCGCGTCCGGGTCTCCGTATTCTACGGCGCGCGTTTCGAGCACGACACGTGGGCCCGGCGTGTCCGCCACCGCGTCCTGCGCATTCTGTAGCAGGTTGTGGATCACCTGGCGCAGCTGCGTCGCGTCGCCGCGGATCACCGGCAGCGCCGAAAGCTCCACCTTGATCGCGCTCTTGCCTTCTTCCGCCCCGTAGAGCGTGAGCACCTCGCTCACGAGATCGTTGAGCTGCAGGTTCGCGAGCACCGCGGGCGGCGTGCGCGCGTAGTCGCGGAAGTTGTCCACCATCTGCTTCATCGCCGCGACCTGGTTGACGATGGTCGTCGCGCCGCGCTTGAGCACTTCGGCGTCGGCGGGCGCGAGCTTGTCCGAGAGCTTCATCTGCAGGCGTTCTGCCGAAAGCTGGATCGGCGTGAGCGGGTTCTTGATCTCGTGCGCAAGACGCCGCGCCACTTCGCCCCAGGCCACCGAACGCTGCGCCGAGATCACGTCCGAAATGTCATCGAACACCACGACGTAGCCCGAAGTCTGCATGTCGCCCGCGTCGCGGCCCGTGTCGGAGACGAGGCGCGCGCCGCGCACGAGCAGCGTGAGCGGATCCGTCTCGCCGGGAATCGGCACCGAGAACTGCTGCTGCCAGTGGCGGTGCTGCTTGTCGCCGTCGCTCATCGCCGCTTCCTGGTCCGCGAAGGCCTTGCGCACCATCGCGCCGAACTCCGCCAGCACGCCGATGTGGTCGAGCGGCACGCCCAGCTGCGACTCGAACGGCTGCCGGAAGATGCGCTCCGCGCCGGGGTTCGCCGTGGTCAGGCGGAACTGGCGGTCGAACACGAACACGCCCGCCGTGAGGTTCGTGAGAATGCTTTCGAGATAGGCCTTCGAATGCTCGAGCGCGATGCGGTTCTTCTCGACGGCGAGCCGCGCTTCGGAAAGCTGGCGCGTCATCGCGTTGAACGACTGCGTGAGAAAGCCCAGTTCGTCGCGCGACTTGATTTCGCGCTTCGGCGTGTAGTCGCCTTCGGTCACTTCCTTCGTGCCCTGCGCGAGCAGGAAGAGCGGCCGCGCGAGCTGGTTGCCGAGCGCGAGCGCCAGCATCATCGCCACGAAGGTCGCGAGGAAGAGCGCGAGCGTGAGCGTGCCGATGTACATCTTGCGCAGGCCCGTGCGGCCCAGCGCCTTCTCCTGATACTCGCGATACGCACGCTGCACGGCATCCGCATTGCGCGCGAGCCCCGCGGGCACCGGCTGCTCCAGTTGCAGGAAGCGCTCGGTGGGCTGCAGATCGGTGGTGTTCCCATCGGGGATGCGCGTCACGACACGCAGCCGCAACGCGCCCTTCGGCCCATGCTCTTTCGGATCGCCGTCCACTTCGCCTTCGATCGCTGCATAACCGCGGCCGCGCGCCTGGTCGATCATGAGCGGCGTGGGCACGTCGGCGGGCATGAGCGACGAGAAGTTGCTCGAGGCCTGCGCGACCACGTGCATGTCGGGCGCCGCGCCCGACATGCTGCCCACCGGCGCGACGATCATGGCGTCCTGCACGCCGAACTGGTCGCGCGTGCGCAGGAGCGTGAGGGTCGTGCCCGCGGCGTCGCCGCTCGCGATCTGCTCGGCCATCAGACGCGCCTTCGTTTGCAGGTCCGAGAGCGAGGCGTCGAGCATGCCGCGCCCGAGATTGAGGCCGGAAGTCAGCGCGGTTTCGACGTTCACGTCGAACCACGATTCGATCGAACGCGAGACGAACTGGTACGAAACGATATAGATGATGCCGCCCGGCACCACCCCCACGAGCGCAAAGAAGAACGCGAGTTTGGCGAGCAGCCTCGTGCCGAACTTGCCGCGCCTCAGGCGCACGGCGATCACGATCACGAGCGCGGTGACCACCGAGAGGAAGATCAGCGCGACGACGATGTTGGCCGCGTAGAGCCAGCCGTAATAGCGGTCGAAGAACTCGGTGTTCGCGCTCGCGGCGGCAAGCAGCACGAGCAGGAGCGTCGCGGTGAACGCGACGGTGGACACGAGCAGCCTGACCACGATGCTGCTGACACTGGTGGCGCGGCGCACTTTATTTAGCACGTTCGGTCACCGTGAAGTTAAAGCGCTTCCAGTCGGAAGCGAGGTTCCAGTCGCGGTTGTTGACCGCGTCGATCTGGAACGGCTTGGGCATGAGCGCGACATCCAGTTGCATGCGCACCGAAGCGGTATAGGTCTCGCCGGGATGCACGTCGCCGCGGTCGATCACGTGCCACGACGTGACGTGCTTGATGACGGCGAGCGCCTCCGAAAGCGTCGAGAAGCCGAGCTGCAGGCCGCCCGTCGACACGCGATATTCGCGCGTGAGCGGCTGAAACGAGAGGCGGATGCTCTGCGAGACGCTCACCGGCTGCTCGTCGAACCAGTACCAGCGCGCTCGCGTGAGTTCGAAGTCGGTGGTGAAGTAGAGCGGGATACCCTTGTTGACCGCGTCTTCCAGGCTGCTGTTCAGGTCGAAGTCGAAACGGGCGTCGAGGCTCCAGCCCGTGCCGTCGGCTTGCAGCGACGCACGCTGAACCGCGATCGAATCGGCGCGCGCCGGCGTCGCGGCGATGAAGCCGGCGGCGAGCACGATCCAGATCAGCGCCGCGAGCCGCAGCGGGAAGAAGCGTTTAATGATCACCGTTTCTGAAAGCGCGCGTAGAAGAATCCGTCGTGATCGGCGGTGCGGCCTGGCACGGCGCGGGCATCCGCATCGTTGCCGGCCGCAGGAGGCCGCGCCTCGCCGGCTGCGCCGCTGTCTGCCCCCCCGGCCGGCGCGCCGATTGCCGCAGGCAGCAGTTGCCCCGGCGCGTCCAATCGTACCGCATCCGCGTGGGTGCTTTCAAACCACAGCGCCTGCGCCTCGCCTTCCTCGGGGAAGATCGAGCAGGTCACGTACACAAGCTCGCCGCCCGGCTTGAGCAGCGGCCACAGCGCGTCGACGATACGGCGCTGCTCTTCGGCGAGCGCCGCGATATCGGTCGGACGGCGCAGCCAGCGGATGTCGGGATGGCGGCGCACGATGCCCGAGGCCGAGCACGGCACGTCGGCCAGGATGCGGTCGAACGGCTGGCCGTCGTACCAGGCGGCGGGATCGCCCGCATCGCCCACGACGACCTGCGCGCGCCGTTGGGGATGCGCGGGATCGTCGGCGGCAAAACCGAGGCGCGCGAAGTTTTCGCCGATGCGCGGCGCGCGCGTCGCGTCGCTTTCGAGCGCGATCAGGTCGACGTCGGCCAGTTCGAGCAGGTGGCCGCTCTTGCCGCCGGGCGCAGCGCAGGCGTCGAGCACGCGCAGGCCGTCGCGCACGTTCAGCAACGGCGCCGCGACCTGCGCGCCGGCGTCCTGCACCGAGACATCGCCGTCCATGAAGCCCGGAATGCGATCGACGGGCAGCGGCGCCGCGAGGCGCACCGCATGTTCGCCGATCTGTGCGGCATCGATATTCGCAGCCTGCAGACGCTGCACGTAGTCGGCCGCGGTCGTGCGGCGCGCGTTCACGCGCAGTGTGAGCGGTCCCTGGGTGTTGCCGGCCGCGAGGATCGACGGCCAGGCGCCGGGCGCGGCTGCACGGACGGCGTCGATCCACCAGCGCGGATAGTTCCAGCGCGCCACCTCGTCGCTTTGCGCGGCGGCGAGCGTCGCCTCGCGCTCGCGCAGGAAACCGCGCAGCACGGCGTTCACGAGGCCCTTCGCGAAGGCCGCCTCGCGACGCGCGCCCACCGCGCTCACGGCCTGATCGACGACGGTAAACGGCGTATAGGCCGCGCTCGCCTCGTCGTCCACGAGCAGCGCGAACGCGCACGCCAGCAGGTTGGCCACCGGCGCAGGCGGCGCCTTGCTCACGCGCTGCCGGATCAGCCAGTCCACGAGGCCGAGACGCCGCATGGTGCGATAGGCGATGTCCTGTACGGCGCCGCGCGCAAGCGGTGCCAGGTCGGCAGGCAAGGCGGCGAACGCGCTGGTCAGTGCAGCGGGCAGCGCCGCGCCGGCGCGCACCGCGCCAACCGCCTGCGCGGCCAGGTCGAGCGCGAAGCCGAGTGAATCGGGTGCCAGATGCGCGGCCGTGTACGCGGCGGCGCCGGGACCCGATTGCTGCGCGTTCCTGCGCGGGTGGCCCGTGCGGGTGCCGCGGGACGGGGCGGCAGGCCGCCGGGAAGAGCTGGAAGTCATGAAAAAACCGGAAGCGCGCCGCACAGAGCCGCACGGCGCAAACGATGCATTGTAGCGTGGCGTAGGCGCAACGCCCGGAACCCGCTGTGTGGGCCTTGATGTCGCGCGGTGCGGAGCCGTTGGCGCTTACCCGGCAACCGGTTGACGCTCGGTTCGCACTCAGCTGACACTCAGTTGGTGCTCCGTGGATTCAGTGGCGCTCAAATGAAAAGAGCAGGCCCACGGGCCTGCTCTTTCGATGACGAGCGATGGGATCGCGAAGCGAAGCGCCTAGTCGAAGCGACCCGTACGCGCCATTTCCATGAGGCGCGCGATGCGCTCTTCCGTGGCCGGGTGCGTCGAGAACAGATTCTGGATGCCACCGCCGGAGAGCGGATTCATGATCATCATCTGCGCCGTGGCCGGGTGCTCTTCGGCCGCCGGGAACGGAATGCCCTGTGCGTAGCGGTGGATCTTGTCGAGCGCGGAAGCGAGCGCCTGCGGATCGCCCGAGATCTGTGCGCCGCCGCGGTCCGCTTCGAATTCGCGCGCCCGCGAAATGGCCATTTGAATCAGCGCACCGGCAATCGGCGCGAGCAGCGCGACGGCGATGCCCGCGATCGGGTTGGCCGGGCGACCGTTCTCGTCGCGGCCGCCGAAGATCATCGCGAAGTTCGCGAGCGCTGAAATCGCGCCGGCCATGGTGGCGGAGATCGTCGAAATCAGAATGTCGCGATGCTTCACGTGCGCGAGTTCGTGCGCCATCACCCCGCGCATCTCGCGCTCGGAAAGCACGCGCAGGATGCCGGTGGTGGCAGCGACGGCCGCATGTTCGGGATTGCGGCCCGTGGCAAAGGCGTTGGGCGCGTCCTCGTTGATGAGGTACACGCGTGGCATGGGCAGGTTTGCGCGCGTGGCCAGCTCGCGGACCATGCGGTAGAACTGCGGCGCTGTGGTTTCGTCCACTTCCTGCGCGTTGTACATGCGCAGGACCATCTTGTCCGAGAACCAGTACGAGAAGAAGTTCATGCCGAGCGCGATCACGAGCGCGAACATCATGCCGCGCTGCCCGCCGATCATGCCGCCGATCACGATAAAGAGGGCCGTAATCGCGGCCATCAACATCGCGGTTTTGACCCAGTTGAACATGTGATGTGCTCCTTCACCCAGATAGGATTCAAATCGTCGGTCTCGCGCCGGACCTCAGATCAAAGGCGGCGGCGATCGCATTGTAAGCGATTTGTTAGATGTGGGCGGACACGAAAAATTCAATCTCAGCGGGTAGCCGTGGCGAGCTTCACGCCAAGGCCGACGAAGGCCGTGCCGACGGTGCGGTCCAGCCACTTCTTGACGCCCGGCTTGCCCGAAAAGCGCCGCGTGACGCTGCCCGCAACCCATGCGACGAAGCTGTTCCAGACCGTGCTCATCAGCAGGAACACTACGCCGAGCGCAAGGAACGCGAGCGCCTTGTGCCCGCTTTCCGCGCTCACGAACTGCGGGAAGAACGAGACGAAGAACAGCACGACCTTGGGATTGAGCACGTTGGTCCAGAAGCCTTGCAGGAAGAGCTGGCGCAACGGGCGCGGCGCAGCGGTGCGCGCGGTTGCCGTTTCGGGCGCCTGCGCCGGGGCTTCGGCCTTCGAGAAGATCAGGCGCGTACCCAGATAAACCAGATAGATCGCGCCGACGAACTTGACAACGGTAAACGCCGTGGCAGATGCCGCCAGCAGGGCGGTCAGGCCGAATGCGCAGGCGAGCGCATGGACGCAGCACCCGGCCGAGATGCCGAGCGCCGAAACAAGACCCGCGCTGCGCCCCTGCGCAACGCTGCGGCCGACGATATAGGCGGTATCCGGCCCCGGCGTCACGTTGAGCAGAAAAACCGCGACGCAGAAAAAGCCGAAATGGGTGATGCCAAGCATGACGTCCTCAGGAAATACGAATCAGGCGAGTCGATTCTAACGCGCCTCGCACGGTGCGAGACACTGGCCGAACGGACGACTGGCACACGATGGCGCTGCCGCTCAGACTGCGGGTGTATCGGCAAGCTCGAAGCGCTGGCCGGCCACGAGCGGCAAACCCGCCAGGAATTCGCGCGCGGGCAGGCGCTTGCCGCCCGGCTTCTGCAATTGCGTCACGCGCAGCGCGCCCTCGCCGCAGGCAACGACCACGCCGGCAGGCGTGGCCTCCAGAATCTGGCCCGGTGCGGCGTCGGCGGGAACCTTGGCGCCGTCGGCCGGCTCGGCCGCCCACAGCTTGAGCTGCGCGCCGTCCAGTGTCGCGGCGCCGCCGGGAAACGGGTCGAAGGCGCGAATCTGGCGAGCCAGCACGTCCGCGGGCCGGCGCCAGTCGAGCAGCGCCTCCTGCTTGCCGATCTTTTCGGCGTAGGTCGCGCCTTCGGCCGGTTGCGGCGTGGCCGGCAGCGCGTGGTCGCGCTCCAGCTTCACGAGCGCCTCGACGATCAGTTGCGCGCCCAGTTGCGCGAGCCGGTCGTGCAGGGTGGCCGTGGTATCGCCGGCAGCGATCGGCGTGCGGGCTTCCGAGATCATCGCGCCGGTATCGAGGCCTGCGTCCATTTGCATGAGCGTGATGCCGGTCTCGGCGTCACCCGCTTCGATCGCGCGATGGATCGGCGCGGCGCCGCGCCAGCGCGGCAGGAGCGAAGCATGGATGTTGATGCAGCCGTGCGGAGGAATATCGAGCACTTCCTGCGGCAGGATCAGGCCGTAGGCCGCCACGACCATCACATCGTGCGGCGTCGCGCGCATGAGTTCGAGCGCGGCGGCCGCTTCCTCGGGATACTTGCCCGCGCGGCGCAGCGAGGTGGGCTGCGCGACCGCAAGACCATGCTCCTGCGCGTAGCGCTTGACCGGGCTGGCCTGCAGCTTCATTCCGCGTCCCGCCGGACGGTCGGGCTGGGTCAGCACGAGCGGCACGGCAAAGCCCGCCTCGTGGATCGCGGCGAGCGCCGCGGCTGCGAACTCCGGCGTGCCGGCAAAGATGACGCGAAGGGAATGGCTCATGGCGCTCGGAGGAAGTCGATGAAGGAAACGGCGCAGCGGTGCAGATGCGGGCGCGAACGCCTCACATCGCGCGTTCGGCCTTCTTCATCTTGCTCTTGATGCGCGTTTGCTTGAGCGACGAGAGGTATTCGACGAACACGCGGCCCATCAGGTGATCCATCTCGTGCTGGATGCACACGGCGAGCAAGCCCTCGCAATCCACTTCGTAGGTTTCGCCGTTTTCGTTCTGCGCGCGCACGCGCACTTTTTCCGCGCGCTCCACGTTGTCGTAGATGCCCGGCACCGAGAGACAGCCCTCTTCGTTGATCTTGCGCTCGTCGCTCGACCAGACGATTTCCGGGTTGATGAACACGCGCAGTTCGTCGTGCGCGTCGGAAACGTCGATCACCACGACGCGCTCGTGCACGTCCACCTGGGTGGCGGCAAGCCCGACACCGGGAGCGGCATACATGGTTTCGGCCATGTTGGCCACGAGCTTGCGGATGCGGTCGTCGAAGACCTCGACCGGCTTGGCGACCTTGTGCAGGCGCTTGTCCGGGTAATGAAGAATGTTCAGTAGAGCCATGATTTGACGGAGTTTCTCGGGGCGCCGGGAACGTCCGGCATCGCGCAGACTGGCCGTTCGGCCAGCTTGTCGGCCCGCTACGGGACGGAGAGGATATACGGACTAAACGGCCGGATTCAACGCGCCGCCGCCCGCCCCGCAGGCCAATCGCTTACGTCTGCGCGACGCCTCGCGGGAAGCGCCGCTGTGTATTTCGGATGGTGAAAATTTTATCACGACGGGTTGCAACGCGCCCGGCGTGGGAGTGCCTCCATGCCTGCCACCTTGCCGCTCGACGCGGACGAACGGGCCGCCTGGCTTCGGCTTGCCACGGCGCGCGGCCTGAAACCGGTGGCGCTGCGTGCGCTGCTCGGCGCCTTTGGACTGCCGCAGAACGTGCTCGCGCAGGCGTTCGCCGCGATTGCCACGGTGGCCGGCGCCGAAGCCGCGCGCGCCGCCCTCGCCCCGCCAGCGCCGGATTTCGCGGCACAGCGCGAAGCGCTCGAGGCATGGTGCGCGGCACGCGGCAACACGCTCGTCACCCTCGCCGATCCTGCCTACCCGGCGCGGCTTCTCACCATGCCCGACCCGCCGCCGCTCCTTTATGTGCAGGGGCGCCTCGCGCTGCTGCACGCGCGCAGCATCGCCGTGGTGGGCAGCCGCAGCGCCACGCCGCAGGCGCTCGAAGACGCCGGCCGGTTCGCGCAGGCCTTCGCCGCGTCGGGCATCGCGGTCGTATCGGGGCTCGCGCTCGGCGTGGATGGCGCCGCCCATCGGGGCGCGCTGGGCGAAACGGGCGGCACCGTCGCGGTCATCGGCACCGGTGCCGATCGCGTGTATCCGCCCGCGCATCACGCGCTCGCCGCGCAGATCGCCGAATACGGCGCCATCGCCTCCGAGTGGCCGCTCGGCACGCCCGCGCGCTCCGCTAACTTCCCGCAGCGAAACCGCGTGATCGCTGCGCTCGTGGAAGGCGTGGTGGTCGTCGAAGCCGCCATGCGCTCGGGCTCGCTCATCACCGCGCGGCTGGCGAACGAAATGGGGCGCGACGTCTTCGCGCTGCCGGGGTCGATTCACGCGCCGCTCACGCGCGGCTGCCACGCGTTGATCAAGCAAGGGGCGCAGCTCGTCGAGACGCCGGAGGAAGTGCTGGCGTCGCTCGGTGTCATACAACCGCAGCCGCGTGCGGGCGCTGCCCCGGAACGCACGAGAAACCCGGCCGCCGCAACTGCCGCGGCGAGCGCCATGCCGCCCACCGCAGCCCTCAAGCTCCCGCCTGCGCCCGAGAGCCAGCCCGCCTCGCACCCTGCTTCTGGCGTCGAGGCCCAGCGCCTCCTCGACGCCCTGGGCCATGCACCGGCCACGCTTGAAATCCTCGCCGCACGCACCGACATGGCGGAATCGGCGCTTCAGGCGGCGCTGCTGCAACTGGAACTGGCCGGCAGCCTCCATGCACTGCCCGGCGGCTGGTTCGTGAGGGCGATACCTCGCTAGCGCCGCCGTGTTACATTCGCGCCAACTGCAACACCGCTATATAGAAGAGAAAGCAAGGAACGACCATGCCCGCGCTAGACCTCGACACCGATGCCGACCGGATCGCCGGGCGCGTCGCCGACCGCGACACGCTGTTCGTGGCATGCCTGTGCGCGCAATGGTGCGGCACCTGCCGCGACTACCGGACGACCTTCGACCGCATCGCGGAAGCGCACCCCGAGATCTGCTTCGCGTGGATCGACATCGAGACCCACGCCGACCGCTTCGACGATCTGGACGTGGAGAACTTCCCCACCATCCTGATCGAAGACGCCGGCGCCACCCGGTTCTTCGGCACCGTGCTGCCGCATGGCGCCGTGGTGGAACGCATGCTGGCCGATCTCACCGCGCTGCCGGGCGTGAAGGACGCGCCGAAGCTGCGCCCCGCGCTCGCCGAAGCTTAGGCCCTGCGCCGAAAGCCCGACGAAAGCACGCGCAACGCCGTGTAAACAAAACGCGACGAATCATCTGCCCCTGGCCAGGGCCACGCTTGCCGGCCGGTTCGCCGCACCTTTATGATTGGGCGCCCAGGCTGAGGCAGCAAAGCGCCGAAGCAGCAAAATCGGCAGCAACGGCAGCAGCAACCAGGGCAGCGGCGGCCCCGGCAATAAATAGAGACGAAAATCAGAGACGAAAATCGCCCCCGGCGCGCCATGTGCTATAAAGCCGTCGTTAACAAGCGCCGCTAAACCGGATTCACCCACCTATACAAGTCATGTCGAAAGCTCTGATCATCGCCGAGAAGCCGTCCGTCGCGAACGACATCGCGCGCGCTTTGGGCGGATTTACCAAGCATGACGAATATTTCGAGAGCGATGACTACGTTCTTTCGTCGGCGGTCGGCCATTTGCTGGAAATCGCCGCGCCGGAAGAGTACGAGGTCAAGCGGGGCAAATGGAGCTTCGCGCACCTGCCGGTCATTCCCCCCCATTTCGATCTGAACCCGATCGCCAAGAGCGAATCGCGGCTCAAGGTGCTCACGAAGCTGATGAAGCGCAAGGATGTCGACCGCCTCATCAACGCATGTGACGCGGGGCGCGAGGGCGAGCTGATCTTCCGCCTGATCGCGCAGCACGCGAAGGCCAAACAGCCGGTCCAGCGCCTGTGGCTCCAGTCGATGACGCCGGCCGCCATTCGCGACGGCTTCGCGCAACTGCGCAGCGACGACGACATGCAGCCGCTCGCCGACGCCGCGCGCTGCCGCTCCGAAGCCGACTGGCTCGTGGGCATCAACGGCACGCGCGCCATGACGGCGTTCAACAGCAAGGGCGGCGGCTTCTTCCTGACCACCGTCGGCCGGGTTCAGACGCCTACGCTCTCGATCGTCGTCGAACGTGAAGAGAAAATCCGCCGTTTCGTGCCGCGCGACTACTGGGAAGTGCGCGCCGAGTTCGTCTGCGCGGGCGGCTTCTACGAAGGCCGCTGGTTCGACCCCAAGTTCAAGCGCGACGAATTCGATCCGGAAAAGCGCGATTCGCGCCTCTGGAGCCTGCCGGCCGCCGAGACGATCGTCGCGGCCTGCCACGGCCGCGAGGGCATAGTCAGCGAGGAATCGAAGCCGTCCACGCAGCTCTCGCCCGCGCTCTTCGACCTGACGAGCCTGCAGCGCGAAGCCAACGGCCGCTTCGGCTTTTCGGCCAAGAACACGCTCGGCCTCGCCCAGGCGCTGTATGAGAAACACAAGGTGCTCACCTACCCGCGTACCGACGCGCGCGCGCTGCCCGAGGACTACCTCGACACCGTGAAAGACACGCTCGCGATGCTCAAGGAGAGCAACAACTACCTGCCGCATGCCAAACAGGTGCTCGACAAGGGCTGGGTGAAGCCGAACAAGCGCATCTTCGACAATTCGAAGATCAGCGACCACTTCGCCATCATCCCCACGCTGCAGGCGCCGAAGTCGCTCTCCGAGCCGGAGCAGAAGCTCTACGACCTCGTCGTGAAGCGTTTCCTCGCCGTGTTCTTCCCGGCGGCCGAGTATCGCGTCACCACGCGCATCACCGAGGTGTCCGGGCATCACTTCAAGACCGAAGGCAAGGTGCTGGTCGAGCCGGGCTGGCTCCAGGTGTACGGCCGCGACGCGGGCGGCGACGACGCCAACCTCGTGCCGGTGCAGAAGAACGAGAAGGTCAAGACCGACAAGATCGCCGCGCACCAGCTCGTCACCAAGCCGCCTGCACGCTACAACGAAGCGACGCTGCTCTCGGCCATGGAAGGCGCGGGCAAGCTCGTCGACGACGAAGAGCTGCGCGAGGCGATGGCCGCCAAGGGCCTCGGCACGCCGGCCACGCGGGCGGCGATCATCGAAGGGCTGCTCGGCGAAAAATATCTCGTGCGCGAAGGCCGCGACCTGATCCCGACCGCCAAGGCGTTCCAGCTCATGACGCTGCTGCGCGGCCTCGGCGTGGAGGAACTCACGGCGCCCGAACTCACCGGCGAGTGGGAGTACAAGCTTTCGCAGATGGAGCGCGGCAAACTTCCGCGCGACGCGTTCATGCAGGAAATCGCCCGCATGACGCAGACCATCGTGAAGCGCGCGAAGGAATACGACTCCGACACCATCCCCGGCGACTACGCGACGCTTCAGACGCCGTGTCCGAATTGCGGCGGCCAGGTGAAGGAGAACTACCGCCGCTTCGCGTGCACGAAGTGCGAGTTCTCGATTTCGAAGATCCCCGGCGGCCGTCAGTTCGAGATCCCCGAGGTCGAAGAGCTGTTGCAGAACAAGACCATCGGACCGCTCTCGGGCTTTCGCAGCAAGATGGGCCGTCCGTTCTCGGCCATCCTCAAGCTCTCGTTCGACGACGAAACGAAGAACTACAAGCTCGAGTTCGATTTCGGCCAGGACCAGGGCGGTGAAGACGGCGAGGCGCCGGACTTCTCGGAGCAGGAGCCGGTGGGCGCCTGCCCGAAGTGCCGCGGCCGCGTGTTCGAGCACGGCATGAGCTACGTCTGCGAGCATTCGGTGGCCAATCCGAAGACCTGCGACTTCCGTTCGGGCAAGGTGATTCTCCAGCAGGAAATCACGCGCGATCAGATGGCGAAGCTCCTCGCGGAAGGCCGCACGGACCTGCTGACCAACTTCAAGTCCTCGCGGACGGGCCGCAACTTCAAGGCATTCCTCGTCAAGCAGAGCGACGGCAAGATCGGCTTCGAGTTCGAGAAGAAGGAACCCAGTGCGAAAACGGCGGCGAAGGGCGCCGCTCGCAAGTCGGCCGCTTCGGCTGACGCGGCACCGGCCGCAGAAGCCGCGAACGACGCCGCCGAAGAAGGCGCCAGGCCGGCCGCTCGCAAGACCGCTGCGGCCAAGTCCACGACGGCGGCGCGCAAGACCGCCGCTCGCAAGACGCCGGCGCGCAAAACCGGTTCGTGAGCCACGGGCAGCGGTAAAGCAAGACCGCTTCCGCAGCTGCAAAACAAAAAGCGCGATCTCAAACGAGATCGCGCTTTTTTATTGCCTTTGTCAGCAATAGACGGCTTATAGCGGCGAGATCGCCGAAGTCCGGGTGCGAGGCGCCGAGGCACGCGCCGACTTCGGCGCACGTTCGCCATCCAGCAGATTCGCAAGCGGCTCGGCGCCGTCGAATACCTCCGGTGCGACCGTATGCGGCACGGCGCCCCGAACCGGCGCCGCCGCGGGACGGACGAGGCCATCGTGCAATTCGCCGGCCTGGCTGAAATGCTCCACCAGATGGTCGATGAACGTACGCACCTTGGCCGGCAGATGGCGGCGGCTCGGGTAGGCGATGTTGATCTCGATCTGCGGCAGACGGTAGTCGCCCAGCACGCGAACGAGGCGCCCGCGCGCCATGTCGCGGCCAATCAGATAGCTCGGCAGTATCGCGATACCCATGCCGAGCAGCGCGAACTGGCGCAGCATTTCCGTATTGTTCGCCACGATCACGTTGGTCGGACGCACGCGGACTTCACCGTCCGGCCCCGTGAACACGCGCTCGTCGCCCCAGAACTCCGAGGGCAGCGAAAGCGACGGATGCTCCATCAACTGCTCGGGCCGCGTGGGCGTGCCGTGCTTCTCCAGATAGGCCGGCGTCGCGCACACCATCATGCAGCCCGTAGTGAGGCGCCGCGTGACGATGCTCGCACTGCGCATCTGCCGCGCGGTGACCACGCCCAGATCGAAGCCCTCTTCCACCAGATCGACCTGGCGATCCACGAGCGTGACGTCGGGGACGACCTGCGGATAGCGCTCCGTATAACTCTGCAGAACGGGGGCCAGATTGTGAAGCCCAAATACGACAGGCGCGACGATGCGCAGCGTGCCAACGGGTTCGTGATTGCGGGCGACCACCATTTGTTCGACGTCTTCGAGCTCGTCGAGAATCTGGCGGGCGCGTTCCAGATAAACCTGACCGGATTCGGTCAGCGAAAGGCTGCGGGTCGTGCGGTTGAGCAGACGCGTGCCAAGCCGGCCTTCGAGGTCGGCGACGTGACGCGTCGCGACCGCGTTGGAGATATCCATCGCGGAGGCGGCCCGGGCGAAACTGCCGAGGTCGGCCACTTTGACGAATACCCGCATCGACTGCAAATGATCCATGAGACAACTCCTGCCTTGTGTTACAGCTCGCCGACATCAGCGAAGCGAACCGCGAATTCTCCTACGACATGGGAATTCCTGCAGAAGTTGCCCAAAAACCTTTAGTTTTCTCGATATTTTCTTCGACTTTGTTGGGGAACGAAGACGAAGGAGGCTTATTGTTTCTCGTCAAGAAACAATTTTCCGCAATGCAGCGACATAGCGCCGCAGCGGGTGAATAGAAAAGGCCGCCCGTGGGCGACCTTTTTTTGCCGGCGAATTGTCAGTGAGCGCTCACATTCTAGAAGAATCAGGCACCGTCACGCGTCGAGCCGTTGCTCCAGCGATTCGCGCGTCTGCTGCAGCTCCTGCGGAAGCCCCTGCGCAAGCGTCTCGAACAACTCGGCGTGCAGGGCCAGTTCGGCACGCCAGGCCTCGGCATCGACCGAAATCACCTGCTCGAACTGGGTCGGCGTGAAGTCCAGGCCGCGCCAGTCGAGATCGCCGTAGCGCGGCGATACGCCAAACGCGTGCGTCTCGCCCTGCGCCCCGCCCTCGATACGCCGCACCATCCACTCCAGCACGCGCATGTTCTCGCCGAAGCCCGGCCACACGAACTTGCCATCCGGCCCCTTGCGGAACCAGTTCACGCAGAAGATGCGCGGCAGCGTGGCGCCCAGCCGCCCGAGCTTCGCGCCCACGTTCAGCCAGTGGTCGAAGTACCCGGCCATGTTGTAGCCGCAGAACGGCAGCATGGCGAACGGATCGCGGCGCACCACGCCCTGCTGGCCCGCGGCGGCGGCCGTCGTCTCCGAACCCATGGTCGCGGCCATGTAGACGCCTTCGGTCCAGTTGCGCGCTTCGGTCACGAGCGGCACCGTGGTCGAGCGGCGGCCGCCGAACACGAATGCGTCGATCGCCACGCCCTTCGGGTCTTCCCACTGCGCGTCGATCGACGGGCATTGCGAAGCCGGCGCCGTGAAGCGCGCATTCGGATGCGCGGCCTTGCGGCCCGTTTCCTTCGCGATCCCGGGCGTCCAGTCGTTGCCCTGCCAGTCGGTCAGGTGCGCAGGCGGCGTGTCGGTCATGCCTTCCCACCAGACATCGCCGTCGTCGGTCAGCGCGACGTTCGTGAAGATCACGTTCGCCTTGAGCGTGGCCATGGCGTTGTAGTTGGTCTTCTCGCTCGTGCCCGGCGCCACGCCGAAGTAGCCCGCCTCGGGGTTGATCGCGTAGAGGCGGCCGTCGGCACCCGGCTTGATCCAGGCGATGTCGTCGCCGATCGTCGTGATTTCCCAGCCGTTCATGGCGGGCGGCGGAATCAGCATCGCGAAGTTGGTCTTGCCGCACGCCGAGGGGAACGCCGCCGCCACGTGGTACTTGCGGCCTTCGGGAGAGCGCACGCCGAGTATCAGCATGTGCTCGGCGAGCCACCCTTCGTCGCGGCCCATGGTCGAAGCGATGCGCAGCGCGAAGCACTTTTTGCCGAGCAGCGCGTTGCCGCCGTAGCCCGAGCCGTAGCTCCAGATCTCGCGCGTTTCGGGGAAGTGGACGATGTACTTGGTGTCGTTGCACGGCCAGGGCACGTCCTGCTGGCCCGCCGCCAGCGGCGCGCCCACCGTGTGCACGCACGGCACGAACGGGCCGTCCTCGCCGAGCACGTCGTACACGGCGCGGCCCATGCGCGTCATGATGCGCATGTTCACGGCCACATAAGGACTGTCGGACAGCTCCACGCCGATATGCGCGATGGGCGAGCCGAGCGGCCCCATCGAAAACGGCACCACGTACATCGTGCGGCCGCGCATCGAGCCCGCAAACAGGCCGTCCAGCGTGGCGCGCATGTCGGCCGGCGCGATCCAGTTGTTGGTCGGGCCGGCGTCTTCCTTGCGCTGCGAGCAGATGAAGGTGCGATCTTCCACGCGTGCGACGTCGGAGGGATCCGACCAGGCGAGGTAAGAATTCGGACGCTTCGCGGGATTGAGCCTGCGCAAGGTACCGGCATCGACCATCTGCTGGCACAGGCGGTCGTATTCTTCCTGCGAGCCGTCGCACCAGACGATGCGCTCGGGCTGCGTATGCGCGGCGACCTTCTGCACCCATTCCACCAGTTTTCGGTGGCGCACCCAGGCAGGCACCTGCGCTGCGGCCTGGATGTTGAAGTCGGGATGGTTCATCGAGCAGTCTCCAATCTTAGGGCTGTAAAAAGGATTCGGCCCTTTTCGACGCTGCTAGCGAGAGGCGCAACTCCTGCGAAAGCGACATTTGACGGCAATCAATATCCTGTCGATTCGCACAGTTGGGCAGGTCGTCAAGGGCTTTTCAGCCTGGGGTTCGAAACCGTCTGTAAAGCGGCTTGCATCGCAACCCAACAAGCTGTTAAAAATCTCAAATTATTCGCGGCAAGGCCCGTGCCGGAACCCTCGTGCACAAGCGCAACGGTGGTGCCCACAACGAGCGAAAAACGGCTCCGGGTCTTGAGCGAAGGCTTTCCCCGGAGGCTTCCCCTATTCATACCAGCCTTCCGCGCGCTGCATAGTGGGATAACCACCAGATGAACACCGAGCCGCACCGCCAACGGTGCGGCACACCAGAAACCCGTGCCATGAAAATTGCCATCCTTGACGATTACCAGGACGCCGTCCGCAAGCTCGACTGCTTTGAACTGCTCGCCGACCACGAGGTCAAGGTCTTCAACAACACCGTGCGTGGACTCGGGCAGCTCGCGAGCCGCCTCTCCGAAGTCGAAGCTCTGGTGCTGATTCGCGAACGCACGCGCATCACCTCGCAACTGCTCGACAAGCTCCCGCATCTGCGCATGATCAGCCAGACCGGCCGGGCCGGCTCGCACATCGATATCGCCGCGTGCAGCGAGCGCGGCATCGCGGTGCTCGAAGGCACGGGCTCGCCCATCGCCCCCGCCGAGCTCACGTGGGCGCTCATCATGGCCGCGCAGCGGCGCATCCCGCAGTACGTCGCCAACCTCAAGCAGGGCGCCTGGCAACAGTCGGGGCTGAAGACTTCGGCCATGCCGCCCAACTTCGGGCTCGGCCAGGTGTTGCGCGGCCAGACGCTCGGCATCTGGGGCTACGGCAAGATCGGCCGGCTGGTGGCGGGTTATGGCAAGGCGTTCGGCATGCGCGTGCTGGTGTGGGGCCGCGAGCACTCGCTTGAAGCCGCGCGCGCGGACGGCTACGAAGCAGCGGCAAGCCGCGAAGCGCTATTCGAAGAGAGCGACGTGCTCTCGCTGCATCTGCGTCTGCACGACGACACGCGCGGCATCGTGAAACAGGAAGATCTGCTGCGCATGAAGCCCACGGCGCTGCTCGTCAACACGAGCCGGGCGGAACTGCTGGAGGAAAACGCGCTGCTCGGCGCGCTTTCGCACAACCGGCCGGGCATGGTGGCGATCGACGTGTTCGAGAGCGAGCCGATCCTGCAGGGCTACAGCCTGCTGCGCATGGAGAACGTGATCTGCACGCCGCACATCGGTTATGTGGAGCGCGAAAGCTACGAGTTGTACTTCAGCGCGGCGTTCCGCAACATCATCGCGTTCGATTCGGGCGAAACGTCGAGCGTCGCGAATCCCGACGCGCTGCAAGGCGGTCGACGCAAGTAAGCGCAACGCCCAGGGCGGCTGGTCAGCCGCCCCGCGCTTATCGACGGAAATAGCCGCTCACACGTGCGCGGCAGCCTCGAGCACCGCGGGCAGGCGCTCGAGGAAACGCTCGCCGTCCACGCGGCCGAGGTTGTAGGCGTGCTGCATCTGATGCGGGCTCGTGTAGTCCCAGCTCGAAATCGGCACGCGAGCCGAAGGCTGCACGTAAAGCCGCTGCTGCTCCCCCTGCGGCCCGCGATGCGGCACGACGAACATCTGCGGACGCGGATAGAGCCGCGTCACCATCACGAGCACGCGACCCGGCGTTTCGTCGAGGGCATCCACCGGAACGTTGTCGACCATGCCGCCGTCGAGCACGGGACGCCCGTTGCGGCGCAAAACCGGCGTGAACGGCGGCGTGCACGACGACTGCAGGATCAGGTCGGCGAGTGCCTCGACGTTCTCGCAGTTTTGCGCAGTCACGAACTCCGGACGAAAGCCGAGCTTGCGACCTAGTGTGGGGTGCAGCGTCTTGCGAATGTGCTTTTCGATGTTGTACGCAATCAGGCCCGCGGCCACGGCGCTGCGCGCGCCGAGCCAGCGCGGCATATGCGACACGCCGATGCGGATCTCGGGCGCGTCCTTGAGCTTGCCGAACCGTTCGCCGTAAATGTCGAGCAGCGCCTGGCGATAGATGCGGTAGTGCGGAAACACCGACTCGCCGCGCAGCAGATTGCCCCAGTACGCGTTGCGCTTGTTGTGGCGCAGCGCCTCTTCGTAGTAGCGCATCACCCAGTCGGCGTCGCGCGTGTAGAGCATGCACGCGGTGGCGGCGCCCGCCGAAATGCCGGTGATGACGCGGGGGCGTATCTGCAATCCGGGCTGCACGATATCCCAGAAACCAGCCTGCCACCAGCAGCGGTTGCCGCCGCCGGCGAAAACGACCTGATCGAACATGCGTTGAGCTTCCTTCCAGCCAATGAGCTACGGGCGCGCCTCGTCGAGCAGCGCATAGGTGGATGTTGCATGAACGGCCATGCGGCCGTCTTCGTCGTAGAGTTCCACCTCGCCGAACACCAGGTTGCGACCCATGCGCAGCACCCGGGCGGTGACGCGCACGTCGCCCTTGCGCACGGCGCGCATGAAACTGGTGTTGAGGGCCACCGTGGTCATCGGCCGGAATTCGCCGAGCGCCACCGAAATGGCGACGATCATCGCCGTATCGGCCGCGGCCATGAACACCTGGCCGCTAATCGCGCCGCCCGCGTGGCGCAGTTCGCCGGAAAACGGCAGGCGCAGGGTGACGCTGTCTTCGCCGACTTCGACGGGCGTCAGCCCGAGCGCGCGCACCCACGGCGCAAGCACGCGCTCGAGCAGCGCGTGAATTGCCTTCTCGTCCATTGATTGCCTTTCAGAAAGCAGGCCGGGCGGCGGCTCCAAAAAGCAGAAAGGACGGCGCGCGGCTCAAGATCCAGATAGTGGCGACATCATACCGGGACAGCACGGTGCAGCGGGGAAACGGATACAGGGCGAAGCCTGGGGCGTCTGCGGCTATCCCGTCGGGGCGGGTCGGCGAGCTCCCGACCACTTTTCTCAGGAATTTTGCGAAAAGGTCTTGGCAAGATCAAAAATATCCTGCATAATTTCGCTTCTGTTGGGGCGTTAGCTCAGTTGGTAGAGCAGCGGACTCTTAATCCGTAGGTCGAGTGTTCGAGTCACTCACGCCCCACCACCAATACAGTAGAGCTTCTTGCCGCACCGAATCTCTACGAAATCAAGTAGTTACAGTCGATTCGTCGACTGCAGAGAAGCCGCCTAAGCACATCGCTAGGCGGCTTTTTTGTTGCTTTCGTGGATAATCCGTGTGCAATTCGATTGCACACGGGGAAAGCGAGGAAACACTACTATGAGCATCGTCCAGTTGCCATCCGGCAGGTGGCGTCTTCAGATTCGACGCAAGACACTTAAAGTCGACGAGCTACACGACACGCAAGAAGCTGCGAAGGCAGCCGAGCAGGAGTATCTCAAGGCTCCTGCCGAGTCGACTGAGCGGCACACGATTCGTGAGCTGTGGACGAAGTACGAAGCGTCCGCACTGTTCTCCGACAAGAAGCTCAAGACTCAGATTACCGAGCGCGGGCGCATGACCCATGTGCTCGCCGCATTCGGCAACAAGACGGTATTCGAACTAGAAGCTGATACGTCGCTTATATACGATTATATCGACACGCGACTACAATCTGTTTCGGAGCGCACGAAGCGCAAAATGAGTAACACGAGCGTGCGCCTCGAAGTTGCTGCTTTAGCTTCTGTCGTAGAGTTTGCAAAGCGACGCCGGATAATCCGTGAAAACTTCGTATCGAGCATATCGCGCCCGGCTACTAAGCGTAGAAAGCGTCGAGTAACTGATATAGAGCAGACGAAATTGCGAATCTCCGCGGAGCACTGGGATTTGCGGATTGCGATGGCGGCGCGCTTTACACTGCTTATTCGCCAACTCGGATGCCGTCCGGGTGAGCTGAAACAAGTATTACTGTCTGACGTTGATGTAGAGAAGCGGAATATCACGTTCCGAGATACGAAAAATCACACAGACCGCTGCATTCACATTCCGCCCGACGCTGAAGATTTAATACGATTACAGCTGGAGCAAGTGCACGCGAAAAGTCCATTTTTATTCTGGACTATATCGAAGAAAGGCGAGTATGCGTTCTATAACTACGAGTCAGGAGTAAAACTTCTTCGCAAGAAAGATATAATACCAAAGGATTATTATGCGCACGCTGGCCGACGCGAATATATTAGCCGTTCGATTGAAGCGAATATACCTTACGGCACGATAAAGAAGCAAACCGGGCATAAAAGCACTGCTGCACTCGAAATATATGATGAAGGATTAGCCACAGCAGAGGAAATGCGCGCAGTATTTGACAGACTCGCTAACAAAGTTCGCATGGAAAACAGATACGCTGCGAGCAAGTACGAACATAAGATGTCTGAAGAAGAGCTTGATATTTTTAGAAAAGCATGGGGTATTAACGAGACGCATAAGGGCTAATCATGATAGCTGCTGTCGATGAATTAGAGTTTGAATCTGTCGGCGGCGCGCTGGCGGACTCTTTTTCAGAGAGTATTTCTGGAAAGAGTCCTTATAACGGCACATTGCCATTCGGACTCGAGTTTCGTGTCGGAAACTATGTCATTGACGATGTATTTGTCATCACTGTAACAGATGAAAAAGGCACAGTTATTCGACGCGAAAGCCTGGGACGCTTCGAGCGCGACGAAGCATTATGCGAAGCGATAAGCGACGCAATAGAAAGCGAGCATTATGTAGAACTATCGGATGCGACAGCATCTCTGGCTGCCCGGGGTTACCGATTTATATCGACAGAAACCGGTCTAGCCCGGGGGCACGTTGAAACTGTAACGCTTATTGCAGACCCAATTTCGGAGCTTGATGCTGCGCTCCAGCTGAATAGCGAGCCGGATTATATCTACGACCTGATGGATGACGGCGCGGATGCAATGCGGCAGCATATCTCTTTCGGGCGTCCGTACGACGTAGCTCGAAAACTGGCTAAATCTCGAGCTGATTATGAAGAAGTGACAGCGTACATGTGCGGATACGGCTGTCACTGACCGCCAATAGCTGAAACGCTGGCGCGATGCAGCATAAACAGATGAGCATATTCATTTGCTGCATCGTCGCTCAGCGAATCGTAATACGCCTTTCCGACGTAAGGCAAAACAAGCTCCGTGCAACCCGGAATAAACTTGTCGATGATTCGCTGCCTTATCCGGAAAATCCGACGATAATATTCGTCTTTATTGTTGTTCTGCTCATAGAAGCGATACATATATTGATAGTATCGCTTCCAATCTGCGAATAACCAGTCGTAACGCTCAACGGCTCTAACGCAACACCAGCCGGATTCGTCGACATAGCCAGTATATCCGCACGATTTTCGAGCCTCTTCAATGAATCGCTCGTTTTTTCGGCGCAGAACTGCTTCAGGCGCGTAGTCGTACAGCTGGTTTTCACGATAATAGTCGTCTCGAGCTTCGAGATACGCTTGGTGCTCGTCGCTCGACATGCTGTAGATGTCGTTGCGCGTCAGCTCAGGCCAGCCGTCCGCGTCGAGCTGGCGGGCGGGCAGATTGAACTGCTCGAACACTGCGCTCACGCGCCGGAAGTTGTCTTCGCTGAGCTGCACCGAGGCGGCGTGCTCCGCCATCGCCATGTTCGCGAAGCCGACGCCTGCGTTCACTGCGGTAGGGTCGAAAATGACGCCTGTTCCCGCTGGGAATTGCACGTACGCGAGCGGGTCGACATGTAGCGTGTAGCTGTCGAAGCTGCTCGAGCAGTCGTAGCTGCACGTGTCGAAGCCTGGCGCTGCGAAGTTGTTGCCGCTGCCAAAATGGTTGTTGAAACCGCCAAATCCGTCGTCGAACACGTTGATTATCCTATGTGATGCGATTCACTATAGGCACTCGCTATCACGTTTACAAGCAGTTTCAGCGGCTAGACCAAAAACTGTCGTTTACGCGCATCTGCGATGTTTCTGGCCAACGAGCCGGAAACGGGCGGCTCGCTACGCTCGCAGGCCTCATCCCTGGCTGCGGGCCCCGCAGGGCCGGGGCTCGTTCGCTCAGATGTCGATAATCTCGCGAGCGTACATGTCGATGTCGACGACGTCGTAATCGTGAGCTTCGAGCGCAAGCTTCATGACTTTGATTGCGTCTTCGTGCCCTTCGCTTTCAGCGAAGTTGATGAGCTGCTTGACAGTCGCGTTTCCGGCGTACGTCTCGAAACCGTTCGTGACGCGCTCGCTCACGAACTTCGACAGCTCATCGTAGAACTTCACACGAGCCACCTCGCGCGCCGTCGGTGCCGGCGCCGGTGCCGGCGGCTCAACCGCTGCAACGTGCTGAACGGCTTCCACGGCCTCGACCACCGCCGCAGCTTGCTCGACCACCGCAGCCGGCTCAGCATCCTTCTGCACAGCCGCCTGCGGCATATCTTTGCGCGGCTTCAGGTGCATGCTAGCGCCGTACTTCTCGAAGTACTCGACGATGAACGGGCAGCTCTTGCCGATGGCAGCGAACTCTTTGTTCACGTACTTGACTTTGTTGTCGTTCGCCTTGAGCTCGCCCAGCTGATGGCGCGCACTCTCGACAATCCAAACGTACTCGCTCTTCTCATCGTACTTCGCGAAGCCGGTCTTCTCGATAGCGACGAGGGCGGCGCGCACAGCGTCTTGCGACATGTTCAAGTCGTTCGCGATGTAAATCAGCGGCAAACGGTACAAACCGGTGTAATTCGCGTGTGGATTGCTGAGCAAGTAGAGAGCCGTCAGTTGAGCAGCATTGCCAGCGCGTGCGAGGTCACGACCAGTCTGCCCAATCCAGAAATTCGGCGAGACCATAACGAAATTGCGCATTTTAAAACCCCGTGCTTTTGGTGAGATTGTGCGGTAACGAAATTGCCATCTACAGCATCGTATAGCTCACCAGAAGCCGATGAAAGCCGCTTCGAAGCCCCATGCGCCCATTTATTGAACGGCTGCTAAAAATGCCTAGCGACCTCGGCAGATATTTTCCCATGATTTTTTTCTATTGAATTTATATTCAAATAAATGAAACATTAATCGGCCTGACTTTGCTTTCCCTCCTCGCACATCATTCCTTTATTACGGCTTCGGAGCGGAGGCGGGAGCCATAGCGGAGCACGCGACGTTATTCAAGAGTTTCTTGGCCAAGAGCGTATACTCACGCGACGCACCAACGGAAATGCACTGTGAACGACCGAAAATTCTCGCTGCGCCTGGTTCATGGCGGAGCAACCGGCAATGCCGAGCCTGATACTCCGCCCCAGGTAGCAACTGTCTCCGCAGCTCAGGCGGAGAGCGTCCCCGACGCTACGCCGGTGGACCCTATTGCTGCACGCATTGCGGCAGCGTTCGAAAAAGCAGCCGGGCCCGTTGAACCGGACGATAACTTCGTCGTTCCAGCGACGCTGCTGACGCAAGCTGAAGCTGACCACGCGCGCAAGCTGATACTCGAATATGTGCACGAGGGAAAGTCTTTGCGTGAACGCCTAGCCCTCGCTGAGACAGCAATAACGCCTGATGTTGATGGCAATGTTCCGACGGTAGACCACTTCTGGGAAACATTGCAGCTATGCAATCGAATGGGCATCGTTCTGTCCACCGGCGGACACTCGTTCGGTATGACTAAGATGACTTACGCTACTGTGCTCGAGAACAAGAATCTCGTGCGCTATATTCCCGAGCTGAAGAAGCTGTCTAAAAAGCTGCCTGGACTGCCGCTGTACTAAAGAAAAAGCCCGGAACAACCAGACCTCTTCGTTTACCTACGGCGGTCACCACGCTCCATTAGCTTTACAACTCCGGACTATTTTTGATAGCACCGCCGTCAAGTTGGCAAATTTTCAGTTTTGAACTATACAAACTCATTAGAGATGTTCATTCCCGGCACATAAGCACTGATGCACCAAGCTTATAACCTTTTTACGGTATACAATACTCACAAAATGGTTATATTTTCTTGGCAATGAATTTCAGTAATGATGGGAGCTCCAACTGATTTACAGAGGAGTTCGGCTTGAAAAACGAAGCAAAATTCGAGGTCGTCGAGAATTTCGAACAGGCGTCACGTCTCCATGAAGACGGCACAACGGTCCGGGTACTACTGCGCCGCCGCCTGAATTACCAGCCATCAAAGTTCACATCCGGGCCATATTGGCTTGACCTCCACGTTGGCGGACGACATTCCCCATATTACGGCTTGTCTGAAAGCAAAGCCCGAGAACTGGCGTGCCGCTTTCTTCTGGAATATGCCAGTGGAGTCGCCCCTACGCGACATTGACCAAATATCTTCGCCCTACATGGGCCTGTCATCGCCAGCAGGGCATTCTCGAAGACGCCCTGCTCATACTTGGCTGCAAGAGGTGAGGTGGTCTCAAACAGTAAACGATATTTATCAATCGCCCGCCCCGCCGCTTCGCGATTCGTGCGCGCCGCGCGCCAAGCTCTGTACGTGGCTAGCCCGCACGCAGATAGTCCTGAAGACTCAGCCCTATTTCCTCTGGGATTTCAAGATTCGTCGGCATACGTGGAAAGGCTGGACTGCCTGGCGTCCAAAACTCGACCGATTCCGGATGCTCGTCAAAAAAATCCGGGTCGGTCGTGACACGAATGCGGGGGGCACCCGGCTCGGCCCAGAAGACCTCTTTGCTGCTCACACGATGCGCCTCACTACCATCCAGCAGCATGGGGGCGCGGTCAAGCAGCAGCCCGAGCTCCTCTAGGCCGTAAGGCGCTGGCGCACGCTCCGACATCTCCAGAGCTGCCTCCAGTGCTCCATCTAGGCTGAACGCATCGGCAGGTGGCTGGGAGACAGCCTGGTGCAACTGGCTAACCAAGTTTGCCCGAGCCTGTTCCCGGTGGTCCGGACTGGCCAGTGCAACTTCGGCAATCCTCGCAGGCATCGTCGCCAAGATGGGCTGCAGGGGCCCCACAATCGAAGTGAAGAGATTGATACGCGTGCGCAGCGCACGATAGACGTCCGTTTCCACGGTGCCTTCGTACATCAGATTGACCACGGCGATGCGCGGAAAAGCTTGTCCCAGACGGTCGACACGCCCGATGCGCTGCTCGATGCGCATCGGATTCCAAGGGCAATCAAAATTGATGAGTGCGCCGCAAAACTGGAAATTTAGGCCTTCTGCTGCGGCGTCCGTACACACCAGCACCTGCGCGTCCTGAGCCTTGAAGCGCCGCTTGGTCTCCTCACGCGTCAACGTCTTCCATTGACCATCGGGCTGTAACCACTCACCGCCACGGCCTGAATAACACAGCACGGAGAAACCTTCGGTTTTCAGAAAATCGCGCAAGTAGTCGAGAGTGTCTGTGTATTGCGTAAAAACAATCGCCTGCGGATACGCTGGCAGCAGCGAATGGTCCATTGCGTGGTAACTGCCGGTTTGCAGCGCACGGAGCACATCGGCTAGACGTTTCGCCTTGGTATCCACCGGCAGGCGTCTTACCTGGGCGAGCAAGTCCGCGATGTCTGTCTGCTCTTCGAGCTGCAAGGCTGCTTCCTTTTGCCGGTCCACTACTTCATCGTCAGCAGTATCACCCGTCTCGTCGACGTCGTCTTCTGCATCCTCGCTCGAACGCAATTCATCGAAAGGTAAACGTGCCTGCCCTTTCACGAAGGCAAGGCGCTCCTCCAACGTTCGACGCAGCGCGTAGAAACTCGACGCAAGGCGTTTGCGGTAGATGGTCATGACGAAACCTACAGCCGTGCGCTTGTCAGCCTGGGCATTATTGTAGGTTGTCGAGATATAGGCCTCGAGCGCGCCGTACACCCGCGCCTCTTCATCCGTCATGTCGAGAAACTCGTCGACAACCTCACGCGAGGCAATCGGTGTCCCGAGCATGCCCCGGCGATGGTACTCGCGCAGCAGGTCACGCGTGTGACGTGACACCAGTCCTGCCACGGGCGTATAAGCCCGCATGATGCTCACCGCGCTACGTCGTTCCTCGGCGGATAGCTGACGCCGCGGTGTGGAGGCCGATTCGCGCAGCGAGCGCAGGATGCGCTTGGCCTTGAGTGCGCTGTTGCCCGGAGCGCGGCGCTGGGCTGATTCCAGTCGGACTTCGCCGAACGCAGTTTCAGCGGCACGGAACAGGCTGGCGAGAAACTCGAAATCTTCGTGCGAGGGGTTCTCATTGCCCACTTTGCGAAAAAACTCCAGGAAGGCGGTGCGGCTCCACTCCTGTGGCATTGCCAGTAGCGCGAGCAAATCCCACACTTCCACCGGATGCACCTGCATCGGCGTCGCCGTCAGCAACAGTAGCGCCTGCGTGCGGGCCTGCAGGCGTTGCATGAGCTGCAACAAAAGGTTAGGTGGGCCTTCCTGCGTTCCGCCTGGGCTCTTACGTCGCGCGTGGTGCGCTTCGTCGAGCACAACGAGGTCCCAAGGCTCGGCAACATCCAGAAGTTCGCGTTGACGGTCACGACGGCGCATCAGATGACTAGACGCAATGACGAACGGCTCGTGATGCCACTCATCGCGCGACACATCCTTCTCGGCATGCCCGCGCATCATCGGCGATGGATACCAAGTCAGCCGCTTGCCGTCGTAGATGGGCCAGTTGAGGTTGAACTTCTCGCGCAACTCAATCTGCCATTGAGTCATGACGGCTTTCGGTGCGAGCACGAGAATGCGTTTTGCACGTCCCGAGAGCCAGGCGAAGCGCAGCAGCAAACCTGCTTCGATGGTCTTGCCTAGCCCTACCTCGTCCGCAATAAGAAGACGCGGCGGCCAGTGCTCCAGCATGCGCTGGAAGGCGCGCACCTGATGTGGCCATGGCGTAATCGCGCTGGTCGCCTCGGCGATGCGCTCGCCACCGGGCAGTCGGGGCGCCGCCCAAATGGTTTGCCAAATGTTGCGGCGGAGCTCTTCAACGGACGGCTGTTTGACAGCCGTCACTTGGCGCGGTGGCTCGCCCTCTGTTGAAGAAGCATCCGTGCCTTGCAAACGCGCGCGCTTCAGGCGCTCGGGCTCCTCCTCGTCTGACGGCAGGAAACACAACAGGTTTTCACGCACGGCAGACGGCACATCCATCACTACCGCTCGCTTGGCCTTGTCCGCCCACAAGCGCGCGAAGCTGCGCTCCTCTCCCTCAACGTGCTTCTGGTCGCCATCCCAGTCACAGAAGACGTGAAAGCTCTCCCAGTTGTGCAGCCACCCGTAGGCCGTCTCGTTGACACTACCAGCGAATGCGAGCCTGCTTCCTGTCTTATCTTCAATGATGCCGGCCTTCGGATGGAAGATGGCGTGGCTACTCACCGGATTGCGGTGCGCATCACAGGGCACGGCTACCTTGATTTCCAGGTAGCCACGTGCCACCATCCAAGCCAGCAAAGCCAGTGCTTCCTGCTCGCGTACCGTCTCGCCACGCAGTGGCATGGTTAACAGCTTGGCTTCCACCGTATCGCGCAAGGTCTGGCCGCGCTCGATAGCATTGACTTCCGCTTCGTCCAGCGTGCAGCCAACTACCATGCGCATGCGCCCGTTGTTGAGCACCAAGCCCTCGATACCACGCGCCGCAATCGCTAGCGCTGTGGCGGTGAAATATCCGGTCACGCGGTCGTAGCGCTGCGCGCATGACAAAGCATGCACATAAAATTGCTCGACGAGCGGGCCATCGTCGTAGTCGTACTTGCTCAGCCAAGCAAAGTCGGTCAGCAAAGGCATGTCTTATTCCTGCGCGATGTTTTCTTCCTGCCACATCTTCAATTGCTCAGGCTCGGCCACCTTTTCAGCCAGTGCCAGACGACGCAAGTTTTCCAGGGCGTCGAAGTCGGCCCCCGCCCCTGTCGCGGCATCGGGCAGGTCAAACCCGCTCCACGCCTTACCCACGGGCAGTACTTCGAGCACAGCCTCCAGCGCTGTCAGGAAGGCAGGCTCGTTCGCCAGCCCATGCTTGACCAATAGCTCATTGGCCGACTCCAGTGACGAGCTGCGCACAGTCTTCGCCAATTGGTGCAAAGCGTCCATCATCGAGTCGCGCCCGTCTGGCAAGCCCAGCGAGCCTTTGGCTGCGCGGGTCACTGCGTCCCACAGCACCACGTCGGATGCCTTTTTCTCGGCAAGCTTGCCGATGACGTCGCGCTCCATGTCAACGCCGCACACCTTGGCCAGCTTGTTGGCCTCGTCATACGGAAAGACCGGTGCCTCAAAGGCATCCCAGGCCAGCACGAACCAACTCGTGAGGTTATCGAGTTCGACATTGCGCTTGGCATGCGCCAACTGCGACAAGCGCCAGTTCTTCACTTCAGCGCGCGCCGCCACCAGTGCGTCTTCGGGCGACACCGCGAAGGGGTCATACTCCTCCTCGAAAATCTCTGCCTGCCGGCGCTTGCGGCGTGTCTGCTCGACATCCTGGCGTGGCGTACCACGCACCAGTGGCCACGCTTGCGAAAACACTTCCAGCGCCGGACCAAAGCAGGAAAGATAGAGGTCCACCCCGCGAATGCCGCCCTTCTGGAAAGCGCCGATGCGCTCGCGTACGGCAGCGCGCACCTTGGGTTCCACATCTTCCCAGTAGCGCGTTTCCGTTCCCTGATTATTGAGCGGCCGGCAAACGAGGAAGACCGTCGAGTTAGCGGCGGACTTGTCCTTGATGTGCATGCTGCCTTCGGCCTCGGTGTTCAGCGGCCAAGAAGCCGTAATGGCGAAACCGGCTTCCATCAGCCCCTTGGTCAATGCATCCCAAGCGCCTGTGGCCTTGTGCGTGAACATCAAGGTCATAATGCCGTCCGGCTTTAGCACGCGGCGCATCTCGGTAAAGATGGCAGCCATTCGATGCTGGTAGTCTCGGCCGGCCAACGCCTTCGCGCCTTTCTCACCCTTGAATTTGGCCGGGTTGGCAACCGCCTCATTTTCCTTGTCGGTCAATGGACGGCGGAAGAACTCTGGATAGATATAGCCCGCAGTGCGCTTGAGCCACACGTAGAAGAAGTCAGATAGCTCCGCATACATGACATTGTCGTAATACGGTGGGTCCATCACTACTGCATCAATGCTGGCATCGGCAATATGGTCGAGGCTGTCGCCTGACTTGCAGGTCAGCGTAACAGGCGGCGGCGTGAACCTCCTGCTTGTCGTCGGAGCACTGAAAAGGTCAGGCGCCTCGGGCGTTGCCGTCGTATCCGGGCGTGCCAACTCAACCAGTTCACCGATACACTTGGCAGTCTGTTCGATGGCCCAGTCATATCCAAGGCCGACAATGAGTGGTGCCATTTCGGCGTAGGACCACTTGAATGAGAAATCATGGCGGTCGAAAGTATTGACCATGACTTCGCGATTGACGTGCCAGCGCGCCATACGCGAGTTGTAGTCTCGCAGCTTGTCGAACGAAAAAGACAAGTAGCAGAAGGCTGCGGCAACCACGTCATTCCAACGCCCCGCAGCCTTTTCCTCGTCAATCAATTCTCGGAAAATTTCAACCGCTGTTCCATGTCCCAAAAGCTGACGCGGTGAATACATGTCCCGCCACAGCGGCATGCCATATTGAATTGGGCGGTCATCGTTGATGTCCTCTGGAACCTTCTCTGTGGGCACCAAATCCAGTGCCTCCCAAACCGGCATCTGCTCGGCCAGCCTAGTCTGGACCAGCTCCGACACATCGTCCTCGGCGCGCGGAGCACGGTAGCCGCGCACCCACTTTTCCTTTGGCTTACCGGCCTTGGTGTACCCGGTAATGACCTTCTTCTTGAAGACCACGGCGTAGAGTTGCTCGCCCATGCGACCGGCCTGTGCCTCCAGCTTGATATAGTCGCCGGAAATCAGCCGCGCGCAATCTTCGAACGGACAAGTTGCGTCACCCGCGGAAACCGTCCCCGCCGATTGTTCCTTCACTTTACTGACGATGGAGAAACTGACGTAGCGCGACTTGTCGCCCACACCAGTTCCTTGATGCGGGTGCAGGCGAGCACCAGTGCCATCCGGAGCGAGACGCCAGTTTGGAGACAGCGGGACGATACCTTCGCAGTGCGGACAACGCACCGTGCGTGCCCAAATGTAGTTCGTCGGAATGGCCCGCTCTGCTGGCTCTTCGGGAAAGAAGGGCAACAATTGCTCTTCGCGGCGTTGGACAAATTCCTCCGCGATTCGCTTGAACTCGCGCTGCACCGCCAGCCCGTGTTTCATCGGGAAGTCAATGGTCGCTCGCTCAATGAGTGCCGCGACGGGGTTCAGGTCATTACCATACGTTTCGTGGCCGAGACGCGCTGATTCAAACGGAATGGAACCGCCACCTGCGGTGGGGTCCAGTACCGCAACGTTCTCTGGACCGATGCGGCGGCGTTCAGCCTTGGCCCAGGCACGGTCTTCTTCATTGGGTACATAGCTGAATGCGCGAGCATAGCTGTACGCCTCTCCCTCGAAGCGCTCGCCTTTCCGGCGAGCCGCATCAATACGGCGCCGGGATGCTACGGGGTCTCCGTGAATCCCCACCATGTGCAAGAACTTATCTTGGTCTGCGTCCTCCGGCAACAAAGAGGCCAGAATGGCCGCACGCGAAGCCACCAGCGGGCGACGGGCCCACCACACATGCAGGTAATAGGTCGGCGGCAGTGCTGTCATGGAGCGGCGTTCGCGCACGCTCTCTTCACCGAGCGCAGCGATTGGCAACCAGGACTCAATCAGGCGGCGGCTCATCGCAAACCTCCGTCCGAGTTCACGGCAAGCGTGGCGGCAGAGAAATTGTCTGGTTGAGTCATGTGTTTTTATCTTCCTGATTCTGTTCTGGTACGTAGGTATAACGGGCACCGCGGCCATGACCGCTGAGCTGCACACCTTCGGTTTCGAGCTCGTGAATGAGACGGTTGACCTGCAGGCGGCTGTAGGCCGTGACCGTGCGAATGTCGGCGTTGGTAAGACCTGGCTCACCGCGCTTGACACGCTGCGTGAGCATGTTAAGCACACGAGTCTTGGCAACATCCCAGTCGATACGCTGGTCACGCTCTGCGTGGCCCAGCCCCTCCAGTCGCCGATGCAGGGCAGGCTTCATGCGCCACCAGGTGCCACGTCCCACCCCACCTCGCTCGAGGTAGTCGAAGACTTGCACCATCTCGTCGAGAATGTCGCGCATCTCCGCATCGCGCCGCTGGCAAAGCTCGGCTGCCGTCACTGTGTCGACTTCGGGATGGCTCAGCAGATAGCGCAATACGAGCAGATGGTCCACGTCGAGCACTCGGCCTGCCTTGCCTTCTTCAGCAATGAACTGGCGGAAAGGCTGGGCAGTTTCCTGGCGCTTGAAAACAACGCGAACAGCACTTTCTTCGTCGATGATGTGCGGCGGCTCCTTGCCCTCGATGAGCATGGATTCGAACATGCGGCCAATACCTAGGTTGCTGCGGTTGACCAAACGTAGCTTGGCCAAGGCCTGCACCAGCAGCGGATTCCTGGCTAATGGTGGATGGTGAAGGATGTTGGTCGGCGTAATGCCGCCGACGAATCCGCCGGGGTTGGTGATTTCCAAGCGCCGCGGATACTGTTTTACGAGCACTGGACTCGCGAGTCTCAAATCGAGGTGCGACAACGCATTCAGCAAGGCCTCACGTAAAGCAATCGTCGGGTAGGCACGGTACTCCAGGTGATAGAGTCCATGCTCGACCGTCGTGATGGGATTGTCCGCATTGATGCTGCTCTCCAGTGCAGACAAGGCCAAAGGCAGCGCGAGCGCATTTTGCTCACGGCCATCCACTCGGTTGTCATAGGCGGTGGCGCTGCGCATGCGTTCATGCGTCCAGCCGAAATTGGATAGATGGCGTGCAATGGCGTCGGTCTGCCCTGCAATAAGCAAACCGGCGCGCGTCAGGCGTCCTTCGCGCAACAGGTCGAGCGAAGCAAGCAGGTCGAAGTCAGTCCGTCGCAGCAGGTCTGTAGGAGCTTGCTCTTCGCGTGCCAGGTCGCGCAAGCGCTCCATGGCAGCAGCCGAGATAAGCGTTTCCGGCGCTTCCGGGAGCGTGCTTGCTGAGTAGTCGGCGCTGCCACGTTCGACCATCAGTTTGTCGCGCAAGTCGCCGGTGAGCGGCACACAGTCACGCCCCTTGCGTACCGAGCCACTACCAGAGGTATTGGTATAAGGCGGCAGACCTCCATGTACCTGCATGACGAGCAACCGACCTGTGCCTTCTGGCACATGCAGCTCGAACACCTCAGGCGTCAGCTTGGGGGCCGTGCGCTCGTAGATGTCATGCTTGAGCTGATGGCTATCGGCCTCCGGAGGCACACCGATGATGGCCTTGGCTCGACCGACCACTCTGTCTCGTACGCCAAATACGACTGTGCCGCCACCGCCATTGGCCATGCAGACAGCTATATCAACGGCGAGCCGGATGGCCTGCCTGGATTCGGCCGGCCATTCCTTGAAATCAAGGTCCTGGGCCTCTAGGGCATCGGCTTCCTCGGCCTCCAGTCGCTCAAGGAGTGCGCGGACTTCTGTGACTTCACGCATGTGCGCGCCTTACCGGCTCGGCTCAATCAACAGGAAACGCAGCGCCATCAGCACACGTCGGGGGTGTTTGCGATGCATCGCCATGCCAAGCCAGTAGCCGGCTTCTTCCTTCGTCATTGCTTCTATACCCGCGGCTACGGCGGCGATGTGCTCACGATTGCGCATCGGCGCCAGCACGCGCAGGAACAGGCCGAGGTTGATGGCCATGTCCTCGTCGACAGGAACACGCAAAGCGTCAATCGCAGGTAGATTCAGAAGGTCGATTCGTACCTGCTTCATGCGACGCAGCAGACGGTGCTCGATGAGCGAGAGGTTGCGGCCACGCAGCCCGGCAATGTAAGTGGGCTGTTTGATGTGCGGCGTGGCACTGGCCGGCAACTGCCAGATTTCGATTTCCATATCGGTGCCGGCGAGGCGACGCGCACGCAGCTCGTAGTGCGGAAGCGCGGAATGTTGTTTGCTGCTCACGCTACGCAATGTAGTGACTTTTCCCATGCTGCTCCTTGATTTCCTACGTGTCTATGCCGGTCGCGATAACGTGCGCCGCAGTCGACACGAGTCGTGTCAGTCGCTGGATAAGTCCATCCGCCGACGCGCCTTGCACCTGTAGCGGTGGCTCGAAGCGCAGGATGAAAGTCACGACAGCGTCGCTATCGCTGGCAGCGCGGAACTGCGGTTCCAGGTAGTCCTTGAGCACGATGGCGTCGTCAATGTCGCCCCCGAACTCAACCCCAGCCGTAGACCCGGTCGAGGTCTCAAAGGACGCCTCCAGTTCTACACGTTTCTGTGCATTTGGCACAGACTTAACCAATGGCATAAGCTTTAAGGCATCACCTTTGTCGAAAGGCTTGATGGTCATCGTCGCGAATGCCTGAATCTTGTTGTGCTGTGCTTTCTCGAATACCTGAGTCAGCGCGGCCTTGAGAACGTCTTCGGCTTCAACGGAGTTAGGCGAAGGCGCTGTCGGTGGCGGCGCAACGTCCCCCGTGTTTCGAGAGCCACCGGTCGATGAGCCGACTCCTGCGCCGCCGGAACTGCTTTCGCTTTCACTGCCCCGCTCTGCCGGTGATGTCGGCTCCGGACGTGGCCAGATGTTGTGGTCGCGGGCGTAGGTGGTGGTATAGAGAAAGGACTGCTCGTCTACCTTGATTTCGGCATGCGGGTCGCCCTTGCCGCGCAGCAATTCTCCGGACTGGTAGACGAAGACATCCTGGTCGATGCCGAGGCGGATGCCTTTGATAAATACGTCATCCCCGACCAGCATCGGCAGCGAGGGGTCCTGCCGGAACTCCGTACGTAAGGCAGCCGTCGTGATTTGACCTTTCTTAAGCGGAGTGCGGTCACGCACGTATACAGGTGAGTCCGGCTGGTCGGCTGGCAAGCGCAACTTGCTCGCGTTCTGAAGTTGTGTCACGACTTGCCGCTGACCATCACCAGGGCGGTCTGACGCGGTCTGAATATCGACTACCGTGTGAGCGAGGTCGCACGATGCGCCATCCAGCCGGTTGCGCGACGGATAGAAAATGTGGCGAAAACACTGTTGAACGGCTACCGCAAGCTCCTGTTTGGAGCGCTCGTGCAATTCCCGCAGCTTGTCGACTTGGTAGTCCGCCAGGTCCTTGAGCTTTTCCGTCTGCCGAAGGGTCTCGAGCGCGATGTTCCGCAGCATCTTGGCCTTCATGTTAGGCGTGCCTGCGGCATCGGCCACCAGGAACATGAGGTTGTTTCGGTTGTGGCGCCAGTCGTTGCCTGCACCCTTGTGCATATAGATTCGCTCAACCAGCGGGTCAACACGCACGGCGTCGCTGTATACCTGAACGGCGTCGTATCCCAGCATGACCAAGTATGGGCGGCCGCTGCCGTCGTCGTCAGCTACGTCGTGGGCACCGGAGGCAAACGGGATGAGATTCAGGTTCGGACCGGAGAACAGGTCACGGATGTAGCTGTTGAGGCGCGTACGCACCTCGTCTCGGTCGGTATTGGTTTCTTCCCGCCGGATGATTTGCGTGAGGTTCGCCTCGGCAAGGAAACGCATCGGTGCGCCTGGGCGGTCATCCAGATACGCCGAGTCCGTCACGAAACGCTTGCGGGCGTCGTCGATGAACGCGATGTCAGTGCCGGGGCCAAGAATGGCGTAGCGCAGTTCTTCCACATTCAGACCGCGGAGGCTCTCATTGAACGCCAGGGTGTGCATGAAAGCGCAGCGCGCAACATACGAGCCGTAAGTAGGAAGCCCTTTGAACGGCCCCGCGTCGAGTTGTTCAGCCAAGGCAGGTGTAGTGTCGACAGCGGCAATTTCGCCCTTGATGGCAGGCACATAAATGTCCTGCTTCAAGCGCGTGATGAGTTCAAGGCGAATGGGTTCGAAGCCCAGGTCAATGTGCTGCGTCTGAATCGCGTAAGCATCGGCGGGCTGTAGCTCCCACAACCGTGCGACAGTTCGGGCCAGAAGGCGCAACATGCCGCGCACACGCTGGAAGTTACCCAGTGTTCCAGTCTTCTGGGTAAGGACTTTGACGAGCTCAGGATGCAGCGGATAGCCCGCCCGGAACTCGTCGATACGCCTATCTTGCGCAGGTGCGGGTGGAAGTTGCTCGCGATTGCTGTCCCAGAGGGCTTTGTACTGCGCGATGACCTGTTCCGCCTTGTCGCGGTCGATATGCGCGAACAAGCGTCGGCAGATGACCTTGACAGTCTCGTCGTCCTCGGTAGGGTCAATGACCGTTGCCTTGCGCGCGGCGACACTTTCCGCCTCTGCAAAGAATGCTGCGATTTCCTGTGTTTCGCGAGCGTAAGCGTCGGTCGCCTTGCCATCTCTCCCGACCGCTAGAGTGAAGATGAGCGCCGCATGGGGCGAACTCTCGACCGCCTTCATCAAAGCTGTGAGGAAGGCAGCAAGCTGTTCGGCCGCACGCTGCACATTGCGCCCTGAAACCTTGCGCAGGTAAGGTGCAATTTCATCGACCAGGATGAGTGCGGGCTCGCTACCGATGAGTTCGCGCAAAGTATCCGCGCCTGGAGCGATGCCTTCACGGTCACTAGCCTCGACTAGGCGATAACCTTCGGGGCCACCCAAGGCATATGCCAACTCGCCCCAAGGCGTGTGGGCGCGAATGTCATCTTCGAGCCGCCGTCCATTTGCCGGGTCAGCGTTCTCACCGTCGAACGCGGCGATGCGAACGGGGGATGAAGGCCGCAAGGCAGCCTCGAGAAACTCGTCTGCGTTGGCGACGCCTTGCAGACCTTGCATGGCATGTGCGAGTGCAATCAGGGTGTGGGTTTTACCACCACCAAATTGCGTGTCCAACCGAAAGATGGCGCCGACCTGTTCCGGGCGGCCAAGCACACGGAGCGCGACCAGTTTGAGGACATTTTTCAGCCCCTTGGTCGGATAGGTATTGGCGAAGAAGAGCGCAGGAATCTTGTATTCATCCGGCGCATCCCCCTTGAGCACTTGCGCGAGGTCGGCGGCAAAATCGCTCTCTCGCAGGGCCCCTTTGAGAACGTCAGCACGCGGCTCACAAATGGCGAACAGATTGTCGGTCATGTGGGTCTGCTTTGTATTGGTTTGGAGAAATGTATCAGAAAAATGTATCACGATACATTTGAAAATGAAGCAAACGTCTTTCGTGCCGCACGGGCGCACACCCTTCCAGCGAAACGCTGGCTTTCCAGCCGCCCGCAACCCTCATATGCGTGAACTGCAATGACAGACCATCGAGAGAAAGGTCGCGTAAAAAGCCCGCTCAAGGCGGGCTTAGGGTCAGGACGTGATGCGGCGCCAAGCTTCATCATGCAGCAGAGTGTAGAAACGTTCCTCTTCGTCAGGGTCGGTCAGCCTGAATATCAAGGCCTGCTCGTCTTTAAAGATTGTGACGACCAGTTGCTGCATATCGACCATGCCGCTCCACCCTGCCAGCCGGAACTGTCCGAGCGCACCATCCGCCCGGCACAACTTGATGAAATGCCGGTCCCACTCTTCATCCACCTGCTCGCCTGGCGGAAGAATCCACCGGCCGTCGACATCCTGTTCGATGTCACGAAGGCCCCGAGGCTCACCGGTCCATGGGTTGAACATCCAGGCAACTCGATGTTGTTCGCGCCAGGCGGCAGCAATGTCCGGCACCGGCCCACGCTCTCCAGACAGCGGGCAGAAAACCATCTTCGTTGTTTGCACCTTGACTCCTGTTTTTCCTAATACAGGAACGACTCCTGCAGATAGGTATAAGCACAAACGAGTCAAATGATTACCGCCACCAGCGGTGATATAGACCGAGCCTCGCTCGAGGCCAGGCTAGCTCATTCCGACGGGATGAAAGATGCTTCGAAGCCCCTTCGAGGTCCCTTCGAAGCATATATATGTAGATGTCATTTATGGCGTCCGTCTGAGTTAGCGACCTATTCTTTGAAGATTATGATGTTTATGTAAATGACGCTCCGCGTCATATGCTGCAACACAAACATGCTCTGCCTGCGGCGCTGGCTACCAGGACAAGAACTGGGGCGCAGAGTCGTGACATCGTAGCCCGTTGGCCGGCAAACGAGGCGGCGCTTGTAAAAAAAGCGGGGTAGCAGCGAGAGATTCAGCTAACCACCCCGAAAGCCAAATACCTGAGGAAATGCAAGCAGAGAGTTGCTTGCATTTGAGTATAGCCAGCGATGGTGCTCATGATTATCCCCATCGTGAAGTTACAATCTGCCTCACGGCAAGAGGCGATAGGTGCCGTCGTCGGCGCCATCGATAGCTGACTGCTGCATTGGCGTGGCAGGACTAGGGCCTCATCGAGTGATGATGCAGAAGAGGCCGCTAGGTTCAGACTGCGTCTCGGACCGTACAATATCTGCCTTTAATAGTCATACGGAAAACCGATGTCAGACGCGCCATCAAGCAACGCCCAAAGTGCAGCGCTGCTCGCCACGTTCGCCGGTGACGTTTCACCAGAGCAGCGGCGCGATGCCCTGACTGGCCTGATTGCCGTTAAGTTTCTGCCGAAGGAGGCCGAGCATCCGGCTGTCATCGCGGGGCGGGACAGGCTGCTTCACGATGCCTGCCATCATCCGGACGACCGGCTCCGTCTCGTTGCAATTGCCGAGTCGATTCGGCTTGCGCAGGTCATCAAGCGGTGGTTGCCCACCATCACAAAAGCGCTCGAACCGGCATTTATCGACGAGTTGCCCGCGCTTTCGCTCCTGCAGGAGGCAGATGACAGGCTCAACGTCGCCCGCGCCTGCGCATTGTTTGAGCGAGCGTGGTTGCCCGACTATCTGGCTTGCTCCGTCGCCGACGAGGAGCAGGGCGAAAAGGCTCGCACGGAACTCATTGGCGCATTGCTGCCCCGTTCACACACGCTGACAGACGCGCTCACTGGCTTGGCACAAGCGTTCATTCGTGTGAAGCCCTCGACCGAGTCTCCGGGCGACTCTTTAGCAAAAAGGCTGACCCGAACCCTCTCTAGCCTTCGTGCGGTACTGGTCGAATCTGACTTGGAAGCGGGAGTAGACCCTGGACCAGCTCTTATGTCGCTGGTTTCTGGACCATTGAATGCGACCGGAAAACCGCAGGATGACAAGGCGAAGACAGAACTAACCCGTGAGGTGTTGCTGACGGTCCATGACATTGTGAGAACCCGCCTTTCTGTTGTAGCGGAGCCGACGATGTATCAGGTTGTCAGCTACTGCCGACGGTTTTTCGATGGAAGCGGCTGGCCAGACGCCTTGGCCAAGCCGCTTGAGCGCCTAGTGACAGATGTCACTGAAGCGCTTCTGCTGCTCGGGCGGCAGGGAAAACGGAATCAGCCGTTGCGCGAACAACTCGACGTGTTGTGCAAGTATCCAGAGCGAGCCCGGGCCATCGCCAAGAACTTGGCGGCGCGGCATCCAGAACTCGATGAAGAAGTGCGTGCCTGGCTGGAGACTGGTCGCGCTCGGCCCGAGCGCGACTTGCGCACTGCTGCTGTTGAGGTCGAGGCTAGCAGTGCGGATGCCGCCATTGGGCTTGCGCTTGAGGCGGCAAGGCTGGCTCGTCATGCCGGTGAAGGGATGCGTGAGCGACTACTTTCCGGCCTGGAGATTTTCGAACCCTCGCTCGTGTCCCCCACACAGGGCCTGCTCGAACGTGTCAAACAGGCTGCCGTGCAGGTGGAACAGGTTGCCTCGCTGCGCAATGTTCAGTTGTTCGGTACGCCTGGAGAGGAGATGGAGGTTTCGCCTAAGTTCTTTGATGTGGTTAGCGACAGTCCACGGGCACGCATGGTGGTCCGGCAGCCGGCGGTTGTCAGGGTTCGCGGAGATGGTGCGGTCGGGGATGTGCTGCTCAGGGGCATCGTCGAGTAAGCAGTTGTTTTGACAAAGGGGACCAGATGGACAAGAAGATTGCTGGCTATCTGCTGGCGAGTTTGCTGGACCGTGCGAAGAACCAGCAAGTCGGAACCATATCCGGCCCGGAACGTGACGCGCTGGCTCTTGCTGTCCACTACCTTACCGGGGAGGTGACAATAAACGAGGAGGCACCTGCCGCCGAGAGACCTGCTGCTCCACTCGAGCATCCCGCCCCACCCGCACCCACGGTGGAGCTGGTGCTCGACTCCCTGAAGCAAGATATGTCCAGCGAGCGCGACGTCTTGCTGTGCCTAGATTTCGGCACCGCGATGTCCAAGGCCTTCGCAACTTCCGGCAGGGGTGACCATCTGGACCTTGAACTGGGAATGGCCGCGGGAAGGGAGGGCTATACGCTGCCCTCGTCGGTCTTCATTGACGATGACGGTCAAACGTATTTCGGTTTCGAAGCTATCGACAAGAGCGTCAACGCACAGGAGACTGGGCGTGAGCGGCTTGATTCAATCAAGAGTTGGCTAAGCCTTCGGGACGACGGCAATCTGGACGCCGAGTTGTTGCACAAGACGTATAACCCGACGGACGTCAGGTTGACGGAAGGCGATTTGCTGCGAGCCTATCTAGCCTTTCTGACCGACATGACGGGTATTTGCCTCGTCGCACGAGACGCCGAAGGGAAGCCCGCGGCCCGCTATGCTCGGCGGCGGTTTGCGCGCCCCTGTGGCAAGGACCAGCAGCAGGCGCAATGGGTTGATAGCCTGATGAAGGGTCTACTCGCCGAGGCCCAAGTGCTTGCCGATACCTTTTCAGGACAATGGGGCGGCGGCATTCCCGTTGCGCGCTTGAAGGCGACAATTGATGAGTTGAAGCGTCTCGGTGAACGCCCAGACCATTTGGTAGCTGAGGGCGTACCCGAACCTGTTGCCGTTGCAGCGACGCCGATTGAGGTAAGTGAGAATCGGATTGACGCCTACATGGTGGTGGATGCCGGTGCAGGCACAACTGACTTTGGCCTGTTCTTCGCGCTCCGCAATCAGAGCGTCAATGAACCAAAGGTATTTCAGGTCGCAGCATCGGTGCGCGGGCTCAATTATGCGGGCGACAAGATTGACCAGTTGCTTCAGAAATTCATCATGGACCGAGGCTCGATTGACTCGACCACACTGCAGGGAAGAATCGTCGCGCTCGACCTGCGCCGCCGTATTCGCGTGCTCAAGGAAGTGTTATTCAGGACCGGAAAACTCGAATACCGACTCTCCGACAGCACATCCGGGACCATCACGCAGGAAGAATTTTGCAGTTGAACGGCCGTTTGTAACTTTGCCGAGCATCTGGAGCGGGGCTTTCGCGAGGCACTCGATGCGGTGGACGACACCTACCTCAATTACCTCGCCATGGACCCTGTGCGCCTACAGGTCATTCTAACTGGTGGCAGCTCCAGTTTGCCAATGCTGGCCGCGCTCGGACGTGGTTATGTCGAAGTCCGCGGGCGCAAGATTCAACGGATGACGGTGGACGCGACGCCGGAGTGGATTACACGAGATGCGGAGGAAATGCGTCCACTCTATCCCCAACTGGCGGTCGCGATTGGCGGAGCCGCAGAAGAATTGCCCTCGACCGAAGATGCGCCTGAACAGTGGATTCGTGCGACCCGTCCGTCAGTCGTTGCCGGGCGGATTCAGATTACGGGAACGTGAGCGCCAGTTAGCAACGTGCAGTAGCGGCGGCGACAATCTACGAAGTCGGAGGACACCGGTCAACCATATGACTCTTCTCTAACGTCGGAGAGCTCACCTACCCTACGCATTTTCGCCGCTGTTTTTGCGCATAGCCTAGGCGCGCATTCCGACCTCTCAGGCGATGCGCTCAATACACTTACGGATTAGCCACACAACAGCTTACAAACCATGAGCGAGCAGACCACCACGACTACGCTGCGACTCGTATCGAGCAATGCTGACGCGAGCACCGCTGCACAAGACCGCCAGGCGCTGTACAGCTTCCTGAAGACGAAGATGCCCTGCGGGAACACTATCGAGACTGTGTGTGACCACGATTTCTGCGTGCGCGCCGGTATGCAGACGTACCGGGAGATGCTCGCTCACAAAGACTATCTGAGTGCGCACGGCCTGAGCAGCCGGCTAGACGACGGCGAGTCTGTCGTCACGATTGAGAATGCTGACGTGTTTACGCGAGCTTTTCCGCACCTGGCGCACGTCGTTCCAGTCATGAAGCGCTGCGGCGGCGTGATTGTCGGAACCGGCGGCGCGGCGGCAGGCTCGACGCATACCGCGCAGCTCAGCTTGGTCAAATGAGCCGTGCACATTCATGTGCAATGGCATTGCACATGACCCAAAAATCCACTACCATGTGCAAGCCGTGTGCAATTTTTAGCAGCATAACATCTTGATTTTATTAATTTTTTGGTGAGCGAAAAATAAAACTACGGACTCTTAATCCGTAGGTCGAGTGTTCGAGTCACTCACGCCCCACCAACGAATTTAGCTGTAGGAAATCAAGCACTTGCGAGCGATCGCGGTGCTTTTTTTTCGTCTATAGCCCACATGTGCAGGCGTCAAAAACTGGCCTTTGCCGGAAATCTGCCGGAACGGAAGAATCCAGACCAAGCGATCTCAATCTTTCGCATGGAGTCTGGTATGGCATACATCAGTCATGCGCGGGGAATATTGGCGCGCAGAGATCCGTCGGCGTGGATACAAGCCGGTTTACCGCACTTTCGACACGAAGCAGCAGGCCCAGAAGTGGGCTCGCCGCGTCGAAGGCGAGATGGATTCCGGTTCATTCGTAGATCGCTCAGAAGCTGAGCGCACGACCTTGGCCGAAGCGCTAAAACGCTACCGCAAAGAGATTGTCCCCGAAAAGCGGCATCCCTATCAGGAGGAGCGTCGGATCGACAGGTGGTCGCCCTTTCCTTCGCGTCCATGGTCCCCTCCAGCGCCTTCGCCGTGTCGCGCAATTGTGCAACCAACGATACAAGGCCTTCGACCGGGCTGTTGACCATGGCGGGTACTTGGTCCCACATGCTGCCACTGCCAGGGGTTGCGGCGGCTCGCGTTGCCTCGCGGCGAGCGCGCACCGTGACCTGTACAGCAGCACATCCTTCGATTAGCTCCTGCTGCGACTCCAGATCGTGCTTGAGTGCTTCGTCTAGGGCGAGGTCAAGCGGGGCATCAGCGATGACTCTGAATGCATCTACCGCCTCCTTCCGCGCCTTCGTCGCTGCGGCGGTGGCCTCGCCTTGGATAAACTCGTCAAATGCCAGCAGCCGCGCAGCTCCGTCGGTGCCAAGCGCGTTCTGGCACAACGGGCAACTGGAGTCCGCACTCAGCTTAGGGAACGCTTTGACCGGCCCTGAGGTGGCGCAAAACGCGCGCGCGGCTCCGAACAACTCGCCCCATGCCTGATTGCAAGTGCCTTCGAGGCCACCCGCAGCCTCGAATCGTTTGGCAGCCGCTGCTGCTGCGGCCTTTGCAACTTCGGACCTCTGGATCAGAGTGCGAAGATCAGTAATCTTCTGGTCCGACGCAACGATCAACGCCTCGGCGGTTTTTCGTGCAAGGCCATCAATGCGAAGTGCTTTAGCGCGAAGCTCCGCAGCCTTTTTCTTTGGATCTGCTTCGCCGAGCATCTTGGTGAGCAAATCGAGTCTTTGCGTTTCGGCCTCCGAGAGCGTTCCTAAGCGCTCCACATCCGCCTTTTGCGTCTTGGCAGACAGACCCAGTGCCAAGCGACCGGCCTCGGTAGCGCTCCGAGAGAGGTTACTGAAGACATCCGTCTTGGGCTGGCTCGCACGCATGTCAGCATTCGCCCGTTCCTTTAGATGCGCGCAAACCTTTGCGAGGCCTTCAAGGATGTCCAGACCATAAGGTGCGTAGGCAAAATCGCCGTGATTGTCGACATATGCACGAGCACAGTGCGAATCAAAGATAGCAATAGTCGAGAGTTCTGCGGGCGCAGCCGTACCCTCCTCCCATGAGAACTCAGCGGCAACACCGTCAACAGTCACATTGAATGTCGCCGATGGCGTCTCGTGAAGGATCGAATTTACATAGACGTTGCCACGAATTTTTTCCGACTGGTCCCTAGCTCGACAGGCCTGCTTTAAAACCCGTGAGTAGCCCGACTTGCCCACGCCGTTGTCGCCATAAATCACGGTAAGTCCATCTGGAGAGAACGAGAGAGTCTTCCCTTCAGCCAACGCGTTGACGCCCTTAAGGTCTTTGATCGAGTGTAGTTGGACCCTTGACGCGCTGATCTGGGCGACCGCGACCTGCTCGGCAGTCAACGACCGATGTTCACGATTCTTGGCATCTGGGATGCCGTGTGCTGCCTTGAGCAAGACATAGACGCTCCCATTCATGGGCTGAGAGTTCCGCCCGCTCGTACAAGATCGCGATTGCGTGCTGTTGCCATGCCGGCAACCCTTCCGACCACCGTTGAATCTCGTTAAGGATTGTCATTTGTACGCGCACTCTGCAAGTAGATTCTCGCGGCGGGTCAAAGTGGCGTCCCGGTTTGCAAGATGGGGATCCCTTGTTGCATTTCATGGATGCAGGGGCCTCCCGGCTGAGTAACTGGTTCTTCCAGTTGTACAGGGTCCCCCTGTCGACGTCCAGCTTTCGCGCCACCGCCTGTGCGCTTCCCTGCCGTGTGCACAGTTCGTACACCGCGGTCTGCCTGGTGGCTAATGACGCGATCGGTCGCCCTCGTTTGCCAACCACGTATTTCCTGGTTTCCGGATAGCGCTCGCGAACCCACGCCGTCAGTATCTGGCGACAGGGGTAGCCTAATGCCCGGAGGGTGAAGCTAAAGCACCGCCCGTGATTGACGTAATGCTCGAGTGCCAGGTTCTTCTGTTCCCCTGAGTACTTCGACTTAGCGCGAACATACTCTTTCTGCAGATCGCCGCTCTTCTCGAATTCCTCACACCAAGCCCTAAGAGAATTCTTCGTCGGGTAACCCAACTGGCGGATTGTCGCCTTGATGCGCTTGCCAAGCTTCAGGTACAGCTCGACCGCCCGAACGCGGTCTTCGTACGAATACATGAACTACCTCCAAAGTAGTCCAGGATTTTGTCCGCATCCCCAGCGGGTTAAGACTGCGTGAAAATCAACACCCAGCCATCAAGCAGGTAACCGTGCGAGGAGCAGAGCCAGCGGATGCATACGGTTCCCACTTCCCAGCGCGCGACTCGTTGAAACGTCCTACCTCTGTCAAGTGCCGTGGCCGCATCTTCCTACACGGCGGGACAACCAACAGCGCGCGACCATGACGCATACGAAGTACAAAACTGTTCGTTGCAGATAGATTTCGACTGCAATATAATCGACGCGAGCTATCTGAGGAAAATCTCATGAGGGCAAGTTGCGCTCAGGCGGAGGAAAATCGGCGCACGATCATCGAGACAACCCTCATCTGCCAGGACCTGCCTCCGTCTCACCGGGACCGTATTGGCGATGGTTGTGTTTTTCCCCTCGCTCGACACCAGCGCTGCCCGGATAGCCCGGCGATGACCCTGACCTCTGAAAGGACATCAGAGCATATATCGAGATCCATGAGCGGGCCATGTGCGCCTCCCCTCTCATGACGCACGGACCGATTCCACTATCACGCGCTCGACGATAGTGGTGACGCTTCCGCTATTCCGCGGCGTCGAAGACGAAAACCGTTGCGCCGGGATAAAGCTGGACACCCAAAGCGGCACAGGACCCGTGTTTCATTTCGCGTAACGCCCGACCGCCCCTCCTTCTGCAGCTGCTGCGGATGCGGGCCGATCGGAAAGTAATGGAATGCCTGGAAGCCAGAAATGCCGGTGCCGGCAAGGCATCCGGTTTTCCCGCCAGGCCATCTGGACGGCCCGGCCTACCTCTGCACGTCATAGGAGAAACAAATGCCTTTTGTGACAACGAAAGATCACGCCGAAATCTTTTACAAAGACTGGGGTCAAGGTCAGCCCATCGTATTCCACCACGGCTGGCCGCTCAGTTCGGATGACTGGGATACCCAGATGCTGTTTTTTCTCCAGCATGGCTATCGCGTCATCGCCCATGACCGGAGAGGCCACGGGCGATCGACCCAGACGTCCGGCGGTCACGACATGGATACGTACGCCGCAGACGTAGCGGCCGTCGTCGAGCACCTTGACCTGCGAGACGCGATCCATATCGGCCACTCGACCGGCGGCGGCGAAGTGGCACGCTATGTGGCCCGTTACGGCAAAGGCCGGGTAGCCAAGGCGGTACTCGTGAGTGCCGTCCCGCCAATCATGGTCAAAAGCGACAGCAATCCCGACGGTACGCCGATCGATGTTTTCGACGGGCTTCGAGCGCAACTCGCAGCTAACCGGGCACAATTCTTCCGCGAGGTACCCCTCCCCTTTTACGGCTTCAACCGCCCGGGTGTAAAGGTTCTCGACGGCGTCGTCGACAACTGGTGGCGCCAAGGCATGATGGGCGCAGCCAACGCACATTACGAGTGCATCAAGGCATTCTCGGAAACAGACCAGACCGCGGACCTGAAAGCAATCGATGTCCCTACCCTCGTCATGCAGGGCGACGACGATCAGATCGTGCCGTATGAGGACGCCGTGCTGCTCCAGGCAAAACTAATCAAGAACTCAACACTCAAGGTCTATCCGGGCTATCCGCATGGCATGCTGACTGTCCACGCGGATGTGATTAATGCCGACCTGCTTTCCTTTATCAGAAGCTGACCGCGCGTCTGCCGGCGTGATCTTGTCGATCACGCCGGCTCTACTGCCTTGGCGGAGCGTTACTGAAACGCTTGTCCAGGATGGCATGACGCAGATGAATTCCCTCGACCCACCCCACGCACGTCGCGAAAATCCTCTGCAAAGAACATAGCCAAGGCTACGGGCCGCGTGCTTCCTGAATGGTCAAGCTCACTTCCCGGCTTTCATCCCTACCCGCCGGTAGGCGAGCAAACGTAGCCCCACTCCCGCCTCCTGGAATTTAAATGTCACCCTCGCTCATCGCGATTGCTTGCGGCGTGCGGTACCCGAACGGCAGTAAATGGCGACGTCAGAAGGCCCATTGCAAATAGATTGCGGTCACAATATAATAAATCCAGCCAAACCAGTTGGAAAAGCTATGAGAGTCAGTCGCGCGCAAGCAGAAGAGAATCGACGCAAGGTCATCGAAGCCGCCGGCAGGCTGTTTCGCGAGCACGGTTTCGACGGTATCGGCCTAAACGATCTGATGGGCGCGGCAGGCCTCACCCAGGGCGGGTTTTATAAGCAGTTCAGGTCGAAAGACGACCTTGCGGTTGAAGCCTGCAACCGTGTGCTGACAGATAGTGCAGAAGGATTGTCGGATATGGTGGACAACGGTGGCGATGATCCATTAGCCACCGTCATCACGCGATACCTGTCGCGCCCGCACCGCGACCAGATCGGTACCGGCTGCATTTTCCCCTCCCTTGGCGCCGACGCTGCGCGGCGCAACCCGGACCTGATCCGAAGCTTCGAAGCGGGTATCAGGTCGTATATAGCAGTACTCGATCGTGCCGGGCAAGCGTCGCCCACCCGCAGACCGCAAACCGAGTCCGTCGTTATGCTTTCGACGATGGTCGGTGCCCTTCTGCTGTCCCGCCTCGTTGAAGACGAAGTCCTTTCCGGTCGAATACTCGATGCAGCCGTCAACAGTCTGCTTGGCTGCGACAGCGGTGCTGATGCTGAAGCCCCTTAGAAATCCACGCTGACGACAGATCTGCGTCGCACATGCAGCGGGAGGGGGCGGCCCTCGCCCGGTGGTACGCCGCGGTCCGACTCCGCAGCATCTTCGAACCTTAAAGAGGTTTTATCTATTCATTAAGGAGTACGATTCATGCGTTACAAGCTTTTTGGAAAGCATACCGGTCTGCGTGTTTCCGAGCTGGTGCTGGGCGCGGGAAATTTCGGCACGCGCTGGGGACATGGCGCCACACCCGATGAAGCCCGTCGTATCTTCGACGCCTACGCTGATGCGGGCGGCAACTTCATCGACACCGCCAATGGTTATCAGTTTGGAGAGTCCGAGGAGATACTCGGCGATTTGCTGGGCGGCCGGCGCGATGACTTTGTGCTCGCCACCAAGTTCTCGATGCGCACGGACAACAGTTCCGGCATTCTCGTGACTGGCAACAGCCGCAAGGCGATGGTCGCGTCAGTCGAGGCGAGCCTGAAGCGCCTCAGGACTGACCGGATCGACCTGTACTGGGCTCATGTCTCCGATGGAGTCACACCCGTCGAAGAAATCGTGCGTGGCTTCGACGACTTGGTGCGGGCCGGAAAAATTCTGTACGCAGGCCTGTCCGACTTTCCGGCATGGCGCGTGGCCCGGGCTGCGACGATCGCCGAACTGCGCGGTGCTGCACCTATCGCGGGTCTTCAGGTTGAACATAGCCTCGTCGCGCGCAGTACCGAGCAGGAGCTTCTTCCGGCCGGCCAGGCGCTCGGCCTCGGTGTCGTCGCGTGGTCGCCGCTTGGTGGTGGCATGCTGACCGGCAAGTATCGCCAGGGTGAGAAAGGCCGCGCGGAGGGGTTCGGTGGAAAGGTGTTTCAGGCCGAAAATTCCCCCCAACGTACAGCCATCCTCGATGCACTGATCGCGGTGGCACGGGACGTCGGTGTCACACCGGGCGAAATCGCCATTGCCTGGGTGGCGGCGAAGGGTGCGCTCCCGATCATCGGGCCGCGCACGCTGGCCCAGCTTGAAAACAATCTGGCCGCAGCAAACGTGACACTGTCACCCCAGCAGATCGGGCATCTGGACGAAGTGAGCACAATTCCGTCGGGCTTCCCCCACACGATGATCAACGACCCCGAAACCCGCCAGATGTACACCGGCGGGAAGGCCGATCAGTTCGACACACCTTCCGAAACCGTCGCATAAGGACTCGCCATGACCAGGATTCTCGTTACGGGAGCAAGCGGCGCGCTGGGTAGCCAGGTCGTCGAATTCCTCCTCCATCGTCTTCCCGCTGACAATATCGTTGCGCTCGCTCGCGATCCGGCCAGACTGAAGTCGTTTGCGGGGAGAGGCGTCGAAGTCAGGAGCGGGGACTATTTCGACCCGATTTCGCTCGAGCGCGCCTTCGCGGGAGTGGAGAAATTGCTTTTGGTATCTGCGCCAGCGTTCGGCGATGCATTCAGGCAGCATGCGAACGTCGTCGACGCGGCAAAACGGGCCGGCGTGCGACATCTCCACTATGTCTCGCTCCAGCAAGCCAAAGGCAGCAACGTCGAAATTCCTCCAGTGACGCAATGGGAACGGGACACGGAAGCGCTGCTGCAAGCCTCGGATCTTGACGTCACGATTTTGCGAAACACGATGTATTTCGACACGCTACCGTTCGGCAAGAACGTGACTGCTTCGGGCATCCGCGTGCCTGCGGGCGATACTCCTGCTGCTTTTGCCAGCCGGCGCGATCTTGCGGAAGGTGCTGCTGTGGTGCTGTCCGGCGACGCTCATGCAGGCAAGCTGTATACGCTTGGCGGCAGCGAGGCGGTCGGAATGGCGGACATCGCAGAGGCGATGTCCGTCTCCAGCGGGCAACCGGTCGACTACCGTGCAGTCTCCGTTGCCGAGTTCGTCGAAGCACGCATCAAGGAAGGATTCCCGGAGGCGGTGGCGCACTTTTTCGCGGCATGGTTCAAGGCGATCGCGGCGGGTGAGTTCTCCGAGGTCACGCGTGACCTCGAACGTCTCATCGGACGACCGCCTCAGACAGCACGGGATTTTTACCGTGGCCCTGACCGCAACTGACATGTAATCCGCCTTCAGGCCAGCCTGCCGGTTGCTTTACGTCGAAACCTGCCCCGGGCCCTCCGTCGCGACACGCATGCCGTAACCGCCAGCGTCTGGCGGGTCGACGATGCAGTCATCAACCGCCATGTTTGCCCGAGCTGCGACGGACCGTGCGTCGGCACCGGCCAGCGCGGCTCGGGACCCTGCGCAAGCTGGCAGCCGAAAACCGCAACGCCATGACCGGCCAGAGAGCTGGCTGCCGCTAACTCTCCCCCGTGGGCAGGCGTCAGGGCAACCGCCGGGTTGCCATGGTGAACGGCACAGCCGTACTTGCCGCCATCCACGCGTCCTCGTCGACATTGATAGAAGATTTACACTAAGCTTGCGATAACGTCGCCAGCCTGCACCGCAATCTCGTTGCGGTATTGCTCACCAATCTCCGATTCGGGAACCTCCGATTGACAGCAGGGACACTTGACGCGAAGCACCTTCCGCTCGGCATGGATCTTTGACATCATCGTCTTCAACGTTCCATCCTTGACATCGAAGTCCGGACCCTTCGTCAGACCGGCAAGCACCGCATAATTGGCTCCTGCGCTCAGCTTTGCCTCGAGCAAATCGAACATCTCGCGGACATAATCGAGATTCGTCAGCAATCGGGTGGCCCGATTGATGAAACTGGCAGGACTGCAAGCTCGTCAACGACGACGGCGAACGCCGGGGAGCACCTGTACATCAGCAGCGCATGGCATCGCGCCGAACCATCCACAACGCCAGTTTGAAGCCGATGCGCCAAACCAGAAGTGGGTTGCAGACGTCACCTATATCTGGGCGGCCGAAGGCTGGTTGCTCGTCGCGGCGGTCATGGACCTGTTCTCGCGTCGTATCGTTGGCTGGTCGACGAGCGATACGATGCAGGCCAGGATGGTTGCAGACGCTTTGCTGATGGCCCTCTGGCATCGCGGCCGACCTGCCGAATTGATACACCACAGCGACCAGGGCAGTCAGTACACCAGCGATGACTTCCAGTCCTCGCTCAAGCAAGAAGGCATACCCGCAGCACGAGCCGCCGAGGCGATTTGGAGAGCTTCTTTAGTACCCCGAAAACGGAGCGGCTCAGCCGAAACGTCTATCGCTCCCGGAATGCGGCTCGGGCAGATGTGTTCGATTACACCAAGCGCTTCTACAATCCGTATCGGCGGCATTCAACACTGAACTTCCTTAGCCCGGTTCAGTTCGAGCAGCGCATTACAGGCTAGTGAACCCGTCCGGGAAACCAATGGAAGGCCACCTGTCGGCGGACCGGCGCATAGGAAAACGCAATTGCCGCCGATGGATTGCCGCCACACGTGCAAAACGACTATGCTTGAGCGACCCAACAGAACCGAACCCACCCTATGCTATCCAACATCGTAATCGGCCTCGTCGCCGCAATACACCTTTATATCGTCGTATTGGAAATGGTCCTGTGGGACAAGCCCACTGGCCGGCGAGCCTTCGGCACCACGGCCGATTTCGCGCAGCAGACCAAGGTTCTGGCGGCTAACCAAGGGCTCTACAACGGCTTTCTCGTGGCGGGCCTGATCGCCGGTCTGATCCTGCATTCGCCCGCGTTCAAGATTTTCTTTCTTGTGTGCGTGCTGATTGCGGGTCTCTTCGGCGCATTAACCGTGAGCCGCAAGATTCTCTACATTCAGGCGCTGCCTGCGGCGGTCGGCCTGTTGTTGATGGCAGCAGGTATCTGACTGCGCCGCGCCACGGCCTGTTCACGCCGATGACGTGCTTGCGGCGATCGAAAACGCTCGCGCTCGATGCCTGGGCCACATAAGAAAACACTACAGGCGAGACATGGGCCTACCAGAACAAGAGGTCGATAAATATCAGGCCATCGGCCAGCACGAAGCCGGCCATTTTTTTGTAGCAAAAGCGATGGGCTTCCGCGTCGAAAAGATTACGCTGAAGTTCACCGGAAGCGGAGTCGAGATAGGCCCGCCTCACGAAGGGGCGACGAACATTCATCTATATCGGAATCTGCCCGATATTGATCAGGTTTCGAAATACTTGAGGGATCGAGTTTTAGTCCTCTATGCGGGCGCTTGCACAGGCTCTCAAGGGTCAAGCTATTGATGAGGAAGTCAACGAAACACCGAGCAAGCCTGCGGAGAAAAGCTGCGTCTCGCAGAAAGGCACCGTGGGCGAAACCCTATTGTCGGAGCCAGTTGCTTCGTCGCATAAGGGCGCCGCGATCGACCCCATTGCTATTCTCGCCACGAGAAGAATTGAAAGCATGCGAATCGCTATTCGATTATGAATTCGATCGCTTCGTCTCGTCGACAGCGCGGCCGGAAATGGCCTTGCGTTGAGGCGGCTGCCTGTCCCATGGCGGTTCGTCGCCGAATGCGCTCACCAGATAATCGAGGAAGCGGCGCACCTTGAGCGGCTGATGCCGGGTGCCGGGATATACGGCCTGGATCGCGATCTCCGAGGCATGGTATTCGGGAAGTAATTCGACCAGCTTTCCGCACGCGATCTGCTCTCCAAAGACGAAAGTAGGCCCATAGGCAACGCCGGCGCCAGCGAGTGCGGCTGCAAGCAACATCTGGGTATTGTTGGCCGCCATGCGGCTTGGGCCGTTGATCACGTACTCGCGATTCTTGGCGTCGACGAGTGTCCAGTCGCCCCTGGAAACCGCCTCGCTGAACGTGAGCCGCGGCGCCTGGCGAAGATCGTCCGGGGTGCGCGGGGTGCCGTGGCGCTTGAGGTAGTCAGGAGAGGCGCAGATCACCATCCGGCACGGCGCGAGCTGACGGGCGATCAAGCCGGAATCGGGCAGGCGCCCGATTCGCACTGCCAGGTCGACACCGGCCTCGAGCAGATCGACATAGCGGTCGCCAAGCGACATCTCGATGTTCACGTGCGGATGCGCTTCGAGATACTCGGCGATGATGCCGCCAAGATGCATCGACCCAAACGTCACAGGGGCGGCGATGCGCAACACGCCATGCGCGGTCCGACTGGCATCGGTGGCCTCGCGATTGGCCTCGTCATAGGCTTCGAGAATCCGTTTGCACCGCTCGTAATAGGTCGAGCCGATATCGGTGAGCGTAAGGCGCCGCGTGGTGCGTTGAAGCAGTCTCGCATTCAGTTCCGTCTCGATCGCGCTCACATACTTGCCTGCCATCGCAGCGGACAGGCCAAAACGCCGCGCAGCCGCGGCGAAGCTGCCTTCGTCCACCGCTGCGATAAATATTCGAATACTGGTTAGCCTGTCCATTTAATCGTCGATTCGATAGTCTGATTATCGGATGGGTAGATGCGTGCCTAATTCTCAACCGGATAAAGCAATATTGCTGGCAGCTTTAATCTCTGTTACAAATTATTCCGTTGACTGCGCAACGAGCTCGAAGATATTCTTACGCCGTGTTACACGTTTTGTACAGAGGATAAGTAAAAACTGCGTGCAACCGGAGAAAAAATAGCGGGTGAGGTAATTTTTTCGTGCTGAAGTCCAGCAAATAAATAGCTGAACAGGCCGTGAGCCTTGCTGGTGGCTGTTTTGCAGCCCCGTTGAAAATCTGGCTTCCATTTCGCCTTGTATATCCTGGCGCGGGATAGCTTTGTCTTTTTATTTTAATTCGTTGCTTGAACAGAGTCGGGTGGTTTGCGTCCGCACGCCACTTTCACGGCGGTGTCATTATTTATTGGCTTTTAACAGTTTACAGGAGTTCATTATGTTTAAATCCAGACCCGCGGCTAAATCCATTTCCCGCCGCCGTCGCCAGCTCGGTCAAGGCATGACCGAATATATCATCATCGTCGCGCTCATCGCGGTTGCCGCGATCGGCGTGTATGCCGCGTTTGGCCAGACCATCCGCAACCAGACGGCCGGTCTCGCGCTGGAAATGGCCGGCGACTCGAACTCGGCAAACGCCATCAAGAATGCGGACACGTCGGCTGGCAATGCGAGCTCGAAGGCCAATCAGAACAAGACCTTGAGCACGTACAACAACGGCAACCACTAACCGGCCCCGGTGCAGCCAAGCGATGAAAGTCCATCCCGAACGGCTTCGCGGCCGCGGCAGGCAGCGTGGGCAGGCGTTGCCGTTCGCCCTGGTCTTTCTCGTGGTCGGCGCGGCCGCCTTGTATCTGGCATTCAATGCGGCTCAGCTCGCGCATGCCAAGACCAAGGAGCAGGACACGGCCGACTCCGCCGCGTACAGCGTGGGCGTGCTGCAGGCCCGCGACCTGAATTTCGCCGCCTATACCAACCGCGCGATGATTGCCAATCAGGTGGCGGTCGCGCAAATGGTCAGTATCAAGTCGTACGTGGACGAGCTGGCCGGCACCTATGCGAACACGCACAGGTTCGACGAGTTCATTGAGTCGTCGGCGGCGATTTCCGAGCCATGGATCATGCCGAAGGAAACCGGCGGCCCCCTGCTCAATGCAGCGAAGAGTGCGCTCGATATCGCCACGCGCCTCGCCACAGTCGCCCTCGATGGGTTCGACAGCGTCCTTAGCACCGAGCAGGCGGCATTTCACGATTCCATCGTGCTGCAGATACCCGTGGTGGCGGAGGAAGTTGCGCAGGCCAATGAACCCAACTCGCACGTCACCAAAACCTACTTCGCTACGCGCGGAGCGCTTGCACTGAATTCGACGTTCAACTTCATGAAGCGCAACACGCCGGCCGGGGCGACGGGTGATGACCGGTTCGCCGACGTCGTAACGGACAAGACGACGCTCGATCAGTTCGTGCAGCAGCGCGGCGCGAACATCCGCGACCCGTTCGTTGCCAGCATCATCGAATGGTGCCCGGGTGCCAGCTTCATTGGCGCGGACAACAACCACCTCGGCGGCACCCAGCTTCGCCAGGACAAGCGCGGCTGGGAAGGCCTCGATGCGACCGACGTGAATGGCGGCTGGATCTGCTATTTCGAGATCGGGGCGGTGGGCGGTCCGATCATCGACGCGGCCGGGTCGGGCGGCGCGGCGGACGGCCCGGCCGGATCCTATCCCGGCACCAGCGGGTATGGCGGCTATGACAATTTCGGCGGTTCTCTCACGAGCGTGCTGACGCGGATCGCCGCCCGCAAGCAATATACCCAGGGGCCGGGAAGCTCGCTCTCGTCGGACAACGCCGGATTGCAGCCATATCTCGAGCTTGCAACGCTCAAGACGCCTGCCAACGGCACGGACTTCAATCGTGCGCCAGCGATCACGGTGGAAGTGCAGCGCCCCTCGTCCTCGGTATCCACCACCGATCAGATCAAGATCGCGAGTGGACAGCTGCAGGTGACGGACGGCACCGCGAACAACCAGCTGCGTGCGGTTTCGAGCGCGAGCGCGTACTTCATCCGTCCGGCCGACGCGTCGGCGGGGGCGGCGGGCGCGCTGATCAACCTCGTCAACTGGCGGCGCAGCGACAACAGGTGGGAGTACCCGAGCCTCTTCAATCCCTATTGGCAGTCCTCACTGGTGGACACCAATCTGGCGGCGGTCGAGGCTGCGGACCTCGCTCAATCGGCGGGGGCGCCATGAACCGGTCGCACCGGACGTCGATTGGACGCTCGCGCCGCTATCGCGCGCAGCGCGGACAGGCGCTCGTGGAGGCGCTGGTGGTCGCTGGCAGCGCGCTCATCTTCGCGTTTCTCGCGCTGAACATGATCGGCCATCTGAGCGACGCGCGCGACCGCACGCTTTCGGCTTCGCGCTACGCGGCATGGGAGCGGACCGTGTATTTCGACGACACCAGCTGGTCGCCGACGTATGGCACCGCGATCACCAAGAGCGATGCCCGGATCCGCAGCGAGGTTGCGCAGCGCGTGCTGGGGCACGACACGAAACTCACCGCGAACGATGGATCGGCCAACGCGCTTGCCTCGACACCCGAACCGGAATGGCGCGACGTGGCGGGCAAGGACATGCTGCGGCAGTACAACGATCTCCAGGTGAGTTCATCGAGCGGCGGAACCGGCACGATCGCCGACAAGGCGCTCGGCATGCTCGGCTCGGTCAGCGGCGTGGGCCTCGGGTTCGCTCTCCCGGTGAATAACCAGCAGACGGCCACCGTTTCGTTGCACATGGGCTATGACAATCCAACGCTCACGCAACTGTGGCCTTCCTGGCAAGGCGTGACTTTTGCCGATCGCAACGTGTTGCTGACCAACACGTGGACGCCGGACGGCAGCGACAAGGCCAAGGCGATGATTGCCGACGCCGTGCCGACGGCGAAGGGCTCGGTGATCGAGTACGGACTCGACGGACTGGCGGCATTCGGTGTCGACATTACACATCTGGACCTCGGCCGCATCGAGCCGGACGTGGTGCCGCAAGATCGTCTGGGGAACCGATGATGGACGCGTTGGGGGCTTTCGTCGCGCGGATCGCTCGCAGCGGGCGATCCAGAGCAGCATTGCCGGCGCGAGCAGTGTGCGCTGCGGCGCTTGCGTGGGTGCTCGCCTGTGCTGCGCCGCACGCTTTGGCCGATGACACTTGCGACGAGATTCCCGTGGCTGGCGAGAAGGTGGCCTGGATCGGACGCGACATGGTGATCAACGGAACGCCTGCGCAGGCGGCGCTGATTACGTTCAATCTTTCGTCGAGTCAGGTCGCCGATGCCTTCGTCCAGTACTGGACGAAACACGGTGTGGCCGCGCACCGGATGCAGGACAAGTCGACCTTGATGGTCAGCGGCATGTCCTCGCAATGCAGCTACACGCTGCAGTTGCCGCTGGGGCAGTCCGCGCCGGTGCGTGGGCTCTACAGCGCCATGCGTCTTGGCGAGGCGAAGACGCTGCCGCGCATGCTACGGCCTGCGAACTATCCGCTGCCGCAGGGCAAGATCCTGCTGGACATGACGAGCAACGATGGCGCAACGGTGGCGCGTACCGTGCAGATGTCGTTGCCCGCAGCGTCGTCGCAGGAGGCGAGCGCCACCTATGCGGAGCAGTTGAAGCGCGAGGGCTGGCACACGATTGCCGGCGGTCCGGCGATCGGCCGCCCCAATAGTGCGCCGTTCGGCTACGCGATTGCCGTGCAGAAGGACGCCTACCGCCTCGATGCCGCCTTCACGCAGGCACGGGGCTCGACTTCGGTGGTGATCAATGTCTCCTATGAATAAGGCGGCCGGGGCACGCCATACACGCTCGCGGCGTGTGCCGCGTCCGCGCTCACGCGCCGCCGGGCAAGCCTACGTCGAATATGTGCTGATCGTGCTGCTTATCGTCGTTGCGCTGATTGGCGGCGATCACTCGGTCATGGCGCAGTTGCTGGCCGCTTTCAAGTCTTTTTATTCCGCGTACTCGTACGCGCTGTCCATGCCCTGAACCAGTCAAACGTGGCTCATCATGATGTTGAAAAGAATTAAAACACACACGCTCGTCAACAACCCCTGGGTCCTGCTCGGCGTTGCCGTCATTGCTGCGGCGCTGCTCACCTGGTGGATGTTCCGCTATATGTCCGGACGCGAAGCCGCGATGCGCGAATCGCTGATGGAGTCCATGCAGACGCAGAATCAGGTTTCGGTGGTCGTTCCGGTCGCCGACCTCAAGCCCGGCACGCCGCTGAACTCGGAAAACTTCGCTGCACGCGATGTTCCCGCCGATTTCGTCTACGACGACACGGTGCTGGCGAAGGACTTCGATTCGATGAACGGCCTCACCCTGGTGCGCCCCGTGAAGCATGGCACGCCGGTGCGCCGCGCCGACGTTTCCGCCTATAACGTGCGCGACTTCAGCGACATGCTCAAGCCCGGCACGCGCGCGCTCACGATCGACATCGACGCCACCAATTCGGCCGACAACATGCTGCAGCCGGGCAACCGCATCGACCTCTTTCTGATCGCACCGTCGAGCGGTGACAAGGGCTCCGGCGATCCGGGGCAATCGGCGAACCTTCTGCTGTCGGATCTCGTGGTGATCGCGACCGGCCGGGATACGCGCCCGCGCGACTACGGCGAGGAGATCTCGCGGCAGGACGAGACGCAGCAGCGTACGGGATATGACAGCGTGACCCTGCAGGTGAATCCGGAGCAAGCGGCGAAGATCGCGCTCGCGCAGAAAGTGGGCACGCTGCGGGCGGTGCTGCGCAACCGTGCAGACAAGGCGGCGACGCCACCCGTTTCGGTGCAGCAGGCCGCGCTCTTTGGCGACGACGACAGCGGGGGGATTCAGTACATCGTGGGCGGAAAGGGCGAGAGCAGTGTCTCGACGCGGCCGCCGCTCGACGGGAAGGAACTGCCGGGTGCGCCGGCGGGTACGCGTGCGCACAACGTGACCGACGTCGAGCAGCGCATGGCGGCGCTAAGCGACGCCCAGCAGCGCGCCATGCAGCAGATTCAGAACGCCATTAATGGGTCCGCAAGCGCAAAGTGACCGCCGCGCCGGTTCGATGCAGGGATCCTCTATTCCAATCAGAAGCTATTCAACCATGACGAATAACCGACAACGCAGAACGAGGCACATCGTTCGGGGAGTGCACCTGTTTTGCGCGATGAGTCTCGTCGTGCCGTCCGTCCACGGGCACGCCGAATCGGAAGCGGTGGCGAGCGGCACCGTGGTGGCGTCCGCGCCCGGGGCCCAGCCCTCGCCGATCGCTGCCGCCGCCGCGAGCGCGGCCTCGGCGCCGGCCTCGATTCCCGCCGCACCGGCCGAAGGCGCCCCGCCGGTTCCGGCGCAAGGCGCGTTGCCGGCCCCGGCCGTGCAGGCGACCCGGGCCCCCGTGCTTCCTCCCGCGGCGATACGTCGTGTGAAGTATCGTGCGGCGGCCGATAGCGCCGACGACGACGGCGATCCGGTTGTCGAATATGCGCAGGGTGTGCCTTCTACGCTCTATCTCTACAAGGGCGAGGTCAAGGTCATTCCGGTGGCCGGCAAGGTCAAGCGCGTGGCCGTGGGTAACGGCGACGTGGTCAACGCGTCCGTGGTCGATCACCAGCTCCTCCTGCTGGCGCAGCAATCGGGCGATACGTCGCTCGTGGTCTGGAACGAGTCGGGCATCGTATTGCGCAGCAAGATTTCCGTCTCGGAGCAGGATCGCGCGACCACGCTTTCGCGGCTTCAGCATTCGCTGGGCTTCGTGGAGGACCTGCATATCGATGCCGACGGCAACCGCTTCGTGGTGCGCGGGAAGGTCCACCCCGAGCAGCAGGACCTCGTGAAAGCCGCGCTCGGCAACATGCCCGATGTCGTCAACCTGATCGAGCCCGACGACGGCGCTTCGCTCAAGAAGACCGTTCACTTCAAGATGGACATCCTCGAAATCTCGAAGACCGCCGAGCGCAATCTCGGCATCGCATGGGACCAGCAGATCAACGGTCCGCAGGCGTCGTTCGCGGGCAACGCGGTGCGCACGGGCCGCTACAAGCCGTTCCCGGATACGGGCACGGCTTCGTTCGACAATGCGCCCAGTTCGGCGGGCGGCGCGGCGAGCGGCGCATTTCTCGGCATCGCGACGTCGATCTTCTCGAAGATCAATCTGCTGGTGGACGATGGCGACGCCTATATCCTCGCGTCGCCGGAACTCAACTCGCGCAGCGGCGGCAAGGCGACGTTCCTTTCGGGCGGCGAAGTGCCCATTCCGGTGTCCGCCGGTTTCGGCGCGCAGGACGTGATCTACAAGGAGTACGGCATTCGCCTCGAGATCGCGCCGACGGTGGACGCGCACGACGTCATCTCCACCGACCTGCTCACGGAAATCAGCCAGATCGACCCCACCGTGCAGGTGCAGGGCTATCCCGCCTTCATCACGCGGCGCACCACGTCGCAGCTTTCGATCCGCCCGGGCGAAACCCTCGCGCTTGCGGGGCTGATCAACGCCGACGCCTCGACGGCGATCGACAAGATGCCGCTGCTCGGCGATCTGCCGGTGCTCGGGCATCTGTTCAAGTCCAGCGATTTCCGCAACAACAAGAGCGACCTCATCGTGCTCGTCACGCCCTACATCGTCGATTCCGGGAGCGACAAGATTACCCAGATGACGACGAGCGGCTCCGACATTCAGGCGGACTATCGCAGCGAGTACGGCGACCCGAGTCCGCTGCCCGAAGCGAACCAGAGGCGTACCGAAGCGCTGCGCGAGGAAGACGAGAAACAGGCCCGCCGCAATGCGCTCTCGCCGCCGCCCGATGAATCCGGCCGCGCGATGTACGGCCACTGACGCAGTCGACGAACGAAGGGGGGTGTGCGATGGAAGACATCCAGCAATTGCAGGTCTCGGTCACGGGCCGCGACGGGAAAGCCCAGATCCACACGTTGAAGGCGGGTGCGACGCTCGGCAAGGATCCGGGGTGCGGGATCGTGCTCAAGGGCCTCTTGATCGGCAAGATCCAGGCGGTGATCGAGCCGCGCAACGGGCATTGGTACATCGAGGACAAAGGCGGCATTGCCTCTACGCTCGTGAACGGGCAGCCGATCACCTCGTATGGCCCGTTGACGGACACGGACGAGATCGAGATCGCGTCGTTTCGGATCGCCGTGACGCGCTCGGGACGTGCGGCGGTTCAGCCGCTGCATCTGGTGGAAGCCGGCGCCGGGCACGGACGCAAGGTGGAGGACGCGACTAATGCTGCGCGAGCGGAGGCTGTCGTGATGCGCCCGGAACCGCTGCTGGCCGCCGGACGCGAATCCGTCGCCCCACAGCTGGTGAAGCAGGACGAAGTCCCCCGGGTGGAAGCGACCCGGTTCCTGGGTACGGGAACCGATGGGCTGGCCATGGCGGACACGCTGCCGGACAGCGTCGTGGCCGTGCCGCACGAGCGTCCTGCCGCGGCGCCGGTTACGCGGGCGCAGCCTGCCGCGCCCGTCGTTCCGGTGGCCGCCGGCGCGGCGCTGGCCGGCCCCGGGACCGAGCCCGGCGACTTGCAGTGGCTCAATACGCCGGAGGGCATCGACCTGCGCAAGACCGGCCACGCGCGCCTGATTGCGGCGATCGACCTGCGCCGCCTGAACGTCGCGCGCATGAGCGAGGAAGAACTCTCCACCACGGTGGGCGGGTTGCTGCGCACGGTGCTTTCATCGGATCCGCTCTTCGAGCGCCCGGGCATTCCCACCGAAGCGCTCTTCAAGAGCATTTTCGACGAAGTGATCGGTCTGGGGCCACTCGAATCGCTGCTCGCCGACGAGACGATCACGGAAATCATGGTGAACCGCCACAACGAGATTTTTATCGAGCGAGGCGGCCAGCTGACCAAATCGTCCACGATCTTCACGGACGATCAGGCCGTGCTGGGCGCCATCGAGCGCATTGTCGCGCCGTTGGGCAGGCGCATCGACGAAAGCTCGCCCATGGTCGATGCACGCCTGAAAGACGGCTCGCGCGTGAACGCCGTGATTCCGCCGCTCGCGCTCAAGGGACCCAACATCACGATCCGGAAGTTCTCCAAACGCAAGTTGCAGGGCGAAGACCTCGCGCGCTTCGGTTCGCTCTCCCTGCCGATGCTGGAATTCCTGCGCGTGGCCGTCGAGCGGCGCGCCAACATCGTGATTTCGGGCGGAACCGGGTCGGGCAAGACGACGCTGCTCAACGTGCTTTCGAATTTCATTCCGGATAACGAACGAATCGTGACCGTGGAGGATGCGGCGGAACTGCAGCTTTCGCAAAGCAACCTCGTCTCGCTGGAGGCGCGCCCGGCCAACATGGAAGGCAAGGGCGCCGTGCCGATTCGCGATCTGGTGAAGAACACGCTGCGGATGCGGCCGGACCGGATCGTCGTCGGCGAGTGCCGGGGCGGCGAAGCGCTCGACATGCTGCAGGCCATGAACACGGGCCACGACGGTTCGCTTACCACGGCGCACGCCAACTCGCCGCGCGATTGCCTCTCGCGTCTCGAAGTGATGACGCTGATGGCGGGCCTCGATTTGCCGGTCCACGCGATTCGCGAGCAGGTGGTGTCCGCAGTCGATCTGATCGTGCAGCAGACGCGTTTCTCTTGCGGCACGCGGCGCGTCACGCACGTGACCGAGGTGAGCGGCATCGAATCCGGCACCGTGCAGATGCAGGACGTGTTCGTGTTCCGGCAAAGCGGCTATAACAGCGAAGGCAAGGTACAGGGTACGTTCCACTCCACCGGCTACATTCCCGACTTCTATCAGGACCTGATCCGCCGCGGCATTGCGGTGGACACGTCCATCTTCCAGGAGTGAGCGGAGTGTCCCGATGAATACGGCATGGATGCTGGGCACGATATTCGTGCTGTTGACCGTGGTGCTGTGGGGTGTCGTCTCGCAGGGCAAGACGTGGTTCCTGCGCCGCACGGCGCGAGTGGGCGACGAGGTGGGCTCGAACCTCGCGGATCTGTTCATTTTCATCGGCACGCAGCAGGTTGCGGCGTTAAGCGCGCTCGCCGTGCTCGCGCTTCCCGTTGCCGTGTACGTGGTGACGCAGAACGTGGTGCTCACGGCCATTGCGATTCCGGCGAGCCTGCTTGCGCCACGCGTTATCGTGCGCCGTATCCAGAGCCGCCGGCTGCATCAGATCGAGAAGCAGTTGCCCGACGCGCTGCTGATGGTGTCGAGCGCGCTGCGGGCCGGCGCGAGCTTTCCGGTCGCGCTCGAAAGCGCGGCGCAGGAGTCGCGCCCGCCCATCTCCCAGGAACTGGCGCTGCTGATTCGCGAGATCCGTCTGGGCGTCGATATGGCCGACGCGCTTACGCACATGGAAAAGCGCATTCCGATGCAGGACTTTCTGATGGCGACGGCGGCGATTTCGATCTCGCGGGAAGTCGGCGGCAATCTTGCGGAAACGCTGGAAACGGTGGCGCGGACCCTGCGCGACAAACAGCAGATGGAGGGGAAGATCCGCTCGCTCACGGCCCAGGGCAAAGCGCAGGGATGGGTAATGACGCTTTTGCCGGTCTTCCTGATGGTGGTGCTCTCGCACATGGAGCCCACGGCGATGGCGCCGCTCTTCAACAAGCCCATAGGCTGGGCCACGCTCGCGGTGATCGCGGTGATGGAATTCCTCGGCTACAAGGCGATCAACAAGATTACGAACATCGACGTGTGATCACGATGCCTACGCCTATCATTCTCGCTTTCGGCCTGTTTCTGGGGCTCATCCTGTTTCTGGGCCTGATCGTGCGGTCGCTCTCGGTGCTCGGCAAGCGGGTGCCGGGCGAAGACCGGGAATTCCTCGATCCGCTTTCAACGCCGTTGCGTGTGCTCTGGCCGCTGGTGCGCTTTCTCGACTTCCATTTCGGGCGGCTTTATCCGGCGAGTGTGGCGAAGCATGTCGAACTCCAGCTGCAGTTGACCGGGCGCAGCTACCTGCTCTCGGCACGCCAGTTCATTTCGCTGTCGCTCGTCGCCGCGGCGATTGCGTTCTCGCTGTCGCTGCTCGTGGAGCACTGGCTTGGCAGCGACAGTCTGCTGCTGCCGCTCGCAGCCGGCCTGCTGGGCTCGCTGCTGCCGCGCCTGTGGCTGCGCGACATCCGCACGCGCACCGTCAAACAGGTGGAAAAGCAGTTACCGGTGTATCTCGACTTTCTTACCCTCAGCATGGAAGCGGGGCTGAACCTGAACGGCGCGCTCACGCAGGCGGTGAGCAAAGGCCCCGCCGGGCCGCTCAAGCGCGAGTTCGAACACGTGCTGCGCGACCTGAAGTCGGGTCTGCCACGCGCGGACGCCCTGCGCCGCATGGACGATCGCCTCCAGATTCGCGAAGTGACCAACTTCGTGAGCTCGGTGGTCCAGTCGGAACGCATGGGCGGCAGCATTGCGACGACGCTGCGATTCCAGTCGGAGCAGCGTCGTACCGAGCGCTTCCAGCGCGCCGAGAAGCAGGCCATGGAGGCACCGGTCAAGCTGATCTTTCCGCTCGTGGTCTTCATCTTCCCGATCACCTTCATCGTGCTCGGCTTTCCTATCGTGATGAAGTTCATGCAGGAGGGGCTGCTGTGAAGGCCGCGCGTATATCGGCGCAAGGCAAGCCGCTCGCGCTCGACCTTCGCATCGCCACCGGCATGTTCGACCGGATGAAAGGCTGGATGGGACGCAGGTCGATTGCGGTGCGCGATGCGCTACTCATTCGGCCGTGCAATTCGGTCCACACCTGGTTTATGCACGTGCCCATCGACGTGGTGTTCGTCGACCGGGAGTGCCGGATCGTGGCCATACGCGATCATGTGCGTCCGCGGCGGCTGTGTGCGCACTGGCGCGCCGCCGCCGTGCTCGAGCTGCAGGCGGGGCGCGGCGAGGCGCTGGGTCTTGTGCCGGGCCTTCAACTGATAATCGACCCGGAGGAGGCGCGATGAAGCGGGCGTATCGTCAACCGTGCCCACGCAGCGGGCGCGCGGGACGCAGACGAGGGCAGCGCGGCCAGTCGGCTACCGAGTTCATCATCGCGCTGCCGGTACTGCTTCTGCTGTGTCTCGGACTGATCCAGTTCGCGCTGCTCTACCAGGCAAAAAGTACGGTGAACTACGCAACGCTGATGGCAGCGCGCGCCGGGGCGGTGGAGAATGGCCAGAAAACTGCGATGCTCAACGGCTTCGGGCGCGGTATCGCGCCGCTCTTCGCACATTCGACAGGCCTTGCGACGCAGCAGATGGCCGTGGCGACCGCCACCATCGAGGCGCGCAACCCCGGCATCACCACATTGGCCGTCATCAGCCCCACCGGGGCGGCGCTCTCGGATTTCGGGCGCGCCAACTACTATGCCGGCAAGACAGTGACCGAAATTCCGAACGACACGCTCATGTACCGGAACACGCAAACCGGATCGAGCTCGGGTCTCTCGATCCAGGATGCCAACCTGTTGAAGATCAGTGTTACGTATTGCTACGACCTGTACGTGCCATTCATCAATCGTGTCATCTTCTATCTGGTGAACGGCATCAGCAACATCTACTCGACCGGCAACTCTGGCGGACTCGGCCTGCCGACGAAAATGAACGGCTGCTACGGCTATTCGGCCATATCGGGCGACTTCCGGATCCCGATCGAGTCCGAGGCGATCGTGCGGATGCAATCGCCGTATCGCGGAGGCTGATCGATGCTCGAGCGGAACAACGCGCGTGCGATCCGCCGCGGGCGCACCGGCAGATGGGTGGTGTTTGCCCTTTCGCTCTCGCTCTGCGGGCTGGCGCGCGCGCAGGCGGTCACGCCTGTTGCCGCGGCGGCCATGCCGGTTGCGGCGATGCAGACGGTGACCGTGCAGCACGAGGACGGCGTGGAGATCATCACGTCGCGCACGTTCAAGCCGGATGCGCCGGTGCCGGCGACTCCGGCAGCGGCGGCCACCGCTGCCCCGCCCGTGTCCGCATCCGCATCCGCAGGGTTGGCCGGCAATGCGTCCGGCATACAAGCGAGCCTTTCGCGCCCGCATGCGCCGATGAATGCGGCACTGTCCACCGGCGATCCTGGTATGCTCGCAGACGATGTGCGCGGCGACCACCGGTTGCGCGCGAACCTGCTCAACGCGGACGGCACCGCGAACGACCAGGCGGACAACAGCGCGCACCAGTTGGTCAACGCGCAGCGCATGCAGGCGCAGGCCGACCTCAAGGACGCACTCGCCGGATTCGACGCCGCCAAACGCAGTGGCGCGAGCCGGACCCAACTGAACCAGCTGCAGGCGCGCATCCGGACCGATCTTGACGAGATCCATATCCTTACGCATGCACAGCAATCAGGAGCACAATGAATTGATCCCACCGTCAGTTACCGTTTTTACTCGTCACCGATCGAGCGTCCTTACCGTTATCGCCGCTGCGACACTGCTGATGGCGGGCTGTCATCGAAAGCATGACGAAGCGGGTGACGCACCCGTCGCGTCCGCCACGACGGTATCGGTTGACGCGACGCCTGCGGCCTCCGCCACCGATGCCGCACCGGCCAGCGACACCGCTACCAACGACACCCAGCAGACCGACGTGGCAAGCCTGAGTGCCGGCGCGTTTGCCGTCGGCCAGAACGATACCGACTGGTTCCGGCTCGTGGACGGCGTGCCCGATTCGCCGGGGATCCAGGCCAACGGCAACCACTACGAACTCGTGCTCGCACTGCCGGGCGATGCGCAGATCCACTCGTTCGCTTTCGTCAGCAGTCCGCAGCTCAAGGTGACGCCGCATCACGTGAAGGTCGAGACCGCGGCAAGCGCGAACGGTCCGTGGAGCATCGCTTACGACGCCGATTTTCCCGGCGCGGATACCGTAGGCCCCGGAGTCGTGCTGCGTGCGCCGCTGCAGCAGCCGGTGACGGCGGGCTTTCTGCGGCTGACGCTCTCTTCCACGCCGGACGAGGCGCCCTATGGAATCGGCCTGTCGCGCTTTTCCGCCTATGGCGCGCCGGGTGCGGCGGCGTCGGTGCGGCAGGTAGCAGGCCTCTATCACTTTCCGCTGAACTTCGGCTCGAGCGGTTACGTTCTGCTCGAGCAGAACGGCGCAGGTGTCGAGGGCTGCTACTTCGAGTCGCAGGGTAGCGATCCCGTTCGCGTTGCGCAGGTGCTGGGGACGATCGTTGGCGGGATCGATCAGGGCGGCTACCTCAGGCTCGCACGCAACGAGCAGCAGTCGAACACGAGCATGCCGGGCATCATGGTCTTCAGCCCGGACGGCAAGCAGGTGTTCTCGGCGCTCTTCAAGGCCGACGCGCATACGTTCTCGAGTGTCGAGGAAAGTGCGGGCGAACGGGTCGGGCCGTCGCGGCTCACGTGCGATACCACCGGTCAGGCGGGCGACGCCGTGGCCTCGCAACTCGAGCAGACCGGTCATGTCCAGCTTTATGGCGTGAACTTCGACCTGGACAAGGGTACGCTGCGCGCCGATGCGAAACCGGTGCTCGATCGCATGGCCGCGCTGCTCAAGCAGCATGCGGACTGGAAGATCGAAGTGGCCGGGCACACCGACTCGACGGGCGGCGATGCGCACAACCTGGCGCTGTCACAGGCGCGGGCCGAGGCTGTCGCAGCGTATCTGAAGGGTGCGGGCGTGACCAACTCGCTGACGGCGAAGGGCTATGGTTCGGCGCAGCCGCTTGTGCCCAATACGAGCGATGTGCTGCGCGCGCAGAACCGGCGCGTCGAACTCGTCAAGCAATGAGGTACGCGCGCGCTGCTGTCGCCGCTGCGGGAATCGGGCTCGGCCTGGCTTTATCCGGCACGAGCGTTCCCGCACGCGCAGGCGGCGTGATTTATATCGTCGGCGGCCGCGGGCAGACAGTGAGCGGCGTGCGCGCCGCCACCATGCGCTCCGCCGTGCCGGCTTCGCTCCAGCAAGTCACGGCGCAAGACAGGCCGCAGGCGCGCGGCGTCGTGCTAAGCGGCGCGCGGCTCACTACGGCATTCCAGCCATTTCCCTTGCCGTCTGCGCCTGCCTGCGCCGATTGCGACTACGCGACGGTGGCGCCAATCATTCGCGCGGTTTCGCATATCACGAACGTGGATCCGGCGCTCGTGGCCGCGGTGATCGACGTGGAATCCGGTTTCAACCGGAATGCCCTTTCGTCTGCGGGCGCACGGGGATTGATGCAGCTGATGCCGGCCACCGCCATGCGATTCGGCGTATCGAATGCGAACGACCCTGTGCAGAACGTTGCGGCGGGCTCGCTGTATCTGAGCCAGTTGCTCCAGCAATTCTCCGGCAATCTGCCCTACGCGCTGGCTGCCTACAACGCGGGAGAGTCCAGCGTGCGCAGCTACGGAGGCATCCCGCCTTTCGCCGAGACCGAGGCCTATGTGCCGCGCGTTCTCGCTCGTTACGCAGCGTTCCGGACGCTCTTCGGCCCGCGGAACGACACTGGACCGGCGGCGCGCCCGACGTTACATATGACACTGACCGGGTATCGCCAGACTATTGACGCTCCCTGAGGAGGTCTCCAGGATGCGTGTTTCACCACTGTCAGCGGAGAACGAATCATGCACGACAGCAACCGTCCTTCCAGCCCGGCCGCAGCGCGCAAGGGGTACCTGCTGCGCTGCGCGTTGAGCGCGGCGCTGGCCGCCGTGGGGGCGGCAGCCGGGACGCACGCGTATGCCGCGGCGGCCTGCGATGCGCCATGGATGCATCAGGGAGGCGGATACACCAGCACGCTCGCACCCGGCCAGCGCTCGATGACCTATACGGTCACGCAGTTTTCGAAACGTGACGGTAACAACTGTAACGGCCAGGTGCATGCCGTGATGAAGATGTCGATGGGCGGCCAGCCTATGCAAAGCGAATCGGACTTCGGCTTCGAGATTGCCGATGGCAAGGCGATTGCCGCCGCGGAGAAGAATACCGGCACCCTGCACAGCGCGAGCGGCATGGCCAGCTTTGGCGCCGCGCTCTCGTCGCAAACCACCGGCGTGCTCAGCTATGTGGGCGAGATCACGAGCGAGGGCCAGCGTATCGCGGGCACGCATACGGAAGGGGCGATGTCGGGCACGCCCGCGAATGGCGGGCAGGCCGTCGGCGGCATGAACGTGCCGAAGTTCGTCACCGTGACGAGCGACAAGGTGGTCGGCAAACAGGAGCAACTGCCGACCGCGGTGGGGACGATCGTGTGCTGGCCCGTCACCTATGACCGCAGCACCCAGGCCGACAATGCGCAGTTGATGGGGCACATGGCCAACCTTTCGATGAAGTCGCACGTGGTCGATCATTTCTGTCCGTCCACGGGTCTCGTGATGCGTCAGGATACGACCGTGAACGGCAGAACGATCACGCTCACCGTCAGCGCGGTGCACTGAGACGAGCCCAAGTTTCCACTCCAACAAAACAATCGAGGATACGCCGATGAAAACTCGCACCGATACGCTGTTCAGCGCTCCCGCCGCTCTGCTTGCGGCAGCGGCTTTCGCACTGGGCTCGGGCGTCGCGCACGCGCAGAGCCAGGACCCCCAGAAGCTCGCGAAGATGGGCGTGCAATTCTCCGCCACCAATGCGCGCGTGGCCCAGGAAGTATGCAATATCGATGCCTCGACCGTGTCGAACTACAAGACATCGGCGAGCAAGAAGTTCGCTCAGGATCCCGACTTCGAAAAAGACTGGAGCGCAGGCTGGCAGCAGGCCGCGCAGTCCGTCAATGGCATGCAGCAGATGAAGGCGAGCAATCCCAAGGAGTACGAACAGCAGAAGGCCGCCATCTGCAGCGACATGCAGCAGCAGATGAAGTCGTGAGGGCGTAGCGCACGATAGCGGATACCACGTTCTCCGCGTTCCGACCTGGCCGGTCCGCCATGGCGGACCGGCTCCCCGTCTCCGCTGGATTTCCGGCAACCGGATTCTGGGGTCCATGAACGGCGTGCGGTTCATGGACGTGGTGCCGATCACCGCATTTGCGGTGTCGGCGCTGACGGGCGTCGTGCCGGATGAGGATCCGCCGATCGCGTCGCCGAAGACCAATATGCCTTGTTCGCCACGTTGAGCACATTCGCGCGGAACGTGGTCGGACACGATCACACGCCCCCCCTTGTATGGTTCGCCGGAGATCGAGGCTTCGAGTCCGCGGTGGCGTTCGGTGCCGTTCGCGCTGAAGTAGCCGGCGCTATTGATGTAGGTCTGCGACTTATCGAGCTGGAAGGCCGCGAACGAGGCGCCATAGCTGCCGATGTCGTACTTGATATCCACTTCGACTGCTTCGTGCGTTCCGGCGCGAGCATGGCGCCGTGGTTCTTCGAACCTTGCGGCGCCTGGTCGCCCGCGGAGAGCGATTCGGCGCGATTGGCGTAGATCGACACGTTTTGCCAGGGTTTACCGTACGCACCTGCTGGAACGGCGCCGCCCGACGATGGAAGCGTGGGTGGCGCATGTGCTCCTGGGTAATGCACCGTGAAGCGTCGTTACGCCGCGTCGACGTTGAGATATCCGGCTTCGGCGTAGTACTTCTCGCCATCGCAGTAAACGCCGCGCGGCTCATAAAGCGCACAAAGCCACGACGCGAAGTGCGCAACCGAATCGTGGACGTGTTCGGCCAGCCTGCCGTCCTCGGCGGTCTGACTGCCGAACACCCACGGCGAAGGCTCCCACTGCTCGCCGCGCGCCACCACGCTCAGGCCAGCGCCTTCACGCGCAACGCCTTCGTGGCGCGCTGAGGCATCCAGCGCCCGCGCGCCTCGAAACCGTCGAGCTGGCGCAGCAGCGTATCAACCGTGCCGAGTTGAACATGGGTCAGGTGATTCTGCTTGAGCAGGGTATAGAGCCGTTTGCGCCAGTAGGCGACGCCCATGACGGGCGTTTCGAAGTCGCCGGTGAGCGACGGCGGCATTACGCGCGCGATGTGCGCGATTTCCTGTTCGACGAATGTCATGACTTCCCCCGTACGTCCAAGCTGGTTTCTTATCGTATGGAGGTAATGTAGGACGCTCTGACACGGAAACCAGCCTACCTGACTAGGTAGGTAGGAGTAGTCGGGGGTGAAAATGGGGCCACATTACTGCGAATGCCCATGGCCGCCAGCTGCGCATTTCTGCCGGTTTCCGGCGCATTTTTATATCGTACTCCGAACGATATTCGATACACCTCCGTCCACATCTCTCCTCCCGTTTCAGACTGTTCTTATAGGATTTTTCTGATCAAAACTTGATGATAGTCAGGTCAACTGCTCCTGCGAGGTAAATCATGCTGCACGGTCACCCCACCGACCGGCTCGTGTCGGGGGCGATCGTCGGCGCGATCGTCACGACTGCCGTTCTCCTGCTCCTGATCTGGCTGGATATTCCGCCCGAGAAACATGTCGACCTGGCGCTGCGGCTCGCCTTGCCGGTACTGATTTCGGCGTGCGCAGTCCTTGGCCGCCCGTTACTGCTCAAAACCGTCCTGCGCAGCCGGCGCGACCCGCTGATGCTCGAGGAGGATCTGAACTCGCTGCTCGTCGGCCGGGCGGTCGGTGTGGTCGGCGGCTTTTTCTTCGGCGTCACGCTCGCAACCCAGATCCTTTAGCCGCGAACGCTCGCGGGCTCACAGGAACGGCTTGCCGTCCACCTGTTCGTAGACGACGTTGCCGTCGTCGTCCTCGAACTGCTCGAGGTAGTTGCGGGCGCCGCAAAGCGGGCAGCGAAACAACGGCCCCTGGCCCTCATTCTTGATGACCACCTCGCTTTGTTCCCAGGGCGTGCCGCACGACTGGTTGCGGCAAACGAATGATTCGGACATGCAGATTCTCCTGACTGTAACGGCCGCCAAGACTACAGCATTGGCGGCCCGAATGCGGAATTTCCTGTCTTCGTTGTTCAATTTTTGAACAGTGCCGCGCAAAACCGCTCAGTTCCGACGCACCGCTCGCCGCTCCCCCGCCGTTCTCGCCTCCCGCACGCCGTCTCCTCAGGCGCGCGGCGCCTTGACGCGCCGGCATACCACGCGCACTGGCACGCTTCTGGCGTAAGCGCGTGCCGGTAGCGCGGCGCGCCGCGCCCGTCCATATCGACATCGAGAACAGAGAGGAGCACGACGATGAATCACTCGGAGATGCAGTTCCTGAACATCGCATTCCCCTACAAGAAACAATACGGCAACTTCATCGGCGGCGAGTGGGTGGCGCCGCTCGGCGGCGAGTATTTCGACAACATCTCGCCCATCACCGGCCATCCGTTCACCTCGATTCCCCGCTCGCGCGAAGCCGATATCGAACTCGCGCTCGACGCCGCGCACAAGGCGAAGACCGCCTGGGGCAAGACCTCGGCCACCGAACGCGCCAACATCCTGAACCGCATCGCCGATCGCATCGAACAGAACCTGCACTCGCTCGCGGTGGCCGAGACCATCGACAACGGCAAGCCGCTGCGCGAAACGCTCGCCGCCGACATCCCCCTCGCCGCCGACCACTTCCGCTACTTTGCCGGCTGCGTGCGCGCGCAGGAGGGCGGCATCTCCGAGATCGATCACGATACCGTCGCCTATCACTTCCACGAGCCGCTGGGCGTGGTCGGCCAGATCATTCCGTGGAACTTCCCGATCCTGATGGCAGCGTGGAAGCTCGCGCCCGCGCTCGCCGCCGGCAACTGCGTGGTGCTCAAGCCCGCGGAACAGACGCCCGCGTCGTTCCTCGTGCTCGTCGAGCTGATCCAAGACCTGCTGCCGCCGGGCGTGCTGAACGTGGTGAACGGCTTCGGCCTCGAAGCAGGCAAGCCGCTGGCCTCGAACCGCCGCATCGCCAAGATTGCCTTCACCGGCGAAACCACGACCGGCCGGCTCATCATGCAGTACGCGAGCCAGAACATCATCCCGGTCACGCTGGAGCTGGGCGGCAAGAGCCCGAACATCTTCTTCGCCGACGTGCTCGACCACGACGACAGCTACTTCGACAAGGCGCTCGAAGGCTTTGCGATGTTCGCGCTGAACCAGGGCGAGGTGTGCACCTGCCCGTCGCGCGTGCTGATCGACGAAAAGATCTACGACCGCTTCATGGAACGCGCGATCAAGCGCGTCGAGGCGATCGTCCAGGGCCACCCGCTCGACCCGAAGACGATGATCGGCGCGCAAGCCTCGCAGGAGCAGCTGGAGAAGATCCTTTCGTACATCGACCTCGGCAAGCAGGAAGGCGCGCAATGCCTGACGGGCGGCGCGCGCAACGGACTCGCGGGCGAACTGGGCGACGGCTACTACGTGAAACCCACCGTCTTCCGCGGCCACAACAAGATGCGCATCTTCCAGGAGGAGATTTTCGGGCCGGTGGTTTCGGTGACGACGTTCAAGACCGAAGACGAAGCCCTAGAAATCGCCAACGACACGCTCTACGGCCTCGGCGCCGGCATCTGGACGCGTGACGGCACGCGTGCCTACCGCTTCGGGCGCGCCATCCAGGCGGGGCGCGTGTGGACCAACTGCTATCACGCGTATCCGGCCCACGCGGCGTTCGGCGGCTACAAGCAGTCGGGGATCGGGCGCGAGAATCACAAGATGATGCTCGACCACTATCAGCAAACGAAGAACCTGCTCGTGAGCTATAGCGACAAGCCGCTCGGCTTCTTCTGATTGCGCCGATCCGGCGCGCGGGCGGCGAGTGGTTGCACTCGCCGCCCGCCTCTTCCTTTCACGCAAGGAGTGCGTTCCGCATGGTTTCCCGCGCCGTTTCCCGTGTCATTGCCACCCCAACCGCGCTCACGCTGATCGAAGGACTCGCGAGCCAGCACGGTCCGCTGCTCTTTCACCAGTCCGGAGGCTGCTGCGACGGCAGCGCGCCGATGTGCTTTCCGGCCAACGAATTTTCGGTCGGTGGCGCCGACGTGCACCTCGGCGAAATCGGCGGCATGCCGTTCTACATGAGCGCCGCCCAGTTCGAATACTGGCAGCACACGCAGCTCATCATCGACGCCGTGCCCGGCAACGGCGGCATGTTCTCGCTCGAACGCCCCACGGGCCTGCGCTTTCTCACGCGCTCGCGGCTTTTCGACGACGATGAGAACGCATGGCTCGCCGAACACCCGGTCGCGCGGGCGGATGCGTGATACGCACGCGCCTGCGGGACGCGCGCCGCGCGCCTCGCCCACGTCGGTGCTATCGTCAGTCCTCCTGCCAGGGCGGCCGTGCCGCCTACTTTCACGGAGGCACCGCCATGCAAGCCAGCGACGTCAAGATTGTCACCCTCCAGCCGATGGATCTCCTCGCGGTGGAGCACATCGGCCCGTATCCGAAGATCGGCGATGCGTATGCCACGCTCGCGCAATGGCTTGGTCAGCGCAATGTGTCTACGGCGGGTTCGACGCTGGTCGGCATCTTCTACGACGATCCGGACCGCGTCGAGGCGTCGAAGCTGCGTTCGAAGGCGGCGATCCAGCTTGCCGAACCGTCAAGCGTCGCACCCGCTTCGCCCGTACAGCGGATGGCATTGCGCGGCGGCAAGCACGCGGTGCTGCTGCACAAGGGGCCGTACGAAGGCCTGAAGGCGGCCTGGATGGGGCTCTACGCCGAGTGGCTGCCGAACTCGGGCCATCAGGCCGATTTCAATGTCCCTTCGTTCGAGGTGTATCGGAATACGCCCGACGAAGTGGCACCCGAAGCGCTGCTCACGGAGCTGTGCTTGCCGCTGGTTTGAGCTGTGAGGCTTCGATGCTGCTGCTGGAGCGGGCTTCGGTCCGCCGGCTTTGGCGATGTCGTTAAGGTTTTCTTGTTTACTTGTATATAAACGTAGTAATAGTTAACAAGCCCCTGGATTTCCTGTGGATAAGCGGGAAAAACTATTGGGTTGTCAAAGAGCTAGGTGTTTTATAAGTGCGAGCGGCGGGCGTGAACAACATTGCGCGGTGGCGGATAACTTTTCGGGCTGCGCTGCGCCGCTTCACTTGTCCCCATTCGGTTCACAAGTATTCAGCCGGGTTGTCCGCGAGTTATCCGCATGACCTTGTGGATAGGTCGTCAGCGCGCTAACGCGGCAGGTCGGCAAGCAGCGCCCAGCGCTCGTGATCGCGCCATTCGCCGTCGATGCGCAGATAGCGCGGCGAGAATCCCTCCTTCTGAAACCCCAGGCGCCGCACGAGCGCGATCGACGCTTCGTTGCCGGGCTGGATGTTCGCTTCGAGGCGATGCAGCCCGAGGTCGTTGAACGCGTAGTCGATTGCCGCGCGCAGCGCTTCGGTCATGTAGCCCCGTCCGGCGTATCGCTGCATGCCGTAGTAGCCGAGATAGGCGCTCTGAAACACCCCGGCGACGATTTCGTTGAGATTCACCACGCCGACAATGTCGTTCGACTCGGCTTCGCGCGCAATGAGGCCGATCGCGGGGCCGGTGAGCGTGCGCCCGAACCAGGCGTCGAAGCCTCCCTGGTCGGTGAAAGACGCGACCCAGGGATGGTGGTAAGACTGGCTTTCGTGGTTGGCGGCGATGAGGCCGTGGGCGTCGGAGCGGACGACGCGGGTCAGGTGGATTTTTGGCATGCGGGCTCTGCTGTATCGGCGAGTGAGGGAGCCGAGATTATCGCCTTGTTCAAAAAGGCCCAGTCGTTCGCATCCGCCAGGTGCGGTTTCAATCATTGACGAGATTTGGCCACGTATTCTGGCCAAAATCCACGACAACTCCCTCAGTTTTCCCTGGGTACGGTCTGCCGACGATCGAGATGATCGCGCTGCAGATCGAAGGTGCAATCGGGCGAGTCACAAAGCAGCGATCAACAGCCGGAAAATCCAGAATGGAAGTTTCGTTTCCAATGCTCGACTTTTGTCTTTTCGAACGATCGCCCCTCACGCTGAATTGGGTTGAGCCCAAGGTATGTGATAACCGACACCTCGATGCTATTGTCAAACCCGACCAGCGCGACGCGCTTGTCGAAATCGGTGCCGCGTCTGCGATGCCCCTCGGCGTGACTGAGAAGCTCGAACGGCGTTCGAGTCCACGGTTTGAGCGTATGCAGTGTCATGTCCCTGGGGTCCGCAACTTTTAAAACGTGTTGAGCCGATCCGCCGTCTATGCAGGATTTTCTCCTGGCTCGATCATGGCGTGCCAACGTCCGGCGAGACAGCTTGGCTTTGTAGAAGTATCTCCTCGAAACGTTTCCGAGGTGGTGTCCGTCGAAGCATTCCTCGCAAATCCGGACCACAATAAAAAAGACCCATAAGCTTTTCGGCTTATGGGTCCGCACTTCTCAGACGATGAGGCTATTCAAACATCAATATTCCCCGCCCGCAGCGCATTGCTCTCGATAAACGCGCGCCGCGGCTCAACATCATCGCCCATCAGCGTCGTGAAGATGCCATCCGCGGCAATCGCGTCTTCGATCTGCACGCGCAGCAAGCGACGCACCGCCGGATCCATGGTCGTTTCCCAAAGCTGCCCGGGATTCATCTCGCCAAGCCCCTTGTAGCGCTGCTTGGAAACATTGCGCTCGGCATCGGCAATGAGCCACTTCATCGCACTCTTGAAGTCGTTCACCGCCATGCTGCGCTCACCGCGCTTGATCACAGCCCCCTTGCCGATCAAACCCTTGAACGTATTGGCCGTATTCACGAGCTGCTGATAATCGGCGGTAAGCTGGAACTCTTCGTCGATCACCGAAACCTTCACGTTGCCGTGATGGCGCCGCTCCACGCGCAGCGAACGTTGCTCGCGCACCGGGTCGTACATCGGCACGACCGATACTTCGGGCTTCAAAGGATCGTCGCGCAGCTGCGCTTCCAGCGCGCGGGCCGAAACCTCGGTCGATTCTTCGCTCGACAGGTCGATCGACACACCGTCCATGATCGCCTCGAGCGCGCGCTCGTCGTACAGACGGCTCAGGCGATCCACCACGCCGCGCGCGAGCTGGTACGAGCGCGCGAGTTCGCCGAGCGCGTCGCCGGCGATCGGCGTCCCGCCTTCGGTCGGCACGAGTTCCGAGCCCTGCAGCGCGAGGCGCAGCATGTGCGCGTTCAGGTCGGAGTCGTCCTTGAGATAGCGCTCGTCCTTGCCCGCCTTCAGCTTGTAGAGCGGCGGCTGCGCGATGTACACGTAACCGCGCTCGATCATCTCCGGCATCTGGCGATAGAAGAACGTGAGCAGCAGCGTGCGGATGTGCGCGCCGTCCACGTCCGCGTCGGTCATGATGATGATGCGGTGGTAGCGCAGCTTCTCGAGGTTGTAGTCGTCCTTGCCGATGCCGCAGCCGAGCGCCGTAATCAGCGTGACGATCTGCTCGGAGGACAGCAGCTTGTCGTAGCGCGCCTTCTCGACGTTGAGCACCTTGCCGCGCAGCGGCAGGATTGCCTGGAACTTGCGGTCGCGGCCCTGCTTGGCCGAGCCGCCTGCCGAGTCGCCCTCCACGATGTAGATTTCCGACTTCGCCGGGTCCTTCTCCTGGCAGTCCGCGAGCTTGCCGGGCAGGCCCACGCCGTCCAGCACGCCCTTGCGGCGCGTCATTTCGCGCGCCTTGCGCGCGGCGTCGCGCGCACGCGCCGCATCGACGATCTTGCCGCAGATGGTCTTCGCGTCGTTCGGCGTTTCCAGCAGGAATTCTTCGAGCGCCTTTGCCACGACTTCTTCCACCGGCGCGCGCACTTCCGAGGACACCAGCTTGTCCTTGGTCTGCGAGCTGAACTTCGGCTCCGGCACCTTCACGGAGAGCACGCACGAAAGGCCTTCGCGCATGTCGTCGCCCGAGGTTTCGACCTTGGCCTTCCTGGCGATCTCGTTGTCGGCGATGTACTTGTTGATCACGCGCGTCATCGCCGCGCGCAGGCCGGTCAGGTGAGTGCCGCCGTCGCGCTGCGGAATGTTGTTCGTGAAGCACAGCACGCTTTCGTTGTAGCTGTCGTTCCACTGCATGGCCACTTCCACGCCCACGCCGTCCTTCTCGCTCTGCACGTAGAAGATGTTCGGGTGCAGCACCTGCTTTTGCTTGTTGATGTACTCGACAAAACCCTTCACGCCGCCCGCGAACGCGAAGTCGTCTTCCTTGCCCGTGCGCTGGTCGGTGAGGCGAATGCGCACGCCGTTGTTCAGGAACGAGAGTTCGCGGATGCGTTTCGCGAGAATGTCGTAGTGGTACTCCACGCTGCCGAAGATCGTTTCGTCGGCCATGAAGTGCACTTCGGTGCCGCGGTTTTCGGTGTCGCCCAGCAGTTGCATCGGCGAGACCGCAACGCCGTCGCGCTCCTCGAGCACGCGGTTCTGCGGCACGCCGCGGTGGAATTCCATGAAGTGCTTCTTGCCGTCGCGGCGCACCGTGAGGCGCAGAAAGCTCGACAGTGCGTTCACGCACGACACGCCCACGCCGTGCAGGCCGCCCGAGACCTTGTAGCTGTTCTGGTCGAACTTGCCGCCTGCGTGCAGCTCGGTCATCACGATTTCGGCGGCGCTGCGCTTCGGATCGTGCTTGTCGTCCATCTTCACGTCCGTGGGAATGCCGCGGCCGTTGTCGGTGACGGAGATCGAGTTGTCCGCGTGAATCACGACGTGGATGTCGTTGCAGTAGCCTGCGAGCGCTTCGTCGATGGAGTTGTCCAGCACTTCGAAGACGAGATGGTGCAGACCGGTGCCGTCCGACGTGTCGCCGATATACATCCCGGGCCGCTTGCGCACGGCCTCCAGACCTTCGAGGATCTGGATCGACGATGCGCCGTAGCTGTTGTCGGGTTGCGAGTTGTTCGTATCAGTCATGGAATTTTTCCGGTTCTGCTGTACTGCCAGCGTTACTGCTCGGTGCTTTTCGAAAAGCCATAAAAACGCCAAAGGGGCGCTGCGCCCCCTGGAGTTCTTCTTCTGTCGCGCTTTTTAAATGCGCATTGGCATCACCACGTATTTGAATTCCTCGTTCTCGGGAATCGTGATGAGCGCGCTGGAGCTGGCGTCGCCGAGGCTCACCTCCAGCGTGTCGACCTTCAGGTTCGCGAGTACGTCGAGCAGATACGTGACGTTGAACCCGATGTCGATGGTGTCGCCCTGGTAGGCGATTTCCAGTTCTTCCTGAGCCTCTTCCTGGTCCGCGTTCGTGGACATGATCTTGAGCTGGCCCGGCTCGATGATGCAGCGCACGCCCTTGAACTTGTCCGACGTGAGAATGGCCGCGCGCTGAAGCGAGCGCTGCAGTTCTTCGCGGCCGATCTGGAAGGTGTTCTTGTGCGCCTTCGGGATCACGCGCTGGAAGTCGGGGAACTTGCCTTCCACGAGCTTCGAGACGAGTTCGACCTGGCCGAAGGTGAACTTCACCTGGGTCGAGCCGATGTCGATCTTCAGCACGTCGTCGATGTCTTCCAGCAGGCGCTGGAGCTCGAGGATCGTCTTGCGCGGGATGATGACTTCCTGGCGCGCGAACGAGCCTTCGATCTTCATCGACGAGAACGCGAGACGGTGGCCGTCGGTGGCGACCGCCATGAGCTGGTCGCCGTCCACGACGAGCAGCATGCCGTTCAGGTAATAGCGGATGTCCTGCTGCGCCATGGCGAAATACACCATGCCGAGCAGTTGCCGGAAGGTCTTTTGCGGAACCGAAAGGTTCGCGCCGAAGTCTTTGGCCTGGGCGACCGTGGGGAATTCGTCGGCGGCGAGGGTCTGGAGCGCGAAACGGCTCTTGCCCGACTGCACCGTGAGGCGCTTGTCCGCGAGCGACAGCGTGACCTGGCCGTCGGGCATCGCGCGCAGGATGTCGAGCAGCTTGCGGGCGGCGACGGTCGTGGCGACCTGGTCGTTACCCACGCCGAAATCGGCGTGGGTGGTGATCTGCAGCTCGAGATCCGTCGAGAGGAACGAAACGTCGGAACCGTTCTTGGTGATCAGCAGATTGGCGAGGATCGGCAACGTGTGGCGGCGTTCGACAATGCCGCTCACCGTTTGCAGCGGCCTGAGGAGGTTATCGCGTTCGGTCTTGACCAGTTGCATAGAGTTCCTTCGTTGAAGTGACGGCCTGCGCACCCCGTCCCGAAACCGCCCCGGCGCCCGCCGTTGCGGTCGCTGTCGCGTCATTCCGGGCAGCCGCCCATGGCACTGGCCGCATCGTGAATTCCGCCCGGAATCACCGGACGGTTAAACCCATATTGTGCCTGAAAACGGCCCGTTTCCCTAAATTGGGGCTGATCCGCGAAATAAACAGGTGGGGCCGCCCAGGTGGGGCCGCGCAGGTGGTCGCCCGCGCGGCCGCTGCGCGCCCTAGCCCTTGAGCGTCTGCTCCAGCACGTGCAGTTCGTGGTTGAGCTGGGCGTCCTTGCTACGCTCGTCCGCGATCTTGCGCACCGCGTGCAGCACGGTCGTGTGGTCGCGCCCGCCAAAGAGTTCGCCGATTTCCGGCAGGCTCTTCTGCGTCAGTTCTTTCGCGAGGTACATGGCGATCTGGCGCGGCCGCGCGATGTTCGCAGGACGCTTCTTCGAATACATGTCGGCGACCTTGATGCTGTAGAAGTCGGCGACCGTTTTCTGGATGTTTTCGACCGAAATCTGGCGGTTCTGCACCGTCAGCAGGTCCTTCAGCGCCTCTTTGGTCAGCTCGATCGAGATCTCGCGGCCGTGGAACTTCGAGTACGCGAGGATCTTGCGCAGCGCGCCTTCCAGCTCGCGCACGTTCGAGCGCAGGTGCTTGGCGACGAAAAACGCCACGTCTTCGTTCAGGCTCACGCCTTCGGACTGGGCCTTGCGCATCAGGATCGCCACGCGCATTTCCAGCTCGGGCGGCTCGATCGCCACGGTCAGGCCGGAGTCGAAGCGCGAGATCAGGCGGTCGTCGATACCCGAGATTTCCTTCGGGTACGTATCGCTCGTGATGATCACCTGCGCCTTGTTGGCGACCAGCGCCTCGAACGCGTAGAAAAACTCTTCCTGCGTGCGCGACTTGCCCGAGAAGAACTGGATATCGTCGATCAGCAGCAGGTCGAGCGAGTGGTAGTAGCGCTTGAAGTCGTCGAACGCCTTGCGCTGGTAGGCCTTCACCACGTCGGAGACGTACTGCTCCGCGTGGATGTAGCGGATCCGCGCGTTGGCCTTGTCCAGCAGCAGCTGGTTGCCGATCGCGTGGATCAGGTGGGTCTTGCCGAGGCCCACGCCGCCGTACAGGAACAGCGGGTTGTACGAGATGCCGGGGTTGTCGGCCACCTGGATGGCCGCCGCGCGGGCGAGCTGGTTCGCCTTGCCGGTCACGAAGTTGTCGAACGTGAGCACCGGGTTCAGCTTCGAGCGTTCGTAGGTCGGGTCGGCTTCGTTGCTCGACGCGGCCGCCGCTGCGCCCTGGCCCGGGCGCCACGTGCGGCGGCCGGCGGCGGCTTCGTTGGCGTCGAGGCTCGGCAGATCGAGGTCGGCGGCGTCGCTGTCGGCCGCACTGGCGCGGGCGGCCTGGGCCGCGGACGCGGCAGCTTGCGCTGCGCCGGAAAAGCCGGCGGCAAGGCTCGCTGCGAGACTGGCCGGGGCGGAAGCGGCCGCCAGCGGTTCGGCGCCTCCTGCGTGCGGGGCGTGGGGGGCCAGCGGCGCGCGCGGCGCGGCGGCTGCGGGCGCGCGCAGGCCGGCCTTCGGGTCGAGGACGAACTGGACGTCGATTGGAGCCTGCCAGAAGTCGCGCGCCAGATCGGAGATCCGGCCCGAAAACTGGCTTTTGACCCAGTCGAGCTTGAAACGGTTGGGAGCGGCGATCTGTAGCGTGTTCGCCGCTGCGTCGAAGGCAACCGGGGCCAACGGTTTAATCCACGTCACGTACTGCTGGGGCGTTAGCTCACGCTCCAGCAGTGCGGAACAGTGTTGCCAGAAATCGTTCATCGAGTTGCTGTGTTCGTTTTGTCTGCATGGATTGCCGTCGCGCCGCTCTTGCTGCACCGGGCTGGGTGCGGCGAGGCCCTGACGGCCGACGACAAATGCTCCGGAAGCCCGCGCGGCAAGGGTTTTGCGGCTGGCAGGCTGGCCGGAGAGGCATGCAGGATTCTTGGGATAGGCGAGATTCTAACGCCGAAATTGCCCGTCCAGGAAGTTATCCACAGGGACGGATCATCGCGGCGAGCGGTGCGCCGCCAGGACCTGTCCCCACGTTTGAGCGTCCTAACCTGTTGACGGCTAACAAAAAACCGGCTTAAATAGCGGGTTCCGCGAAAACCAATCCCTAGTACCACCGGCCATTGCTTTTTTCCGCGATGCTCGCCGCGGTCAAACTCAACAAGTGAGAGCAACATGAAACGTACTTTCCAACCTTCCGTTACCCGTCGCAAGCGCACCCACGGTTTCCGCGTCCGCATGAAGACCGCCGGTGGCCGCAAAGTGATCAACGCACGCCGTGCGAAGGGTCGCAAGCGCCTCGCCGTCTAAGTCGGGCACCCGCGGTTGGGTCGTTCGGATCGTTCCGGCCGTTCCGGTCAGGCAGGCGCGAGCGTGGCATCGCCATCCGCCGTGCTGCCCGCAGTGCCGCGCGCGCTCGTAGCCAGTGCGGATTTCAGTGCAGGCGCGGCGCACGCCGCGACGATTTCGGACCGAACCGGGGACGATCGGCACAGCATGTCGTTACGAACGCAAGCCGCTTTCCCGAAAGCCGCAAGGCTACTGAAAACGGATGAGTTCTCATCCGTTTTTCGTTTGCGCCCGTGGCGCCGCTCGACGCACTTCGTGATGTACGGGCGGCCGACCGGCGGCGCCGCGCGGCTCGGGCTCGTGATCGGCAAGAAGTACGCGCCGCGCGCGGTCACGCGCAATCTCGTGCGCCGTATCGCGCGCGAGGCGTTTCGGGTGCGCCGCGAGCAGTTCGAAGGCTTCGACCTGCTGCTGCGCCTGCATACGAAGTTCGACCGCAAGGCGCTGCCGGGCGCCTCGTCGCCGCCGCTGAAGGCGCTGTGCCGCGACGAGATCGAGATGCTGCTCGGCAAGGCGGCGCGCGAAGTCGCCCGCCGCGGCGCTACGCCGCAGTCAGAGACGACATAAGCCAGGCATAAGCCGCGCTCACGGGCGCGGTCCGACGTTAGTCTTCCAGAGCGGTGCAGTCCGGCCGCCACGCCATGCAAACGGTACTGATCGCATTACTGCGCTTCTACAAGCTGGCTGTGAGCCCCCTGCTCGGCAGCCGCTGCCGTTTTTATCCCTCCTGTTCGGATTACGCACGCGAGGCAATCCAGTATCATGGCGCCGCGCGCGGGACTTACCTCGCCGCGCGGCGGCTGTGCCGCTGCCACCCGTTTAGTGCGGGCGGCTTCGATCCGGTCCCGCCTGTCACCCCGAACAAGCGCTGATGCGCCACTCCATCGACACTGAGACAACGCATGGATATCAAACGCACCGTCCTATGGGTCATCTTCTTCGTGTCAGCGGTCATGCTGTACGACAACTGGCAACGCGACCACGGACGCCCGTCGATGTTCTTCCCGAGCGCGACGCAAACGCAGGGCGCCGCCAGCGCGCCGCCTGAAGCCGGCACCACCGGCGCCTCGGGCGCCGCTTCCGACCTGCCGGCCGCGGCCGCCGGCCAGGCGCCGGCGGGCACCGCCCAGCCGGCCGAAGCCGCGGCCCAGCTCGTGCACTTCCGCACCGACGTGTACGAGGGCGATATCGACACGCGCGGCGGCACGCTCGTGAAGCTCTCGCTCGTGAAGGAAACCGACGGCAAGCAGCCCGGCGAGTACCTGACGCTCTTCGATCACACGAAGGACCACACCTACCTCGCGCGCACGGGTCTGCTCGGCGGCGACTTCCCGAACCACACCGACGTGTTCACGCCGGTGGCCGGCCCGCGCGACCTGACGGGCGACGCCAGCACGCTCCAGATCAGCCTCGATTCGCCCGAAAAGGGCGGCGTGAAGGTCACGAAGACCTACACGTTCACGAAGGGCAGCTACGTGATCGGCGTGGATACGAAGGTGCAGAACGTGGGCACGACCCCGGTGTCGCCCACGCTCTACATGGAGCTCGTGCGCGACAGCCAGCCGGTGGAAACGCCGCGCTTCTCGCACACCTTCATCGGACCGGCGGTGTACTCGAACGAGCACCACTTCCAGAAGATCACCTTCAGCGACATCGACAAGAACAAGGCGGACTACGTAAGCCAGGCCGACAACGGCTGGATCGCGATGGTGCAGCACTACTTCGCGACGGCGTGGATCCCGCAGCAGGGTGTCAAGCGTGACATCTACGTCGAGAAGTTCGACAACGACCTCTACCGCGTGGGCGTGAAGCAGCCGCTCGGCGCGATCGCGCCGGGTGCGACCGACAACATCGAAGCCCGCCTCTTCGCCGGTCCGGAAGAAGAGCGCATGCTCGAAGGCGTCGCGCCGGGTCTGGAGCTCGTGAAGGACTACGGCTGGGTCACGATCATCGCCAAGCCGCTCTTCTGGCTGCTCGAGAAGATCCACAGCTACGTGGGCAACTGGGGCTGGGCGATCGTGCTGCTCACGCTGCTCATCAAGGCCGTGTTCTTCCCGCTCTCCGCCGCCAGCTACAAGTCGATGGCGCGCATGAAGGAAATCACGCCGCGCATGCAGGCGCTACGCGAGCGCTTCAAGAGCGACCCGCAGAAGATGAACGCCGCGCTCATGGAGCTTTACAAGACGGAGAAGGTGAACCCGTTCGGCGGCTGTCTGCCGGTGGTGATCCAGATTCCGGTGTTCATCTCGCTCTACTGGGTGCTGCTCTCGTCCGTGGAAATGCGCGGCGCGCCGTGGATTCTCTGGATTCACGACCTCTCGCAGCAAGACCCGTACTTCATCCTGCCGGTGCTGATGGCCGTCTCGATGTTCGTGCAGACGAAGCTCAACCCGACGCCGCCGGACCCCGTGCAGGCCAAGATGATGATGTTCATGCCGATCGCGTTCTCGGTCATGTTCTTCTTCTTCCCGGCGGGCCTCGTGCTGTACTACGTCGTGAACAACGTGCTCTCGATCGCGCAGCAGTACTACATCACGCGCATGATGGGCAAGGGCAAGAAGCAGGAGAAGGCCGCCAGCTGAAGCGCGTAGCGCTTCCCGCAGCCTCACCGCAAAAAAAGCCGCCCGGCGTCGAGCCGGGCGGCTTTTTTGTTATGGCGACGATGCCATACTGATGGCGCTCAGCGGTGCTCGCTATCGCCGTAGAACTCGGCGATGAGCTCCTGAACCAGATAGCGGTGATGCGGACTCAGCGCTTCGATCTTCGAGGCAAGTTCGATGCTCTCCTGCGACAGCGGATATTTCTCGTCGCGGCGCAGCGGCCTCGGCACCGCCGGCGTGCCGCCCGGCGGCGGACCGTAGTGCAGCCAGTGGACGTCGACCTTGAACCATTCGGCCAGGGTGCGCAGCTTGTCGTCGGTGGGAATGGTGCGGCCGCTCATCCACTTGTGCGCGGTCTGCGGCGAAACCGGATGCTCGCCGTGATGGCGCAGGTTGAAGTGCAAGGCCAGATCGGTGGCGCCCTGCGGCTTTTCCGGTGCGCGCTTCATCGCGAACCTGAGACGTTCGGAAAAGGCGGCTTTTTCTTCGGGGGTTGGCATGACCGGGATTGTGCAATCGGCTTTCGACGAAGAAGACAACCGTTCACGCCATATTTAGCTTGTATAAGATGAAAATGACGCGATCCACCAATCCGGATGATGCCTCTCTTCATGACTGAAACCCTTGCTCTTCAGACGATCTGACAGATTTCGGCCTATTTTTTCGCCGAATTCTGACAGGCATCAACAAGACCAGTCTTAGCTAATTCAAGATAGATACGGAATCGTCTCAGCGCGCGGCAATGAAAAACGCCGCTGCGCGCCGCGATACAATTCCACGCACTTTGCGCCGGCCACCCTCCTCTACTTTCCCGTCCGCCATGCTCGCTACCGACTCCGATCCCATCGTCGCCATTGCCACTGCGCCCGGACGCGGGGGGATCGGCGTCGTGCGCGTCTCGGCGGGCCGTGCCGGCGCGGCGGGTGCGCAAGCGCTGATGCAGGCCCTGACCGGCCAGACCCTCGCCGCCCGCCACGCGAGCTACGTGCCGTTCCTCGACGGCAACGGCGAGGCGCTCGACCGCGGCATCGCGCTGTACTTCCCGGCGCCGCACTCCTACACGGGCGAGCACGTGGTCGAGCTGCAGGGTCACGGCGGCCCGATCGTGCTGCAACTCGTCCTGCAGCGCTGCATCGACGCGGGACGCGCATTCGGCCTGCGTCTGGCCGAGCCCGGCGAATTCACGCGGCGCGCGTTCCTCAACGACAAGCTCGACCTCGCGCAGGCGGAAGCCGTGGCCGACCTGATCGAAGCCAGCACCGAGGCGGCCGTGCGCTCCGCGGGCCGCTCGCTCGAAGGCGCGTTCTCGCGCGATATCCACGCGCTCGTGGACGACGTGGTGACGCTGCGCATGCTCGTGGAGGCCACGCTCGACTTCCCTGAAGAAGAGATCGACTTTCTCGAAGCCGCGGACGCGCGCGGCAAGCTCACGCACATCCGCGCGCAGCTCGATCACGTGCTCGCCGAGGCGCGGCAAGGGGCGCTGCTGCGCGAAGGGTTATCGGTCGTGCTCGCGGGGCAGCCGAACGTCGGCAAGTCGTCGCTGCTGAATGCGCTGGCCGGCGCGGAGCTCGCGATCGTCACGCCGGTGGCCGGCACCACGCGCGACAAGATTTCGCAGACGATCCAGATCGAAGGCATTCCGCTGCACGTGATCGACACGGCGGGCCTGCGCGACACCGAAGACGAAGTCGAGAAGATCGGCATCGAGCGGACGTGGAGCGAGATCGGGCGCGCCGATGTGGTGCTGCATCTGCTCGACGCACGCACGGGCATGAGCGCGGACGACGAAGCCATTGCGGCCCGCTTTCCGGCTGGGGTGCCGGTGGTGCGCGTGCTCAACAAGACCGATCTGACGGGTGCGGCGCCTGCTGCGTCCACGCTCGAACTCACGGATGGCGGCGAGTTGCGCGAGGTGCGGCTTTCGGCGAAACAGGGCGACGGCATTGCGCTGCTGCGCGCGGAACTGCTGCGCATTGCAGGCTGGCAGGCCGACGCGCAGAGCGTGTACCTCGCGCGCGAGCGTCACCTGATTGCGCTGCGCGCCGCGCGCGAGCATCTCGCGCAGGCCGCGGCGCATGCGGAGCAGAACGCGCAGTCGCTCGACCTCTTTGCCGAGGAACTGCGGCTTGCGCAGGAATCGCTCAATTCGATTACCGGCGAGTTCACTTCGGACGATTTGTTGGGGGTGATTTTTAGCCGGTTTTGTATCGGGAAGTAATTATTGATCGAATGCTTTCCCAAACCGTCTAACGATCTTTGTACCAAAAATTCCCAAAACCGTCGTCTCCCTGACTGATACCCGTATCAAAGCCCCGAAGCCGAAGAGCGCTCGCTATCCCTTGTCGGCCGGGCGCTTTTCCCGCGCGTATTGATGGGCAAACTCGACAATCGGGCGGAATTTTTTGAGGCGCTTATTCGCGCTCAGCGTTGCCTGCAACCGCTTGGTATCCCCCACCGTCGGACCACCATGACCACTCCCTGGCCATCTTTGACCCACTGCACGGCGGTCAGTCTGAACGCCGCCGTGTACGCCCGTTTCAGCACCTTGAACATGATCCGTTTTTAAAAATCAGGAATGCAAAATGCTTCGTAGCAGCAGGCTTCCCTCCGCGATATAGCTCACGGCTTCGGACACGTCGGTGCGTTGCCCGTAGTCGCGGACTAACCGGCGCCAACGGATCATCCCCAAAGTTGCGCTCCACAACCCAGCGTCGGGCTGCATAACCGCTCAGCCGCGCTCATTCTCACTGCCGTTCGTCGGCACGAAAATCCCGATGCGCGAGAACGCTTCTTCCAGATGATTCACGCATACGCGCACCTTTGCCGATTGTGCGAGTCTCGCCGGATATACAGCCCAGATATTGGCTGACTGCGTGACGTCAGGCAGCACGCGCTGCAAGCGCCCGCTCTCCAGCAGGGGGCCGGCGTCCCACAGCGAACGCAGCACAATGCCGCGCCCAGCGAGTGCCCACTGCACAGCCACTTCGCCGTTATTGGTGGAGAGCGGCCCGGCCACCTTTACCGAAGCCGCTTCGCCGCGCACGTCCAGACGCCATATGCCGAACGGATGGTCGCGCTCCTTGATCGCGAGGCACGCGTGCTTCGCAAGATCCGCGACCGTCTTTGGCGTCCCGTGTCGCTCGAGATAGGCGGGCGCGGCGCATAGCACGCGATAGTTCCTGGCAAGACACCGGGCAATCAGATGGCCGGCTATCTCGTCGCCGATACGCACGTCGAGATCAAAGCCCTCACCTGCCACATCGACGAGGTGATCGAACAGTTCGAGCTGCACACTCAGTTGCGGATAACGCTCGGACAAGCCAGCAAGCGCGGGCGCGACAAAGTTGCGGCCAAAACCGAAGCTGCTCGACACGCGCAGCGTGCCGCGCGGGATGCGCCGCGTGACGGAGACATCTTCCACCAGCCGCTCTACGTCTTCAAGAATCCTGGCTGCCGATGCATAAACGCGCTCGCCCGCCTCAGTCATCGCGACGCGCCGCGTCGACCGGTGCAACAGCCGCGTGCCGAGGCGCTCCTCGAGCACGCTTACGCGCTTGCTCACGTATGCCGGCGAAGCCGAAATCGCTTTAGCCGCTGCGCTGAAGCTCGCTTTGTGTGCAACGATGCAGAACACGCGTAGGTCGTCGAGTTCTGGCGAAGCCGTGGCTTTCGGCGCTTTGGGTGATACTGCCATTTTCGTCATAGCGCGGCCGCGATCGCTTCACCTGCCGCGCCCGTATTCGCCGTGCCAACCCTGCCCGGCGTGCGCGGCCCTTTCACGAGCACCGGCCCGATCGCACGCATGATCGCGTCGTGGGCCGCCGCGAACTTCTTGCGCGCTCGCGTGCCGGTCAGCTCGAACGCATACTTGAGAATGCGGTCCACGCCGTCGCTCCTGAACACCGACTTCCGCAGCACGAACTCGCGCTCCATGCCCTCGAACATCTTGCCACCCACCGAACTGTACTTGCCCTCGGCGTTTTCGCGCACGACGAGGAAGTCGACGTCGCCGGGCTTGCGGTTCGCCAGCGAACCCGGCACGCCGGGCATGACGTCTTGGCCAATGCCGTCGCCCGGAATGGTGGCGATCCTGAATGTCCGGCTCATGTCCGAGTTCTCCCTTTCCTTGCTGTTACTCGATCGGGGCATAGTCTGTGCCTGGGATTGTCTCCAGCTTGCCCCAAAGCACAGCGCTAGCCCGCCTTGCCGATGTAAATACACTCAACACGAAATGTGAATAATCGTACACCGGGCCACCGCAGGAGGAAAACGCCACGCATCTTCAGATCAAGCAGCCGATCCCTTCACAATGCCGTTGATTGCGGCGCGATGCCGCCGTGAGGGAGCAGCCCTCGTCTTCGATGATAAAGCGGCATTTTCTTGCTTGCTTTCCATGGAAGACCTGCGCCGGGCCGGGAGATAGATTGCTGTTTGGCACGTACACGGCCCGGCCGTGGCGGACCGCCATCCGTTTCCCTATCGAGGTCCCTCATGCAAAAGGACATCCTGGTCCAGGCCGACCGCCGGCATCTGATTCATCCCGTTATTGGCTACCGCGCGCATGAAGCGCGTGGCGTCACGATTCTCGATCACGGACAGGGCGTGTGGCTGTCCGACATCGACGGAAACACATTTCTCGACGCGTTCGCGGGCCTCTGGTGCGTGAATACCGGTTACGGCCAGCAGTCGATCATCGAAGCCGCGACGAAGCAGATGGCGAAGCTGCCCTATGCGACCGGCTATTTCCACTTTGGCTCGGCAAGCGCGATCGAGCTCGCCGAACGGCTCGTGTCGGCCGCTCCGCGCTCGCTCGAACACGTGTATTTCTCGCTGGGCGGCTCCGATGCGGTCGATTCCGCAGTGCGCTTCATTACGCACTACTACAACGCGCTCGGCAAACCCGCGAAGAAACACTTTATCGCGCTCGAGCGCGGCTATCACGGCTCGTCGTCGTTCGGATCGGGATTGACGGCGCTCGCCGCGTTCCATCGCAACTTCGACATGCCGTTGCCTACGCAACATCATATTCCGTCGCCCTATCCGTATCGCAGCGCGACGCCCGACGATCCACAAGCCATCATCGCGGCCTCGGTGGCCGCGCTCGAAGCGAAGGTCCATGCACTCGGCGCCGACCACGTCGCCGCCTTCTTCTGCGAGCCGGTGCAGGGCTCCGGCGGCGTGATCGTGCCGCCGCGCGGCTGGCTCACGGCGATGCGCGAGGCGTGTCGCAGGCTCGATATCCTGTTCGTCGCCGATGAAGTCATTACGGGCTTCGGCCGCACCGGTCCGCTGTTCGCGTGCGAGACCGAAGGCGTGGAACCCGACCTCATGACGGTTGCGAAGGGGCTCACCTCAGGCTACGCGCCAATGGGCGCCGTGCTGATGTCCGACGCGATCTATCAGGCCATCGCCGACGGCGCAGCCGCCGACGTGCCGGTCGGCCATGGTCAGACCTATTCGGCCCATCCGGTCAGCGCGGCGATCGGCCTCGAAGTGATGCGGCTCTATCAGGAGGGCGGACTGCTCGCGAATGGCGTCGAGCGCGCCGTACAGTTCGGTGCCGGGCTCGATGCCCTGGCCGCGCATCCGCTCGTCGGCGACGCGCGTCATCGCGGCCTGCTCGGCGCGCTCGAGCTGGTCGCGAACAAGTCGACGCGGCAACCGTTCGACGCATCGCTCGGACTGCCCAGCCGCATTGCCGAGGCCGCGTGGCGCAACCGCATCGTGTTCCGCGCGTTCGGCGACAACATACTCGGCTTCGCGCCGGCGCTGTGCCTGACCGACACCGAATGCGAGACGCTGCTCGAACGCGTGAAGCAGACGCTCGACGATGTGCTCGAATTGCCCGAGGTGCGCGCCGCGCTGCGTGCCGCCGCCGGGACCGCCCACGCCTGATCCGACGCGCGCGAATCGCCGCGCGCGTGTTCCCCATGGAGAAGCTCATACAATGGCCTTGACGCTCACGCGCGGCGACCTCGTTCGCCCGCACAACCTGATCGACGGTCAATGGCGCCCCGCCGCGAGCGGCGCGCGTTTCGCCGTGACCGATCCGGCAACCGGTGCGCTGCTGGCCGAGGTCGCGAACAGCGACGCGGTCGACGCACGTGCCGCTACCGATGCGGCCGCGGCCGCGCTGCCCGGTTGGCGCGATCGGCTGCCGGCAGAACGCGCCGCGATCCTGCGGCGCTGGCATGCGCTGATCGTCGCGCATACCGACGACCTCGCGAAGCTCATGTCGAACGAGCAGGGTAAGCCGCTCGCCGAGGCCCGCGGAGAGGTCGCCTACGGCGCGTCTTACGTCGCGTGGTTTGCCGATGAGGCGACGCGCGTCTACGGCGACCTGATCCCGGCGCAACAGCGCGGCAAGCGCATGAGCGTCGTGAAGGAACCCGTGGGCGTAGTCGCCGCGATTACGCCGTGGAATTTTCCGCTTGCGATGATCGCGCGCAAGATCGCGCCCGCGCTCGCGGCCGGGTGCACCGTGGTGGCGAAGCCAGCCGAGGACACGCCGCTCACGGCGCTCGCCCTCGCAGCGCTCGCGCAGGAAGCCGGCTTGCCCAACGGCGTGCTGAACCTGATCGCGGCCTCGCGCGAGAACGGTATCGAAGCGGTGGCCGACTGGCTTGCCGACGAACGCGTGCGCAAGATCACGTTCACCGGCTCGACGGCCGTGGGCCGTGTGCTCGCGCGCGAGTCGGCGGCCACGCTCAAGAAGCTCTCGCTCGAGCTCGGCGGCAACGCGCCGTTCATCGTATTCGAGGACGCCGATCTCGACGCGGCGGTCGTGGGCTTGATGGCCGCGAAGTTCCGTAACGGCGGCCAGACCTGTGTGTGCCCGAATCGCGTCTACGTGCAGGCCGGCGTATACGAGCGCTTCGCTGCACTGCTCGCGCGGCGCGTACGCGCGCTGAAAGTTGCGCCCGCAACCGACCCGGATGCGCAGATCGGACCGATGATCAACGCGCGCGCCGTCGACAAGATCGCCCAGCATGTCGAAGACGCGGTGCGCTGCGGCGCACGCGTCCTCGCGGGCGGCGAACGCCTTCTCTCGCTCGGGCCGAACTACTACGCACCGACCGTGCTGGCCGACGCTGCCGTCGGCATGCGTGTCTGTCATGAGGAAACCTTCGGTCCTGTCGCGCCGCTGTTTAGCTTCGACCACGAGGACGAGGTGGTCCGGCTCGCCAACGACACGCCGTTCGGCCTTGCCGCGTACTTCTATACGCAGGATCTGCGTCGCATCGAGCGCGTATCGCGGCGACTCGAAGCCGGCGTGATCGGCGTGAACGAGGGCGCCGTGGCGAGCGAGGCCGCGCCGTTCGGCGGCGTGAAAGCCTCGGGTTACGGCCGCGAGGGCTCGAAGTATGGGCTCGACGACTATCTCGTCATCAAGTATCTGTGCCAGGGCGGGCTCGATTGAGCGGAACCCGGGTGTGAGAACGCCATCGCCGGAAGACTGCAAGCTCCGGCGATGGCGTTTTTATCCAGTCGTGGAAGACAGGCCCCGACAGAACGCCGGGGCCGAGACTCAGTGCCCTTTTGCGGCGACGCTGACCCACTGGTCGAGCTGGGTCTTGTTGGCCGCGATCCATTCGTTCGCGAGCTTCGTGACGAGCGCGTTCGACCCCCCGTTCTTGCTAATCGCGTATTCCCACGACGACCAGGTCGCAGTCGGGAACTTCATCTGTTCGATCAGCACGCGAATAGCCGGATTGGCCGCGATGAACTGACGGTTCGCGACGGTGCCCCAGTTCCACGAAGCCATCGCCATGCGACACGGATCGGCGCCGCCCGCGCAGCCCTTCACGCCCGGGATCAGCGCCGAGCCCTTGTTGGGCACATTGGGCGGCAGCGCGTCGGCAGGCGTCGGCAGCCAGACCACGTCCTTGCCCGGCACGAGCATGTTGACGGTCCACGACGGGCTCCACGCGTAGAAGAATGCGGGCTTGCCATCGCGCACGCGCGAGACCACGTCCACCATGAGCGCCTCGTACTTGCCGCGAACCGATCGCACGGTACTCTGGAGTCCGAACTTGTCGAGCTGATAATCCACCACGTCACCGCAACTCCAGCCCGGATCGCAGCTGATCAGCTCTGCCTTGCCGTCCTGGCCGAACAGGCCTGCGATTTTCGGATCCTTGAACTGCTCGAGGCTCGTGATGTGGTACTGGTCGGCGGTCTTCTTGTCGATCAGATAACCGTTGATGCCGCCTTCGACGATCATGCCGGTGCCGACGATCTGCGCGTCCTTCTCCACCGCGCGAAAGCCCGGCTCGCGCTGCGGCAGGTTCACGTCGGTTGCGAGATCCTCGTCGCCTTGCGCGGCAGCCTGGAAGAACAGCGTCGTGTTCATCGTCGTGAGCTTCACGTCGTAGCCGAGCATTTTCATGGCCTGCATGACGATCTGCGTGGCGACGTAATTGCCGCCGAAGCTGTCGCCTTGCGCGTAATGCACGGTCTTGCCCTTGCCCGGCGCGTCCTGCGCCGCTGCCGGTAACGCGCCCGTCGCCAGTACGGCGAGCGCCACCGCGGCGCACGCCCTTGCCATCTTTCTCATCGAAACTCCCGCTGTTGTTTCTTCGTGGTCGAAAAGCCCCGCATGGGCACGGAGCGCGTGGTGAGCCGCATGGCATTCTCGCTGGCGAGACACATGCGGCGGTCGGGCCGCCGCACAGGCGGGCCGCCCGACGGGCCTGCTTCTGCGTTTACAGCGCTTCCTTCGGGTCGATGTGCTCGGGCAGCGTGTCGTTCGACGGCGGTGCGCCGCGAAACAACCGCGCCACGGCCGCGCGCAGCATGCCCTTGTCGCCGTCGCGCGGCTGGGCGAGCTTCTGCGTCACGCGGTCGAGCATCATTGCTAGCAGCACGATCGCAATGCCGCCCACGGCCGCCTGGCCCACGTCGAGCCGCCCGAGTCCCTGCAGCACGACGAGCCCGAGGCCTTCCGCACCGATCATCGAGACGACCACCGACATCACCATCGCGGTCAGTACGGTCTGGTTCAGGCCGCCCAGGATGGTCGGCACCGCGAGCGGCAGCTGCACTTCCCAGAGCAGTTGGCGGCGATCCGCGCCGAACGCGAGGCCGGCCTCCACGAGTTCGTGATCGACCATGCGGATGCCGAGCTGCGTGAAGCGGATCAGCGGCGGCATGGCGGCGGTCACGACTGCGACTTCGCCCGGCACCGTGCCGACGCCGAATAGCATCACGACCGGCACCAGATAAACGAAAGTCGGCGTGGTTTGCATGATATCGAGGGTCGGCCGCACGATGCGCCACACGCGGTTGCTGCGCGCACACGCGACGCCCACGGGAACGCCGACGATTGCGCAGAACACGATTGCGGTCGCGATCAGCGCGAGCGTCGTCATCGCGTCGGACCATACGCCGAGCGCCGCGATCGCGATGAGGCCGAGGCCCGTGAACGCGGCGATCGCCTTGCCTGCGATGCGCCAGACGATCAGCACGACGACTGCAACGAACACGGGGAAGGGCACCGCGTGCAAGGCGTCTTCGCTGAAGTCGAGCAACTTTTCTATCGGCCACTTGATGACGAGAAACACGGGACGCAGATGCTGCGCCACCCACTGCACGGCCAGCTGGATCCACTGCGCGATCGGCAGGACCGCCAGATCATCGGCTTTAAACATGGCGAACTCCGTTGGCGCCGCCGGCGCCGATGCGTGCGAGGACCTGCCCCGCTTCCAGCCGGCCGACCAGCCGGCCCGTTTCGTCGATCACGCCGATCGCAGGCGCGCCGCCGAAGCGGCCGGCCACGTCGATCAGTTTCGCATGCGACGGCACGCAGCTAAACGCACCGTCCAGCTCCGGTAGCGCCGCGCCGTCGCGCACGCTGTCGATCTGCGCCGCCGTGATCGTGCCGAGCACGCGCGCGTGCGCGTCGACCACGAAGCCCGGTCCACGATCGGCGGCATGGCCGTCCGACGCGCCGCCGAGCACGGTCCAGCTCTCGCCCTGCACGAGCGGCACGAGCGCGGTCATCGACGAGGCTGCATCGAACAGGCGCGCGCGGTCCACGTCGCGCGTGAACGCCGCGACATAGTCGCTGCCCGGCTCGAGCACGATGGACTGCGGCGTGCCTTCGCGCACGAGCCGTCCCTCGGACATGATCGCGATGCGCGTACCGAGCTTGAGCGCCTCCTGGAAGTCGTGCGTGATGAACAGGATGGTCTTGTGCAGCGTGCGCTGCAGGCGCAGCAGCTCGTCCTGCATTTCGGCGCGGATCAGCGGGTCGAGCGCGCTGAACGCTTCGTCCATGATCAGGATGTCGGCGTCGGTCGCGAGCGCGCGCGCGAGGCCCACGCGCTGGCGCATACCGCCCGACAGCTCGTGCGGCATCTTCGCGGCCCAGCGCGCGAGGCCCACGACCTCCAGCACCTCCTCGGCGCGCCGGCGGCGCTCGCGCGGAGTCACGCCGCGCAGCTTGAGCCCGAACTCGACGTTGTCGATCACGCGACGGTTCGGCAGCAGCGCGAAGTGCTGGAACACCATCGAGATGCGCTTGCGCCGGACTTCGCGCAGCGCCGCTTCGCCGAGCGAGCAGAGGTCTTCGTCGTCGAGCAGGATGCGGCCCGCGCTCGGCTCGTTCAGACGGTTCACGCAACGCGCGAGCGTCGACTTGCCGGAGCCCGACAGCCCCATGATCATGTACATCGCGCCGGACGGCACGCTGAGCGAGACATCGTCGAGGCCGACCACCTGGCCGGTCTCGCGCAGTACGTCGGCCTTGCTCGCGCCGCGCCGCAGCATGTCGAGCGCGGCGGCCGGCCGGTCGGCGAAAACCTTGTACAGGCGTTCGATCTTCAGTCGATCGGTCATGGATGGGACTCCTCTCGTAAATCGATGGAAGGCGGCAGCGCGTGCAGCGGCGAGAAGTCGGTCGGCACGAGAATACGGTTCTCGGCGTGCTCGATGTTCTCGGACAGCTTCGGCAGGAAAGCCAGCCAGCGCGCGTCGGCCGCGAGCGCCGCGCGGCGGCGCGTACGGTCCTCGAGGCTCGCATAGGCCCACAGGTGCGTGATCTGGCTCAGCGTGCCGATCTCGGTCGTGAAGTAGCCGACGAGGTGCCCGAGGATCGGCTGCTGGATCGCGAGCCCCTCGTCGCGCACGAGCTGCAGATAGCGTGCCATGCGGCCGTTGCGGATGCGGTAGATGCGTTCCTCGACAATCATTGCAGTCCCTCCGCCTCGTCATCGCCGGCGACGAGGAAGCTGCGCATCAGCGCCGCGACCTGGTGCGGCGCCTCGGTCAGGATCGAGTGGCGCAGGCCCGGCAGGATCGCAAGGCGCGAGTGGCGGATGCACTCGTGCATATAGCGTGCCATGCGCGGATTCGAGCCCACGTCGTCCTCGCCGGTGGCGATCAGCGTGGGCGCCGTGATCTGGTCGATCAGACCGCCGAAGTCGGTCTGCGCGAGCACCCGGTACGCGGCCGCATAACAGTCCGGATCGTTCCCGGCATTGCGGCGGCGCAGCTCGGTCACGAGCTCGGGGTTGTGCTGCTGGAACGCCTCGGTGAGCCAGCGCGAGAGCGACGCATCGTAGTGCGCGCCGCGCTCGCCCGACTGCAGCGCCGCGAGCCGTGCGAGCACGCGCTCGCGCTCCTCCGGTGTGCGGCCCGCGACCGTCGAGAGCAGCACGAGCCGCCGGAGTCGCTGTGGATGGGTGAGCGCGAAGCGCTGCGCGATCAACCCGCCCAGCGAGAAACCGGCCAGATCGAAGCGCTCGAAACCCACGTGGTCGACCAGCGCGAGCGCGTCGCCCACGAAGTCGTCGATCTCATAGCGGCCGCGCACGCGCGTCGAACGGCCGTGGCCGCGCAGGTCGAAGCTGAGTACGCGAAAGCCGTCGCCGAGCGCGTCGATCGTGCTCTGCCACGCCTCGAGGTACGAGCCCACGCCGTGGATGCAAACGAGCGCGCGCGGGCCGTCGCCCTGGACACGGTAGTTCAACGTCACGCCGTCGACCGTGAGCGTGCCGTCTTCATCGACGGGCGTGCGGGGAGAGAAGTCGGCAGCCAAGCTCAATGCTCCGCCGCCGCGAGCGGCGCCGAACGGACCGCGGCTGCGCGCTCGCGCGCAGCGAAGTGCGGCATGACCTCGTCAATGAACAGGCGCAGTGTTTTCATCTGCAGTTCGAACGGCAGGTTGAACGACAGGCCAAGGCAGTACTGGTCGACACCTTCGTCCTCGTAGATCTGCAGCTTGCGGATCACCTCGTCGGGCGTGCCGAACATCAGATTCTCGCGGATCGCGTGCGGATCGTAGTTCGCGCGATTCGTGACCGTTTCGTAGGGTACCGCCTCCGGAAAACCGTTCGTGACCGTGCCGATGTTCTGCATCAGGTTCTCGAAGCGGCGGCCGTAGTCCACGCTGTGGCGCACCGCGAGCTCCCAGTCCGCGGCCCGGTCGTATACGCAGGTCCGGCGCTGCATCATGAAGCGCGGACGCGGATGCTCGGGATGGTCGGCCACGGCCTTGCGGAACTTCTGGCCCAGCACCGAGACCTCCGAGGCCGGCGCGGACAGCGGCGTCGACAGAATGTTCGCGCCGATGCCCACGGCCCAGTCGAAACTCGACGGATCGCGCGTGGCGACCCAGATCGGCGGATGCGGCTGCTGCAGCGGCTTCGGCACCGAGGTCGCGAGCGGGAATTTCCAGTAATGACCGTCGTGCGCGTAGTCTCCCTGCCAGAGCTTCTTCACCGCAGGCACGAGTTCCTGCATGTATGCGACGCCTTCCTGCTGCGGGATGCCGCCCGCCATGCGGTCGAACTCGTACTGGTACGCGCCGCGCGCGATGCCGAACTCGAGCCGGCCGCCGGTCAGGTGGTCGCACATCGCGGCCTCGCCGGCGAGCCGGATCGGCGACCAGTACGGCGCGACGAGGGTCGCCGTGCCGAGCCGGATGCGCTCGGTATGCTGGGCGAGCCACGTGAGCACCGTGAACGGGTTCGGCGAGATCGTACATTCGATCGTGTGATGCTCTGCGGTCCAGAGGGTTTCGAAGCCGCCTTCGTCGGCGACCCGGGCGAGTGCGAGCATCTGCGCGCGCGCGTCCGCCATCGAGTCCTCGGGCGAAAAACGCTCCATGCTAAGCGAAACAGCGAATTTCATAAAAAGCCTCTTGTCGGTATGGAATCGTCGGGCCGCGCTCAGCGCAGGCGAATGACGAACGGGTCCTGCATCGCGCCCGAATAATCGAGCACCACGTTCTTGAGCCGCGAAAACTCGCGCATCACCTCGAAGCCGCCGCGCCGGCCGTAGCCGCTGTGCTTCATGCCGCCGTTCGACGACATGTACGCAGCCGAGCGGTAGGTGTTGATCCAGACGGTGCCGGCCTCGATGTCGCGCGCGAAACGCATCGCACGGTCGATGTCGCGGGTCCAGATGCCGGAGGCCAGTCCGTACTCCGTATCGTTCGCGAGCGTGATCAGCTCCTCCTCGGTCGTGAACGGCATCACGCCGACCACCGGCCCGAAGATCTCGTCGCGCATGAACTGCATGTCGTTGTTGGCCTGCGTCAGCACAGTCGGCTCGAAGTACCAGCCCGCGGCGAGTGCGGGGTCGGCGGGGCGGCGGCCGCCCGCGGCGAGGCGCGCGCCCTGTTCGACGCCCGAGCCCACGTAGTGCTGCACCTTCGCGAGCTGGGCCGCGAGCGCGAGCGGACCGATGTCGGTGTCGTCAGCCATCGGATGGCCCACTTTCACGCGCCGCGTGCGCTCGACCAGCGCTTCGACGAAGCGCTCGTAGATGGGCGCCTCGACGAAGCAGCGGGAGCCGGCCACGCAGGTCTGGCCCGCGGCCGCGAAGATGCCCGAGACCACGCCGTTCACGGCGCGCTCGATGTCCACGTCGGAGAACACCACGTGCGGCGACTTTCCGCCGAGCTCCATCTGGCACGGCACGAGATTTTGCGCGGCGTTGCTGGCGATCTTGCGGCCCGTACCGGTGCTGCCCGTGAACACGTATTTCGCGACGCCCGGGTGGCACGTGAGTGCGTCGCCGGTCACTGCACCGTCGCCGGTCACGACGTTGAACACGCCCGGCGGAATGCCGGCCTCGATCGCGAGCTCGGCCAGCGCGAGCGTCGACGCGCTCGCGTGCTCCGAGGGCTTCACGACCACGGTGTTGCCGATCGCGAGGCACGGCGCGAGCGTGCCCGTGAGCATCATCAGCGGCGAGTTCCACGGGATGATCATCGCGACCACGCCGATCGGCTCGCGCTGGTTGAAATTCAGCATGTCGAGCTTGTTGACCGGAATCGTGTCGCCCTGCAGCTTGTCGGCCATGCCGGCGAAATACAGGTACGAGTCGGGAATGGCCCGCATCTGCGCGCGCATTTCCTTGAGCAGCTTGCCGTTGTCGCGGCATTCGATCTGCGCGAGCTCGTCGGCATGTTCGAGCACGAGCTCGCCGAGTCGGCGCACGAGCTTGCCGCGTTCGGTCTGCGTCATGCGCCGCCACGCGTTCGACTTCAGCGCGGCCTGCGCCGAGCGCACCGCGGCGTCCACGTCCTCGGCGCCGGCCAGGGCGAACTCGTACCACGGCGCGCCGGTGGTCGGGTCGTAGCTCGGCACGTACTCGCCGCGCTTCGGCGCGACGAACTGCCCGTCGATGAAGAGCTCCTGACGCGAGCCTTGCAAACGTTCGACTGTCGTTTTCATGATGTCCTTTGGTTCAAGGTTGCACATGCTGTGACCACGGCTCGGTCGCACTCACCATCGCGACCCGGCCGCCGTCGTGCGTATCCATGTAGATACCGAAGCGGCCGCCCGCGCTCTCGCGTGCGAAGCGGCGCAGCATCGAGCGCACCTCCACGGGCGCGATTTCGTCGTAGGGCAGCGCGTCGAGCGGGAAGAAGCGGCAGCCATCGGGCAGGCCGAGCGCGTCGCGGGGCTCGGCAAGCCGCGCGCGATACATCAGGTAGCCCGAGTTGGTGCCGTCCACGTCGAAGACCGAGTACAGGAAGGTCTCGTCGGGCAGCAGCGCAAGCTCGCGCCCGCCCGCCACCGGCAGGCGGCCCTTCAAGGGGCGGCGCGGCGCGCCGGGCAGCACCCAGCCGCCTTTGCCGTCCTCGACGAGCAGCAGCTTGCCGTCGGCCTCGATCAGATAGCCGACGATCATGTCGTGCGACGAGAGCCAGCCCGCCGGCAGCGGATCCTTGACCTGCGCATAGCGGCCGCGGCAAAAGCCGAGCGGCGCCGACGGGCTCGTGCCGAACGCCTGCACGCGGCCGATCAGGATCATGTGATCGCCGGCCTCCACGCGGTCGTGCACGGTGCAGTCGAACCAGGTGAGGCAATCGGTCAGGACCGGCGCGCCCGTATGCACGGGATCGTGGCTGATCGACGCGAACTTGTCCGGCGACTTCGACGCGAACAGGTTCGAGACATCGGTCTGCACGTCGCGCAGCAGGTTGATCGCGAAATGATCTGTTGTACTGAACACAGGAAAGCTACTCGCGCTGCGGCCGATGCACACGAGCAGCAGCGGCGGATCGAGCGAGACCGACGCGAACGAGTTCGCCGTCATGCCGCGCGGCCGGCCTTCGTCGTCGCGCGTCGTGACGATGGTCACGCCGGTGACGAAGGTGCCGAACGCGCGCCGCAGCGCGATCGGATCGATGACGGTCCGGCAATGGTCCCGGTCGCCCTGATGGTTTTCCCTGGTGTCGGCGCGGTTCGTCGGGTCCGCGTGCTCCACTTGCATACTGTCACCTCGAAACGTCATTGCGTTGAAATGACTGTATGCGATGGCTTGCGCCGATTCATCCTCCGGTTCGCAGGAGAGGACTTGCTGCTTAACCTCCTGTTCGTGGCATGGTGGTCGCGAGTTCACGCTCGTCGGCCTGCGCGGGCAGGCTGCTCTCGAGCAGATTGTGCAGGCGCAGCGCGAGCTCGACCGCGAAGCGGCGATCGTGCGTCTCCACATCGATACCGAACAGGTCGGAGATGCGCGAGAGCCGGTAGCGCAGCGTGGTCACGTGCAGGCTCATCGCGTCCGCGCAGGCCTGGCTGCGGCAGCCCGACCGGATATAGGCGGTCAGCGTGTCGAGATAAGATGAATGATGCTTGCGGTCATACTCGATGATGCGGCCGATCGTGCCGTCCACGAAGCTGCGTACATCGGGCGAGTCGGCCGCGCCGATTAGCATCGGCAGCGGCCCGAGTTCGGGCACGCCGAGCGCGCCGCTCTTGCCGAACGCGCGCGCGATACGGATCATGCGCCAGCAGCGTTCCCATTCGCGCGCGAGCTCTTCAAGTCCTTTGCTGGTATCGCCAAGCACGAGGATCGGTTCGCGTCCGAACGTGCGCGTGAGCGTATCGATCATGCGCCGCGCGAAGTGCAGGAGACGTTCGATCGGGTTGTCGCCTTCGTCGGGCACGAGACACACGAGACCGCCACCGACGGTGACCACGTGCAACGCGATCTTGTGCTGCGCGGCGAGCATCGTCACCGCGCGATGGCCTTCGACGGAGCCGTCGCCGGAAGCGCCCGCGCGCTGCGGATAATCGACCACGATCATGCGGATGGGCGCATTCAGCGCGAGGCCGAGCCGGCGCGCGCGGCCAAGCACGTCGTGCTCGTCGCGCCAGCGCCGTTCGACGATCTCGAAGAACAGCTCGGTCAGCGTGCGCGTTTCGAAACGGAACCGGATCACGCTGCGCATAAGCTGCACGCCGAGCGCGAACTTGGCATTCTCTATCGCGAGCTTTTGCAGGTCGCCGGAATCGCGCTGGCCAAACGTGAGCAGTGCGCCCACGACCTCGCTGTCGACCGTGAGCGGCTCGACCTGAGCGTCGAGCACGAGCCGCTCGTCCACGCCGAGGGTGATGCGGCGCCGCGCGCCGCCGCTGCCGCCGCCACCGACCGACTCGCGCGTGTCGAACAGGATTTGCCGCCCGGGCGGGCCCGCAATCAGGCGTTGCCACGCGTCGTCGTCGTAAAGTTGCGGCGCGGGAGAACGCTGGCCGAGCACGGCTCCGCCAAAGAAGTCAATCACGAGCACGGGCGCGTCGAGCAAGTCGCCGAGCATCGACGTCAGGGTTTCCATGGGGCCGCCCGCGAGCACCTCCTTGAGCATCGAGCCCTGCACCGCGAGCACGCGGCGCAGCTGTTCGGCCGCGAGCGCCTGCGTGCGCTGGCGATGCGCGCGCTCGATCGCAATCGCGCCGAGATGCACGATGACGGCCATGAACGCGAGGTCCTCGTCGCTCACGTCGCGGACCCGGCGTGAGGACACCGAAAGCACCATGGGCCGGCCTTCGGCGTCGTGGCTCTCCATCGGGAAAACCAATACCGTGCAGTAGCCGCGCTCGTGCGCCTCGCGCCGGTAGCCGGTGAACTCGGTCGATTCTCGCGCGTCGCGAATATAGACCGGCTCGCTGCGCTGCAGCGCGACCAGCGCCGGGCTCGTCGCGAGCTCCCAGCGATCTTCGAGCGGGCGGCGCAGCAGCGTCGCGTCGTGGCGCGCGATCACGAGCGCATACCCGTGCGGCACATCCACACTCAGGATCGCGCCAAGATCCCACGCCCCGTGACGGCACGCTGACTCGATAAGACTGCGCAACAGCGTATCGATGTCGCCGTCCGAATTGATCTGGCTCACGGCGTCTCGAAGCGACGCCATCCGCGACAATTGATAGGACATTAGCGGCTCCTCCTTTGATCTCCGTCAACCAATATACGACTTATCGCAGTGTCAAAAAAAACCTGCTTCCGTCGAAACGGCGGAAGACGCGGCCATCTGCGCTATCTAGCATTCGTACTCGTACCGATCACTCACTCATGGAGTACGCAGATGGAAACCGGAGTCCGCAAGATCGCGACTTTTGTCGAGGAAACGCACATTGAGGGCAGCAAGGAGGCCGAGCGGCCGATTACGATGGTGGTCGTGGCCGCGGTGCTTCGTAATCCGTGGGCCGGGCAGGGGTTCGTCGAGAACCTGCGCCCCGAGATCCTGCGCCTCGCGCCCGCACTCGGCGCAGAACTCACGCGCCGGCTCGTTGCGGTGATGCCGCCCGAGCGCATCCAGGCTTACGGCAAGGCCGCCGCGGTCGGCGTGAACGGCGAGATCGAGCATGCGTCGGCGCTGATCCATACGCTGCGTTTCGGCAATATGTACCGGGAAGCCGCAAACGGCACAGCGTTTCTCAGTTTCACGAACACGCGCCTCGGGCCGGGCGCGATGGTCTCACTGCCGATGATCCACAAGTCCGAGACCGGCAAGCGTTCGCACTTCCTTACCGCGACGTTCCAGATCTCCGACGCGCCCGGTCCCGACGAGGTCCTGATCGCCATAGGCGCGGCCGACGGCGGCCGCGCGCATCCGCGCATCGCCGACCGTTTCGAGGATATGGCCGAAATGGAGGCCGAACAGGCCGGCACCTGACGCGCGCGCTTACCGCCGCTGTCCCCGATATTTCCCGGCTCCGTGACGGTGCCGCGCCTGCTGGTGCGCGCGGCACTGACGCGGTCGTCCCTGTCCGTCATGCGATGTCCATGTCAAACCCCATCACGCTAGTCACGCGCGTCGCCGCGCAACAGGAAGCGGCCTGGTTGTCCGCGCTCGCCGAGGCCATGCCTGACGAAACGATCGTGCGGTTTCGCGACATGCTGCCCGACGAGCGCGCACGCAGCCGCGTGGCGATCGTGGCAAATCCCGATCCGGCCGATCTCGCGGCGCTGCCGAATCTCGCCTGGGTGCAGAGCCTGTGGGCCGGCGTCGAGCAGATCGTCGCCGGCCGGGCCGCGGACGAGCTGCCCGTGGTGCGGCTCGTCGATCCCGAACTATCGCGCACCATGGCCGAGGCCGTGCTCGCGTGGACCTATTACCTGCAGCGCGACATGCCGCGCTACCGGCGTCAGCAAGGCGAGCGCCAGTGGCTGCAGCACTCGTACCGCCGGCCCGCCGAGATGCGCGTGGGCATCGTGGGGCTCGGCACGCTCGGCGGCGAGGCGGCTCGGCGCCTGTGCGACGCGGGCTTCGAGGTGGCCGGCTGGAGCCGCACGCCCAAATCGGTGCCCGGCGTGCGCGCCTACTGCGGCACCGAAGGCTTGAGCGAGATGCTGAGCGCGAGCGACATCGTGGTCTGTCTCGTGCCGCTCACCGCGAGCACGCGCGGCCTGCTCGACCGCGCGCGATTCGCCGCCATGAAGCCGGGCGCGGCGCTGATCAACTTCGCGCGCGGCCCCGTGGTCGTCGCGGACGATCTGATCGATGCACTCGATCGCGGCCATCTCTCGCACGCGGTGCTCGACGTATTCGACGAGGAGCCGCTGCCGCCGGCATCGCGCTTCTGGGACCATCCGCGCGTGACGGTGCTGCCGCACATCTCGGCACCGACCCATTTCCACACGGCAGCGCAAGTGGTGGCGGAAAACGTGCGCGCGTGGCGCGCGAGCGGACGCACGCCACGGAGCGTCGATCCGGCGCTCGGTTACTGAGCCATCGTTTCGAATTTCCCCGCGGTCCGCAGCGACCGCGGCGGTAAGGGCATGCCCGCGCGTTTCGTCTTGCCCGTCCGCGCAGACATATCGGGCTTGCTTCGACCCTGCATCGGCAAGAACGGCTTCACCACTTCAACGACGACAAACGGGAGTCAATTGATGAAGAAGGCAATGATCGCAGCACTCGTGCTCAGTTGTATATCTGCCGCGGCGCGTGCTCAGAACAGCGTCACTCTGTACGGGCTCATCGACGAAGGCATCAATTTCACCAGCAACACGCACGGCCACAGCGCATGGCAAACAAAAAGCGGCGATACGGTGGGCAGCCGTTGGGGCCTGTCCGGCCGCGAGGATCTGGGCGGAGGCTATCACGCGATCTTCCGGCTCGAAAACGGCTTCAATGTGAACAACGGAACCGCCGGACAGGGCGGCCGGCTGTTTGGCCGTCAGGCATACGTAGGGCTCGCCTCCGACGAATATGGCACGCTGACGCTCGGGCGCCAGTACGATCCGACCGTCGACCTGTTCAGCGGCATGACGGCGGCCGGTGGCATAGCCGGCGACGTGTCGGCCCACCCGTTCGACAACGACAATACGGACTGGGATTTCCGGATCAACAACTCGGTGAAGTACACGAGCCCGGACTGGCATGGCCTCAAGACCGAGGCGATGTACGGCTTCAGCAACGACACGAATTTCGCGAATAACCGCATGTACTCGGCGGCCGCACAGTACCGGGTGGACGGTTTCACCGCCGTGCTGGCGTACCTGAAGATGAACCAGCCCGGCTCGGCGAACGGCGCTGCGGCGACCGATTCCGTATTCGCGGGATCGTCCCAGCAGGATGTGGACGCGGCGGTGTCGTATGCGTTCGCGAAGACCAAGGTCGGCTTCGCCTGGTCGCACGTCGACGTCTACGACCCGACTTCGAATGTCTACTTCGGCGCGGGCCAAACCCAGCTACCGGGCGGCGGTATATGGCAGTCGTGGAAATTCGACAACTTCGAACTGAATGCCAAATACTTTTTCACGTCGACCTTCTGGCTCGCCGGGGCGTACACCTTTACCGATGCGCATCTGCACTCGACCATGGGCGAATTTCAGCCGAAGTGGCACCAGCTTTCGCTGATGCTCGACTACGACCTGAGCTCGCGCACCTCGGTGTATCTGCAGGCCGCGTACCAGCATGTGGTGAGCGCCAACACGCACACGGGCTTCGACTTCGCGAGCATGGTGGCTTCCGCGGGGACGTCGAGCGGCCCGAACCAGATGGTCGGACGTGTCGCGATGATTCATCGATTCTGAGTTTGGCGCGGGGCGGCTTCGCGCGCTGGAGCACGAGTGGCTCCGGCGCGCTGGCCGGGGTCTGGTCCACCCGCACCACTCGATGCCGGGGCGAATGGTCAAAGAGCGGTGCAATCACGATGCGGAGTATTCGGGTTCCCGACGCGTCATTTATTTTCGACCTGAAAACGGAGTTTTCAGGCCAGGCCTCGACCGGTCGAATCTCTTCAGTTCCTGGGGCCGCCCGCTGAAATACCGGACATAGCCTCTCGCTTAAACTGGCGGGCAGGCATAAGACTGTGTTTTGACCGATACTCGCCGCTCATTTCATGCCTCCGGCAGCATGGGCGAGTGCGCTATCCATTTTTTGCCCAACCATACTCGGCTGCTTTGCGGAGAATCTCGTTCTCCGTGGCCTTCTTCCTTGCGCAGCCGGTTATTCTTCCGCCTTCAGTTCGCCGATCGGGCGCATCGCGCGAACTTGCGTACCCGCCTCGCCAGCGTCTTCGGAACTGCGGCTACGCCAGCGCCCGTCTCCTGACGTCGCCAAGGATACCCGAGCCTGTGCGGCCCGGCTGTCCCGCCGAGCCTGATCGCCTCCACCTTGAATTCATTCGTATATGGCCGTTCGCAGCGGCAAACGCGCAGTCCGGCGCCTGATGCGGCGAGTGGAATAAACGACGGCGAGACGTGTTTACCTCGGCGGGATTGATCGCTGACATGACTTGACGGCCCGCTGCGAACCTGGTTGTCCCGGCAACCACGCCAGCACTGTGCGCGATGCACCGCGCTGGACGATTCGTGTGCCAAAGCGGTGAAATCCCAATAATGCGCTAAAGGGCGCCGCTCGCGTTGCCGATACGCAGTGGTCAGGCGCGCTCGAAGGCGAGCCACCGATTGTTGGATGCGCTCGTCTTCCGTAGCCGCAGGAGGCGTGTAATTCAGTGCCATTTTCCGCGTGCCATGAAACAGAATCCGTTCTTCCGGTTCCTCGGTCGCCTGAGGGTGGGCCGCAAGCTGTTGCTGATCTATCTGCTCGACCTGAGCGCGGTGGTCTACATCAGCGGCATCCTCATCCACGAAAAGTACATATCGATTGACTTCTCGCAGAACGAGATCGTGGGTAATGCATACCTCGGTACCGTGCGCGATGCGCTGATCGAGATCGCGATGAATGGTGCCGGGGTCCAGGTGGACCCGGAGCGCATGAGACGTGCCGAACTGGCGCTCGCGTCGGCCGAGGCGAAGTTCGGGGCAGGCATGAAGAGCAGTGAACTCAACGAGCGCGTGCGCATTGCGCTGGAGGCGCTCGCGCGCGCGCGGCAACCGCCCGCCCCGCAAGCCGTGCATGCTGCGCTTGAGGAGAGCCGGGAGCTCGTTACGCGAGTCGGCAACCAGTCCAACCTCATTCTGGACCCGGATCTCGACAGCTACTATTCGATGTCTTTATCGGTCCTGCGCTATCCCGCGTTGATCGTCACCGTCGATGACATCGGACACCTTCTTCATGAGGGAGCCGCCAATGCCCAGGACCGCCGCGAGCTCAACACTCGGTATCTCGTGCTGGAAGGCCAGCTCGACGTGGTGACTCAGGGGGTGCGCTCCGACTTCGCTGAAGCGGGCGCGGCAAACGAGGACGTGAAGCAACGGCTTTCGGCGTCGATCGATCGTATGCTTGTGTCGATCGACGCCTACCGCGAAGCGGCACGCGCCGTCGTTGCGCAAAGCGACGCCGGCAATGCCGGCAGCGCATCGGCCAACGCGCTGGCCAATGCCGCGCAACAGGAACTCATTGGGCATGTGGGCGACGCATGGCGGGCAACCGGCACTGAACTCGACGTGCTGTTGCGCGCGCGCGTGCACAGCCTGTTCGCGCGTATGGCGATGCATCTCGGCACGGCGTTGTGCCTGCTGTGCGGCATCCTCACCATGGTCTATCTCGTTGCGCAGCAGATCTCGCGTCCGTTGCGCCATCTCGCGGGCGTGATGGACAAGGTGCGGCGCACGGGCGATCACGGCTTGCGTGCTTCGTGGCAGAGTCAGGACGAAATAGGGCAGCTCGTCACGGGTTTTAACGAAATGCTCGAACAGCTGGACCACGAACGCGATGTGCAGAAGGAGCTTGCTGCGACCGCGCGCGCCTCGGAAGCCCAGCACGCGCTGGTGGAGGCGACACCGGTCCCGATGATGGTGACCGCCGTGCCGGGCCACGAAGTGCTGCACGCCAACAGCCCCGCACTTTACTGGCTCAATGGCTGTACCTCGGACCCGTGGGCACGCGGGCTCGATTCCGCGGTCCGTGCCCGCTTTTTCCAGCAACTTTCCGACCGCGGCACCATCGATGAATTCGAAGTGCATTGGGTGGCGAGCGAAGAGCCGACATGGGTCATGCTTTCGGCGCGCCGCCTCAGGTTCCAGGGCCGTGACGCCGTGCTCACGGCCTTTACGCCGATCAACCAGATCAAGCTGATGGAGCAACGTCTGGAACTATGGGCGAAAGTGTTCGAGGCGTCGTCAGAAGCCATCCTCATTCTCGATGGAGGGCGCCGTCTTCTTACCGCAAACGCGTCGTTCTATCGCGCGACGGGCTACCGTCCCGAAGACGTCTGCGGTGCGGTACCTGAATTCCTCTCCGGTAATGCGGGAGACGGCCCGCTGATTGCGCAACTTGCTGCGCGAGTCGACATCTCCGGTGTCTGGAACGGCGAAGCGATCGTGCTGCGGCGCGCGGGCGGCGACTATCCGGTATGGCTCATGATCAGCGCAGTGCGCGACAAACACGAAGGGGCCTCGCACTACATTTGTACCCTGATCGATATTACCGACCGCAAAAAGAGCGAAGCGCGCATTCAGTTTCTCGCCGAACACGACGTGCTGACGGAGCTGCCCAATCGCGCCCTGTTCGCCAAACGTCTCGGAGCAGCCATCGGAGGCGCACGTGATGCCGGGGAGCGTCTCGCCGTGCTGTTCATCGATCTCGACCGATTCAAGGACATCAACGACACACTCGGACATCATGCCGGCGACGGTCTGTTGCGCTCGATCTCGCGCCGCCTGCTCCAGTCCGTTCGTGCGGACGATACGGTCAGCCGCCTCGGCGGCGATGAGTTCACGGTTCTGCTGTCGTCGGTGCGCAGCGTAGCGGACGTTGCGGCGCTCATCGATGAACGACTGCTGCCGCTCATGCGCGAGCCGCACGCCGTGGGAGGCATGACGTTGCAGGTTGCCTGCAGCATCGGTATTGCCATGTACCCGGAGGACGGAGGCGACATCGAGACGCTGATGCAGAACGCCGATGCTGCGATGTATCGCGCCAAGGCCGGCGGTCGAAATCTCGTCAAGTTTTTCTCGCAGGATATGGCCGAAAGCACCCGCCACCGCCTGGAGCTCGAGGTAAATTTGCGCGCGGCAGTCGAGAGAGGGGAATTCTGGCTTGCGTACCAGCCTTGCGTGGATGCGTCGACCGGCGAACTGAAGAGCGTGGAGGGGCTGTTGCGCTGGCAACATCCGAAACTCGGGCAGGTTTCGCCGTCCGAGTTTATTCCCATTGCAGAGGAAACGCGGCTCATCGTGCCCATCGGCGCGTGGGTGATCGAGGAGGCGTGCCGACAAATCGCGCGATGGCGCGATACCGGTCTATCCGGCATGCGCGTGTCGATCAATCTCTCCGCTGTGCAGCTGCGCGACGACGCGAAACTCGTCACGTGTCTGAGCGACAGTCTCGCGAAACACGACGTCGATGGGAAAAGCCTCGAGCTCGAGATCACGGAGACGGTCTTGATGGAGAGTGCGGAACACTATCTCGAGACCATCCACGCGATTCGCGCACTCGGCGTGACGTTCTCACTCGACGATTTCGGCACCGGCTATTCGAGTCTGAGCTATCTGCACCGGTACCCGCTCGACCGGATCAAGATCGACCGGACATTCGTCCACAACAGGCTCGAAGCCCAGGCGGATCTTGCGGTCATCAAGGCGATTGTGGACCTGGGACATGAGCTGGGGCTACGGGTAGTCGCCGAGGGCGTGGAACGCGAACGGGAAGCCGATGCCCTGCGCCGCATAGGTTGCGACGAGTTGCAGGGATTCCTGCATGCAAGACCTATGACGCACGATGGCCTGGCGGACTGGCTGGCCGCACGTGCCGCTCCGGACCCGATGCGCCCGGAACTGGTCGGCTAACGGCGTTGCGGTCTCGAAGTTTCCGGGATACGGTAGGCTAACGTTGCCAGGCCGGCGGTGAACCGCGCCTTGCCTCAAACGGCAAAACCCGCGCCGGATAAAAGCGGGCAGCGAACTGAAAAACACAATGAAAAGAACAATAGCGATTGGACTCGGGGTCATGTCGGCGGCATTGCTGGGCGCATGCGGCGACGGCGGGTGGGGCAACCAGAACGTACCGCCGCCTCCGGCGCCGGCACCTGCGCCGGTGACGGACGCCCAGGGCTTCTATTCGGGCATGGACAGCGTCAACGACAACGTGACCAGCGTCGTCCTCGATTCGGGCGCGTATTACTTCATCTGGGCGAACAGCATCACGGGCAGCTTCGGCGTCGTGCAAGGCACCGCAACGGCCGCCAGCGGCCAGTTCAACTCGACGAACGCGAAGAACTACTTCCTCGGCACGAGCACCGTGGTCAACAGCACCATCTCGGCGATCTATACCGCGAAAAGTAATCTGACCGGAACCCTCACTCCGGCTTCGGGCACCACCGGCTACACGAGCTTCTCCGGCACCTACAGCACCGTCTACGACCAGACGCCGAATCCCGGCGCCATCGCGGGCACGTATCAGGGCGCAGCCGGCTCGCTGAACGCGGTCGATGCTTCGGTGAGCGTCACGCTCAGCGCAAGCGGCGCGCTGGTCGGCAGCGGTTCGAGCGGATGCCGCTTCAGCGGCACCGCGAAACCTCACGCGAACGGCAACGTCTACGACCTCACCGTCACGTTCGGCGGCGCGCCCTGCGTCGATGCGGGACAGTCGATGACAGGCGTGCTGCTCGTGAACAACGGCAAGCTTGTCGCGACCGGCACCCTCGCCGACCGCTCCGACGCGTTCTTGCTCGTCGGCACGGTCCAGTGACGCTGGGGCCGTCATCGCACGAATCGCAGGGACAAAAAAAGCCGCGGCTACGCCGCGGCGAAAGAGCTTGCCACTACTACGCGGCGCGAGGGGACGTCGCCGCAGTTTCATTCTCAATGTTCAAGTGACCGCCTTCAATGCGCGAGACGTATTTTTGACAATCGTTAACCTTTGCGGCGGCCACACTTTGCCCATTAAGCGACCGAAGCTGCGAAAACACCGCTTTCCTCAGCACAAACAAGCGTCGATGCCCTATTGACGGCTCCCATCGGCACCCCCTCTTGAAAACCCGTCGGCCTCCCTGCATGTACTGCCCAGTTTTCATCGGAGAATGCTGATCGTGGGCAGCCGTCCTTCTTTTATCGACGATCTGGCTCGCGCCGCTGCCGACGGCGCCAGTCCGCGCGCCGACGCCGGCGACGACGCCTTGCTCGACGCCTATTCGCGCACCGTGATCGGCGCGCTCGAGCGTGTTCAACCTGCCGTCGCCTTCATCGCCGTCGAACGCCGCGCCGGCGGCAACGCAGCCGCGCGCAGCGGCAGCGGGTCAGGCTTTCTGTTCACGCCGGACGGCTATCTGCTGACCAATAGCCATGTCGTCCACGGCGCGAGCAGCCTGCGCGTCACGCTCGCCGACGGCGCGACGTATTCGGCCGACCTGGTCGGCGACGACCCCAGCACGGATCTCGCCGTGCTGCGCATCGGCGCCGCCGAGGCCCTGCCGCATGCCGAACTCGGCGAGTCGGCGCGCCTGCGGGTCGGCCAGATCGCGATTGCGGTAGGCAGTCCGCTCGGCCTCGCGCAGACGGTGACGACAGGCGTAGTCTCGGCGCTCGGACGCTCGCTGCGCTCGACGTCGGGCCGCATGATCTACGACGTGATCCAGACCGACGCCGCGCTCAATCCCGGCAACTCGGGCGGCCCGCTCGTCAATTCGGCAGGCCAGGTGATCGGCGTGAACACGGCGATCATTCCCGGCGCGCAAGCCATCTGCTTCGCCACGGCGATCGATTCGGCCAAATGGGTCATCACGCAGCTCTTCGCGCATGGCCGCGTGCGGCGCGCGCACGTAGGCATCGCGGGCACCAGCGTGCCGCTCGCGCGCAAGGTGCAGCGCTACTTCGATCTCGGCTCGGCAAGCGGCGTGCGGGTAATGGAGGTCGTGAAGGGCAGTCCCGCCGCAGTGGGCGGCCTGCGCGTGGACGACACGATCGTCGCGATCGACGGCATGCCGGTGGACAGTATCGACGCGTTACAGCGCTTGCTCGACGCTTCGCGTATCGACCGGGAAGTCGAGATCGACGTGATCCGGCTCACCCAAAAACTCAGCTTGCGCGTCAGGCCCGTGGAGCAGACGGGGTAAAGGCAGCGTGTAACGGCAAGCCGCACCAAGCTTCCCTCGGCGATAGCGGGTCCGCAGCACGCCTGTGCGTTGCGGACCCGTTCGTTTGCTTCGCAGACCGAAGCAAGGCGATTACCAACCCGCAGGCTGCGAATAGCCGTCGTACGGCGGCGGGGGCGGCGGTGCCGGTTCGGCGGGCGCGCACGCGACATAACCGCCGGAGTAACGGTCGTAGCAATAGCCGCCGGCCGGCGCCGCGGCATAGGCCGGCGCGGGTTGTGCCGCATAGGCGGGCGCCGGGGCCTGCACATAAGCGGCGGGCGCAGGCGCCTCGGGGGCATAAACCGGGGCCGCCTGATACACCGGCGCCGCTGCGTTGTTGACCGCCGCCCCCACTACGGCCCCGATCAACGCTCCGCCGATCAGCGCGCCCACCACGTCGCCGCTGTGGTCGTGCGCGCTGGCCGGCCCCGCCACGGCGAGAGAACCCGCCAACACCACCACGGCCGCTATCTTTTGCATGTCGCTCTCCTCGAGCACGTTTGAGAACATGCGGGCGATTGTGGACGCGACGCTCCGATACAGGTGCTACATCGGGTAACACGGAGTTACGGGGGAAAACGTAGGGAGAAAGATGTGGGACAACGCACGCGCTCAGTGCGCGTGTTCGCCGGTGGGATGCGGGTCGGCACTGCCAGGCGGCACGGCCTCATGCGTCGGCCCATCCGGGGGCAGCCCGAACTGGCGCGGCCCGATTGGCCTGCCTCCCTCGCTATGCGGGGAAAGCAGGCTGAGACCAAGAGACAACACGACAAGCACGAAGAGCGCGACGCAATACGTCATCCAGGGGAACCCGGTTTCCACGAGTGCCTCCTTTCGTCATCGCGTCCCCGGGCGCGTCGCGCCGGGGCGGCACCCGCCTAGTGGTGCAGGATGCTGCGCAGCGGATGGCGCCAGTCGATATGGGGAGCTCCCGCTTCCACGCGTTGCCTGTGCTCCTCGAGAATTTCGTCGGAAAACAGAAAAACGACTATGACGAGGGGTATCACCAGAAACGCGCCCAGTATTACGTGTTCGATCACGATTACCTCCTGGATGTCAAGCGGTTGCGCTTCTATTGTAGTCGCCGCGCGACAGTTTGCACTGTGGGCGAATACTGACTCGCCGCGCGAGCGGATGGCCTCCGCTCGCCGTGACATCAGCAGGATATGTGCCCGCCTGGGGCGGCACCGGTGCACAGAGCCGGAATCAGGCCGCGGCCTTCTTCCAGGCCGCCGCGAACAGCCCGGCGCCGATCAGGAGCGACCCGCCCGTGCGGTTGACGGTGCGCTGCACGCGCGGGTTGCGCACCGCCTTGCGGGCGGCGGCGGCGAGCAGCGCGTAGCCGCAGGCGTTGAGCGTCGCCAGCACGAGGAAGGTCGCTTCGAAGATGACGATCTGCGGCAGCGTGGCGGTATGCGCGTCGATGAACTGCGGCACGAACGCCACGAAAAAGATGATGCTCTTGGGGTTGAGCGCGGTAACCGCGTAGGCGTGCGCGAAAATGCGGCCGGTGCGCGTCTCCGAGGTGTCGGCGGCGTCGGCGTCCATCACGGGCGCGCGCCAGAGCTTGATGCCGAGATAGATCAGATAGGCCGCGCCGACCCACTTGAGCATCGAAAAGAGCGTCGCGGAGGCCGCGAGGATCACGCCGAGACCCAGCATGGACGCGGTCATCGCCGTGAAATCTCCCAGCGCAACGCCCGCCGTGGTGGCAAGCGCATAGCGGCGGCCGTGGCCGAGCGCGTACGAAACGACCAGCAGGACGGTGGGACCGGGAATTGCGACGAGGATGGCCGAAGCGATCGCGAACGGCAGCCAGTGGGCAAAAGTCATGGGAGTCTCCAGAAGGAAGCCCGATTTATCCACGAAGTTTTGCGACGCGCAAGGCTCCCGGCAATCTCCTTGAAGGGCCGGTATTTCCTGAGCGCCGAAGGGCTGGCATCGTTTTTATTCAGCAGTCGTGGGATTAATCCGCCGCTTGCCAATCCGCGCAATTACGAATTTATGTGCGCCGCGTCATTGGTGAAGTCGATTGTATTAAAGCATTTAAATCGCCGGATATTCTCGGGCCTGTAATTCGGTGTAATTCGAGTGTGCCTTGACCGATGCGGCTAACCCGCCCGGAAAAGCGTTTCGGATTGCACGATATCGACGCCAAAAGGCGCTGTTTCTACGGCAAATTTCACCGTGTAGCGTGTCGATTGCGCATTGCAGCAATCGGCCGCTGTTGCGCTCGCACACGAGATGTTCTTGAAGTCCTTTATCGTTCTTCTAGAGTAAAAATTGCGGGTTCAGCGTGGGAGTTAAATACATAGCTAACCTGAGACACGACCCGCAGGAGGCAGAACATGAAAATGCTATCCGCAATGGCTGTCGCCGCAGCCGGCCTGATTTGCGCCGCATCCGCCCTCGCACAGGACGCCACCGTCAAGCCGCAGCAAACCGTGCACCTCAAGCCGGGCTCGTACGGCTGCCTGTCGAAAGACAATCTCGACGCAGTTTCACAGCACGAACAGGCCGGCGAACATCAGCAGATGCAGGAGTATTTCTCCGGCTTCCAGTGCCTCTCGACGCCGGATGATCAATCGTTCCGCGTGATACGCGTGATCGGTCACGATGTCGAATTCGTGAATGCCGCGAATAGCGACGACGACCAGGGCCTCTGGACCAGCGACCGGTTCATCAAGCAGTAACGCCCTGCCGCCGCGACACGCGTGGCCTGGCAATCGACGCCGGGCCATGGCTTTTTCAGGCCTGCGAACGAACAAAACCCATCGGATCGCACCGCGCAGCTGTCAAACCGCCGTCACGTTCCCGACCCACTATCGCTTAGGCATGGCGTAGCAAACGTCGTGTCGGCACGTCACTTGCTCGCCCAATCTTCGCTATCATGTGCGGCTTTGCGCGGCGGCTTTTGCGCGGCCCGGGAATTGGCATGGCACTCAAATCGACCATCTACAAAGCGGAACTGCAGATCGCGGACATGGACCGGCACTATTACGCCGACCATGCGCTGACGATCGCCTGCCATCCGTCCGAGACCGACGAGCGGATGATGGTCCGCCTCGCCGCGTTCGCGCTGTTCGCCCACGAGCGGCTCGAGTTCTGCAAGGGCCTGTCCGATACCGACGAACCGGATCTCTGGCGCAAGGACTATACGGGCGCGATCGAAACGTGGATCGAAGTCGGCCAGCCCGACGAGCGCCGCATTGCCAAGGCGAGCGGTCGGGCCGAAGAGGTGGTTGTGATCGCCTACGCGGGCCGCACCTCGGATATCTGGTGGCAAGGCGTGCGGGGCAAGGTCGAACGGTTGCGCAACGTGACCGTGTGGTCGCTCGCGGACGGAGTGGCCGAGGCGCTCGGCAAGCTCACCGAGCGCACCATGCGCCTGCAGTGCACGGTGCAGGACGGCGCGGCGTGGATCGGCAACGGCACGGACGAGCCCGTGGCCATCGAGTGGACCGTGCTCAAGGCGCCGGAGAAAGTCTGAGCGCAGCCGGGGGATCGCGAGGCTTCAGCGCGAAACCGGCGCCCCCGGCGGCCCCTTCAGTTCCACCATATTCCCTTCCGGGTCGAACAGATAAAGCGAAGGCCCGTGTCCTTCCGCGCCGTAGCGCTCCACCACGTCCCCGGGCCGGGCACCGAACGGCTCCAGATGCGCCTTGAGCGCGGCGCCGTCGAACGGTTCCACGCGCAGGCACAGATGGTCCATGTTGCGGCCGGCCGGATCGCCTTTGCCCGATTCGCGATCGAGCGGCCCGCCTATGGCCACCAGATCGATCAGCGAGCGCCCTGCCCGCAATTGCACGAGCCCCAGATCGCGCTGCTCGCGCTCCACCGTGCAGCCCAGCGCGTCGCAGTAAAAGCGCGTGAGCGCCGCGGCATCGGCGGCACGAATGACGACGTGATCGATTTCGCGAATCTGGATCTGCATGACGGATCTCTCTCGTTTTCCGCAGGGCTGGTGCGCATTGGTCGCGCAATGGCCACGCATGGTCAGCTAGCCGCTGGCTCGATGCCATCGTACACAAGCTGGCGCTAGTCGGGCTGCGGGCCGCAAGGGCGCGAAAAGAAGCGGAGAATCGGGACGAGGATTCCGGCGGGCGAGGCAAAATCGCTGGACGAAAAAAAGCCCGCTGCTGTGAGCGGGCTTAATCCATATCAGGAGGAGACATGGAGGAGACAGAAACCACTATACACAGCCGCCTGACGCGACGCAACAACTTTTTAAGGGAAAACCCGCAATGGTGCTATTTTGTCGCACGACAGCCGGCGCGCACCAACGAGGGGCATCAGGGCCAGATCATGGCGAGGCAATTGGCGCGGGCAACGAAATGACAGCGCAAGATCCGGCGCGCGACAGCGCAGTCGCGTGGCTACAGTGGGAACCGTCGAAACCAACCATTCCGGGAGTCACGTCATGACCGCCGCCGCGTCCCCACTCGCCGCCTCGTCCTCTGCTCCGACCGCCTTCGCCAGCGAAGCCGATCGCTGGGAAGCCATCGCCACGCGCAATGCCGGCGCCGACGGAGCCTTCTTCTACGGCGTGCGCACGACCGGCGTATTCTGCCGGCCGTCGTGTGCGTCGCGTCTGCCGCGCCGCGAGAACGTCGCTTTCTTCGACGATGCCGATGCCGCCCGCGCCGCCGGCTTTCGCGAATGCAAGCGCTGCCGCCCCGGCGGCCTGCCGCGCGAGCTCGAGATCGTGCGGCGCGCCTGCGCGGCGCTCGACGCCGACCCGCAGGAACGTCTCACGCTCGCCGAACTCGGCGACGCCGTGCACCTGAGCCCATTCCACCTGCAGCGCCTCTTCAAGCGCGTGCTCGGCGTTTCGCCGCGTCAGTATCAGGCGGCACGCCGCGGCGCCGCGCTGCGCGATGCGCTCACGCAGGGCGCGGGCGTCACGCGTGCGAGCACCGATGCGGGCTTTGGCTCGTCCTCGCGGCTCTACGAGAGCGTGCCCGCCGAACTGGGCATGGCGCCCTCGGCGTATCGCCGCAAGGGCGCGGGTCTTACGATCCGCTATGCCAGCGCGCCGACGCCGCTTGGCGTCGTGCTCGTCGCGGCCACGGCGCGGGGCATCTGCCGGATCGCTTTCGGCGACGACGCGGCCACGCTCGCGGCAGCGCTGAACGACGACTTCGCGAACGCGGACCGTGTGGAAGATACCCAGGCCCTCGCCCCGTTCATCGCCCAGATCGACGCCTATCTGCACGGCCGCCGCGAGCGCTTCGACCTGCCGCTCGACATCGCGCCCACGGCATTCCAGCAGCGTGTCTGGGAAGCCCTGCAGCGGATCCCCTATGGCGAGACACGCAGCTACACGCAGATCGCCGAAACGCTGGGCGCACCGCGCGCGGTGCGGGCGGTGGCGAGCGCCTGCGCGTCGAACCCGGTGGCGCTCGCGATTCCCTGCCATCGCGTCATCCAGAAGGGCGGCTCCCTCGCCGGCTACCGCTGGGGCCTCGAACGCAAGGCCGCGCTGCTCGACGCCGAATCGAAGGGGTGCGCTGCACCGGGCGGGGCTTCGGCCGAAACGTCCACGTCGCGCCTCGGCCGGCGCGATACGCACGCCAACACCCCGGAAACCGCCGCCTGAGTCCAGCCGAATCCCCCACGTCAAAACCCCCTGCCCCCCCTGATGCGCGCACGAACGAAAGAGCCACTACCGCCCGAGACATTCCCCGATCGCGCCACGATCGAACTCCCGTTTCGCGCGCCCTACGACTGGCCCCGCATGCTGCGTTTCTTCGCGGGCCGCGCGACACCGGGCGTCGAGGCCGTCGAAGACGGGACCTGGCGCCGCGCCATCGAGTACCGCGGTGCGAGCGGCACGCTCGCCGTGCAACGCCCCCCGCGGCGGCGCTGTCTCGTCGTGGAGGTGGAAGGCCCGGTGAGCGCGCATGCCGCGGCGCTCGCCGCCCCGCTCGCCCGCATGTTCGACGTGCACGCGAATCCCGCCGCCATCGGCGAGCACTTCGCCGCCGATCCCTGGCTCGCGCCGCTCATTGCCGCGGTGCCCGGCCTGCGCGTGCCGGGCGCGTGGTCGGGATTCGAGCTCGTGGTGCGCGCGATCGTCGGACAGCAGGTGAGCGTGAAGGCCGCCACGACGATCGTGGGACGCCTCGTGCAGCGCGTCGGCGAGCCGATCGAGGGGCATCCCCATGCGAGCACGGCCTGGCGCTTTCCCACGCCCGCCGCCCTTGCCGCGGCGGATCTCGCCGGCATCGGCATGCCGGGCAAGCGCGTCGCGGCGCTGCAGGGTTTCGCCGCCGCCGTGGCGAGCGGCGCCGTAGCCATCGAGCGACATCACGACGAGGCAAACGGCGCGCCGACACACGCCGCTCCCGCGCTGGACGACATGCGCGCCGCCCTCCTCGCCCTGCCCGGCATCGGCCCCTGGACCGTCGAATACGTCGCCATGCGCGCATGGCGCGACGCGAACGCCTGGCCCGCCACGGACCTCGTGCTCATGCAAGCCATCGCGCAACGCGACCCTGCCCTCGCCCGCGCCACGCAGCAACGCGCGCGCAGCGACGCCTGGCGACCGTGGCGCGCCTATGCGGCCATGCATCTGTGGAACGAAATCGCCGATCGCGCGGGAGCCGCACGCGGCGGTTAGGCGAAACGCAGTCTGCGCAAACCCGCGCGAGGCGGGTCGTCGGTCCACAACGGACGGTGCGCGCGATCCCCGCCAATCGGCGCGAGAAGCCGTCCCAAACCGGTCCGAAGATGGCCCGAAGACGGCCAAATCGGCCGCAAGCAGGTCTTCCGGCGAGATGTTAAAGTGCCCGCTAACGAAAATATCCACCTTGGCGCGCGCACGCAAACAGGGCGCCGCCGGCTTCCGCCCGACCAGCCTCAATGTCAGACACGACCTCTATCCGCACGAACGACGTCCTCGCGCAGCGCCTTGCCGTGCTGAGCGCCGGGCCGCACCGCGACGCGCTCGCACGCGGTCTGCGCGGCATCGAAAAGGAAAGCCTGCGGGTGACGCGCGACGGGCAGCTCGCAATGACGCCACATCCGGCCGCGCTGGGCTCGGCGCTCACACACCCGTCGCTGACGACCGACTATTCGGAAGCGTTGATCGAGATCATCACGTCGGCCGAGCGCGATCCGTCCATCACGCTCGAGCGGCTCGACGAACTGCATCGCTACGTCTATGCCGTGCTCGCGCGCGACGGCGAAATCCTGTGGAACGAGTCGATGCCGGGCCTCCTGCCCGCCACCGACGAAGGCATCCCCATTGCCGAATACGGCACCTCGAACATCGGGCGCCTCAAGCACATCTATCGCCTCGGTCTCGCGCTGCGCTACGGCCGCACGATGCAGTGCATCGCCGGCATCCACTACAACTATTCGCTCGACGAAACCGTGTGGCAGGTGCTGCACGCGCACGAGCACTCGCCGGCCACGTCGGTCGACTATCAGTCGGAACGCTATCTCGCGCTGATCCGCAATTTCCGCCGCACGAGCTGGCTGCTGATGTACCTGTTCGGCGCCTCGCCCGCGCTCGACGCGCGCTTTCTGCGCGACCGTCCGCATACGCTCGAAACGCTCGACAGCGAAACGCTCTACCTGCCGTACGCGACGAGCCTGCGCATGAGCGACCTCGGCTACTCGAACACCACGGGCCAGTCCGCGCTGCACGCCGACTACAACACCCTCTCCGGCTATCTCGGGGCGCTCGCCGAAGCGGTGAGCGAGCCGTATCCGCCATACGAGGCGATCGGCACGCACCGCAACGGCGAGTGGGTGCAGATCAACACGAACGTGCTGCAGATCGAGAACGAGTTCTACTCGACGATCCGGCCCAAGCGCGTCACCTATCCGGGCGAGCGCCCGCTTTCCGCGCTCGCTGCGCGCGGCGTGCAGTACGTCGAAGTGCGCTGCATGGACATCGACCCGTTCGAGCCCACCGGCATCGCGCTGCCGACCGCACGTTTTCTCGACGCCTATCTGCTGGCCTGCGCGCTGGAGGACAGTCCGCCGTTGCCCGCGGCCGCCGGCGCCGAAGCCAACGCGAACTTCGGCCTCGTCACGAAGGAAGGCCGCCGTCCGGGGCTGACGCTCCAGCGCGACGGCAACGACGTGCCGATGCTGGACTGGGCCGACGAACTCTTCGCGAAGATCGGGCAGACCGCTGCCGCGCTCGATGCGGTGCGCGGCGGCGACGAACATCGTCGCGCCGTGGCGGCGCAACGCGCGAAGCTCGCCGATGCGTCGCTTACGCCGTCGGCGCGCGTGCTGCAAACCCTGCGCGAGAACAAGCAGACCTTCCTGCAATTTGCGCTGGCGCAAAGCGAGCGTCATGCCGCGCATTTCCTCGCGCACCCGCTCGACGCGGAACTGACCGCGCATTTCGACACGCTGGCGCGCGAGTCGCTCGACAAACAGGCACGGCTCGAGCGCCAGGAAATCGGTTCGTTCGATGCCTTCGTCGCCGCCTATCGCGCGTACACGCTCAACCGCTTCAGCGTTTAACCGCCGCGCCTCGCCGAGCGGCGCCGGGCACCGGGCACCGCATTTGCGCGAAACGAAAAGCCCGCCCGCGCGGTCCAATACTTATCGACAATGATGGCCGCGCCCCGGTGCGTTGGTGCGCTCGGTGTGCGGCGCCCACAGGGAGGACTACCCGCAATGAAACGAACCCTGCTGATCCTGCTTTGCGCGACGGCAGCGGCCTGCTCCACGCGCGGCCAGGTGAATCCGGACGTCATGCAGATCGCCACGGCGCCGCTCACGTGCTCGGACAAGGCACAGTGCGATCTGTGGTGGCAGCGCTCGCAGGACTGGGTGCGCAGCCATTCGAAGTACGAAGTTCAGACGGCAACCGATACGCTGATCCAGACCTCGGGCCCGGGCGGCGGCAAGCGGCTGCTGGCCTACGAAATCACGAAGACGGCGAATAACGACGGCACCGCCACGATCGGTTTCGCGGCGCACTGCGACAGCTCGCTCGGCTGCAAGCCGAATCCGTGGGAGGCCGGCGCGGCCTTCAAGCAATACGTGCGCACGGGCGTCGATACGCCGCTGTCCGGAGCGGACGCCGACGAAGCGGCGGTACCCGCAGCCAGCGGCGCCCAGCCGGCTACCTCGCCCTGACGCAGCCTCTGGAATGCGGACGTGAAATTCGTCCGCATTCCGAATCAGTTCCTTGTCGCTTCAGGCAGGCTTCGACCGAGGGCCTGCGCGCGCCGCAACCATATCGCTGCGTCAAGGCTGCACCCGCGGGCCCGTCAATGCCCCATGGACGGGCCCGCGCCCTTTTGAGGCTTCGTGATCCACACGAGCACCGAAAGCACGAGAAACACCACACACGAGATGCGGAAGAAGTCGTTGGTCGCCATCATGTAGCCCTGCTGCGTGACGACCTCGTTCAGTTGCGCGGTCACGGCCTGGCCGGCGAGGCCGATGCTCGACAGCGTATCGCTATAGGCGTTGGTGTTCTGCGAATACTGGCTCACCGACTCCGAAAGCACGGCGTGGTGATAGATCGCGTCGTCTTCCCAGAACGTCGTGCTCACCGCCGTCCCGATCGCGCCTGAGAGCGTGCGCAGGAAGTTCGAGAGCCCCGAAGCGCTGGCGAGCCGTTCGTCGGAGACGCTCGAGAGCGTGATGGTCGTCATCGGCACGAAGAAGCACGCCACGCCGATGCCCTGCACGAGACGCGGCAGGATCACGTGGTTGAAGGGCACGTCGAGCGTAAACGTCGAATTCCAGATCGAGACGAACGCGAAAACAAGGAATGCGAAACTTGCGACCATGCGCAGATCGAGCCGGTGCATATTGCGTCCGATCAGCGGCGAGAGCACGAGCGCGAGCAGCCCCACCGGCGCCGTCGCAAGACCCGCGATGCCGGCCGTGTAGCCCATCACCGTCTGCAGCCAGAGCGGGAAGATGACCACCGAGCCGAAGAACGCCATGAAGCCGAACGAGATGATCAGCGCGCCGAGTGCGAAGTTGCGGTCGCGAAACAGCGAGAGATCGACGACGGGCTCTTTTTCCGTCGCCTCCCAGACGAGCATGAACGCAATCGACACGGCCGCCACGATCGCGAGCGTGACGATGAACTTCGAATTGAACCAGTCGCGATCCTTGCCGAGGTCGAGCATCATCTGCAGGCACGATACGCCGATCACCAGCAGCGCGAGACCCACCGCGTCGATGCGCTGCTTCGTGATCTTCGTCTCGCGGCCGCGCAGCAGCACGAACGCGCAGGCGCCGGAGAAGAGGCCGATCGGCACGTTGATGTAGAAGATCCACGGCCACGTGTAGTTATCGGTGATCCAGCCGCCCATCACGGGGCCGAAGATCGGTGCGACGATCACCGTCATCGCCCAGAGACCGAGCGCGAGGCCGCGCTTTTCCGGCGGGTACGAGCGAATCAGAATGGTCTGCGAGAGCGGCACCATCGGCCCGGACACGAGGCCCTGCAGAAGCCGGCACGCGATCAGCGTTTCGAAGTTCGCGGCGAACCCGCACGCCGCCGAGGCGATGGTGAACAGCACCACCGAAAGCGTGAAGAGCCGCACTTCGCCCACGCGTCGTGCGAGCCAGCCGGTGAGCGGCACCGCGATCGCGGAGGCCACCGAATACGACGAAATCACCCAGGTGCCTTCGCTGTTGGCGACGCCCAGGTTGCCGGAGATGGTTGGCACCGCAACGTTCGCGATGGAGGTGTCGAGCACCTCCATGAAAGTGCCGAGCGCGAGGCCAACGGTGAGTAGCGCGAGCGTGCCGCCGGAGAGCGGCAGGGGCTCGGCAGCGCCTGAAGGCGCCGTGGTGGAGGCGTTCATCGGTCGTGGATCCTCGTTCGTCGATCAATGCCGTGGCATTTTCTGCCCAGACAGTTATTGCGATGCAAGAAGGGCGCGGATTGCACCGGCCGCGCGCTTACGCTTTGTGTTCCTGTTGTGTGGCCAGCTGCTGTGCCGGGCAGCCGCTATCGCCCTGGCACAGGGCATCCGTGTCCGGGTCGTTGGCGATGAAGCGCTGCAGCAGCGAGACGAGCGTGGCGACTTCGTCGGCGGAAAATCCGCGCAACTGGTCGCTCAATACCTGGGAGATCAGTTCGGGCAATTGCTGCGCCGCTTCCCGGCCCAACGGCGTCAGGGCCAGTTCCACGACGCGCCGGTCGGCAAGGCTGCGCTGGCGCTCGAGAAAGCCCTTTTTCTCCAGCCGGTCGAGCATGCGCGTCATCGATCCCGTGTCGCACGACAGCACCCGCGACATCTCGTTGGGCGTGCGGGCGCGCTCGAACCACAGCAGCAGGATCACGCCGATCTGCGAAGACGTCAGCCCGAGCGGCGCCACGGCGCGGTCCATCCGCGTGGCCAGCACGTTACGGGCCGTCGAAAGGAAATAACCGAGGCTCGGCTCGGCGCCGATCCGGACGGGAACAAATGGGGCTTCACTCATGGCGCGAGGCGGGTTGGAGAAATCGGCGCAGCCGGCCGGATTGCCGGGAAACAGGATTTGCTGAATTTTAGCTGCCTAAGCAGCCAAGTCAATCCGGTAGGCAGTCGTCATCGACTGGACAAAAAACAACACGAAGATTGCTGCATTGCAAATCCGTTTGTCAATTGATTGCTTAGTCAATATTATGTCAGGCAACCAGTTCATTGCTCCCAATCCCTGATTCCGCTTTCGACCGCGCCATGCTGTATCTGAAAAATGCCCTCGGCGGCCTTGGCCGCTCCGTGACCGACACCGCCCGGCTCGCCTTCGCGCAAGCCGGCGCGGCCGGTCGCGCGGCGGGCTGGCGCAAGCTCGCGGTCTATGCGGCGATGTTCGTGCTGCCCGGCGGCTCCCTGGCCGTTCTGCTCTTCATGGGAGTGCAGCGCCTGCGGGCAAAGCACGCGCACGCATCGAGCGCGACGTCCACCGCCGTGGTCTGCGCAGGCCGCCAGGCCGCGTGCCGGGCAGCCTGCGCGGGCTACACGCCGCACACGCGCGCCGGCGCCTACGCGCTGAAGGCGCTGCGCCGCTGGCGCCGTAACGATGCGTAACCTGCGCATCGCCTGACGTAACACACCGCCACCCATCCTTGCATTACCCTTGCGCGTCCCGCGCAGCGCGCGGTGCGTGCGCTACCATTGCCGCGACACGCAACCCGCCATGCGCTACCGCGCGCCACGCCGCGCAGCCGGTCCCGAAGCCCATCGCAGTCGTACTCACGTCGTGACGGCTGCATCGACAGGATTGCTTGCATGCCTCGCTTCATCGTCCGTTCGTTCCGCTCGTTCCATTCGGTCTCTCCCGTTCGCGTGACGGCGCTCGCCTGCGCGACGGCCGCGCTGGCGCTCCAGCTCGCCGGCTGCGCCGTCGGCCCGAACTACCAGCGGCCCGCAACGGCGGCCATTCCGGCTTCGTTCAAGGAAGCGCCCGAAGGCTGGAAGGTCGCGCAACCCGCCGACGAAGCCGATCGCGGCGACTGGTGGACGATCTACGGCGACGCGCCGCTCAACGCGCTGGAAGACCAGCTCGACACGCAGAACCAGACCGTCGCCCAATACGCCGCCGCGTACCGGCAGGCGCGCGCGCTGGTGGGCGAGGCGCGGGCCGCGTATTTCCCCGTGATTAGCGCGTCGGCGGGCGCCACGCGTTCGCGCACGCCGACGCGCGTGAGCAACGCGAACGGCAGCTTCCCGAGCGGCACGATCAACAACAACTTCAATCTCGGCCTCGACGCGACCTGGGAACCCGACCTGTGGGGCAAGGTGAGCCGCACCGTGGCGGCGCAGGAAGCGAGCCAGCAGGGCGCTGCCGCCGATCTGGCCAACGCGCGCCTGTCGGCGCAGGCCACGCTCGCGCAGACATACTTCACGCTGCGCTCGCTCGACGCGCAGCAAAAGCTCCTCGACGACACCGTGCGCGCCTACCAGAAGACCCTGGCGCTCACCCAGAACCAGTACGCGCAAGGCGTGGCCGGCCGCGCCGACGTGATCCAGGCGCAGACCCAGCTTCAGTCGGCGCAGGCTTCGGCCATCGACAACGGTGTCGCGCGTGCGCAGAACGAGCATGCGATCGCCGTGCTGGTCGGCCAGCCGGCCTCCACGTTCTCGATCCCGCCGTCGCCGCTCGACGCCACGCCGCCCACCGTGCCGCTTTCGCTGCCCTCGGCGCTGCTCGAGCGGCGTCCCGACATCGCCTCGGCGGAGCGCAAGGCCGCGGCCGCCAACGAGCAAATCGGCGTGGCGATCTCGGCGTATTTTCCGTCGCTCACCATTTCGGCATCGGGCGGCTTCGAAAGCTCGGTGCTTTCGCAGCTTCTGCAATTGCCGTCGCGCTTCTGGACGCTCGGGCCGTCGCTCGCGGGGACGATCTTCGACGGGGGCCTGCGCAGCGCCCAGACCGAAGCCGCCCGCGCCGCCTACGACCAGCAGGTCGCCACCTATCGCGGCACCGTGCTGGCCGCGTTCCAGGACGTCGAGGACAACCTCGCGTCGCAACGCATCCTCGCGCAGGAAGTGAGCGTGCAGCAGCAGGCGGTGGAGTCGGCGCAACACGCGCTCGCCATCGTCGTCAACGAGTACAAGGTGGGCACGACCGACTACCAGAACGTGCTCTCCGCGCAGACCACGGCCTTCCAGGCGCAGCAGAAGCTCGCGAACCTGGCGGGCGAGCGCATGGTGTCGTCGGTGGGGCTCGTGAAGGCGCTGGGCGGCGGATGGAACGTGGCGCAGATGGATCGCGAGACAGGCGACATGAGCGCGCCCGCGCCGGTCCCGGTTCCGGTTCCGGCCTCCGGCGCACAAGGGCAGAGCGGGGCGCGCAACGGCGCCCCCGTTTAAGTGACATGGGCCGGGCGAGCGCGGGAAAACCGCGCGGCGCCTAGTGGACGAACGTCAGCGCGACGGTACCGGGGCCGGTAGGCCGGCCCAGCAGATTCAGAAGACCCGCAAGGTTGTCGCTCTGCTCGGGCGTGGCGCTCGCGGTGCCTTCGAACGACATCGAAGCACGCGAGAACGTGCCGTGCCCGTTCAAGAGCAGCGGCCCTTTCTGCGTCGTGAGATCGAGCGTCGACGAGGCGCCTTGCGCCTGCAGCACCACTTCATACGATCCGAGCGGCTTCACGAGCGAGACGCGCGAACTCATGTCCGTGAGCGAGACGGTGAGGCGGCCGAACGCATCCGTGCCGAACGTGCGCCACGGACTCCACGCGAGCCGCACGTTGCCGTCGAAGTCGAGCGTATTGAAGGGCGCGCCGAGCCCCACCAGCAGCGAAGCCGGCACGGCGATCGCGCCGGCCGTCACGGTGGCGCTCCTGAGCGTCGCGTCGACCTGAACCGGGTCGGGCATCGCCTCGCTCTGGCGCATCCGCATGCTGACGCGGCCGAGGAAGAGCGGCCAGAACGCCGTCTGCCATTCGATGCGACCCGGCAGCAGGGTCGCCCCCGTAGCGTCCTGGCCGGCAGCGAGCATCAGCGTGGCGGAACCCCGCCAGAGCGAGCCGGCGGGATCGATGAGATTCACGTGCCCCTGGGTCGCGCGCGCGAACTGCGGCGCGATCCAGGCGGCCGGCAGGCGGGCGAGCAGCACCGCGCCGCTCGAGATCGCGCCCACCAGAAGCCACGGCAACACGGCGCGCGCGCGCCGCATCCAGTAGGTCATGCAAAGGTCTCCAAAGTCGCGCTCACCGCGCGTTCGCCGGCTGCAGCGACGCGGTCAGATCGACCTGGCCATCGGTCTTGAGCGCGCTCATCTGCGCCTCGACCACCTGCACCTTGAACTGCTTGCGTACGTCGTCGAGCCAGCCCGTGAAGGCCGGGAACGACGCGTTCTTCATCTGCACCTGCACGGTCGTGCCGATCAGTTGCACCTGCGCGCCCTGCAGGCCGTGATCGGCAAGCGACGACGTCAACGCATCCTTGAGCGCCTGGCCGTCCGGCGCGACGCTCGCCGCCGCGCCCGCGAGCGCGCGCGCTTCGTCGGCTTGCGCCGTCATCTGCGCGAGTTCGCGCTTGAGCCCCGGCAGGCGCTCGTGCAGCTGGGCGCGGCCGTCCGCAGCCGGCGCCCACAGCACCGACCAGCCGATCGCCACGGCGAGCACCGCGCCGCCCCAGGTCAGCAGCATCTTTTCGCGCGCCGAACGCGCTTCCCAGAATTCGGCCCAGGCGCCGCTCAAAGCCGTTGTGTTCACGATGCGCTCCTGATCGTCCAGTTGCTGCCGTTGCCGCCATTGCCGCCGCTGCTGTCCACGGCGCCCGTCAAACCATTGCGGGCGAGCCGCGCGGTGAGGCCCGCATCGACGTTGACGCCTGGCTTGAAAGTCACGTCGAGGCGCCGGTCGTGATAGTGGATCGCGGCGATGGCGTTCGGCGGCACGGGGCCGAGCGAGCGTGCGAGGCCATCGGCGAGCGCGAGGAAATCGCCGGGCGAAGGCTCGCCGGCGGCAAGGCGAAGCTGCTGCAACTGGCGCGTCATCTGGCCCGCCGGATCGAGCACGACCGTCGTTTTCGGAAAGGCATTGAGCAGCAACTCGGTCATCTGCGCTTCGATCGCATCGCGCTGGCGCGCGAGCATGAGCCACTGCAGATTCGCGCCGACGATCGCCACGACGATCGATGCCGCAACGAGCAGGATCGGCAGGCGCAGGCGGCGCAGCGCGGCGCGGTCGAGGCGCCACGGCTGCGAGGCGAACTCGAACTGGCAAAGATCGAAACGGCAGGCGAGCGCACGCCGCGCGAGCGTTTCGAACGTGAGCGGCTGCGCGCCCGGCAGTGGCGCCATCCAGGCGTTCGCTGCCCGCGCAGCACCGGCCGGTTCGCCCGGCAGGCCGGTGAGCACATAGAGCGTCACCGGCGCGTCGCCGGCCAGCGCCGCGATCGTGGCGGCCGCGCTTGCGGCGGGCACCGCGAAGCCTTGTGCCGTCGCGCCGCGCACGATCGCGAGTTCGAGTGCCGCGCCCGGCGCCGCAAACGCCTGATCGGGCGCGCCGCCCGCGAGCAGCGTGGGAGCCGTCGAAATGACCGGGCCGAACACGCAGGCAATCACCGGTTCGACGGCCGCAGCAGGCGAGGACTCGGCGGATCCCGCGGACCCCGACGACGCCGTGGATGGCTCCACTTTGACCTGCTGCGCTTGGGCGGCCCCGGCAGCCTCCGGCTGCGGCAGACAGCGCGTGACGGGCACGGCGCGCAGGTTGCGATGCCCCGCAGCCGCAAAGCCCTCGACCAGAAAGCGGAACCAGCCGCGATCGATCGCCGCGACGACATGCCGGCCGTCGGCAAGCGCCCGCGGGTCGAGTGCGAGGTGACAGGTCTGCGGGTCCTGGATCAGTTGATCCTCGACGACGTTCGGCAGGGCCTGGCGCAGCCGCGGCCCCTTGAGCGGCGGCACGCTTGCCTGCACGTTCAGGATGTCGCGCGCGGCGACAAGCAGGACCGTGGCGGACGCCCGCGGCAAGAGGGTCAGCGCCGCGCGGCCCGCGCGCTGCGTGTTGCCCGCCTTGTCGAGCAGCAGGAACGGCAGTTCCGGCAACTGCCATTCCTGCGAGTGGACCGCCGGGTCTCGGGGCGGCATCAGGACGATCAGCGTGCTCAAAGGCACCTCGTTTCGATGTTGGACTGAATCGGTTTCATGGGTCGTCGCTTACGCGCACCACACGCGTCGTATGGGTGAGCGTATCGCGCCAGACGAGCGTCGTGCGGTCCACCTCGGCGCGTTCGTGATCGACGCGCCCGTGGACCAGAAAATAACTCGTGTTGACGTCGCACAGCGTCGTGTCGATGGCCGCCTGCGGCACACCCGAGCCCTGCAAGGCGAGCTGCACGTCGCCCACGTTGCGAAAGAACACGCTTTGGCGCCGCGCCACGAAGGTCTGCGCGCTCGAGAGGCTCATGCCCGGCACGATCGCCGCCACCACCTCCGCGCTCGCCGTGTTCATGTTCACGGGCGTGGTGGTGGGCAGGATCGTCACGAAGGGCCGCAGCCGCGCGAGCGCCTCGGGCGTGAAGCCCGGCACGTCGAGCAGCGCATCGACGTTCGTCATCAGGAGCGGGGCGACGCCGCTGTTGTCGTTGCTGTCGTCGAGGCCCGGGTTGTCGGTGAAGGTCGCGCCGCCCGCCGCACCGCCCACGGGCGGCTGGGCGGCAGCCGTGGCGCCGGCGGTCGTGCCGGTCTGAAAGCGCGTAGCCGAATACGAGAGGCCCGCACGCAGATAGACCGCCGTGTTCTTCGCGAGCGAGGTGTCGAGCCCGAGCAGTTGTAGCAGGCGCGCAAAAGCCGCGACTTGCGTGACGTTGAGCTGGAGCGCACCCGGCGCCGGACTCGACACCAGATTGCGCAGATTGAAGCGCGCCTGCGCGTCTTCGATAGAGCCAGAAAGGTAGGTGGCCGCGCCCTGTTCGGCGCGCACGTCGCCGATCTGGCCGAGGAAGTCCGACAGGCGCGTGCGCGCGACCGGCACGCCCCAGGCGCCGCCCAGATACGTGACGGTGGGCGACGTATCGGCTTCCGAGCGCAGCACGAGGCGGGTCCAGTCGAGCGTGCCGCGGGCGATCCACTGCGCCTGCGCGATGAGCCGCTGGTTTTCGATACGGCGCAGTTGCACCTGCTGGCGCCACAGCATGCCCGAAACGAGGATCGCGGAAAGCGCCACCACGAGCAGCGCCGTGATGATGGCCGCGCCGCGCCGCGACGCGCGAGGCCGCAGTCGCAGCGGACGAGGAGAGGGGATCGGCATGCGTCCGGTCGGCATGGTCATTCCCCTACCAGGAAGACCCGCGTGACGGGCCACTGCAACGACGTGGCGCCCACGCGCACTTCGAGCCCCGTCACCGAGCGCGGCAGCGGCGCGTTGCCGAGCTGCGGCACCTTGAGGTTATTGATGTTGGCCGTGAGCTGCGCGCGCACGTCCTGCATACTCGACGTCCAGCCGACTTTCGGCACGTAGAGCCGCGCGCTGATCGAGCCCACGCCGCCCATCATCGGCAGCGCGTTCCAGTCGCCGCTTTCGCCGCCGCGCAACGCGCGCCGCAATTCGCCCAGATTGGCGATGGGCGGCGAGGCATAACGCACCACGCGTCCCTCGGTCACGCGATAGCGCACGACCTGGAGGCGCGGCGCCGTGCCCGGCGGCACCGCGAACGCGCGCACGATCTGCAGCACGCCGCCGTCCAGCGAAATCGCGGCGGCGCCCGCTTCGTCGTCGGAGGCCGCCTGGCGGCAGTCGATGCGCATCTGGTCGAACATCTGCGCAAACACGCGCTCGTCGGCCATCGCACGCGTGATCGTGTCGCGGCCGCGCATGATCTGGTCGAGCCCGCGCCACGACAGGATCGCCACCACGGCCAGGATCGCGATGGCCACGAGCAGTTCGATCAGCGTGAAGCCGCGCGCGGTGCGCGCACGGTCACAGCGAGCGGTTCGTCTCATTGGCGAGCACCGTGACGAGTTGCGCGAGATTGCCGGCGCGGCCCGGTGTCGTCACCGAGACCTCCACGCGGCGAAACACCGGATTGGGCGTGGCGCTCACCGTCTCGACGCAGGTGAGCCGCAGATTGGCCTGCGAGCAGTCGAACCGCTGCTCGCCGAGGTCGGGCCAGCTGTGCGCGAGATGCAGCTGCGCGAGCGCGTTGTCGGCGCTCCAGCCTGCGAGCAGCCGGTCATGCAGATCGGCTTCGCTCGCGGCGAGACTGCCCACCGCGCGCAGCGAGGCCGCAAGCGCAATGGCGACGATCGCGAGCGCCACCAGCACCTCGATCATCGTGAAGCCGCGCGTTCCGGCCGCGCGGGCCGCGCCATGATGGCGTGCAATGGGCCGCATCTCAGCGCACCTCGAAGCGGCCGCTGCCGGTGCCGACGATGGTCGCGCGCCCGACTGCGGAATAGAGCGTCACCTGGACCGGCACGTCCACGGCCTCGGTGCCGAAGACGAGACGATTGGCATGCGTGTCGTCGCCGCCCGGGTAGGCGATCGAGACGCCGGTCACGCCGCCTTCCCAGCCGCGCGGGCCGAGCAGGTCGTCGCGCAGCGGGCGCCAGCCGTCCTCGGTTCGCACATCGAAGCGAAAGCCGCCCGAGACGGGCTGCCACGCGATGGGCCGGGCGCGCACCTGCGCCTCGTCGCCCGCCGTTTCGAACAGCAGCGCGAGACGCTGGGCTTCCTCGTTGAGATCGGTGCGCGGATTGCGCGACAGCGAGAGCGACGCCAGCGAGATCAGGAGCCCCGCGATCAGCAGCACCACCAGCATTTCGAGCAGCGTGAAGCCGCGCGTGCGCGCACCTGCGCGCGCGGCGCCGGTGGGCGTCGCGCGGGGCGTGTAACGAGGCGTGTAACGAGGCGTGTAGCGAGGCGGGAAAGTCTGGCGCATGATGCGTGGCTTGCAGCAACCTGGAGGGCGGCGATCCTGAAGAGCAGGGCGGGCAAGCGGAACCTCGCGGGATTCCCGGGTCTGCCCGCCGCGCCAGGCCGCGTTACTGCCAGGACCCGATATCGGCGTCGTTGCCTTCGCCTCCGGGCTTGCCGTCGGCGCCGTAGCTGAACACGTCGATCTCGCCGTGCACGCCCGGATTCAGGTACTGGTACGGATTGCCCCACGGATCGTTCGGCAGGCGTTCGAGATAGCCGCCGTCCTTCCAGTTGTTCGGCACCGGGTCGGTGGTCGGCTTCTGGATCAGCGCCTGCAGACCCTGGTCCTGGGTCGGATAGCGGCCGTTGTCGAGCCGGTAGAGCTTGAGCGCCTGCATCATCGTGCCGATGTCCTGGCGCGCGGCGACGCGACGCGCCTCGTCGGGGCGACTCATGATCTTCGGCACGATCAGCGCGGCAAGGATGCCGAGAATCGCGATCACGACCATGATTTCGATGAGGGTAAAGCCGCGGCGGCGGCGGGCGCGCAACCCCTCGATTTCAGCACGACGTTGAACCCACATGGACATGGCTTGCTTCCCTCCTGGCAATTGAACGTCGCGGCGCCCGTCCCGGCGCCGCATTCCACCCTACGTGCAGTCAGTCACGTGGCGGGTCATTGTAATGTCACGCGGTGACGGCTTTCGGGCATACCCGCACGCCGTCGAAAAATTCACAATACTCCGTACAATGGAGCGCATGAACGCCCTGCAAATCCGACTCCTCTCCCTCGCCGCATTCGCGGTGTTCTGCGCCACGGCCACGTGGTGGGGGCTCACGCTCGCCACCAGCCGCGCCACGCCGACCGAAGCCGCCGCGGCGCATGCCCCCGTTTCGCTCGACCAGGCCGCCACGCTCTTCGGCGGCCGGCTCGATCACAACCCGGTGCAGGACATCCACCTCTTCGGCATCCTCGCCCTCCAGCAGGGCGCGGCGGCCATCGTGAGCGTCGGCGGCGACCCGGCGAGAGCCATTTCGCTCGGCGGCCCCATCGGCCAGGACGCCCGGCTCGCCGAAGTGCGCCCCCGCTCGATCGTCATCGACCGCCACGGCGTGCACTCCGAAATCTTCCTGCCGGCCAACGCCGCCGGGCCCACCATCTACGTCCGCTAACCCATCCGCGCACGCCTCGTCCGCTAGCGAAAGCTACTGGACGAGGTTGTTCAGCTCGATGATCGGCAGCATCACCGCAAGCACGATCACGAGCACCACGCCGCCCATTGCGAGAATCAGCAGCGGCTCCAGCAGGCTCGTGAGGAACATCGTGCGGCGCTCCAGCTCGCGCGCCTCGCCTTCGGCGGCGCGGTCGAGCATGGTCGTCACGTCGCCGGTCGCCTCGCCCGAGCGGATCAGGTGCACGAGCACCGGCGGAAACGTCTTCGTATTGCCGAGCGCGCGGGAAAGCGACGTGCCTTCGCGCACGCGCACGATCGCTTCATCCACGTTGGTGCGCATCGCGCGGTTCGAGAGCGTTTCGCCCGCGGCCTGCAATGCGCGCAAAATCGGCACGCCGGCCGCGGAAAGAATGCCGAGCGTGCTCGCGAAGCGCACCGTGTTGTAGCCGCGCACGAGCTTGCCCGCGAGCGGCGCCGTGAGCACCCAGCGATCGAACGACAGCCGCGGCCCGGGCTGGCGCAGGATCGCGCGCACGATCCACACCAGTATCGCCACGGCGATCAGCACCGCCCACCACCAATGCCGCACGAAGCCGGAGAGCGCCATCATCACGATGGTGAGAAACGGCAGCTCCTGCTTCGTGCTCGCGAACACGTTGACCACCTGCGGCACCACGTAGCTCAGCAGGAACGTGACGATGCCGAACGCGATGATCGTGACGATGGTCGGGTAGGTGAACGCGAGAACGATCTTCTGCTTGAGGGCGTTGCGCTGCTCGATGTAGTCGGCCAGCCGCGAGAGCACGATGCCGAGCTTGCCCGTATGTTCGCCCGCCGCCACCAGTGCGCGGTAGATATCGGGGAAGTCGCGCGGGTGCTGCGCCAGCGCATTGGCGAGCGAATGGCCGCCCAGCACCTCGGCGCGGATCGCCGCCATCAGTTCGCGGATGTAATCGCGCTCGGCCTGCTCGGTGAGCACCGCGAGCGCTTCGCCGAGCGGCAGCCCCGCTACCAGCAGGCTCGCAAGCTGGCGCGTGAGGATGGCCTGCTCGCGTTGCGAGAGGCGCCGGCCGAGCGCGAGGCGCTGCTGGCGCGCGCCGCGCGTGCGGCTCGCCGCCGGCTCGACCACGAGCGGCGTGAGCCCCTGGCCGCGCAGCTGCGTGCGTGCGCTGCGCGCGCTGTCGGCTTCGAGTACGCCTTTCTGGGCCTTGCCCGCGGCGTCGATCGCTTCGAAACGGAATGCCGGCATCTTGCTTGAGCCTCTCTTCTTCGATGCCTTACGCGCCGCCGGTCACGCGCAGCACTTCTTCGAGCGACGTCGTGCCCGCGTCGAGCCAGCGTTCACCGTCTTCGCGCAGCGTGCGCATGCCTTGGGCGCGGCCGGCCGCGAAAATTTCCGCATCGGCTGCATTGCGGTGGATCAGTGCGCGAATCGGTTCGTCGATCAGCAGCAGTTCGTACACGCCGCGCCGTCCCGAGTAGCCCGAATGACCGCAACGCTCGCATCCCACCGGATGCCAGCGCGCGCGGCCATCGTCCTCGGTACGCTCTTCCTTGCATACAGGGCACAGCTGCCGCACGAGCCGCTGCGCGAGCACGCCGAGCAGCGACGACGCGAGCAGATACGGCTCGACGCCCATGTCGGTGAGACGCGTGACGGCCGAGGCCGCGTCGTTGGTGTGCAGCGTGGCGAGCACGAGGTGGCCCGTGAGCGAGGCCTGCACGGCGATCTGCGCGGTTTCGAGGTCGCGGATTTCGCCGATCATGATGATGTCCGGATCCTGGCGCAGGATCGAGCGCAGCGCGCGCCCGAACGTCATGCCGATGCGCTCGTTCACCTGGGTCTGGCCGATGCCCGAGAGGTCGTACTCGATCGGGTCTTCGACCGTCATGATGTTGGTCGTGGCCGTCTCCAGCCGCGACATCGACGCATAAAGCGTGGTCGTCTTGCCTGAGCCCGTGGGCCCCGTGACGAGCACGATGCCGTGCGGCTTCGCGATCAGCTGGTCGAACTTGCCGAGCGTGTCAGCGGCCATGCCGAGCGCTTCCAGATTCAGGCGCTGCGCGTCCTTTTCCAGGAGACGCAGCACGGCGCGTTCGCCGTGGCCGGTGGGCAGCGTCGACACGCGCACGTCCACGGGGCGGCCGCCCACGCGCAGCGTGATGCGGCCATCCTGCGGCAGCCGTTTTTCGGCGATGTCGAGCTGCGCCATGATCTTGATCCGCGAGATCAGCGCGCCGTGCAGCGCTTTTTTCGGGCGCACGACGTCGCGCAGCGTGCCATCCACGCGAAAGCGCACCACCGAGGCGTTCTCGAACGGCTCGATGTGGATATCGGAGGCCTGCTCGCGCGCGGCCTGGGTGAGAAGCGCATTGATCATGCGGATGATCGGCGCGTCGTCTTCGGACTCCAGCAGGTCTTCCACTTCGGGAATATCCTGCATGAGCCGCGACAGGTCGACTTCGCCTTCCACTTCGCCCACCACCTGGGCCGCGCTGCCGTCCTGGCGCGCGTAGGCCTGGTTGATCGCTTGCGCGAGCTCGTCGGCGGCAATGCGCACGAAACGCACGGCGCCGAAATTACGCGCAATTTCGGCGATGGCGGCGCCGCTCGTGCGCTCGCTGATCCACACTTCGAGGCCGTCGGCCTGCTGGTGCGCCACGAGGATCTGGCCGCTCTTCGCAAAGCCGTACGGCACGAGACGCGCCGCGAGCGGCGAGGGCGCCTCGCGCACGGCGTGTTGCGCCTGCGCCGTCGCCGGCAATGCGCTGCCAGGCGTTCGCGGCGTACTCACTATTGCACTCCCGGCGAAGTCAACAAAGGTTGCGCAGGCAACGTCTGCACCGGCACGGCCGGCTGGGCGGGCTGCATCTGCGCGGCGCCGGCGGACGTGTTCGGCACGGCATAGGTGTTCACGCCGGCCGCGGCGCCCGGCGCGGCCCCGGCGCCACCCGCCGGCGCGGCGGGCAGCGAGCGCAATACCTGTTCGCGCCGCATCTTGTCGATATCGAAGAGGTTCAGCGCGGAACCGCCTTCGGCCGGACCCACCGGCATGGGCGGCACCACCGGATCGTCCTTGTCCTTGATCAGGTTGTTATCCGACTGGTAGGCCCCCGTCACGCCCTGGATGTAGTCGTAGCGGTTCGCCGTCACCGCTTGCGCCGTGTTGCGATCGTTGATGATCACCGGGCGCAGGAACACCATCAGGTTGGTCTTCGAGCGCGTCTTGTTTTCGGAGCGGAACAGCTGGCCGAGCCACGGAATGTCGCCGAGCAGCGGCACCTTGCTGTTGCTGACCTGGTAGTTGTCCTGCATCAGGCCGCCGAGCACGATGATTTCGCCGTTGTCGGCCAGCACGGTGGACTGGATCGAACGCTTCGTGAAGTCCGGGCCCGCCGGGTTGGTCGACACGTTGGTCGTGCCATTCACGATCGCCGAATCTTCCGTATAGAGCTGGAGCTTCAGGATGCCGCCGTCGGTGATCTGCGGCTTGATGTGCAGCGTGAGGCCGACATCGACGCGATCATAGGTGTTGAAGGCCGTGCCCGTCGTGCCGCTCGTGAGGTTCGAGTACGAGCCGGTCTGGATCGGCACGTTCGTGCCGACCACGATCTTCGCTTCCTGATTGTCGAGCGTGATGAGGTTAGGCGTCGAGAGCACATTGGCGTCGGCCGACTGCGAGAGCGCCTGCAGCAACGCGCCGAGTCCCTGCACGCCGAAGATGTTGTGCACCCAGCCAACGTTCAGGCCCTGCTGCAAGGCCGGATTCGCGGTGGCGAGCGCGCCGGCGAGGCCGCCGGTCGCCGCCGCTGCGGTCAGGTTGACGATGTTGTTCCCGGAGCCGGCGGCAAGATTGGTCCCGGCAAGCAGCGAGCCCGTGCCGATCTGCCACTGGATGCCGAGATTGGCGTTCGTATTCGAATTCAGCTCGACGATCAGCGCCTCGATATAAACCTGCGCGCGGCGTGCGTCGAGCTGGTCGATCACGGCGCGCAGGTTGCGGTACACCGGGTCCGGCGCCGTGATGATGAGCGAGTTGGTGGGCGCGTCGGCCTGAATCATGCCGCCGCCCGAATTGTCGTCGCCTTTGTCCTTGTCGCTGCTGAACGGCGCTTCGTTGCCGCCCGAAGACGTGCCGCCCGAGAGCGGGTTGCTCGACGAGGACGAGCTGCCGCCGCCCAGCGAGTTGGGCAGCGGCGGCGTGCCGGCCATACCCGTCGAGGTGCCACCACCGCCGCCACCGCCGCCGCTACCGTTCTGATTGAACGAATCCGCGCTGTTGCTGGACGACGACGAATCGTTCCCCCCCTTGCCCAGCATGCCGCGCAGCGTCTTCGCGAGTTGCACGGCGTCGGCATTGCGCAGCGGCACGACGTGGATGTTGCCGGGCATGCTGGTGGGCGCGTCGAGCTGCTTCGCGAGCTGGGTCGCGGCAGCAAGCCGCTGTGCGTTCGAAGCGCGCAGCATCAGCGAGTTGGTGCGCGGGTCGGCCACCACCGAAACCTTCAGCGAGGGATCCGAGGCGCCGATTGCGCCCGGATCGAGCATCTTCGAGATTTGCGGCGCGATGTCGAGCGCATTGGCGTTGTGCAGCGGCACGACCTGCACCTGCTGGCCGGCGGCCGTGTCCACGCCCGCGATGATCGAGGCGATGCGGCGCACGTTGTCGGCGTAGTCGGTCACGACAAGCGTGTTGTTCGACGGGTAGGCCGCAATCGTATTGTTCGGCGAGATGAGCGGACGCAGCACCGGCAGCAGGTTATTGGCCGACTCGTTCTTCAGCACGAACACCTGCGTGACCACCTGGTCGCCGCGCGCGACGGGCGCGTTGCCGACGTAGGTGGGCACGCCCTGGAGCTTGGCGTCGGCCTCGGGCACGACCTTCAGCACGCCATGATCCTGCACGAGCGCGAAGCCCTGCATGCGCAACGCCGACTGCAGCGTCTTGAGCGCCTGGTCTTCGGGAACGGGGTTCTCCGAGACGAGGTTCAGCTGCCCCTTCACACGCGGATCGACGATGATGGTTTTGCCGGTCGCGGCGCCAATCGCGCGCGCCACCTGGTCGATGTCGGCATTGACGAAATTGAGCGTCACCTGGGCGTGCGCGAGCTGCGCCGAGATGAGTCCGCTCACGAGCAGCGCCGTGGCGACGCGACGCAAAGCCATACGATTTCTTCTCATGGATGTCATATCGAAGCCGGCGGCGGACACCCCCGGCCATTCGTGCGTGTTTGTGCGTGTTCGTGCGTGATGAACGAACGGCTGGCGCTGCCGGCCGCTCCGGTTGCCGCCTTGTGTCCCCTCGGCACCCCGATGATCAGCAAAAAAACGCAACAGTAGCAGCTTTTCGTGTCGAAAATGTCACAAGAAAAGGACGTCTGGGGTTTTCTTCTAGTGGTCTTGCATAATCCCAAGTAATTTGTAAGGTATCCGACGACGGGCCCGGCACTTTCCTGCGCTCCGCTGCCTCTTCCCGATCTCCTCCGATCCGGCAAGCCATCGTCCGGATGGACACCCTGCCTTGACGCGTCATAAGCGGCCGGTATGATACGGGCGATCCTCGGGCACGCGAAAGCAGTCCACGCCGGCCGTGCCACAAGGGTCATGCCGTATCAGGAGTTTCCCTGGCTCTGTGGCGTTCCTGCCCGCAATGCCTTCGTCCGTTTTTGCTCGCCGCCTATGAAGAAGGTCTGGTCCCGTTCGCTTGCCGCTGCCGCCACGCTCGCGCTGGCCGGTGTCAGCACGCTCGCGCGCGCCGACTGCTTCGACGAGGCCGCCCGCTACCAGAAGGTCAATCCGCTGATCCTGCGCGCGATTGCCTGGCAGGAATCGCACAACCACCCGGACGCAGTACACAGGAATGCTAACGGTTCCACCGATTACGGCATCATGCAGATCAATTCCGTGCATCTCGCCAGGCTCTCGCAATACGGCATCTCGCAGAGCACGCTGATGGAGCCGTGCAAGAACGTCTATATCGCCGCGTGGCATCTGCGCCAGCAGATGAACAAGTACGGCAACACCTGGGCCGCGGTGGGGGCCTACCATTCCGAAACGCCGACGCTGCGCGACCGCTACGCGCAGCAGATCGCCGATATCCTTCGGCAATGGAATTTCCTCAAGTAGACCGCCGGGCACTCCACGGTCTGCCTGCGCGGTGTGCCCGCATGATGCACAATGCGTTCTAGCGCCGCGTTCGCGCGGCCCGTCTCCGTCTTTCTGACTCCCACACTGCAATGAACCAGCCGCCACTGCCCGTCACCGTGCTCTCCGGGTTTTTGGGCGCGGGCAAAACCACGCTGCTCAACCACATCCTCGCCAATCGCGCCGGCCTGCGCGTGGCCGTGATCGTCAACGACCTGGCCGCCGTCAATATCGACGCCGCGCTGGTGCGCGATGCCGCCGCGCTCGCGTCGCCCACTTCACTCACGCAGCAGGAGTCAGGGCTCGTCGAACTGTCGAACGGTTGCATCTGCTGCACGCTGCGCGAGGACCTGCTCAGCGGGATCAGGCGTCTCGCCGACCCGGCGCAGTCCGGTCAGCACTTCGACGCCATCCTGATCGAATCGACCGGCGTGGCCGAACCCATGCCGGTTGCGGAGAGCTTCGCCTTCGCCGATGAAGAAGGTCATGCGCTCGCCGATTTCGCGCGGCTCGACACCATGGTCACGGTGGTCGACGCGTTCAACTTCCTGCGCGACTATGCGAGCGCCGATCCGCTCGCCGAACGGGGCGTAACGGTGGACGAGGGCGACGACCGCACGATCGTCGAACTGCTGATCGAGCAGGTGGAATTCTGCGACGTACTGGTGTTGAACAAGGCCGATCTCGTGAGCGCCGATGAACTCGCGCGCCTGCAGCACATCCTCAAGCAGATCAATCCGCGCGCGGTGCAGGTGGTGAGCCGCTTTGGCGAGGTGCCGCTCGATCAGGTGCTCAACACGGGCCGCTTCGACTTCGACGAGGCGGCAAGCGCGCCCGGCTGGCAGGCGACGCTGCGCGAGAACCGGCACGAGCATGACCACGATCGCGACGATCACGCGGGCTGCGGCGATCCCGATTGCGGCCACGCGCATCGCGACGACACCGACGCCTATGGCATCGGCAGCTTCGTGTATCGCGCGCGTCGGCCGTTTCACCCCGCGCGCCTGTGGGCGCTTCTGAATCAGGAGTGGTCGGGCGTGTTGCGCTCGAAGGGCTTCTTCTGGCTCGCATCGCGCAACGACATCACGGGCTCGCTCTCGCAGGCAGGCGGCGTGTGTCGTCACGGACCGGCCGGCACGTGGTGGGCCGCGCTTGCCCGCGAAGAATGGCCGCAGGACGACGAGCTCGAACGCGAAATCGCGGCCGACTGGTTCGGCGACGCGAACGACACGCGCATCGGCGACCGCCGCCAGGAACTGGTGCTGATCGGCGTGGATCTCGATCGCGACGCGTGGCAGGCGAAGTTCGATGCATGCCTGCTCACCGACGCCGAATTCGCCGCAGGCCCCGATGCCTGGCAGCACTACGACGACCCGTTTCCCGACTGGGACTTCGACGACGACGAACACGATCACCATCACGATCACGACGGTGACGGCGAGATCGTGCATCGGCACTGAGTCCGTCTCGCGCGCAACTTGTGCAACCGAGAAAGAAAACGGCGCCACGTCGAAGCGATATCGACGCGGCGCCGTTGCTTTTTCGCCTGCTTTTCTACGGTCCGTTTCGCGCGGCATCGACAAACGCGGGCGAAAAAAAACCCGCCAGGGGCGGGTGTCAACTTAAAGCGGCAATCCGTTAGCGCTTGTTGACGGCGTCCTTGAACGCCTTGCCAGCGGTGAACTTGACCGTCTTGGCAGCCGGAATCTTGATGGTTTCGCCCGTCTTCGGGTTACGGCCCGTACGTGCCGCGCGCTTGCCCGAACCAAAGCTGCCGAAGCCGATCAGCTGCACGGCGTCACCCTTTGCCACAGCCTTCTTGACCACTTCGAGGAGCGTGTCCAGCGTCTCGCCGGTTTGCGCCTTGCTAGCGCCCGTCTGTGCTGCGACGGCGTCGATCAGTTCCTGTTTATTCATTGAGAAGTTCCTTATCAGTTTAGGTTGACACGAACAGCGCGAACGCGCCGATTATACGGTCGCGTGCCGCGCCGTCGAGCAGCGACGGTTCCGGAGCACCCCGGCTGGTTCGCGTCGTGGCGCGGAAGCTTGCTCCTCGCTACGACGGCCGTGCTGCCGCTTCCCTGGGCGGCGCTTGCTATGATAGCGCAGCGCAAACCCAATAACGACAAGGGTTTCGAAGATTTGAACCGGTATTCACCCGAATTTGGGCCTGGTGCCCGTTTTTTTCCGTCGCCGCCCTCGAAAAGACCGCCGCGCTGACCATTTCTAACAGTCATGCGTTGCGTCCAGCCAACGCCCGCGCCCCGGAAAGCCAGGCCGGACGGGGGTTTGGAGCGGTCGCGCCGGTGCTCGATCGCGGCTCGATTACGACCCGGCTGCAACCCGGTTCCCACTCGACTGCCACCTTGATTGCCGCGCGATTCACCGTTCTCACCGCGTTTCACTGCACCGTCCTGCCCGTTCGCGATCCTTATGACCGCCATCCTGACTCCCGCCACACTCGCTTTTCGCGAGGACGGTACGCCATTTTCTCCCGCTTACGGCGACATTTATCACAGCGCATCCGGTGCGTTCGCCCAGTCCGAAGCCGTCTTTCTGCACGGCAACGGACTGCCCGAACGCTGGCACGGTCGCAGGGTTTTCACGGTGCTGGAAACCGGTTTCGGCATGGGCGTGAACTTCCTCGTCAGCTGGTTGGCATGGCGAAGCGATCCCGCGCGTTGCGAGCGGCTGCATTTCGTTTCGGTGGAAAAGCATCCTTTTACGCAGCACGATCTGCGCACGGCGCTCGATGCGGTCGTTGCGCACGCACCTCATGGCGCGCTGGCCGCGCTCGCGCACGAACTTGCCGACGCCTGGCCGATACTCGTGCCGGGCACCCATCGGTTCGAATTCGAAGGCGGCCGCGTGACCCTGACGCTCGTCTTCGGCGACGCGCCCGAGGTACTTCCCAAAATGTGGGTGCGCGCGGACGCTTTCTACCTCGATGGCTTCGCACCGGCGAAAAATCCCGATATCTGGTCGCCGGCCATCTTTAAGGCGCTCGCCCGGGTTGCCGGCGAAAACGCAACCTTCGCGACGTGGAGCAGTTCGGGCGACGTCAAACGCGCACTCCTCGCGAACGGCTTCGAATACAAAAAGGTGGAAGGCTTCGACTCGAAGCGCGCCATGCTCGTGGGCCGTTTCGCGCCGCGCTGGCGCGTGCGGCGTTACGAACCGCCGCTGCCGGCTGCCGTGCACGAGCGTCACGCGATCGTCATCGGCGCGGGGCTTGCGGGCTGCGCGCTCGTCGAACGGCTTGCCGCGCGCGGCTGGCGTGTGACGCTGCTCGAGCGCAACGCCGCACCGGCGCAGGAAGCCTCGGGGAATCCGGCCGGCGTCTTTCATCCGCTGATCTCGCGCGACGACAGCAGCGCCTCGCGCATCACGCGTGCGGGCTTTCTGTACGCACGGCAGCGCTGGGCCGCACTCGACGCGGCGGGTCTCGCATCCGCGCGCTCGCACACGGGCCTGCTGCACCTCGCCACCGACGACGAATCGCGCGCCGTCGCCGCCGCACTCGATTCATTCGGTTATCCCAACGAGTTCACCCATGCGGTTTCGCGCGAAGCGGCCCAGCAGATCGCGGGCGTCGCGCTCGCGCAGGGCGGCTGGTTCTATCCGCTGGGCGGTGCGATCGATCCGGCGTCGTTGTGCCGCGCACAATGCGCGGCGGCCGGCCCGCTGCTCGACGCCCGCTTTGGCGTGAAGGCGGCGCGCATCGAACGCTCGGGCGAAGACTGGTGCGTATTCGACGAACAGGGCGTACTTGTCGCCCAAGCCGGCATCGTGATCTTCGCGAATGCGCACGACGCCTCGCGCGCGGCATCGCTCGACCACGCCCCCACGCGCATCGTGCGCGGACAGCTCACGCTCGTCCCGCATAGCCCGCTCGCCGGCCTGCGCGTACCCGTGATTGGCGAGGGCTATGCCGTACCGCTCGCGAACGACGTGACACTCGCCGGCGCCACCTACGAAGTCGACGACGACGACCTCGCCCTGCGTCCCGCCGGACACGTGGAAAACCTGGAACGCGTCGCCGCGATGCTGCCGGAACTCGAAGCGGTCTGCGACGCCGGCCATGCAGACGAATGCAGCGGCCGCGTCGCATTTCGCTGCGTGACGAGCGACCGCCTGCCGATGATCGGCCAGCTCGGCGACGAAGCCGCGGCGCGAGAGAACGCACAACGTCTCGCCGGCGCATGGCCGCTCGACTTGCCGCGCGTACCGGGTCTTTACGGCGCCTACGCCTATGGTTCGCGCGGACTCGTATGGTCGGCGCTGGGTGCCGAGCTCATTGCCTCGCAACTGGAAGGCGAGCCGTGGCCGCTCGAACGCGAGCTCGCCGATCAGCTCGATCCCGCGCGCTTTCTCCAGCGCGCCTTGCGCCAGCGCAATCTTTGAAGCAAACCCGCACGGCTGCGGCACCCAGGTTATCCACCCCGGTCTGTGGATAACCGCGCGGATTGAAGGCGCAACGCGTGTGGAACCGATGTGGACGTAAACGGGGTAACTCGCAAGACCTTCCGGTTGGCCCAAAAGTTACCCCGGGAACGCAGACTGCGCCGCACATGCTTTGCGACCGGTTGTACGAGCGCCAAGTCCATGATCTGCCGAAGTTATTCAGGGTTGTCCACAGGAATGCCGCCCCCTTGTTAACTTCTACTACGTATACATACGGTAAACCGTAAACCCAAAGCTGAAGCCACCGCTCTCGCGCAATGTTCCTCACCGTACGGTTCGCTACGCGATCGATGGCGTACGGTCACTTTTTCCGGCTTCGCGAGAAAACGGACGCAATTACCGTTTCGGAATACCTGTGCCGGATGCGAGGCCAATTGCAAAAAAGCTATGGCACAATCGCCGTTCTTTCCGCGTCGCGTGCCGCAATCGACGGCCGACGCGTCCAAGGAACGGATGCCACCTGTCCTGACTCTGAGTGCACAGGAGAGACGGCAGCGTTCGTTCATCCATCGCGGGCGCAAGCCATCTCACGTACACGCCCGCACCGGTTGTCTGCCGTTTCCGGCACGCCGGCGCCGTGCTTTCCCGCCGTTGCGCAGTCATGCAGCCGCATGGTCGAACGCTAAAGCCGGCGAAGCGCGCACCGGTATCGAATCGTCTGGCTAAAGGGACCCAAGGGACCCACGGAACCAAGGGACTAACGGGGCCGAAGGGCCACGCGCCGGGTGACGGAAACCCATGCGGCACGCCGCTTGCCTGTGCCTCGCTGCGTCCCCGTTGTGATCGATTGCCACCAGACAGCCGGACCGCAAGGAGAAGCCAACAAGATGAAGTCGGCGTTTTCGTTCTTTCCCGCCTGGCCGTTGCAGCTCGACGGTATCTTCTGGGCGGGTCTCGCGCTGCTCGCCGCCGGGTTATGCGGCGAGCTCTGCTATCGGGCGTGGCGACTGCCGCGCATCTCGGGCTATGCCGTCATCGGCCTGATTGCCGGTTCGGCGGGTTTTGGCGTTATCGATACCGAAGTTGCCCAGGCTGCGCGGCCGCTTCTCGACGTCGCGCTCGGCCTGCTGCTGTTCGAACTCGGTAGCCGGCTCGATCTGCGCTGGATCCGCCGCAATCCGTGGCTCATTCTTTCGAGCCTCGCCGAAGCCACGCTCACCTTCGTGCTGGTGCTCGCCGTGCTGCTGTTCCTGAGCGTGCCGGTGATGGTGGCGCTCGTCGTGGCGTCGATCGCCATGGCCACGTCGCCCGCCATGGTGATCCAGCTCAAGACCGAATTGCGCGCCGAAGGGCAGGTCACGCAGCGGCTTCTCACGCTCACCGCGTTGAACAGCATGTACGCGGTCGTCGTCGAAAAACTCGCTTCGGGCTGGCTGCATCAGGAGATTTACGGCAACGTGATCGCCACCATCCTGCAGCCGCTGTATCTGCTCGTGGGATCGCTGATCGTGGCCTATGGGCTCGCGCGGGCCTGCACGTTGTTTTACCGGCGGCTGAGTCCGCAGGACGAGCACTCGTTCGTGGCACTCTTCGGCCTCGTGCTGCTCGCGATCGGCATTGCGCACGTGCTCAAGCTTTCGACGATCCTGAGCCTGCTCGCCGCCGGCATCATCGTGAAGAATCTCGAAGCGCGCCCCCAGTTGTGGCCGCAACATTTCGGCACGGCCGGCTGGCTGCTCACCGTGATTCTCTTCGTGCTCACGCTCACGACATTCGAATGGCACGACATCCTGGTGGGCGGCGTGGCCGCGGCCGGGCTCATCGTCGCGCGATTCGTCGGGAAACTGGTCGGTGTGCTGATCTTCGCGAAGCCGAGCGGACTGGAGTGGAAGCAGGGTGTGGCGCTGGGCGTCGCGCTGACGCCGATGTCGGCACTCGCGCTCCTGCTCATGGAGGACACCTACGAACTCTATCCGAACTTCGATCCGCATCTGCGGGCGATCGTGATGTGCGCGATCGTCGTGCTGCAGCTCGTCGGACCGTGGCTCGTCTATCGCGCGCTGGCGCTCGTGGGCGAGCGCGGCGAGGAATAGCCGTTTTCAGCCATCGATTCTGGCCGCTACCGCAGTGCTGCGGTAGCACTGCGCACCGCACTTCGAGCCACCGGAGGCGGTGCGCCCGTACCCGCAACTTTCTCGCATGGGGATGCCATGTCACTGGAATCATTTGTCGATTCGAAACCGTTCACGTTCGGGATCGAACTCGAAATGCAGATCGTCAACACGCATGACTACGATCTGACGAAGGCCGGCAGCGACCTGATGCGTCTCGTCAAGGATCAGGAGATTCCGGGCAACATCACGCCCGAGATCACCGAAAGCATGATCGAGCTCTCAACAGGCATCTGCACCACGCACGAGCAGGCCGTGACCGATCTTCGCAAGATTCGCGACACGCTCGTCGCGGCCGCCGACCGGCTCAACGTCGGTCTGTGCGGCGGCGGCACGCATGCGTTCCAGCAATGGAGCGACCGCCGTATCGTCGATACGCCGCGCTTTCAATACCTTTCGGAACTCTACGGATATCTGGCCAAGCAGTTCACCGTGTTCGGCCAGCACGTGCATATCGGCTGCCCGGACGCGGACAGCGCCCTGTTCCTGCTGCATTCGCTCTCGCGTTTCATTCCGCACTTCATTGCGCTTTCGGCTTCGTCGCCTTATGTGCAGGGCGTCGATACCGGATTTCACTCGGCACGCCTGAATTCCGTGTTTGCGTTCCCGCTTTCGGGGCGCGCGCCGTTCGTGCTGAGCTGGGAAGACTTCAAGGAGTACTTCTCGAAGATGGTGCACACCGGTGTTGTCAACAGCATGAAAGATTTCTACTGGGACATCCGGCCGAAGCCCGGCTTCGGGACCATCGAGGTGCGCGTGATGGACACGCCGCTTTCGGTCGAGCGGGCCGCGGCGATTGCCTGCTACATCCAGACGCTCGCGCGCCATCTGCTCACCGACCGGCCGATCATGCCGCTCGAGGACGACTATCTCGTCTACACCTTCAACCGTTTCCAGGCCTGCCGTTTCGGTCTCGCCGGCACCTGCGTGAATCCCCAGACGGGCGAGCGGCGCACCATCTCCGAAGACATCCTCGATACGCTCGAGCGGATCGCCCCGCACGGCGAAGCGCTGGGCTCGACCCGGGCGCTCACAGAAATCGGCACGATTGCGCGCGGCCAGGCCAACGACGCCACGTGGCTGCGCGGGGTGGTTGCGCAGGAGAAGTCTTTGCACGAGGCGGTGCGCCAGCAGTGCCTGCGCTGGCGTGCCTGATGCGGGTGCCTGAGATCAGCGCCCGAGATACCTGACTCGCGTGCGAGGGCGCTTTCCGGTGCCCTCGCTCGTGCCTTTCCTGTGCGGCGTTCGTGACCTGGCACGCCCATCGGGGTTAAAACGCGCGCCACGGCGGCTAACCGGAATATTTTTTCGCGGCGAGATCGTTCATTTCGACGTCCTCCAGGATTTCACCGGACTCCCGATTGATGTATTCCCGAGCAATAAAAATTAATCTAACCGGTGCGGGCTGTGGGTAACGGCCGAAAAGCCTGAAAACTCAAAGGTCTGCGAAATGACGGCCACGCGACAGCCGTGCAGATTCCAGTTGCGTTCGGACGAGAAATACGGGATAACCTGGGAAAGCGCCAATGCGGGCCCGTGCGTTATCAAAAGCTTACCCACATACTATTAGCGCGCTTATCAACGGGTTATCCACAATCCACGTTGGATAACTTAGCTGTGCGATTTGCTACTCTCGCATAGAATGTCGTTTTGTCGCGAAGGCCGCGGGGTGAAGACCGCGCCCGAAGCTGTAGCGGCGAGAAAAAATGACTGTCGAAACCACCAGCCAAGCGGTGGGAAGAAGCAGTAATTTTTTGAGATGGTTTGCGATCCGGAATACCGGACGCAGGTTTCCCACAAGTCCGTTGGCCTATGCGGCGGCCGACGACGCAGCGCAAGCTGCCAATAACCAGCGAAAGACTATGAGCGAAGGCGTATATGGAGAGCAGGCAGCCGGGCGGGTGACCCATAGCCTGCTGCGACTCAGCACGGCGATGCGGAGCCAGGCATGGGACTGGGCCGAAGGGGCGGGACTCACGCCGACCCAGGGCGAAATTCTCGTGCTGCTGATGCAGCGCAAGGGGCCGATGCGCCTCGGCGAGATCGCACGGGAGACGGCGCTGACTGCCGCGACGACCAGCGACGCGGTGAGCACGCTCGAGACCAAGGGTCTGGTGGAAAAGCGCCGCGCGCTCGACGACGGCCGCGCCCTCGCGGTGCGCCTCACGTCGCGTGGCCGCACGGCGGCGAAGAAGGCGGCGCAATGGCCGGACTTTCTCGCGAAGGCGGTCGGCACGCTGCGTGGCGACGAGCAGGCGACGTTCTACCGCACGCTCCTCAAGACGGTTTATCAGCTCGAAGTCCAGGAAGCCATTCCGCAGCACCGGATGTGCCTCACCTGCTCGCACTTCGAGGTCAGCAAGAACCCGAAGAAGGTGCCGCATCACTGCAAGCTGCTCGGGATCGACATGACCGATACCGATCTGCGTCTCGATTGTTCGGTGTACGAACAGGCCGACGCGACGACGCAGAAGAAGAACTGGAAGATCTTCGCGGCGTAATTCCTGCGACCTGCGGCCGTTCGCTCCGATGAGCGGGCGCCGCCGCGCGCCGGTAGCGCACTGCCGCCGGCGCGTCCGTTTTTTCTGGCCGACAAGCCTCGCCGAACTGGAAAGCGTCGATGAATCGCGAAGTATTGGCTGTCCGCCATGTGTATTTCGAGGACCTCGGCAGCTTCGAGCGCGTGCTCGGCGAGCGCGGCCGGCTCGTGCGCTACCTCGATGTCGGCTTTGCGCGCCTGCATGCGCTTAATCCTGTTTCGGCTTCGCTGATGGTGATTCTCGGCGGCCCGATCAATGCCTGCGACGACGCCCGTTATCCCACGCTCGGACCGCTTGCGGCCCTCATCGAAAAGCGCATTGCTGCCGGTCTCCCGACGCTCGGCATTTGCCTCGGAGCGCAGTTGATCGCACGCGTGCTCGGCGCGCGCGTCTACGCGGCGCAGCAGGCCGAGATCGGCTGGTCGCTGCTCACGCTCACCGATGCCGGCCGTGCGTCGCCGGTCCGTCACCTGGACGGCCAAGCCACTTCCATGCTGCACTGGCATGGCGATACCTTCGATCTGCCCCAGGGCGCTACGCGCCTCGCGTCGACGCCGGTTTGCGAAAACCAGGCCTTTGCATGGGGCAAGCACGTGCTCGCGCTCCAGTGCCATCCCGAAGTCCGTGCCGATCGTTTCGAGCCCTGGCTGATCGGGCACGCGGCCGAGATCGCCCATGCGGGCGTCGACATCAATGCCTTGCGCGCGGATACGGCGCGCCTCGGCCCACGTCTGGAAGAGCAGGCGAGCCGCATGTTCGGCGAATGGCTCGATGCCGTCGATACGCCTGCGCAGCCTTAAGCCTCTCTGAAACAGCGTCGCGCGGGCGGCGCAATCGAAGCCCGCTTTGGTCCGTCCACGTGGCTTTGGCCGCGCGTCTGCGCGCGAAAAGTCTGCGTGCTATTCTCGAACGCTCCTTGTCCCGTTCGCGATATCTCCCATGAGCCCGCTCTTTACTCCGCTCGCGTTGCGCGGCATGACGCTCGCCAATCGCATCGTCGTCTCGCCCATGTGCCAGTATTCGGCCGTTCGCGGCGAAGCCAACGACTGGCACATGATTCATCTTGGACATCTCGCGCTTTCCGGTGCGGCGATGCTGTGCATCGAGGCCACCGCGGTGGAACCGGATGGACGCATCACGCCGGGCGATCTCGGCTTGTGGGACGACGTGACCGAAGAGGCGCTCGCGCCCGTGCTCGCCGCTATCCGTCGCCATTCGCCGATCCGCGTTGCCATGCAGCTCTCGCATGCGGGGCGCAAGGCGTCGAGCCATGTGCCCTGGGAAGGCGGTCAACTGATTCCGGTGGCCGAAGGCGGCTGGCTGCCCTGGGCACCCTCGGCGCTCCCGCACAAGGAGGACGAACCGCCGCCGCTCGCACTCGACGTGGCCGGCCTCAATCGCATTCGCGAAGCGTTCAGGGCGTCGGCGCGCCGGGCGGCACGGCTTGGCATCGATGCGATCGAACTGCATGCCGCGCACGGTTATCTGCTGCACCAGTTTCTCTCGCCGATTGCGAATCAACGCAGCGACGAATATGGCGGCTCGCGCGAAAACCGCATGCGTTTTCCGCTGGAAGTGTTTGATATCGTCCGCGCGGAGTTTCCGGAAGATCGTCCGGTGGGGGTGCGCGTGTCGGCGACCGATTGGGTCGAAGGCGGCTGGACGCCCGACGATACCGTCGCGTTCGCCGAAGCCCTCAAGGCGCGCGGCGCGGACTGGATCGACGTATCCTCGGGCGGCGTTTCGCCGCTGCAGAAGATTCCGCTCGACCCCGGTTATCAGGTGCCGTTCGCGCGCAAGGTGAAAGAGGCCACGGGCATGGTCACGATCGCGGTGGGCCTCATCACCGATCCGTTGCAGGCCAATCAGGTGATTGCCGACGGCGACGCCGATCTGATCGCCATGGCGCGTGCGATGCTCTACGATCCGCGCTGGCCGTGGCACGCTGCGGCGCAGCTCGGCGCCAGCGTGAACGCGCCGCCGCAATACTGGCGCTCGCAGCCGCGCGATCAGAAAAGCCTCTTTGGCGAGACGAAGATCGGGCAGCGTTGATCGTCGCTTGGCGGCGTGCATCGTATGAGGTGGCACGCGGCACACGCGGCATACGACTCGACACACCGCGTCGACAAGTTGAACGAAGACGCCGCGAGCGTGTACGATTCGAGTTGTGGCGCGCCCGGGCGTGGCACGCGCGCGGCGCCTTCAGGGCGCCGCGTTTGCGTAGGGAGACGCACAGGCAACGCGGCGCTGTCGATCGTCGCGTTGCGTGAATGCCGTTCGCCTCAGCCGGGAGGGTCTCCCCCGTACATCACAAGGATTCTCAATGAGTGGACGCAAGATCGTGGTACGTCAGTCCGGCGTGCACGGTAAGGGCGTGTTTGCGGCGATGCCGATCGAAGCGGGCGTGCGCCTGATCGAATACAAGGGCGAGCGCATCTCCTGGAAGGAGGCGCTGCGGCGCCATCCGCACAATCCGGACGAACCGAATCACACGTTCTATTTCGCGCTCGACGAAGGCGGTGTGATCGACGGCAAGGTGAACGGCAACAACGCACGCTGGATCAATCACTCGTGCGCGCCGAACTGCGAAGCCGAAGAGATCGACGGTCACGTGTACATTCACGCGCTGCGCGATATCGCGGAGGGCGAGGAGCTGTTTTACGACTACGGTCTCGTGATCGACGCGAAGCAGACGCGCAAGCTCAAGCGCGAATACGAATGCCGATGCGGCGCGCGCAAGTGCCGCGGTACGATGCTCGCGGCGCCCGAGAAGGAGAAGGACAAAGAGAAGGGCAAGAAGGCGGCGAAGTCCGGGAAAGCGGAGAAGGGCAAGAAAAAGAAGTGAGCGCAGGCAAGGCGCACAACCTGCTGCAAAACTGCTGCAAAACGAACAAGGGCCGCACTTCGACGTGCGGCCCTTGTTGCTTGGCGCACAGATTGCGGGCGTGCGCTACAGATCCACGGGCGCCTGATTGGCGGCCTTCTTCGACTGCGTGGTGGTCCGCGGCTCGTGTTTTTCGGCAGCGCTTGCGCCTGGGCTTGCTGCCTCGATGCGACGACCCATAAGCGGCACGCGCACGATGAAGCGCGCGCCGCCTTCCGGCGCGTCTTCGTAATGCACGCTGCCGCGATGGAGCGCCATGATGTCGTGGACGATCGCGAGACCCAGGCCCGCGCCGCTATCGACGCCGCTTTCGCTCTGACCGTCGCCGCGGAAAAAGCGCTTGAACAGGTCGGTCTGCTGCGCGAGCGGCACACCGCGTCCATTGTCTTCGACGATGATCTCGGCCATCGGGACGCCATCGGCGATCGCCTGCGTGACCGTGACCGTGATGCGCCCGCCGTCGACCCGCGCGGGCGGCACGTACTTGAGCGCGTTGTCGAGCAGGTTCGCGATTACTTCATGCAGCAGCACCGGGTTGCCGCGCACCATCAGCGGCCGGTCGTTCTCGGGGGCATCGAGGCGCTGGAAGCCGAGATCGACGTGGCTCGCAAGCGCACGCGGCACCCATTCGGCGCCGGTCTCGAAGGCGAGTGCGGCCATGTCGATTTCGACGAAGCGCGCGGCCTGTTCGCCCGGTTCGGCGCGCGCGAGCGAGAGCAGCTGATTGGACAGCCGCACGGCGCGATCGGCGGCAGCGCGCAACTCGCGCACGGCGTTGGTCACCTGCTGCGGTTCGCGCGCGTTGGCCGCCTGCTCGGCGTGCAGCTTCACGGCGGTGAGCGGCGTGCGCAGCTGGTGCGCGGCGTCGGCGATGAACTTGCGCTGGCCTTCGAGCGCGGTCTTTAGGCGGCCGAGCAGCGCGTTCAATGCGCCGGTGAGCGGACGGATCTCGACCGGCACATAGGTTTCGTCCACCGGCTCGAGCGAGGTGTGGGTCTGGCGGTTCAGCGAATCGGCGAGATCGCTGAGCGGGTTGAGCTGCTGGTTCACCACGCGCCACACGATCACCCAGCCGGCCAGCAGCAAGAGCAGCAGCGGCATCATGATGGCGATGAGAAATTCCGCGGCGATGCGCAGGCGATGATGCACGGGCTGCCCCACCTCGACCACGATGGGATTGCCGCTCGCCTGCGGCACGCGCACCTGCGCAACACGCACGGTCACACCCTGATACACGGTTTCGAAGACATAAGCGAAGTGCATGCGGCGCACGTTCGTGCCCTGAAGCGGCAGATCGTGGTCGCCGGCGATCTCCGACTCGCCGTCGCTGATGCGATAGACGAGGTGCTCGATCGGGTCGGAGAACATGGCCTGCGCGAGCGGCGGCACGGTGATGGGCGCGTCGGTGCCGGCGATCTGGATCTGCCTGGAAATGGCCGTGGCGAGGTCGGCGAGCGAGCGGTCAACCACGTTCTGCGTGTATTGCCACGCGAGCCAGTAGGCGATCAGGCCGCTCATCAGCGCGAGCAGGGACAACGGGGCGGCCAGGCGGCGCAGCAGCGTACGGCGCAGACTGTTTGCGGCCGGATGAGACATGATGATGTTGGACCAGGAATGGATCGTTTGCGCGCGGCGCGTCACCGCATGGCGTGCCATGCGGCTGGATCCATTCATTGTACGCGGGCGGCCGCCCGCGCGGCAGGAAGGGCGGGGCGGGGGCACGTGCCGGCCCCGGCCCCCCATCCGCTGGTCTGCCGGTCTCGGTCTGCGTCAGGCGGCCTGGCGGATTTCCTGCAGCAGGTAGCCGAAGCCGCGCACCGTGACGATTTCCACGCGGCAGTTTTCGAGCTTCTTGCGCACGCGGTGCACATACACTTCGATCGCGGTGTCGCCCAGATCGCCGCCGAAGTGCGTGAGGTGGTCCTGCAACTGGGCCTTGCTGACGACGCGGCCGTGACGCAGCAGCAGCATTTCGAGCACCGCGAATTCGCGCGGCGAGAGTTCGAGCGGCTTGTCGTCGTTGAAGATGCGGCGATCGACGCCCGACAGGCGCACGCCGCCCAGCGACACTTCGGGACGCGGCACGTCGCCGTGCGGTCCGCTGCGGCGCATCACGGCGCGGATGCGCGCCTCGAGCTCGGCGGGCTCGAACGGCTTGAGCATGTAGTCGTCGGCGCCCGAGTTGAGGCCCTGAACGCGGTCGTTCAGTTCGTCGCGCGCGGTGAGCACGATGACGGGCGTATGCCGGTTGCTTTGACGGAAGCGCGAGAGCAGCGTCATGCCGTCGATGCCGGGCAGGCCCAGATCGAGAATCACGAGTTCATGGCGATTCTGCGTGAGAGCCTGTTCGGCAAAGATGCCGTCGTGGACCATGTCGACCGTGAAGCCGGCTTGTTCGAGGCTGGACTGGATACCGCGTGCGATGGGGCGGTCGTCTTCGATCAGAAGGAGTCGCATGGGATTCGCTCAAGTACAATGGGTTTAGCGTTTCAGGCACGCAGTTCGCCAAGCGCTGCCGGTCTCCCGGAATTGCACAGCGGCTGAGCTGCGCTACATGCGAAGCGTGCGAGGGCTGCGCGAGTCACGACTAACATGTCCGATATTTCGATCACCGAACTCGAAGCCGCGATTAACTTCTGGCGCAACCGCTCGCCTTCGAGCGGCGATGAACTCACGTTGTGCAAGGAGGCTAGCGCGCTCTCCAAGCCGTATGCGCTGCTGATTGTACAGCGTCAGAACGCCATATCACCTGAACGTTTGGACCCCGCCGCTCGCACGGCATGGGAGTCTTACGTATCCCTCATGAACGGCCTTCAACCCTGAAGGTTTGGACGCCTGACACCCTGCATTATGCTTTCAAATCCGGGTTTTGGCTCACACGCTGAGCGGCCCGGGCGCGATCGAGTCGATGAAGCGCGCGAGCGCGATGTCACGCGAAGTGAGGCCGTTGGCGTCGTGGGTGGAGAGCGTGATCTCGACGCGGTTATAGACGTTGAACCACTCGGGATGATGGTTCATCTGTTCGGCCTTGATGGCCACGCGCGTCATGAAGCCGAAGGCTTCGTTGAAGTCGGCGAAGCGGAAGCTGCGCTGGATGGCGTCGCGCCCGGCCACGGCCTGCCAGCCATGCAGTTCGGCGAGTTGGGTGGCGCGTTCTTCGGATGTGAGTCGGTTGATCATGTCTACACCTGTCGTGATGCGGGCCCGGTGCGGGTTATCGGGGCCGATCAGTCATTTTTTCACGGATGGCGCCGGGGTGCGAGCGAAGCGGACAGGCGGGCAGGCGAGCCCGCAGCGTCCGGCGTTCGATGCTTCTCGTGACGTTGCCTCGCGATGCAACGACCTGGCGCCTAGATGTCCCCGTCTTCCAGCCAGCCTGCGCCCGTGCCGCGCGTGAGGACCGTATCGTCTGCGAGAACGTCGCCGGCGCCGAACGGTGACGCATCGAGCAGCGCAGCCGGATCGGCCAGACGTGCGGCGACCCCATCGCCCAGCGCTTCGAAAAGCTGCTCGAACGACTCGATCACGAAATAGGTCTTCTGGAACGTGTCGATGCGATAGCGCGTGCGCAGCACCCGGTCGAGATCGAAGGCGATGCGGTTGGGCGCCTCGCTTTCCACGCTGTAGAGCGATTCGCCCTTGCTGGAGACGATGCCCGCGCCGTAGATCTTCACGCCATCCGGTGCGCCCGCCTCGTGCATCAGGCCGAATTCCACCGTGTACCAGTAGAGCCTCGCGAGCAGCGTGAGCGCGCGCGGGTCGCGCTCGTGCGCGGCGAGCGCCGCCCGGCCGTAAGCGTGGATGGCATCGGCGAAGACCGGGTCGGTGAGGAGCGGCACGTGGCCGAACAGATCGTGGAAGCAGTCCGGCTCCTGCAGATAGTCGAGCTGGTCCGGTCGGCGCATCCACCAGGTCACCGGAAAGCGCCGGTTAGCAAGGTGTTCGAAGAAAATGCGGTCGGGAACGAGGCCCGGCACTGCCACGATGCGCCAGCCCGTGGCCGGCATCAGGCGCGCGCTCACGGCCTCGAACGACGGCACGTGCGCGACGTTCAACCCGATGTTTTCCGCACCCGCGAGAAAGGCATCGCTCGCGCGGCCCGCGAGGAGGGTGGTCTGCCGGCGGTACAGCTGGTCCCAGACGGCGTGATCGACGGCGCCGTAGCGGGCGAGCGGCTGGTCGATCGTGAAATCGGGACGGGTCTCCAGCCCGGCGTCGAACTGCTCCTGCAGCTTCGCGGTGGCGGCAGCGGCGGCCATGTTTGTAACGCTCCACTCAATACGATTACGGAGATGCAAGTGTAGAGCGGGAGGCGCGCGGCATGTGCGCGTATTGGACGCCGTGAGGTTTCAATATGCAATAATCACGCATCAAATACGGAATCGATGCGAATTTCATTCATGCTTGAACTCGATCACTTCGATCTCGCGCTGCTGGACGTCCTGCAGCGCTTTGGCCGCGCTACGCACCAGCAACTGGGCGAGCAGGTGCCGCTTTCGCCTTCGCAGATCGGCAGGCGCTTGCAGCGCCTCGAAGCTTCGGGGGTGATCGACGGGTATCGCGTCGTGTTGCGGCCCGAGAAGCTGGGCCTGGGCGTCACCGCGTTCACGAGCCTGAAGCTCAAGCATCACGGCGACTCGATCATCGAGCAGTTCCAGCAGCAGATCGACGTGCTGCCCGAAGTGCTCGAATGCCATGCGGTGGTGGGCGACGCCGATTATCTGCTGCGTATCGTGGCGCCGGATCTGAACGCGCTGTCGTCGTTCGTCATGAAGAAGCTGATGCGCGTGCCCGGCGTGGACAGCGTGCGCTCGAACATCGTGCTCACCACGTTCAAGCGCAACGGGCCGCTGCCGCTCTCTCACCTGGAGCCGGGCGCGAGCGCGCCCTGACTTCGGGTTATCTCGGGTGCCTGGAACTCAAGCCGCGACCGGCGTGTTGAGCAGATCGACATAGGCGAGCGCCACCAGGTCGCTTTCCTCCACGCCGAGCTTCTTGAACATCGCATGGGCTTCGGCCTCGCCGCCCTGTTCGTCGTCGTCGGGGCCCAGCACCACTTCGAGCTCGACGAAATCGCCCAGGCCGTCCACGCGGTCCAGATGGATGCGCGTGCGGCCCACGAGGTACACGTGGCGCTCCTTCGAGACGATGCCGCGCGTGGTCAGCGCCGTGGCGAGGAGCGAATGCATGGCCTCGGCGTTGGTCACCGGGCTGCGCGTGTAGTAGGAGGCCTTCGGGCCGTCGCGGTCGTCGCGCTGGTAGAAGATCAGCTCGGGCGGCGTGCCGTCGTCGAACTGGCGCAGCTTGAGGCGGCCGCGCGGGACGTCGTAGAAGAAGTCCTGCTGGCGAAAGATCAGCGGAGCGTCGGGGGCGATCTGGGCGGCGCGCTCGCGCAGCGCGTCGAATTCGCGGGCGCGGGCTTTGATTTCGATGTTGCGGGCCATGCAAGCTCCTGTCTGTCGGGGATACGAAGGGGGGCGGAGGCGCTCTGGCGAGCGAGGCTCCACGCTCGCCGCGCGGCGCCCGGGTTGCGGGGTTGCGGGGTTGCGATATGGCTCGTGAGGCCGCCTGGGATGCAGCGGCAGTACGATTCGCGCGGGCGAAATTCGAATCTAGCAAAACTTGCGTGACCGCGCTGTTACACCGCGCCGGTTGCCGCCTTGCCGTGGCGCGTCGCCCTCATGAGCGGCGCTCATATCGCCCATTGGGTCTCGATGGCCTTGAGCGCGGCCGCGATGGCCGGTTCGTCGCGGCGCGAATCGAGGGTGATGAAGGTGAGTTCGGTGGGCACCGTCACGCCTTCCACGATGGTGAGCGCGTGCGCGTGAGCTTCGGCGATCGCAGTGGCGTCGCGCGCCAGCGTGAGCCCGACGCCCGACTTCACGAGATCGAGCATCGACGGCTCCTGGTCCACCTCGGCGACCTTGACGGGCTTCGCGTTCGCCGCTTCGAACAGGTGCGTGAGGAGCCGGTTGTGCGCGGAGGCGGGCGGCGTCCAGATCCAGGGGAGCGCGGCGAGCGAGCGCCAGTCGCGCGCGCCTTTCACGCGGTCCTTCCAGCCGGCGGGCGCCAGCACCCGGTACTGGAAGCGCGTGAGCGTGATGGTGTGGAAGGTCGCCGCATCCGGGCCTGGCTGGCCGATGTAGTAGCCCACGTCGAGCTCGCGGGCCCGCACCTGGTCGAGCACCCAGCCCGACATGCCATGGCGCAGCGCCGTTTCGATCCGCGGCCAGTTTTCCACCAGTTGCCGCAGGAAGCCGCCGAGGCGCAGAAACGCGGGATCGAGGATCGTGCCGATGCGCAAGCGCCCGCGCACTTCGTGGCGCAGCGCAGCAGCGGCGCGCTGCACGTCGCCGGCGGCGGCGAGCGCCCGTTCGGCATGCGGCAGCAGCGCCTGGCCGTCGCGCGTGAGCGCGAGGCCGTGCGAGGTGCGCGTGAAGAGCGCGACGCCCAGCGTCTCCTGGAGGTGCTTGATCTGCAGGCTCACGGCGGGCTGCGTCAGATGCAGGTGCCCGGCCGCGCGCGTGAGATTGCCCTCGCGGGCGACCGTGACGAAGGCGCGGAGCAAGGTCAGGTCCATCTCGTGATATTAACCCGCCTTATATCGCTATTGAGCATTAATCATTGGATCGGCGTGCGTATTGGCGATTACGCTTCCTTTTGAGATTCAGACGATTCAGGCGGGATTCAGACGAACCGACAAAAGAGGCACACATGGGCGAGACACATCTGAACGACGCGGCCGTGCGCACGCTGACGCACTACGTCGACGGCCGGCCGCAAAGCGGCACGGGCGAGCGTTATGGCGACGTCTTCAACCCGGCCACCGGCAAAGTGAGCGTGCGCGTGCCGCTCGCCACCGTCGCCGAAGTCGATGCCGCCGTCGCGGCGGCGAACGCGGCATTCCCCGCATGGAGCGAGATGCCGCCCATCAAGCGCGCGCGCATTCTCTTCAAGTTCAAGGATCTGCTCGACCAGCACCACGACGAACTCGCCGAACTCATCACGCGCGAGCACGGCAAGGTGTTTTCGGACGCGAAGGGCGAGGTGATGCGCGGCATCGAGATCGTCGAATTCGCGTGCGGCATTCCGAATCTGCTGAAGACCGATTTCACCGACCAGATCGGCGGCGGGATCGACAACTGGAACCTGCGCCAGCCGCTTGGCGTCGTGGCCGGCATCACGCCGTTCAACTTCCCGATGATGGTGCCGTGCTGGATGTTTCCGGTGGCGCTCGCGTGCGGCAATACCTTCGTGTTGAAGCCTTCCGAGCGCGATCCCTCGGCGTCGTTGCGCCTCGCCGAACTGCTCAAGGAAGCGGGCCTGCCCGACGGCGTTTTCAACGTCGTGCACGGCGACAAGGTGGCCGTGGACGCGCTTCTCGCGCATCCCGACGTCACCGCGCTCTCGTTCGTCGGCTCCACGCCGATCGCCGAATACATCTATACGGAAGGCACGAAGCACGGCAAGCGCGTGCAGGCGCTCGGCGGCGCCAAGAACCACCTCGTCGTGATGCCGGACGCCGACCTCGACCAGGCCGTCGATGCGCTGATCGGCGCGGCCTACGGTTCGGCGGGCGAGCGCTGCATGGCGATTTCGGTGGCCGTGGCCGTGGGCCATATCGCCGACGAACTCGTCGAGCGTCTCACGCCGCGCGTGAAGGCGCTGAAGATCGGCAACGGCATGGACAGCGCGTCCGAAATGGGCCCGCTCGTCACGGGCGCGCATCGCGCGAAAGTGAAGGGTTATATCGACGCCGGCGTGAGCGCGGGCGCGAAACTCGTGGTGGACGGCCGCACGCATGCGGTCGACGGTCACGAGGACGGTTTTTTCCTCGGCGGCACGCTGTTCGACGATGTGAAGACCGATATGACGATCTATAAGGAAGAGATCTTCGGCCCGGTGCTTTCGGTCGTCCGCGTGCCCGACTTCGCGAGCGCGGTCGAGTTGATCAATCGCCACGAGTTCGCCAACGGCGTGTCGCTCTTCACCTCGGACGGCGGCGTCGCGCGGGCGTTCTCGCGCCAGATCAAGGTGGGCATGGTGGGGATCAACGTGCCGATTCCGGTGCCCATGGCATGGCACTCGTTCGGCGGCTGGAAGCGTTCGCTGTTCGGCGATCACCATGCGTATGGCGAAGAAGGCGTGCGCTTCTACACGCGCTACAAGAGCATCATGCAGCGCTGGCCGGACAGCATCGCGAAGGGCGCCGAATTCACGATGCCCGTCGCGAAGTGAGTGGGCGGAATCGTCATGCGTAGTAGAACGTAATAAAGGGTGAGGGCGACGCGCAATCGCGTCACCCGCACCAGAAACGCCAGAACAATCAGGCCGAACCCAGTCAGGCCATCGAGCAGGAGACAACCATGCCCGCGACCCAGGAACCCTCGGAAGGACGATCGTCCTCGCGTCGCCTCGAAGGCGAGTTCGATTATGTGATCGTCGGGGCCGGCACGGCGGGCTGCGTGCTCGCCAACCGTCTCACCGAAGATCCGGACGTCTCCGTGCTGCTGCTCGAAGCGGGCGGCCAGGACGACTACCACTGGATTCACATCCCCGTCGGCTACCTCTACTGCATCGGCAATCCGCGCACCGACTGGCTCTATAAAACGCAGGCGGAAGCGGGCCTGAACGGGCGCGCGCTGGCGTATCCGCGCGGGCGCGTGCTGGGCGGATCGTCGTCGATCAACGGCATGATCTATATGCGCGGCCAGCGCGAGGACTACGACGCCTGGGCGCGCGTGACCGGCGATTCGTCGTGGTCGTGGGACGCCGTGCTGCCCGTGTTCCGGCGCAGCGAGGACTATCACGGCGGCGCGAACGCATTCCACGGCTCGGGCGGCGAATGGCGCGTGGAGAAGCAGCGCCTCAAGTGGAAGATCCTCGAATCGTTCGCCGAGGCGGCCACGGAACAGGGCATTGCCGCTACCGACGACTTCAATCGCGGCGACAACAGCGGTGTCGGCTATTTCGACGTGAACCAGAAGCGCGGCGTGCGCTGGAACGCATCGAAGGCGTTTTTGCGCGCAGCGATGAAGCGGCCGAATCTCACCACCGTGACCGGCGCGCTCACCGAACGCGTGATCTTCGAAGGCAAGCGCTGCGTGGGGGTCGAATACCGGGGAGGCGGCGTCGATTACGTGGCGCGTGCGCGCGGCGAAGTGATCCTCTGTGCGGGCGCGGTGAACTCGCCGCAATTGCTCGAGCTTTCCGGCATCGGCGAGGGAGGGCGGCTCGCGGACCTCGGCATTCCGGTCGTGCAGGATCTGCGCGGCGTGGGCGAGAACCTGCAGGACCATCTGCAACTGCGCATGGCGTATCGCGTGAACGGCGTGCGCACGCTCAACACGGCTTCCGCGCACTGGTGGGGCAAGCTCATGATCGGCCTGCAATACGCGCTCTTCCAGAGCGGGCCGATGTCGATGGCGCCGTCCCAGCTCGGCGCCTTCGCGAAGTCCGACCCCGACGACCCGGCGCTCACGCGTCCCGACCTCGAATATCACGTGCAGCCGCTCTCGCTCGACCGCTTCGGCGAACCGCTGCACCGTTTCAACGCCTTCACGGCCTCGGTGTGCAACCTGCGGCCCACGTCGCGCGGCAGCATTCACATCGCCAGCGCCGATCCCGCAGCGGCGCCCGCGATCGCGCCCAACTACCTTTCCACCGATCACGACCGGCGCGTGGCCGCGAACGCGCTGCGCCTCACGCGGCGCATTGCGGGCTCGGCGGCGCTCGCACGCTACCGGCCCGAGGAAATCCTGCCGGGCATGGCGTTCCAGACCGAGGCGCAGCTGCGCGAGGCGGCGGGCAACATCGGCACGACGATCTTCCATCCGGTGGGCACCTGCCGCATGGGCCGCGCCGACGATGCCGACGCCGTGGTGGATTCGCGCCTGCGCGTGCGCGGAGTGGAGGGGCTGCGCGTGGTGGATGCATCGGTGATGCCGTTTATTACATCGGGCAATACGAATTCGCCGACGCTGATGATTGCCGAACGCGCCGCGGCCATGATGCGCGCCGACCGTAAAGAAGGCGCGAGCGCACGCCCGAGCGTCGATGCCGCTGCACCGTTGACCGTGAGCTGACCGATGCGCTGAAACACGGTCGGCGCAGCGCACTATCCAGGACGCGCACCCGGGGTTCCGGGCGCGCGCGCCGTCGCTCATCCCAAGCTCCTGAACGCGTTGACTGTCTTCGCGAACGCACCGGCAATGTGTCGTGATCGCGCATTCATCGTGCGTCGAACGGCTGCCATCCCCGCGCTGTCACAGAGCGCCCCGGCGGCCACGAACCCTAAGTGCAAATCCCAATGATTGCGGTGCATCATTGGCGAGACAATGCGCGGAAACGGTTGGTGTGGAGACGCTTCCAGCGATGCTGAAAAGCACATGCACCCGCCGCTGTCGGCATTCGTGCGGCGGCTCGCGCGAACAACGTGCGTAGCTAGCCATTACATCGCGTGGAAGGGGACATGATTCTCGGCGACACGATTCTGGAAACCCGCGGCCTCACCAAACAGTTCAAAGGCTTCACGGCCGTGAATGGAGTGAACCTGCGCGTGTGCCGCGGCACGATACACGCGCTGATCGGACCCAATGGGGCAGGCAAGACCACTTGCTTCAACCTGCTCACCAAATTCCTCGAACCGAGCGACGGGCGCATCGTCTTCAACGGCATCGACATCACGCACGAGCGGCCCGCGCAGATCGCGCGGCGCGGCATCATCCGCTCGTTCCAGATCTCGGCGGTGTTTCCGCATCTCACGGCGCTGCAGAACGTGCGGGTGGGGCTGCAACGCGCGCTCGGCACCGCCTATCACTTCTGGAAGAGCGAGCGCACGCTCGCCGAACTGGACGACCGCGCCATGGATCTGCTCACCCAGGTGGGCCTCACCGATTTCGCGGACGTGCCCACCGTCGAGCTGGCCTATGGACGCAAGCGCGCGCTCGAAATCGCCACGACGCTCGCGATGGAGCCCGAACTGATGCTGCTCGACGAGCCGACCCAGGGGATGGGCCACGAAGACGTGGACCGTGTGACGGCGCTCATCAAGAAGGTATCGAGCGGCCGCACGATCCTGATGGTCGAACACAACATGAACGTGATCGCGGGCATCTCCGACACGATCACCGTCCTGCAACGCGGCGAGGTGCTGGCCGAAGGCAGCTACGCCGAAGTATCGAAGAATCCGCTCGTGACGGAGGCCTATATGGGCAGCGCGGATGCGGCCCTGGCAGGAGCCCACGCATGAGCACGGTGACGGAAAAAGAACCGGTGACCGAGGGCGCCGCGGCGTCCGGCGAGCCCGCGCTCGCGATTGCGGGATTGCAGGCGTGGTACGGGGAATCGCACATTCTGCACGGCGTGGATATCACGGTCGGGCGCGGCGAGGTGGTCACGCTGCTCGGACGCAATGGGGCGGGGCGCACCACGACGCTGCGCGCCATCATGGGTCTCACGGGGCGCCGCACGGGTTCGATCCGCATCGGCGGCCGCGAAACCATCCAGATGCCCACCTATCGCATCGCACACTGCGGCGTGGGCTATTGCCCCGAAGAGCGCGCCATCTTCGCGAGCCTCTCGTGCGAGGAAAACCTGCTGCTGCCGCCGCAGGTCAACGCGAACGCGCCGGGCATGTCGCTCGACGAGATCTACGCCATGTTTCCCAATCTCGCTGAGCGGCGCCACAGCCAGGGCACGCGGCTTTCGGGAGGCGAGCAGCAGATGCTGGCCGTGGCGCGCATCCTGCGCACGGGGGCGAACCTGCTCCTGCTCGACGAGATCTCCGAAGGCCTCGCGCCCGTGATCGTGCAGGCGCTCGCGCGCATGATACTCATGCTCAAGTCGCGCGGCTACACGATCGTCATGGTCGAGCAGAACTTCCGCTTTGCGGCGCCGCTTGCCGACCGCTTCTACGTGATGGAACACGGCCATATCGTCGAGCAGTTCGGCGTTGCCGAACTCGACGCCAAGATGCCCGTGCTGCACGACCTGCTCGGTGTCTAGGATCCAGAGGAACGCGCGTTGCGGCCGGCGGGAATGAGCCTGCCGTGCCGCGCGCGATGTGCCTGCTTCGCTGTTTTGCCTCCGCTGTAAAGCCCGGATAACAACGCAACCAGAAAAGAAGGAGACTGCAATGAAGAAAACGACGTTCGCGCGGCTCGCCACGCTCTTTGCCGCCGCAGCGGCTGCAACGGTGATGGGCGCAGGCAGCGCGCAGGCCGCCGACGATACGGTGAAGATCGGTTTCATCACCGACATGTCGGGCCTGTATGCGGACGACGACGGCCAGGGCGGTCTCGAAGCGATTCGCATGGCGGTGGCGGACTTCGGCGGCAAGGTGCTCGGCAAGCCGATCGAGGTCCTGTACGCGGATCACCAGAACAAGGCGGACATCGCGGCTTCGAAGGCGCGCGAGTGGATGGACCGCGACGGGATCGACATGCTGCTCGGCGGCACCAACTCGGCCACCGCGCTCTCGATGAATCAGGTCGCGCAGGAGAAGAAGCGGGTGTACTTCAACACCGGCGCCGGCACCGACGCACTGACCAACGAGCAATGCACGCCGTACACGGTTCACTACGGCTACGACACGGTGGCGCTCGCGAAGGGCACGGGCCTCGCGGTGCTCAAGCAGGGCGGCAAGACCTGGTTCTTCCTGACGGCCGACTACGCGTTCGGCAAGTCGCTCGAAAAGAACACCGCCGACGTTGTGAAGGCGAACGGCGGCCAGGTGCTCGGCGAGGTTCGCCACCCGCTTTCCGCTTCCGACTTCTCCTCATTCCTGTTGCAGGCGCAAGCATCGAAGGCGCAGATCCTCGGCCTCGCGAACGCGGGCGGCGACACGGTCAACTCGATCAAGGCTGCGAAGGAATTCGGCATCACGAAGACGATGAAGATCGCCGCGCTGCTGATGTTCCTGCCCGACGTGAACAGCCTCGGGCTCGAAACGACCCAGGGCCTCGTGCTGACGACCGGCTGGTACTGGGACCAGAATGACGCAACGCGCCAGTGGTCGCAGCGCTATTACGACAAGATGAAGAAGATGCCGTCCGAGCTGCAGGCGGCGGACTACTCGGCCGTGACCAACTACCTGAAGGCCGTGCAGGCGGCCGGCACGACCGACGCCGACAAGGTGATGGCGCAGTTGAAGAAGACGAAGATCGACGACTTCTATACGAAGGGCGGCTATATCCGCCAGGACGGCGTGCTGATCCACGACATGTATCTGGTGGAGGTGAAGAAGCCGTCCGAGTCGAAGCGCCAGTGGGACTACTACAAGGTCGTGCAGACGATCCCGGGCGAGCAGGCCTATACGACGAAGCAGGAGAGCCGCTGCGCGCTCTGGAAGTAGCCGCAGCGCCAGCGCGGCACGCGGCGCGGCAGGACCGGGGTCGGGGCGACCCGGCCGGCGCGCCGCGTGCCGCACGAATGCGATCTTGAGGGGGTGGCAGCTTCCATGACTATCTTTGGCATTCCGTTGCCGGCCATGCTGAGCCAGTTGTTGCTCGGGCTCGTGAACGGGTCGTTCTACGCGATTTTAAGCCTTGGCCTCGCGGTGATCTTCGGCATGCTCAACGTGATTAACTTTGCGCACGGTGCGCTGTTCATGCTGGGCGCAATGCTCACGTGGATGGGGCTTGCGTACTTCAATCTGCCCTACTGGGCGATGCTCGTCGTTGCGCCGCTCGTGGTGGGCGCGTTCGGCATCCTGATCGAGCGGTCGATGCTGCGCTGGCTCTACCGGCTCGATCATCTGTATGGACTCCTGCTCACTTTCGGCTTGACGCTCGTGGTGGAGGGCGTGTTCCGTTCGGTTTATGGTTCGTCGGGCCAGCCCTACGACGTGCCCGAGGCGCTTTCCGGCGCAACCGATCTCGGCTTCATGTATCTGCCGAACTATCGCGCGTGGGTGGTCGTGGCGTCGCTCAGCGTGTGCTTTGCTACCTGGTACGTGATCGAGAAGACCCGGTTGGGCGCGTACCTGCGCGCGGGCACGGAAAACCCGAAGATCGTGGAAGCCTTCGGCATCAACGTGCCGCTCATGATCACGCTCACCTATGGCTTTGGCGTCGCGCTCGCGGCGTTTGCGGGCGTGCTTGCCGCGCCCGTGATCCAGGTGTCGCCGCTGATGGGCCAGCCGATGATCATCACGGTATTCGCCGTGGTCGTGATTGGCGGCATGGGGTCGATCATGGGATCGATTCTCACCGGCCTGCTGCTGGGCGTGATCGAAGGCTTTACGCGTGTGTTCTGGCCCGAGGCGTCCGCCACGGTGGTGTTCGTGATCATGGCGATCGTGCTGCTGATTCGCCCCGCAGGCCTCTTCGGCAAGGAACGGTGATGCAAAGAAAAGCGCTCTATGGACTGCTGCTGGTGGGCCTGCTGGTCGCGCCGTTCGCCGGGGTGTATCCGCTCTTCGTGATGAAGGTGCTGTGTTTCGCGCTCTTCGCCGCCGCGTTCAATCTCCTGATCGGCTACACGGGGCTGCTCTCGTTCGGCCACGCCATGTTTCTCGCCACGGCGGGCTACGTCACGGGCTACGCGATGCAGTCGCTCAACTTCACGCCCGAACTGGGCGTGCTGGCCGGCGCGGTGGCGGCGACGGTGCTGGGCCTCGTGACCGGCATCTTCGCCATTCGCCGCCAGGGCATCTACTTCGCGATGGTAACGCTCGCGCTCGCGCAGATGGTCTATTTCGTCTATCTGCAGGCGCCGTTCACCCACGGCGAAGACGGCTTGCAGGGCGTGCCGCGCGGCAAGCTGTTCGGCCTGCTGTCGCTTTCGTCGGATCTCGTGCTGTATTACGTCGTGCTCGTCGTGATGGTGCTCGCGTTCCTCTTCATCGTGCGCATCGTGCATTCGCCGTTCGGGCAGGTGCTTGTCGCCATCAAGGAGAACGAGCCGCGCGCCATTTCGCTCGGCTACGATACCGACCGCTTCAAGCTGCTCGCCTACGTGCTCTCGGCCGGGCTCGCGGGTCTCGCCGGTTCGCTCAAGGTGCTCGTGCTGGGCTTCGAGACGCTCGGCGACGCCTACTGGACCATGTCGGGCCTCGTGATCCTGATGACGCTGGTGGGCGGCATGGGCACGCTGTTCGGGCCGCTGCTCGGCGCGGCGCTGATCGTTTCGCTCGAGGACCGGCTGGGCGATATCGGCGGCGCGCTCGCTTCGGTGACGGGCGTGGACTGGTTCAACTCGCTCGGTGAGTCCGCAACGATCGTGACCGGCCTCATTTTCATTGCCTGCGTGCTGGCGTTCCGGCGCGGGATCGTCGGTGAGATCGTGGCGCGGGTGAAGCCGCTGCGGGCGTGACGTGGCTGACTTGTGTGCGGCGCTGCATGCCGGAATTGCGCATGAACGAAGCCCGCTAGTGCGACAGAATCGTGTCGGCTCGCCCCAAATCGGTGCTGCGCTGCACCACTAGGGTAAATGCTAGTTGTAGCAGAGGGGGCGGAAAGTTAAAGTTCACCCAGTTCTGATGCACCGAATTTGCAGGTGGAGAACGAGGAGACAACTGAGGCACCAAGTGCCCGGACAAGAAGGCGCTGTTGGGCGGGAGCCCAACAGCGCTTTTCATTTTAGCCGACGGTTTTTCGTCGATTATCTTTCCCCCGCCTTTCCCGTTTTCTGCTTTTCTCTCGCGCTTTCTAGTTGCTCTTGCGCGCGCCATTCCCTTTCCCCGATTTACGCAAATCGATCTGCTGCGAAGCAAAAGCCGCGTGCGGCATGGCTTTGGGCATTACGCATTTTCTCGTCGCCCTGACACGCTTTGTAAGGCTTTGGAAAGCGCTTGCGGGCGCAACAGCCGGTCCGCTACACTCGGCATTCGCTGACTATCTGGTCGGCATAATGCACCGGTCGCGGCCGGCGCATTATCGCAATCGCTCGACCCGGACCTTCCGAAAGTCCGGTGCGACGGATACGACAAAGCATCGGAAAAGGGCACAGCGGGTTAACCGGCGTGCCCTTTTTTGTTGCACTGAGCGGGCAGCAGCGGCACACAAAAGCGGTCAGGGAGCCGATAAAGCGGTTCGCGCAACAGGCAGGGAAAACCATGCGTTACACGCGCGATCCCGATTACTACACTCAAGGGCCAGCGCAGATTTACGAAGATATTAGTGATCGGCGCCAGGTCAATCGACACGCAGGCAAAGCGTTTGGAGACGCGCAATGAAAACGATGAAGTGGGCTTTGAGGTCAGTGAGCGCCGGACTCGCAGCGGCGCTGATGGGCACGGCCGGGGTGGCCGTGGCGCAGGTGAAGATCGGCGTGACGCTTTCGGCGACGGGACCGGCGGCTTCGCTCGGCATTCCCGAGAAAAACACGATCGCGCTGTTGCCCAAGGAGATCGCGGGCAAGAGCGTGCAGTACATCGTGCTCGACGACGCATCGGATACGAGCAAGGCCGTGCAGAACACGCACAAGCTGATCGACGAAGATCACGTGGACGCGATCATCGGCTCTTCCGTGACGCCGAACTCGCTCGCGATGCTCGACGTGGTGGAGCAGGGCAAGACACCCATGATCTCGCTTGCGGCATCGGCCGCGATCATCCAGCCCATGGACGACAAGCGCAAGTGGGCCTTCAAGACGCCGCAGAACGACAGCCTGATGGCCGACGCGCTGGCCGGCTATATGGAGAAGCACGGCGTGAAGACGGTGGGTTTCATCGGCTTCACGGATGCCTATGGCGACAGCTGGTTCAAGGAGTTCAGCGCGGCGGCGGCGAAGCACAACCTCAAGATAGTCGCGACCGAGCGTTATAACCGCACCGATTCTTCGGTCACGGGCCAGGCGCTCAAGCTGATGTCCGCGAATCCGGATGCCGTGCTGATCGCCGGTTCCGGCACGCCGGCGGCGCTGCCCGCCACGACGCTGAAGGATCGCGGCTACAAGGGCAAGATCTATCAGACGCACGGTGTGGCCAACAACGACTTCCTGCGCGTGTGCGGCAAGGATTGCGACGGCGAACTGCTGCCCGCCGGTCCGATCCTCGTGGCCGATCAGCTGTCGGACACGAATCCGGTCAAGAAGTCGGCGCTGGCGTACAAGGCGGCTTACGAGAAGGCCTACGGTGCCGGTTCCGTCGCGACGTTCGGCGGCCACGCGTGGGACGCCGGCCAGATGCTCCAGCGCGCGATTCCGGTCGCGCTGAAGTCGGGCCAGCCGGGCACCGAAGCGTTTCGCGTCGCGCTGCGCGATGCGCTCGAGAACGTGAAGGAGCTGCCGCTCTCGCACGGCATCATGAACACGACCGCCGCCGATCACAACGGTCTCGACGACCGTGCCCGCGTGATCGTGGAGATTGTCGACAGCAAGTGGAAGCTGCAGGGCGAGTGACGACATTGCTCGCATGAGCGCGGACTGTCGGCGGCCGGGACCGCTTGCGGCGAGTCCCGGTGGAAGACGGTTCCGCCTGAAACGCGAACTCGCCTGCACGTCATTGTTTCGATCTCACTGCCCGGCACCGCATGCCGTGGCATACCGCCGGCCGGCTGGCCGGCGGCGCTTTCCGCACTTGCCGCATTTCCGTCGTTCGACGTTCCGGGTTTCCAGAGTTCCAGGAAGAGGGGTGTATGGATTTATCGATCGCCGCGATCCTCGCGCAGGACGGCATTACCACCGGTGCCATTTACGCGCTGCTGGCGCTGGCACTCGTGCTGGTGTTTTCCGTGACGCGGGTGATCTTCATTCCGCAGGGCGAGTTCGTCTCGTATGGCGCGCTCACGCTCGCCGCGCTGCAATCGCAGAAGTTTCCGGCCACCTGCTGGCTGCTCATGGCGCTCGGCGCGGCATGCTTCGTCGTGGAGACGGCGGGGTTCGTGCGGCACGCCGGGCGGCGCCGGCATGCGGCCCGTACGCTCGTCACGCTCGCCGGAAAGTATCTGCTGTTCCCTCTCGCGCTCTTTGCGCTCACGCGCGGGCTCGCCGCGCAGCCGTTGCCGATGCTCGTGCAGATCGCGCTCGCGCTGGCGATCGTCGTGCCGATGGGACCGTTCATCTACCGGCTCGCCTATGAGCCCATCGCCGAAGCCACGACGCTCCTGCTGCTGATCGTCGCCGTGGCGGTGCACTTCGCGATGGTCGGCCTCGGACTCGTGATGTTCGGCGCCGAAGGCTCGCGCACCAACGCGTTCTCCGACGCCACGTTCAACATCGGCAGCCTTTCGATCTCGGGGCAGAGCCTCTGGGTGATCGGCACGGCGGCCGTGCTGATCGTCGCGTTGTATCTCTATTTCGGCCGCACGATCTCGGGCAAGGCGCTGCGCGCCACCTCGGTGAACCGGCTGGGCGCGCGGCTCGTCGGCATCGGCACGACGCAGGCCGGGCGGCTCGCGTTCACGCTCGCCGCGGGGCTGGGCGCGCTGTGCGGCATCCTCGTCGCGCCGCTCACCACCATCTATTACGACTCGGGTTTTCTGATCGGCCTGAAGGGTTTCGTGGGCGCGATCATCGGCGGTCTGGTGAGCTATCCGCTCGCTGCCGCGGGCTCGGTGCTCGTCGGACTGCTCGAGTCGTATTCGTCGTTCTGGGCGAGCTCCTATAAGGAAGTGATCGTGTTCACGCTCATCATTCCGGTGCTGCTGTGGCGCAGTTTTGCGACGCCGCACGCCGAGGAAGAAGAGGAGTGACGCGATGAAACGGATCATCATGCACAACCGCTTCTTCTGGCTGTTCCTCGTGGTCATGTTCGCGCTGCCCGTGCTGCCGGGCGCCGTGCAGGTGCCCGAGTACTGGATCACGCTGCTCAACTACATCGGCCTCTATTCGATCGTCGCCATCGGGCTCGTGCTGCTCACCGGTATCGGCGGGATGACGAGCTTCGGGCAGGCGGCCTTCGTCGGGATCGGGGCATATGCCACCGCGTACCTCACGACGCAGTACGGCGTGTCGCCGTGGCTCGCATTGATCGTCGGCGTGGTGGTGACGGGGCTCGTGGCGCTCATGCTCGGACTCGTCACAATGCGGCTGTCGGGCCATTTCCTGCCGCTCGGCACGATTGCCTGGGGCCTCGCGCTGTACTTCCTGTTCGGCAATCTCGACGCGCTCGGCAAGTACGACGGCATCAACGGCATTCCGGTGCTGAACGTGTTCGGTTTCGCGCTGGAGTCCGGGCGGCATATCTATTACCTGATCTGGGTGGTCGTGCTGCTCTCGGTCGTCTCTGTTCAGAATCTGCTTAATAGTCGCACCGGGCGGGCGATCCGGGCGCTGCGCGGCGGCGGCTTGATGGCCGAGGCGATGGGCGTGAATACGGCGTGGATGCGCGTCGTGATCTTCGTCTATGCGGCCGTGCTCGCCGCCGTTTCCGGCTTCCTCTACGCGCATTTGCAGCGAGCCGTGAATCCCACGCCGTTCGGCTTGAATCACGGCATCGAGTATCTGTTCATGGCGGTGGTGGGCGGCGTGGCCCACGTCTGGGGTGCGGTGCTGGGCGCCGCGATCTTGACCGTGCTTCAGGACTGGCTGCAGACGATCCTGCCGAAGCTGCTGGGCGAGAACGGCAACTTCGAGATCATCGTGTTCGGCATTCTGATGGTGCTGCTGCTGCAGTACGCGCGTCGCGGCGTCTGGCCGTTCGTCGCGCGTTTCTTTCCGCGCGGTCCGCAAGCCCATGTGCCCGAAGACGCCGAACCGTTGCCGCAGCGCAGCAAGCCGGCCGCAGGCGAATTGCTGCTGACCGTCGATAAGGCGCGCAAGCAGTTCGGCGGTCTCGTGGCCGTCAACGATGTGAGCTTCGAGGTGAGGGCGGGGCAGATCGTCGGGCTGATCGGGCCGAACGGCGCCGGCAAATCGACCACGTTCAACCTCGTGACCGGCGTGCTGCAACCGACGAGCGGCGAAATCACATTCCGCGGCGAGCGCATCGACCGGCTCACTTCACGTGAAATCGTTGCGCGAGGCATCGGCCGCACGTTCCAGCACGTCAAGCTGCTGCCGACGATGACGGTGCTCGAAAACGTCGCGATCGGCGCGCATCTGCGTGGCCATGCGGGGGTGCTGCGCAGCGTCGCGAAGCTCAATGCCGCCGAAGAAGGGCGGCTCATGAGCGAAGCGGCGAAGCAGCTTCGGCGCGTCGGCCTCGAGCCGCACATGTACGAAGAGGCGGGCAGCCTCGCGCTCGGCCAGCAACGGATCCTCGAAATCGCGCGGGCGCTCTGCTGCGATCCGACCCTGCTGCTGCTCGACGAACCAGCTGCGGGTCTGCGTTATCAGGAGAAGCAGCAGTTGGCGGCGTTGCTGCGCAAGCTGAGGGAAGAGGGGATGAGTGTGCTGCTGGTGGAACACGACATGGATTTCGTGATGAACCTCACGGACCGGCTGGTTGTGATGGAGTTCGGTACGCGTATCGCGGAAGGTTTGCCGGAGGACGTGCAGAAGGATCCGGCCGTACTGGAAGCTTATCTGGGTGGGGTGGAGTGATGAGTGCAACTCCTGTTCTGGAAGTCTCCAATCTCTCGGTTCGTTACGGCAAGATCGAAGCGTTGCACCATGCGGCTATCAAGGTGGGGGCGGGGCAAATCGTCTCGGTGATCGGGCCGAACGGCGCCGGCAAGTCCACGTTGCTCAATGCCATCATGGGTGCGCTGCCTGTAACCGGGCACGCGAGCGGCCGGATTGCTTACCTGGGCGACGAAGTCGGTACATTGCCGATCGAGCGTCGCGTCGCGCGCGGCATGTGCCTCGTGCCCGAGAAGCGGGAGTTGTTCGCTTCGATGACCGTCGAGGACAATCTCGTGCTGGGCGCGTATCGCCGCAAGCAGGCTGGAGAGCGTAATTTTCTCGATCAGCTCGACCCCGTGTTCGAGTTGTTTCCGCGGCTCAAGGAGCGGCGGACGCAGGCGGCCGGGACGCTTTCGGGCGGCGAACGGCAGATGCTCGCGGTGGGCCGTGCGCTGATGGGTAAGCCGGATCTGCTGATGCTTGACGAACCGAGCCTGGGTCTGGCGCCGCTAATCGTGAAAGAAATCTTCCACATCATCAGTGCGCTGCGGCAGACCGGCGTCGCGACGCTCCTGATCGAGCAGAACGCCCGCGCCGCCCTGCAGGTTTCCGACTACGGCTACGTGCTCGAAACGGGCGATCTGGCGCTGGAAGGGCCAGCCGCGGAGCTTGCACAGAATCCCCGCGTTATCGAAACCTATCTCGGACTGGCGAAGAAGTCTGCTTAGGTTGTCTGTATGTTGTTCACGAAGCGGGGTGTTTCACGTGAAACACCCCGCTTTTTTTCGTTCTTTCGTCGGAAAGCATGGAACGAAATTCGGGCGTGAACGGCCCAAAACCTGAAACCGTTATAATTCGCCTATCCCACTTATTTCGAGAAGGCTCACGCGGCTTGCCGTGCGTGAGGTCCGGCCATGCTTTATCCCACAGAGTTTGATGTAATCGTCGTCGGCGGCGGTCACGCCGGCACCGAAGCCGCGCTTGCTGCCGCCCGCATGGGCGTCAAGACGCTCCTGCTCACGCATAACATCGAGACGCTCGGTCAGATGAGCTGCAATCCGTCCATCGGCGGCATTGGCAAAGGCCATCTGGTCAAAGAAGTCGATGCCTTGGGCGGCGCAATGGCTGCGGCCACCGACGAGGGCGGCATCCAGTTCCGCATCCTCAATTCGTCGAAGGGCCCCGCCGTGCGTGCGACACGCGCCCAGGCCGATCGTATTCTCTACAAGGCGGCCATCCGTCGGCGTCTGGAGAATCAACCCAACCTCTGGCTGTTCCAGCAGGCGGTTGAGGATCTGATGGTGGAGGGCGATCGCGTGGTCGGAGCGGTGACCCAGGTCGGTATCCGCTTTCTCGGCCGGGCGGTCGTGCTGACCGCGGGGACCTTCCTCGACGGCAAGATCCACGTGGGTCTGAACAACTATACGGGTGGCCGCGCGGGCGACCCGGCAGCGGTGACGCTCTCCGCCCGCCTGAAGGAGCTCAAGCTGCCGCAAGGCCGCTTGAAGACGGGCACGCCGCCACGCATCGACGGCCGCTCGATCGATTTTTCGGTGCTCGAAGAGCAACCAGGCGATCTCGATCCGGTACCGGTGTTTTCGTTCCTCGGCCGTGCCGAACAGCATCCGCGCCAGATTCCGTGCTGGGTCACGCACACGAACGCGAAAACGCACGACATCATCCGCAGCGGTCTCGACCGCTCGCCGATGTATACGGGCGTGATCGAAGGGGTGGGGCCGCGCTACTGCCCGTCGATCGAGGACAAGATCCATCGCTTCGCGTCGAAGGAATCGCATCAGATCTTCCTTGAACCGGAAGGCCTGACGACCAACGAGTTCTACCCGAACGGGATCTCGACGAGCCTGCCGTTCGACGTTCAGCTCGATCTCGTGCATTCGATGCGCGGTCTCGAGCACGCGCACATCCTGCGTCCCGGTTATGCCATCGAGTACGATTACTTCGATCCGCGTGGCCTAAAGGCTTCGCTGGAAACGAAGGCAATCCAGGGATTGTTCTTTGCGGGCCAGATCAATGGCACGACCGGCTATGAAGAAGCGGCGGCTCAAGGCCTGCTCGCAGGGATCAATGCGGGCCTGCAAGTCCAGAGCAAGGACGCCTGGACACCGCGCCGCGACGAGGCTTACCTCGGCGTGCTGGTGGACGATCTCGTGACGCGTGGCGTTTCGGAGCCGTATCGCATGTTCACGAGCCGCGCCGAGTATCGCCTGAGCCTACGTGAAGACAATGCCGATATGCGTCTGACGGAAATCGGCCGCGAGCTTGGCGTCGTGGACGACGTCCGCTGGGATGCGTTCTGCCGCAAGCGCGACGCTGTTTCACGTGAAACAGAGCGCCTGAAGTCGACCTGGGTGAATCCGAAGACTCTCTCTGTCGACGAAGCGACCGCATTGCTCGGCAAGCCGATCGACCGTGAGTACAACCTCGCGGATCTGCTGCGCCGTCCGGGTGTCAGCTACGACGGCGTGTGCGGTCTGCGCGAGGGCGCCTGTGCGCCCGAAGCGCCGCTGGCCGACGACGAAGTCCTGCTTGGTCAGATCAAGGAACAGATCGAGATCGGTATCAAATATCAGGGCTACATCGATCGTCAGGCCGATGAGATCGAGCGCAACGGCGCGCAGGAGAACACGCGCCTGCCGGAAGGCATCGACTACGCCGAGGTGCGCGGCCTGTCGTTCGAAGTGCGTCAGAAGCTGACGCAGCATCGACCGGAGACCATCGGCCAGGCATCGCGCATTCAGGGTGTCACGCCCGCGGCGATCTCGTTGCTGATGGTGCATCTGAAGCGTGGTCTGGGCCGCCGACGCCAGAATTCCGCCGACGCCGGTACGGATAACACCCCGGTGGCGCAATGACGGGCCGCGCGCGGCAACCCGGCGTCGCGGATCGCGACGCCCTGGCGCAGATGTTGAAGGAGGGCGCGCAGGCGCTCGGCGTGGAACTGAGCGAGCCGCAGCACGTGCAGTTGCTCGACTACGTGGCGCTGCTGGCCAAGTGGAACGCAGTCTATAACCTGACCGCGATCCGCGACCCGCGCCAGATGCTGATCCAGCACATTCTCGATTCCCTTTCGATCCTGCCGCACCTGCCCGCACGCGATGGGGCCGCGGTGCTGGACGTCGGTTCGGGCGGCGGACTGCCGGGTATCGTCATCGCTATCGCGCGGCCGGACTGGTCGGTGACGCTCAACGACATCGTGCACAAGAAGACGGCCTTTCAGTCCCAGGCGAAGGCCGAATTGGGTCTCACGAATCTCTCCGTTATCACCGGGCGCGTCGAGTCACTGCGTCCCGGGGTCGAAGTACCAAAAAAGTTCGATCTGATCGTCTCGCGGGCATTCGCGGAACTCGCCGATTTCGTTACACTGGCCCGGCATCTGGTTGCCGAGGGCGGGGCGATCTGGGCGATGAAGGGCGTGCGCCCCGACGGCGAAATCGAGCGGTTGCCCGCGGGCGCCGAGGTGCGGCAGACCGTGCGCCTCGACGTGCCGATGCTGGAGGCCGAGCGTCACCTCGTTGAAGTGGCGGTCGAACCGGTGGCGGCCTGATGCGCGGGTTGCCCCGCACGTTGGCCGAACGACCGGATTGATACCGCGGCCGAGACGCTATAACGTAAGCAAACTATTTAAGGCAGTAAAAGGGACACACGAAAGATGGCAAAAATCTTCTGCGTTGCGAACCAGAAGGGCGGCGTCGGCAAGACGACGACAACGGTCAATCTCGCCGCGAGCCTCGCATCGCAGGGACAGCGTGTCCTTCTCATCGATCTCGACCCGCAAGGCAATGCCACGATGGGCAGCGGCATCGATAAGGCCGCCTGCGAGAACACCGTATATGAAGTGCTGGTCGACGGCATCACGGTGCTCGACGCACGCAAGCGCCCGGAAGCCGTGGGCTACGACGTGCTGCCGGCCAACCGCGAGCTGGCCGGTGCGGAAGTCGAGCTCGTTTCGATGGAGCAGCGCGAGCGCCGTTTGAAGAACGCGCTGGAGCAGGTCGATGCCGACTACGACTTCGTGCTGATCGATTGCCCGCCGGCGCTTTCGCTGCTCACGCTCAACGGCTTGTGCGCGGCGCACGGTGTGGTGATTCCCATGCAGTGCGAGTATTTCGCGCTCGAAGGTCTTTCCGATCTCGTCAACACGATCAAGCAGGTGCACGCGAACATGAATCGCGACCTGAAGGTGATCGGTCTTTTGCGCGTGATGTTCGATCCGCGTATCACGCTGCAGCAGCAGGTGTCGGAGCAATTGAAAGAGCACTTTGGCGACAAGGTGTTCGACGCGGTGATTCCACGCAATGTGCGGCTCGCGGAGGCGCCCAGCTACGGCTTGCCGGGCGTCGTGTTCGATCGCGCGTCGCGCGGCGCGCAGGCGTATGTGCAGTTCGGTGCCGAGATGATCGAGCGGGTGCGTGCGCTCTGACGCGCGCGGCGGCCAATGCAGACTGAGGAAGCACGATGAACGCAGTAGCACGGAAGAAAGGGTTGGGCCGCGGACTGGAGGCGTTGCTGGGTGGCAGCGCGGACATCACGGAGGCCGTGAAGATCGAGGGCGCACCCAATACGCTGCCCCTCACGAAGATGCAGGCGGGCAAATACCAGCCGCGCACGCGCATGGACGAGGGCGCGCTGCAGGAACTGGCCGCGAGCATCCGCGCGCAAGGCCTGATGCAGCCTATCCTCGTGCGCCCGATCGACACTGATCGTTACGAGATCATTGCGGGCGAGCGGCGCTTCCGCGCGGCGCACATCGCCGGGCTGACCGAAGTGCCGGTTCTCGTGAAGGACGTTCCGGATCAGGCCGCCGCCGCGATGGCGCTGATCGAGAACATCCAGCGCGAAGATCTGAATCCGCTGGAAGAGGCGCAGGGCATCCAGCGTCTTCTCGACGAGTTTCGTTTTACGCACGAGCAAGCGGCCGAGTCAGTCGGCCGGTCGCGCAGCGCCGTGTCCAATCTGCTGCGTCTCCTGAATCTGGCTGCGCCGGTGCAGACCATGCTGCTCGCGGGTGACCTCGACATGGGACATGCGCGCGCGCTGCTCGCCGTCGATGCCGCGACGCAGATCACGCTTGCCAACCAGGTCGTGAACAAGCGAATGTCGGTGCGCGAGACCGAAAAGCTCGTGTCGACCACGACGAAGGCCGCGCCCGCAGTGAAGGCGAAGGCGCCCCACGATGGCGGCCGCGATACGCGGCGGCTCGAAGAGGAACTCTCCGACCTGTTGGCCGCCACGGTGAAAATCAAGCTGGGCAGGCGAGGGCGAGGACAGTTGACCGTCGATTTCGGCGACCTGGATGCACTCGACGGCATCCTGCTGCGCCTGCGTGGCGAAACAGCGGCCTGAGTCGTCCGCGCCGGACGCGCGCGACGACGGCCCACTGGAGTCCGGGCCGCGCGGCTTGTTGCGCCGCGCCGGCGCGCTCGTCGCCGCCGAGCCGGTGCTCGCGATTCTGGTCGTGGCCTTCGTGCTGCTTCAGGGGTTAGCGCCGCGCGCCTGGATGTCGCTGCCCGCGCTGGTCGACTGGCAGACGGTGATGACGCTCGCGGGCCTGCTGATTCTGACGAAGGCCATCGAATATTCAGGACTCCTGACCTGGCTCGCGCATCGTCTCGTACGGCGGATTCATTCCGAGCGTGCGCTGGCCCTGTTTCTGGTCGCGCTGGCCGCGGCGCTCGCCACAGTGGTGACGAACGACGTGGCGCTTTTCGTCGTCGTGCCGCTGGTGCTCTCGTTGCACCGGCTCACGCCGTTGCCGCTCAGGCAGCTCGTGATCGTCATCGCGCTTGCGGTGAACGCGGGCTCGGTGCTGACTCCGCTCGGCAATCCGCAGAATCTCTTTCTCTGGCAATTGAGCGGCGTTTCGTTCGGCCGCTTCGTGGTCGCGCTCGCACCGCTTTGCGCCATGCTGATGGCGATGCTGTTCGCGCTTGCCGCGCTTGTCTTCAAGTCGCGGCCGCTCGATCTCTCGACGGATGCCGATCCGCATCCGGTGGATCGCCCGCTCGCTGGCGTCGCCGGGGTGCTCTTCGTTGCGTTCGTGCTGCTCGCCGATGCGCATCACGCGGGCATTGCGCTCGCGGGCGTCGCGGCGGGCTTCCTGGTCTGGCGTGCGCGTATCGTGCTGAAGATCGACTGGTTGTTGCTCTGCATTTTCGTGCTGATGTTCGTCGTCTTGCGCAGCGCCGCCGCGTTGCCGTGGATCCACGGTTTGCTCGGCGAGCTCGCGTTGGAGACGCCGCTGCGCGCATATGTCGCAGGGGCAGTTTTGTCGCAGATTATCAGTAATGTTCCGGCGGCTATCGTGCTCGCGGGCTTCACGCACGACTGGCGGGCGCTGGCTTTCGGCGTGAGCGTGGGCGGTTTCGGATTCGCAATCGGCTCGCTCGCCAATCTGATTGCCGTGCGCCTTGCCGGGGAGCGCGGCGTGTGGCTGCCGTTTCACCTCTATTCGATACCGTTCTGGCTGCTCGGCGGCGCAGCGGGCGGTTGGTGGCTGTCACATTTTTAGCCGCATTGCATAGGCATTGCCCATTTTCCCCGCGTGCGCGACGCACCTTACAGTCATCGCCCGCAGTGACGCCGAAAGCCCGTTTTTTCGCATCATGAGGCGTTGTTTCATAGGCGTTTCCGAGCAGTCCAAAATCTTGAATCACCTGCCACTATCGCTTACAATCTGGCCGGATTGACAGTTTGATGTGCCTGAAGGCCTTGTGTAAGGCGTGGGCCGTACCAAGGATCTGCATGATGCGCAAATCGCCTGATCTGCCGCCGTCCGAGGCGGCAGCGCCGCGCGGGGCGCACCAGCGCTCCGACGATCGAACCGATCGAACCTTATCCCAGCGAAACGACTGGGACCTCGATCAAGAAAACACAATTACACCACTCACCCGGGATGAAGCCAGGAAACTGTTCGGCCCGAGAGTGGATCGCCCGTCGCGCGTAACGCCGCTGCGGGTCGTGGCAGCACAAATAGCTTTGTCGGTGTTGGTGGCGCTTGTCGTCTGGCTGTTTTTCGGCCAGTCTCTGCATGCCGCACTGTCGGCTCTGCTCGGCGGCGCCGCGTGCTGGGTTCCGGGCGGCCTGTTTGCGCTGTACCTGAAGCGCGCGGGAAGCCGCTCGAGGATGGCGCTGGTCGCGGGCGAGGCGCTCAAGACCGGCATGACGCTGGCGCTCTTTGTCGTTATCGGCGAGACGTATCACGAAGTGCACTGGCTGCCGATGCTGGCGGCCTATGCGGTGGGGCTCAAGGCATATTGGGTCGCACTGGCGTTTTGATCAGTGTCTGTCGAGTTCGGTATTCGTGCGCGCGCCCTGGCGGCCGGCGTGCCGATGGACCGAGGGCGGCAGACAGAACGTATTTTAATATTGCTAGGGTGTAAGAAAAAATGGCAGCAAGTGAATCGCGCCTGCTCGATCCTGCGGAATACATCACGCATCACTTGACGTTCTTCTCGAGCAAGCCCCAGTCGAGCGTCGTCGATTTCTCCATCATCAATTACGATACGCTGTTCTGGTCGATTCTGACCGGGCTCGCCACCATCCTGATTCTGTGGCTGGCTGCGCGCAAGGCCACGTCGGGCGTGCCGTCGCGTTTCCAGTGCGCGATCGAGTGGCTGGTGGAGATGGTCGAGGATCAATCCAAGACCATGATTCACGGCAGCCGCACCTTTATCGCACCGCTGGCATTGACCGTCTTCATCTGGGTCGCCCTGATGAATTCGCTCGACCTCTTGCCGGTCGATCTGGCGACGCGCGTCATCGGCGTGCTCGGCCTTTCCTCCGTGATTCCGCATCAGCGCATCGTGCCGACCGCCGACATCAACGCGACCTTCGGCATGGCGCTCGGCATCTTCATTCTGATGCTCTACTACAGCATCAAGATCAAGGGTCTGGGCGGCTGGCTGCACGAACTGGTGACGGCTCCGTTCGGCGCACATCCGCTGCTCTGGATTCCCAATCTGGCTCTGAACATCATTGAATACGTCGCCAAGACGGTTTCGCTCGGCATGCGGCTGTTCGGCAATATGTACGCCGGCGAACTGCTGTTCCTGCTGATCGCGCTGCTGGGCGGCATGTGGGGTTTCGGCCTCGATTTCGGCGTGCTCGGCTTCATCGGACATGTGATTGCGGGCAGTGTGTGGGCGATCTTCCACATTCTGATCGTGCTGCTGCAGGCGTTCATCTTCATGATGCTGACGCTGGTCTATCTCGGTCAGGCGCACGACAAGCACTAAGCCCTGCAGTACCCCGAACATCAGGTTGTGGTTCTGGTTTCGCTTTACCGGTTTTTCTAACAGGTTTGCGGTTTTTTAAATCAAGTAATCAAGTCTTCTCAGAGGAATAATCATGCAAGAATTGTTCGCCAACATCCACGCTCTGACCGCTCTCATCCAGGGGCCGACCGCCATCGGTATCGGCATCATCATCGGTCTGGGCGCTTGTGGCGCATGTATCGGTATCGGCATGATGGGCGGCAAGTACATCGAGGCATGCGCACGCCAGCCTGAATTGATGAACCCGCTGCAAACGAAGATGTTCCTGCTGGTTGGCCTGATCGACGCGGCATTCCTGATCGGCGTGGGTATCGCAATGCTGTTCGCGTTCGCCAACCCGCTGTTGTCGAAGATCGCGGGATAAGTTTCCCTGGATTACCGCGTCTCGCCCATACTGGGATTGGCGGCGACTTGTCGCCAGCGACTCCGACGAGGGAGTCCGCCAACCCGGCGGGGCGTGGGACCAGTGACGGGATGCTCGGCCGGGGTGGCGATCCACAGGATCCAGCCACCGATTGCCGGGCATCTCTATAGCAACGTTTGGAAGGAAACACCGTGAATCTCAACGCAACCCTGTTTGCGCAATTGATCGTGTTCCTGATCCTCGCGTGGTTCACGATGAAGTTCGTGTGGCCGCCGATGGTCAACGCCCTCGACGAGCGCTCGAAGAAGATTGCCGACGGTTTGTCGGCCGCTGAGAAGGGGCAAGAGGAACTGGCTGCGGCGCACAAGCGCGTCGAGCAGGAACTGGCGCAGGCCCGTGTTGACGGCCAGCAGCGAATCGCCGACGCCGAAAAGCGCGCGCAGGCACTCGCCGAGGAAATCAAGGGCCAGGCGCACGCGGAAGCGTCGCGCATCGTCGCCCAGGCGAAGGCCGACGCCGAGCAGCAGGTCATCAAGGCGCGCGAAGGTTTGCGCGCGGAAGTGGCTGCACTCGCCGTGCAGGGCGCCGAGCAGATCCTGAAGCGCGAAGTCGACCAGTCGGCACACGCCGACCTGCTGAATCAACTGAAAGCCGAGCTCTGATCATGGCGGAACTTGCAACCATCGCCCGCCCGTACGCAGAAGCCCTGTTCGGCGTGGCCGAAGCCGGTGACGTCGCTGCCTGGTCCTCGCTCGTCGCGGAGCTGGCGCAGGTTGCGGCCTTGCCCGAGGTGCTGTCGGTCGCGTCGAGCCCGAAAGTGAGCCACGCCCAGGTCGTCGATCTGCTGCTGTCGGCGGTGAAGTCGCCGCTCAAGGACAGCGCCGAGGCGAAGAACCTCGTGCAGATGCTGGTCGAGGGTCATCGTCTGGAGCTGCTGCCGCAGATCCACGCGCAGTTCGAATCGCTCAAGAACGCCAAAGAGGGCGCAGCCGACGCACTGATCGTCAGCGCGTTTCCGCTCGAAGGCGCACAGTTGAACGACCTCGTGGCCAACCTCGAACACAAGTTCAAACGCAAGCTGAAGCCCACGGTTGAAGTCGACAAGTCGCTCATCGGTGGCGTGCGCGTCACGGTCGGCGATGAAGTGCTCGATAGCTCGGTCCGCGCGCGGCTCGCCAGCATGCAGGTCGCACTGACCGCCTGAGCGCATTGATCGCGCGCCATGGCTGGCACGCAACAGAATTGAACATCAGGAGCGAATAATGCAACTCAATCCCTCTGAGATCAGCGAGCTGATCAAGAGCCGGATCCAGGGCCTTGAAGCGAGCGCAGACGTTCGCAACCAGGGCACCGTGATCTCCGTGACCGACGGTATCGTGCGTATCCACGGCCTGTCGGACGTGATGCAGGGTGAAATGCTCGAATTCCCGGGCAACACCTTCGGCCTCGCGCTGAACCTCGAGCGCGACTCGGTCGGCGCGGTGATTCTGGGCGAATTCGAGCACATCTCGGAAGGCGACATCGTCAAGACGACGGGACGCATTCTGGAAGTGCCGGTCGGCCCGGAACTGATCGGCCGCGTGGTCGATCCGCTCGGCAACCCGATCGACGGCAAGGGCCCGGTCAACGCGAAGCTGACCGACGCCATCGAAAAGATCGCCCCGGGCGTGATCTGGCGTGAAGGCGTGTCGCAGCCGATGCAGACGGGCCTCAAGTCGATCGACTCGATGGTGCCGATCGGCCGTGGCCAGCGTGAGCTGATCATCGGCGACCGTCAGTGCGGCAAGACCGCGGTGGCCGTCGACACGATCATCAACCAAAAGGGCAAGAACCTCATCTGTATCTACGTCGCGATCGGCCAGAAGGCTTCGTCGATCCAGAACGTGGTGCGCAAGCTCGAAGAAACGGGCGCGATGGAGTACACGATCGTCGTGGCCGCTTCGGCTTCGGAATCGGCCGCGCTGCAGTACCTCGCGCCGTACTCGGGCTGCACGATGGGCGAATACTTCCGCGACCGCGGCCAGGACGCGCTGATCATTTATGACGATCTGACCAAGCAAGCCTGGGCGTATCGCCAGATCTCGCTGCTGCTGCGCCGTCCGCCGGGCCGTGAAGCTTATCCGGGCGACGTGTTCTATCTGCACTCGCGTCTGCTCGAGCGCGCTGCGCGCGTGTCGGCCGAGTACGTCGAGAAGTTCACGAACGGCGAAGTGAAGGGCAAGACGGGTTCGCTCACCGCGCTGCCGATCATCGAAACGCAGGCAGGCGACGTCACGGCATTCGTTCCGACGAACGTGATTTCGATTACCGACGGCCAGATCTTCCTGGAAACCGACCTCTTCAACGCGGGTATCCGCCCGGCTATCAACGCCGGCGTGTCGGTCTCGCGTGTGGGCGGTGCGGCTCAGACGAAGGTCATCAAGAAGCTGTCGGGCGGTATCCGTACCGACCTCGCGCAGTACCGTGAACTGGCAGCGTTCGCGCAGTTCGCCTCGGACCTCGACGAAGCGACCCGCAAGCAGCTCGAGCGCGGCCGCCGCGTGACGGAACTGCTCAAGCAGCCGCAGTACCAGCCGCTGCAGGTGTGGGAGCTGGCCGTGGCGCTCTTCTCGGCGAACAACGGCTACCTCGACGACCTCGAAGTGAAGGACGTTCTGCCGTTCGAAAAGGGCCTGCGCGAATACCTGAAGACGAGCCATGCTGACCTCGTGAAGCGTATCGAGGACACCAAGGATCTGTCGAAGGACGACGAAAACGCGCTGCACGCTGCGATCAAGGACTTCAAGAAGTCCGGCGCATACTGATCCGTCCGGGAATCCAAGACGATAAACGGACTGGGACTCGGGTTGGCACGCAAGCGCTGACCCGGGTCGACAAAGGAGCAAGCTATGGCTGGAATGAAGGAAATTCGCGGCAAGATCAAGAGCGTGCAAAACACGCGCAAGATCACGAAGGCGATGGAGATGGTGGCCGCATCGAAGATGCGCCGCGCCCAGGAACGCATGCGCGCGGCTCGCCCGTATGCCGACAAGGTCCGCGCCATCGCCGCGCACATGAGCCGTGCAAACCTGGAGTACCGCCATCCGTTCATGACACCGAACGAAGGCGCCGGGTCGGCTGGTCTCATCCTCGTCACGACCGACAAGGGTCTGTGCGGCGGGATGAACACCAACGTGCTGCGCGCGACGCTGCACAAGCTCAAGGAGCTGGACGACAAGGGCGTGAAGGTCGAAGCCACCGCGATCGGTAGCAAGGGCCTCGGTTTCCTGAACCGTCTCGGTGCGAAGGTGGTCTCGCAGGCTGTGCAGCTCGGCGACACGCCGCACCTCGAAAAGTTGATCGGTGCCGTGAAGGCGCAGCTCGATCTGTATTCGGAAGGCAAGCTGTCGGCTGTCTATCTCGCGTACACGCGCTTCGTCAACACGATGAAGCAGGAAGCGGTGATCGAGCAGCTGCTGCCGCTGTCGTCAGAAGACTTTGACGCCGAAGAGGGCACGCCGAAAGCATCGTGGGATTACATCTACGAGCCGGATGCGCAACTGGTCGTCGACGAGTTGCTCGTGCGTTACGTCGAGGCGCTGGTGTACCAGGCGGTCGCGGAAAACATGGCGTCGGAGCAGTCCGCGCGCATGGTCGCGATGAAGGCCGCGTCGGACAACGCCAAGACGGTGATCAGCGAACTGCAGCTGTCGTACAACAAGAGCCGGCAGGCCGCGATCACGAAAGAACTGTCGGAGATCGTCGGCGGCGCCGCCGCCGTGTAAGCGGACGGGAACCCGGCTCGAGACTGCGCCTTTGCGCGACTGAAGAATTCAGGTATTGAAAGGAAAATCGATGAGTACAACTGCTTTGCCGGAAGGCAAGATCGTACAGTGCATCGGCGCCGTGATCGACGTGGAGTTCCCGCGTGAGCACATGCCGAAGATCTACGACGCACTGATTCTCGAAGGCACGGAACTGACCCTCGAAGTGCAGCAGCAGCTTGGCGACGGCGTCGTGCGCACCATCTGTCTGGGTGCGTCGGACGGCCTGCGCCGCGGCACCGTGGTGAAGAACACGGGCGAGCCGATCAGCGTGCCGGTCGGCAAGCCGACGCTCGGCCGCATCATGGACGTGCTGGGCCGCCCGATTGACGAAGCGGGCCCGATCGTCAGCGAAACGAAGCGCGCGATCCACCAGAAGGCGCCGGCGTTCGACGAGCTCTCGCCGTCCGCGGAACTGCTCGAAACCGGCATCAAGGTGATCGACCTGGTCTGCCCGTTCGCCAAGGGCGGCAAGGTGGGTCTGTTCGGCGGTGCAGGCGTGGGCAAGACCGTCAACATGATGGAGCTCATCAACAACATCGCGAAGGAACACGGCGGCTTCTCCGTGTTCGCGGGCGTGGGCGAGCGTACCCGTGAGGGCAACGACTTCTACCACGAAATGAAGGACTCGAACGTTCTCGACAAGGTCGCGCTGGTGTACGGCCAGATGAACGAGCCGCCGGGCAACCGTCTGCGCGTCGCGCTGACCGGCCTGACGATGGCCGAGTACTTCCGTGACGAAGGCCTCGACGTGCTGTTCTTCGTCGACAACATCTACCGTTTCACGCTGGCCGGTACCGAAGTGTCGGCACTGCTCGGCCGTATGCCGTCGGCAGTGGGCTATCAGCCGACGCTGGCTGAAGAAATGGGCAAGCTGCAAGAGCGCATCACGTCCACGAAGAAGGGCTCGATCACGTCGGTTCAGGCCGTGTACGTCCCTGCGGACGACTTGACCGACCCGTCGCCCGCGACGACCTTCGGCCACCTCGACGCAACGGTCGTGCTTTCGCGTGACATCGCCTCGCTCGGTATCTACCCCGCAGTGGATCCGCTCGACTCGACCTCGCGCCAGATCGACCCGAACGTGATCGGCGAAGAGCACTACTCGATCACGCGCCGCGTGCAGCAGACGCTCCAGCGCTACAAGGAACTGCGCGACATCATCGCGATTCTGGGCATGGACGAACTGTCGCCGGAAGACAAGCTGGCCGTCGCCCGCGCGCGCAAGATCCAGCGTTTCCTGTCGCAGCCGTTCCACGTCGCGGAAGTCTTCACGGGCTCGCCGGGCAAGTACGTGCCGCTGAAGGAAACGATCCGCGGCTTCAAGATGATTGTCGACGGCGAGTGCGATCACCTGCCGGAGCAGGCGTTCTACATGGTCGGCACGATCGACGAAGCCTTCGAAAAGGCCAAGAAGATCCAGTAAGGGTTGAGTTGCCGAAAAGGGGCGCAGGGCTTCGTTCGCGAAGCGTCTCGCCCCACGCAACCTGCTCAACGAGCCGTGCATGGGATCGGGGTCAGCGCTGAAGCGCCGACTCCGATCGACAGGAGTCGACACATATGGCAGCAACCATCAAGGTAGACGTCGTCAGCGCCGAAGAGAGCATCTTCGAGGGCCGGGCGAAGTTCATCGCGCTTCCGGGTGAAGCCGGTGAACTGGGCATTCTGCCGGGCCACACGCCGCTGATCACGCGGATCCGTCCGGGTGCCGTGCGTATCGTCGCGGAAAACGACGAAGAAGAGTTCGTGTTCGTCGCCGGCGGCATTCTCGAAGTGCAACCGGGCGTCGTGACGGTGCTGGCCGATACGGCCATCCGCGGTGCGGATCTCGACGAAGCGAAGGCCGAAGAAGCGCGCAAGCGCGCTGAAGAAGCACTGCAGAATTCCGGTTCGAACCTCGAGTACGCAACGGCGCAGGCTGAACTGGCCTACGCAGTGGCGCAACTCGCGGCGATCCACCGTCTGCGGAAAATGAACCAGCATTAAGCTGGCGCACACACGGCTGGCGCTTGCGCGCCGCGCCGTATCGTGCGAAGTGAAAAGGGCTCCTGTACGGGAGCCCTTTTTCTTTGCGCCTCCCGTTTGAATGACTTTTAAGAATCACTTGACGTTTACGGAAAGGTAATGCGAAATCATGCCTTCGAGGATGGCAATAGCGAGTGCTTCGTGCCGGTTCGTGACCCATGCGCTGCGGGTAAAACTTGATGCCGCAGCCCAGGGGACGGGCGCAAAATCGGTTTTCAAATACATTTCAAACGGGAGCCAGACTCCCGGGGAGACGGCCAGCATGGCAATCGACGCAATCGATGCAGCAGGTGCGCGCGAAGCGCTCGTCGCGCCGAAAGACGGACTGTCCTACGTCCGTGGTACGGCCGACACACCGCTTTCCGACGCCACCATCGGCGCTTTCCTGTGGGAGACGGCAACGCGGTTTCCGGAGCGGCCGGCCGTGGTGTTTCGCGAGCAGGGCATCCGCTGGAACTGGCGCGAATTCGCCGAAGAAGTCGATGTGCTGGCCGCGGCGTTTCTCGCGATTGGCATCGGCAAGGGCGACCGCGTCGGCATCTGGTCCGCGAACCGGGTCGAGTGGCTCCTCACCCAGTTTGCGACTGCGCGCATCGGCGCCGTGCTCGTCAACATCAATCCCGCATATCGGCTCGCCGAGCTCGAATACGCGCTGAACAAGGTCGGCTGCAAGGCGATCGTCGCGGCCGAGAGCTTCAAGACCTCGAAATACCTGGAGATGCTGCAGGCGCTGGCGCCCGAGCTCGCGGATGCGAGGCCCGGCGATCTGCATGCGGCGAAGCTGCCCGAACTGCGTGCCGTGATACGCATGTGCGACAGCGAAACGCCCGGCATGCTCAACTTCAGCGAAGTGATCGAGCTCGGGCGTGAGCGGCTCGCCCGGAACGGCCGCGCGGAACTCGACGCTCTGGGCGCCACGCTCGACGCCGACGACCCGATCAACATCCAGTTCACGAGCGGCACGACCGGCAATCCGAAGGGCGCGACGCTCACGCACCGCAACGTCGTCAACAACGGCCGCTACATCGCCATGGCGATGCGTCTGAGCGAGGCGGATTCGCTGTGCATTCCGGTGCCGCTCTATCACTGCTTCGGCATGGTGCTCGCGGTGCTGGCCTGCGTGTCCGTGGGCGCGAACATGGTGTTCCCCGGCGAGGCGTTCGACCCGCGCGCGACGCTCGAAGCCGTTTCCGAAGAGCATTGCACGGCATTGCACGGCGTGCCCACCATGTTCATCGCGGAGCTCGATCATCCCGACTTCGCGCGCTTCGATCTCTCGCGCCTGCGCACGGGGATCATGGCCGGCTCGCCTTGTCCGATCGAAACGATGAAGCGCGTCGTCTCGAAGATGCATCTTGCCGAAATCACGATTGCCTACGGCATGACGGAGACGAGCCCAGTGTCGTTCCAGAGTTCCACCACCGACCCGCTCGACAAGCGCACGACCACGGTGGGACGCATCCAGCCGCATCTGGAGGTGAAGATCGTCGATCCGCTCGGCAACGTGGTGCCCGTGGGCGAAACGGGCGAGCTGTGCACGAAGGGCTATTCGGTGATGCGCGGCTACTGGGGCGACGATGCGAAAACGGCCGAGTCGATCGTCGACGGCTGGATGCACACCGGCGACCTCGCGACGCTCGACACCGACGGCTACTGCAACATCGTGGGCCGCCTGAAAGACATGCTGATCCGCGGCGGCGAGAACATCTATCCGCGCGAGATCGAGGAATTCCTGTTCCGGCATCCGAAGGTGCAGAGCGTGCAGGTGTTCGGCGTGCCCGATGCGAAGTACGGCGAGGAGGTCTGCGCGTGGATCGTCCTGCGTCCGGGCGAAGCGGCCAGCGCCGAGGACATTCAGGCCTTCTGCCAGGGGCAGATTGCCCACTACAAGATCCCGAAGTACATCCGCTTCATGGACGAACTGCCGATGACGGTCACAGGCAAAGCGCAGAAGTTCGTCATGCGTGCACGCATGATCGAGGAGCTGAAGCTCAACGAGCAAAAGACGGCATGATGCCTGGGCCTCTGGTGTGCCTTGCCGGCACGCCAGGCGCTATCTCTTGAGGATAATCGGGAGACCGAACAATTGAGTGTCGCAGCGAAGGGGCATGGCGATAGTCCCGGCTATGCCGGCCCGGCGCAGACGCACTGAGGGAGAAAAAGGCGGACGAAAAAAAAGCGGGCCTGGAGCCCGCTAAAAACCACACGCTACGGGGTTAGCGCGAGGAGACCAAAGGAGGAGCCGGGTGTGTGACGTGCTACACGACGCCGGTCACGGCTCCAACAAGGATGCCCCTTGAAAGGGCTTCGGCATGACGCCGACCGGCCGGTGATTTGTGTCCGCTCACACTGACACCTGCCACATCCGTGTTGAAACCGTTGAAGGCATTGTGGGCGAATTAATGGGGGTTGGCGGTAACAAAGTGTTTCAGGTTGTAACGCCCGCCAGATAAGGCTCTGCGGGATTTTTTGCCATCCTGATCGTTATCGCGGGGTCATTTTTACCGCTGTGTGCGCTACCGAACAGACGGGTTCATAGCGTATTCGTCGGCGTAATTCGCGGTGCATGAGCGAATGTCCGCCTCATGGGCATTCGACGATCGGCACACCGAAAAGCATGCATGCCGTGCATGAATGCGAATGGCATTGCGGCGGCTCAGCGCGCTTTATTCGAGTCATGTTTTCGCAAAACACTGCAATGCCCCGTTGCAACTCTTCTCGCCATTTAATACGCGATGCGGCAGGCGTACCGGACATCGGGCCGCCTGCTTCGGCCATGCCATTTCATCCGCCTTACTTTAGCCACTTGTCGGAGATGGTCTGGTATTCGCCGCTCGCATGCAGCAGATGCAGCCATTGATCGACGTATTGCTGGAACACCACGTCGCCGCGCGGCACCATCCATGCCTTCTCGCCATACTGGAACGGTTGGTCCGGATGCACCGAGCACAGGCCCGGATTGAGCTTTTGCTGCAGCAGCGTCTCGGAGGCATCGGTGACCATCACGTCGGCCTTGCCCGCGAGGATCTGCTTGAAGATGGTCACGTTGTCGGGGTACACCGTGAGCGCCGCGTGCGGCAGGAACTGCCGCGCGAAGCGTTCATTGGTGCCGCCAGGATTCACGATCACGCGCGTGGAGGGCTGGTCGATCTGCGCGACGGTTTGATATTGGGCCACGTCGTCGCAGCGCACGATGGGAACCTTGCCATCCACCTGATACGGCTCGGTGAAGAACGCGCGCTTCTGGCGCTCGAGCGAAGTGGAAACGCCGCCCACCGCTACGTCGCATTTCGCGAGGAAGTCGCTCATGAGGTTCGACCACGTCGTCTTCACGAACTCGGCCTTCACGCCCAGCGACTTCGCAAGCGACTCCGTCATGTCGATGTCGATGCCTTCGAACGTGCCGTCCGGTCGGTAGTACGAATAGGGCTTGTAGTCGCCGGTCGTGCAGGCGCGCAGCGTGCCGCGCGCGATCACGTCGTCGAGCCGGGACGGGGCGGGCGCCACTGCGGCTGCGCTCTGCGCACTGGCCGGCGGCACCTGGGCGCCGGCGCAGAGCAGGGCGAGGGCAGCAACGGCGCGGACCGCGGCGGTCTTGTTCTTCTTCATGGAGTCTCCTCGAACCGGGACAATGTAAGAATCTGGAAAGCCGTTCGATGATAGCTTGCGCATGCGCGGCGGTTAAGCCGCGGCTGACCCGATGGCGTCCGCGCGCCGGTTATGCCGCCCATCACCGCCATCGACGCGCGCCCGCTCCGGTAAAATGAACGCTTGCTCCTGAATTCTGATGCGCGTGAAGCGCTCCCGCCCGTGGCTCACACCCTTCTGAACGACACCTTCCTGCGCGCGCTGCTGCGCCAGCCGACCGAGTACACGCCGATCTGGCTGATGCGCCAGGCGGGCCGCTACCTGCCGGAGTACAACGCCACGCGCAGCCGCGCCGGCAGTTTTCTGGGGCTTGCGAAGAACCCCGACTACGCGACCGAAGTCACGCTGCAGCCGCTCGAACGCTTCCCGCTCGACGCCGCCATCCTGTTCTCCGACATTCTGACGATTCCCGATGCCATGGGCCTCGGCCTCTCGTTCCAGCAAGGCGAGGGTCCGAAGTTCGCGCATCCGCTGCGCACGGAAGCCGACGTCGCGAAGCTCGCGGTGCCTGACATCGGCGCGACGCTGGGTTATGTGACCGACGCCGTGCGCGAGATCCGTCGCGCGCTCACCGACGCACAAGGACGCCAGCGCGTGCCGCTGATCGGTTTCTCGGGCAGCCCATGGACGCTCGCGTGCTACATGGTCGAAGGCGGCGGCTCGGACGACTTCCGCACGGTGAAGTCGATGCTGTACGCGCGGCCGGACCTGATGCAGCGCATTCTCGAAGTGAATGCGCAGGCCGTGGCCGCTTATCTCAATGCGCAGATCGAAGCGGGCGCCCAGGCCGTCATGATTTTCGACACCTGGGGCGGCGCGCTCGCAGACGGCGCCTATCAACGTTTCTCGCTGAAGTACATCGAGCAGGTCGTCGCCGGCCTCAAGCGCGAGCATGACGGCGAACGCGTGCCGGTCATCACGTTCACCAAGGGCGGCGGCCTCTGGCTCGACGAGATCGCGGCAACCGGCGTCGATGCCGTGGGTCTCGACTGGACCGTGAACCTGGGCCGCGCACGCGAGCGCGTGGGCAGCCGCGTCGCCCTGCAGGGCAATCTCGATCCGACGGTGCTGTTCGCCTCGCCTGCTGCGATTCGTGCCGAGGCGCGCGCCGTCCTCGAGAGCTTCGGCGCCCATCCGGGCCACGTCTTCAACCTCGGCCACGGCATTTCGCAGTTCACGCCGCCGGAGCATGTCGCGGAACTGGTGGACGAGGTGCATCGCCACAGCCGGGCCCTCCACGCCGGTATCAAGTAATAAACCAGTAGCAAACAAGTACCAGGCGAAGTATCCAGCGAGGTATCAGGCGCGCTGACCGGCGCGCAGGCGGATTCGGTGACGTTTTTGTTGCGGCGCAATGTGGTGGGCTCTGGGCGTCAGGGTGGAGCAGGGCCGAAACGGCCATCCAGACGCCCTTTCGCCGATGTCAAGACTTGACTTATGCACACTTGTCTCGTTGCGGCGCGCAAGAGGAAAAAATTGCCGCTCCAGCAGAATGTGGGCGTCGATTTGACAATCGAACCCTTGACAGACAAGGCTTTCGGCGCTCCACGGCGATTTGTGTGCCATCCAACACAACGGCCATGCGGCGGCCCCAGCGGCGCGCCGGCGGCAAGTTCTCAACAAAGTTATCCACAGGCACGCGGCTGGGGGCACGATTGTTCTGCGGAATCCAAAACTTAGCGCGGAATGTGAAGTATTACTTTAAGTGCGGCCCCATATGCGGTGGCGCACAGACGGCGCCTGGGAGAAACCCGTGAGCGCGGGGTTCGTCCGCGTCGCGCTCGATCATCCGCTACCGACGCTTTACGACTACCGCTATCCCGCGGAGGCCCCCGCGCCACAGCCGGGGATGCTCGTGCGCGTGCCGTTCGGCCGGCGTGACGTGGTTGGCCTTGTTTGCGAAGTGAGCGCACACAGTGAAGTCCCGGCTAACAAGCTGCGCGACGTCGGCGCCGTGTGTGCCGCCTGCCCGCCGCTTTCCGCCGAATGGCTCGCGCTCGCGGGGTTCGCCGCGGATTACTATCAGCGCGGTCTGGGTGAGGTCGCGCTGCCCGCCTTGCCGCAGGCGTTGCGCGATCCGTCGCGCTGGGAGCGGCTGCTTGCCCCCGAGGAGCGCTATCGGCTCTTGCCGGCGGGCCGCGCGGCGCTGCCCGACGCGCTGCCCGCCCGTGCCCAGGCGCTGCGGCGGCTCGCGCAGGCGCTGGCCGAGCGGGGTGAGCTCGATGTCGCCGACGCCCGGGCGCTGCACCCGAAAGCAGTGCCGACACTGGAAAGCTGGCACGAGGCGGGCTGGGTGGAATACGAGCGCGTCGAGTTCGGCGCGCGCGCCGCATCGGGAGCGGCGAGCCCGCCTGCGACCGGGGACAACGTCCCGATCCCGAAGTTGAGCGATGAGCAGGCCGACGCGGTCGAAGCGATCGTCGCCGCCCGTGGTTTCGCGCCGTTCCTGCTGCACGGCGTGACCGGCAGCGGCAAGACCGAGGTTTATCTGCGCTCGCTTGCCGCGCTGCTCGAGCGCGAGCCCGATGCGCAGGCGCTTGTCCTCGTTCCCGAAATCAATCTCACGCCGCAGTTCGAGGCGGCGTTCCGTACGCGCTTCGCCGCGACCCTCGCCGACGACGCCATCGTCACGCTCCACAGCGGCCTCGCCGAAGGCGAGCGCGCGCGCAACTGGCTCGCCGCGCACACGGGCCGCGCGCGCATCGTGCTCGGCACGCGGCTCGCGGTGCTCGCCTCGCTGCCGCGCCTCGCCATGATCGTGGTGGACGAGGAGCACGACCCGGCCTACAAGCAGCAGGAAGGCCTGCGTTATTCGGCGCGCGATCTGGCCGTGTGGCGGGCGAAGCAACTGGAGATTCCGGTGGTGCTCGGCTCGGCGACGCCGTCGCTCGAAAGCTGGTGGCAGGCGGAGCAGGGCCGCTACACGCGCCTCACGCTCGCGCGGCGCGCGGTGGCGGACGCCGTGCTGCCCGCCGTGCGTCTCATCGACCTCGAAGAAGAGCGGCGGCGCGGCCGGGCATCCTTCGAGGGCCTCTCGGGGCCGCTCGTCGCGGCCATGAAGACGCGGCTCGAGCGCGGCGAGCAGAGCCTCGTGTTCCTGAACCGGCGCGGCTATGCGCCGGTGCTCTCGTGCGACGCCTGCGGCTGGGTGGCGGGCTGTCCGCGCTGCAGCGCCTACGTGGTGCTGCATAAGCCCGAGCACGCATTGCGCTGCCATCACTGCGGCTGGGAATCGCGCATTCCGCGCTCGTGTCCCGACTGCGGCAACGTCGATATCGCGCCGATGGGGCGCGGCACGCAGCGCATCGAGGAAGCGCTCGCGAGCGCGGTGCCGGGCGCGCGCGTGCTGCGCATCGACGCCGACAGCACGCGCCGCAAGGGCAGCGCCCAGGCGCTTTTCTCGGATGTGCACGCGGGCGACGTCGATATCCTCGTCGGCACGCAGATGATCGCGAAGGGGCACGACTTTCAGCGCGTCTCGCTGGTGGGCGTGATCAATGCCGACAATGCGCTCTTTTCCCACGACTTCCGCGCGAGCGAGCGCCTCTTCGCGCAGCTCATGCAGGTGAGCGGCCGCGCGGGGCGCGCCGGCCTGCCCGGCGAGGTCATGGTGCAGACGCGCTACCCGCGTCACGCGCTTTATCACGCGCTGGCGCGCCACGACTACGTGGGTTTCGCGAACGCGCAGCTCGCGGAGCGGCGCGACGCGCATCTGCCGCCGTTCGTCTATCAGGCGCTGCTGCGCGCCGAAGGGCGCACCCTCGAAGCGGCGCTGGCGTTTCTCGGCGAGGCCGCTGCCGCGTTGAGCGACATTCCCGCGGCCGGGCGCGTGACCGCCTACGACGCGGTGCCCTTGACGATCGTGAAAGTCATGAACGTCCATCGCGCGCAGCTGCTCGTCGAAAGCCAGTCGCGCGCGGCGCTCCAGGCCACGCTGCGCGCCTGGCAGCCGGTGCTGAGATCGATGCGCGGCGTGCTGCGCTGGAATCTCGAAGTCGATCCGCTCGACATCTAGCGGCTGGGCGGGCACGTCGGTGGTTCCTTCGACGCGGCCCGCTCCATCACTTTCCCTCATATCCATAGAGCGAATGATCGTTTCGCTTTCCGAATCGACACGCCTATATTTCGCGTAATCGGCACGGTTTTAACAACAATTTCGCTCGATACCGACGCGCCGTGCCGGGGCATCTCTACCACCAGGGGCATGACGCAATGAGCGACACCAATCACACCTTGCCGGCAGGCCACGCGCCGGCGCAACCCCCGCAGTCGGGCACGACAGCTACGACGACCACGACTTCGCGCGGCGGCGGACTCTTTTCCACCGAGGACTGGTGGGCCGTCTGGATCGGCCTGTTCGTCATCGTCGTCGCCTGGGCGCTTTTTGCGAGCGGCAGCAGCATCAAGTGGCTCGCCGTCGCGCCGGCGAAGTGGTCCGATATCGGCCAGGCCGGCGCCGACCTCGTGCGTCATCTGCCGAACTACGTCGCGCTTTTCGTCGTCTTTGCCGTGCTGTTCGGCGTGAGCCTCGCGGCGCTCAGGCAGCGTCTTGCGCACTTCCTGCCCGCGTTCCTGATCCTCTTCGTCGCCGCCACGCTCATCTTCACCGTGGGCGCATGGACCAGCGCCTCGCGCCTGAACCTGGAGCCGCCGCTCGTCGCGCTGGCGCTCGGCCTCGTGATCTCGAACGTGTTCACGCTGCCCGAGTGGTTCCAGGCGGGCCTGCGCGTGGAGTTCTATATCAAGGTGGGTATCGTGCTGCTCGGCGCGACGCTGCCGTTCACGCTGCTCGTCTGGGCGGGCCCGGTGGCGGTTGGCCAGGCTTCCATCGTCTCGCTCGTCACGTTCTTCGTGATCTTTCTCGCGGGACGTGCGCTCGGCCTCGACAAGCGTTTTGCCGCCGTGCTCGGCGTAGGCGGGGCGGTGTGCGGCGTCTCGGCGGCCATCGCGATCGCCGGGGCCGTGCGGGCGAAGCGCGAGCAGGCTTCGGTGGCGATCACGCTCGTCGTGCTCTGGGCCATCGTGATGATCTTCGTGCTGCCGTTCGCCTCGCGCTCGCTCGGTCTTTCGACCGCCGTGGCGGGGGCGTGGATCGGCACCTCGGAATTCGCCGACGCCGCCGGCATCGCCGCGGCCCAGGCCTATGGCGACTTCGCGAAGCACGCCGCCGGGGCGATTGCGGGCGCACCCGAGGCTTCGGTGCAGGCGTTCACGCTGATGAAGGTGGTGGGGCGCGATATCTGGATCGGCATCTGGGCTTTCCTGCTCGCGCTCGTCGCGACAACGCGCTGGGAAACCGACGAGAGCGGCGTGAAGGCGAAAGCCGATGTCCGAGAAATCTGGGCGCGCTTTCCGAAGTTCGTGATCGGTTTCGTGGTCGCCTCGGCGCTGGTGACGTGGATTGCGAGTCACTACTCGCTCGCCGATTACCGCAAGGTGGTCACGCCCGAATTCGTCGCGCCGATCACGGCACTGCGCACCTGGGCGTTCACGTTCTGCTTTCTGAGCATCGGGCTCACCACGCGGCTGCGCGCGCTTTCCGCCACCGGCACGAAGCCGTTCCTCGCCTTCACGGCGGGCGTCGCGGTCAATATCGTGCTGGGCTATGCGCTCTCCGCACATTTGTTCGCGCCGTACTGGAACAGCCTCGGGCTGGCCTCGCGATGAGCAAGGTGGCGCGGCGCGCGGCGCTTCTGCGCGAGGCCGCCGGCTTCGACGAGGCGGCCGGCTTTCACGAGACGGCAGCGATGGCCGCGACGGCAGCGGTAGCACCGCCCGCCGCACCGGCGTGCGCGCGCTGCGCCCATCGCGAGGACGACCGGCACGTGCTGGAGCAGCGCGTTGCCGGCCTGATCGTGTTCAGTTCGGGTTTTGGCGCGAGCGTGGCCGCAAGCCGCCTGTGCGGGCTTCACGACCGGCTGGTTTCGCCGGGCGATTACTGCGGGCAGTTCGTTGCCCGCGCCTGAGCGTTTTCGATCCCGCTTCAGCGTGCCTGATCGGCCTGAATCGGCCTGACCCGGAGCGCCTCGCGCTCTGGCCTTTCCCCCACGGCCGCAATCACTGGACCGTATCGGCTCTTTCGGCCTCGTCCACCTTCACCCGCCGCATGGCCGGCGCCGTCGCACCGCGTATGAACAGGACGGCACACAACGCGCACATGCTCCAGATCCCCGCCACCACCAAGACTTTTTCCATTTCAAGACCCCACCGCTTGTAATGACTGCTTTCCCCGTAGTTACGCTATGTATAACGGCGCGGCGGCGGTTTCGATAAGGGTTGTCAAAAAAAGTTTGGGCCAGGGAAAATACTGAGCGCAACCGGCGGCGCCCGGCTGGCGCGGATCCGGCGCAAACCCCGGCGCCACAAGGGCTTCAGAGTGGTGCAACCATCTTAAAAGGATGGTTGCACCTTTTTAATTGGAGGGTTACGATTCGCCAACTTTTTTGTCTTTGGCCGGTGCGGATCAGCCGGCATACGAAGGAAACATGGCTAGCACCACCCTCGGCGTCAAGGTTGACGACCTCCTCCGCTCCCGGCTGAAAGACGCCGCCACGCGCCTCGAGCGCACGCCGCACTGGCTCATCAAGCAGGCCATCTTCGCCTACCTGGAAAAGATCGAACATGGCCAGTTGCCCGCCGAACTGTCGGGCCACGTCGGTGCTACCGATCTGGCCGACGGCGCCACCGTCGATGCCGAGGACGAAGCGGCGTCGCACCCCTTCCTCGAATTCGCGCAGAACGTGCAACCGCAGTCGGTGCTGCGCGCGGCGATTACGGCGGCGTATCGCCGTCCCGAGCCGGAGTGCGTGCCGTTCCTGATCGGCGAAGCGCGCCTGCCCGCCAACCTCACGGGCGACGTGACGAAGCTCGCCACGCGTCTGGTCGAAACGCTGCGCGCGAAGCGCACGGGCGGCGGCGTGGAAGGGCTGATCCACGAGTTCTCGCTGTCGAGCCAGGAAGGCGTGGCGCTGATGTGCCTCGCCGAAGCGCTGCTGCGCATTCCCGATCGCGCCACGCGCGACGCGCTCATCCGCGACAAGATCAGCAAGGGCGACTGGAAATCGCACGTGGGCCACGCGCCGTCGCTTTTCGTGAACGCGGCCACCTGGGGTCTCATGATCACCGGCAAGCTCGTCACCACGAACAGCGAGACGGGGCTTTCGTCGGCGCTCACGCGCATGATCGGCAAGGGCGGCGAGCCGCTGATCCGCAAGGGCGTGGACATGGCCATGCGCCTGATGGGCGAGCAGTTCGTCACGGGTGAAAACATTTCCGAAGCGCTCGCGAACAGCCGCAAGTTCGAAGCGCGCGGCTTCCGCTACTCGTACGACATGCTCGGCGAGGCGGCCACGACCGAAGCCGACGCGCAGCGCTACTACGCGTCGTACGAACAGGCCATCCATGCGATCGGCAAGGCCGCGGGCGGCCGCGGCATCTACGAAGGCCCGGGCATCTCGATCAAGCTCTCGGCGCTGCATGCGCGTTATTCGCGCGCGCAGCAGGAACGCACGATGAGCGAGCTGCTGCCGCGCGTGCGCTCGCTCGCGATCCTCGCGCGCCGCTACGACATCGGCCTCAATATCGACGCCGAAGAAGCCGACCGCCTCGAACTTTCGCTCGACCTGCTCGAAGCGCTCTGTTTCGATCCCGAGCTGCAAGGCTGGAACGGTATCGGCTTCGTGGTGCAGGCGTACCAGAAGCGCTGCCCGTTCGTGATCGACTACATCGTCGATCTCGCGCGCCGCAGCCGTCACCGCATCATGGTGCGCCTCGTGAAGGGCGCCTACTGGGATTCCGAAATCAAGCGCGCCCAGGTGGACGGCCTCGAAGGCTATCCGGTCTATACGCGCAAGATCTACACCGACGTCTCGTACCTCGCCTGCGCGAAGAAGCTGCTGGGCGCGCCCGACGCCGTCTATCCGCAGTTCGCCACGCACAACGCGTACACGCTTTCGGCGATCTACCACCTCGCGGGTCAGAACTACTATCCTGGCCAGTACGAGTTCCAGTGCCTGCACGGCATGGGCGAGCCGCTCTACGAAGAGGTCACGGGTCCGCTCTCGGCCGGCAAGCTCAACCGTCCGTGCCGCGTCTATGCGCCGGTCGGCACGCATGAAACGCTGCTCGCGTACCTCGTGCGCCGCCTGCTGGAAAACGGGGCGAACACCTCGTTCGTGAACCGCATCGCCGACGAAAGCATTCCGGTGAGCGAGCTGGTCACGAATCCCGTGGACGATGCCGCGAAGGTCGTGCCGCCGGGCGCGCCGCACACGAAGATTCCCCTGCCGCGCGATTTGTACGGCAGCGAGCGCCTCAACTCGATGGGCCTCGATCTGTCGAACGAGCATCGCCTCGCGTCGCTCTCGTCGGCGCTGCTCGCGAGCGCGCATCACCACTGGCGCGCGGCGCCGATGCTCGAAGACAACGAGATCGCCGTGGGCGACGCGCGCGAAGTGCGCAACCCCGCCGATCACCGCGACCTCGTGGGCACCGTGGTCGAAGCGAGCGCCGAGCACGTGAGCGCCGCGCTCGCGCACGCGGTGGCCGCCGCGCCGATCTGGCAGGCCACGCCCGTGGAAGCGCGCGCCGACTGCCTCGCCCGCGCCGCCGACCTGCTCGAAGCGCAGATGCATACGCTCATGGGCCTGATCGTGCGCGAAGCCGGCAAGTCGCTGCCGAACGCGGTGGCGGAGATTCGCGAGGCCGTCGATTTCCTGCGCTACTACTCCACGCAGATCCGCGACGAGTTCTCGAACGACACGCATCGCCCGCTCGGCCCGGTGGTCTGCATCAGCCCGTGGAACTTCCCGCTCGCGATCTTCATGGGTCAGGTGGCCGCGGCGCTGGCCGCCGGCAACACGGTGCTCGCGAAGCCCGCGGAGCAGACGCCGCTGATCGCCGCCCAGGCCGTGCGCATCCTGCGCGAAGCCGGCGTGCCGGCCGGTGCCGTGCAACTGCTGCCCGGCGACGGCGAAACCGTGGGCGCGGCCCTCGTCGGCGACACGCGCACCCGCGCCGTGATGTTCACGGGCTCGACCGAAGTCGCGCGCCTCATCAACAAGAAGCTCGCGGAGCGCCTCGACTCCGAAGGCCGCCCGATCCCGCTGATCGCCGAAACCGGCGGCCAGAACGCGATGATCGTCGATTCGTCGGCGCTCGCGGAGCAGGTGGTGGCCGACGTGCTGCAAAGCGCGTTCGACTCGGCCGGCCAGCGCTGCTCGGCGCTGCGCGTGCTGTGCCTGCAGGACGACGTGGCCGAGCGCACGCTCGAAATGCTCACCGGGGCGATGAAGGAACTGTCGATTGGCAATCCTGATCGTCTCTCGACCGATGTCGGCCCCGTGATCGACGTGGAAGCGAAACGCGGCATCGACACGCACGTCGCAGCGATGCGCGAGAAGGGCCGCAAGGTCATGCAGCTGCCGCTGCCCGACGGCTGTGCGTCAGGCACGTTCGTGCCGCCGACGCTCATCGAAGTGGAGAGCCTCGACGAACTTAAGCGCGAAGTGTTCGGCCCGGTGCTGCACGTGATCCGCTATCGCCGCAGCCAGCTCGACCGCCTGCTCGAACAGATTCGCGGCACGGGCTACGGCCTCACGCTCGGCATTCATACGCGTATCGACGAGACCATCGCGCACGTGGTCGGCCGCGCGCACGTGGGCAACATCTACGTGAACCGCAATGTGATCGGCGCCGTGGTGGGCGTGCAGCCGTTCGGCGGCGAAGGGCTTTCGGGCACGGGTCCGAAGGCCGGTGGCGCGCTCTATCTGTCGCGTCTGCTCGCGACGCGTCCGGCCGGTTTGCCGAAGTCGCTTACGGCGGCACTCGTGGTCGATGCGCCGCAAGGCGGCGCGAACGGTGCCAACAGTGCCAACGGCGCAGGCGGCGAAAATGCGGAGCGTTCGCAGTCGGCGCCGCAGTCGGCCCATTCGGCGCTCGCCGCGCTGCGCGACTGGCTGATCGCCGAGCGCGAACCCGCGCTGGCCGCCCGCTGCGAGGGCTACCTCGAATACGTGCTGGCCGGCGCCACCGCCGTGCTGCCCGGCCCCACGGGCGAGCGCAACACCTACACGCTTTCGGCGCGCGGCACGGTGCTGTGCGTGCCCTCGACGGCAACGGGCGCCCGCGCGCAACTCGCCGTGGTGCTGGCAACCGGCAACCGCGCGCTCTTCTCGGGCGCGGCAGGCGAGGCGCTCGTGCAGGCGCTGCCGGCATCGCTGAAGGCCTACGCCGCGGTGCAAAAGGGCGCCGACGCGCAATACGACGCCGTCCTCTTCGAAGGGGACAGCGACGAGCTGCTCGCCCTCGTGAAGGAAGTCGCGAAGCGCCCAGGCCCGATTGTTTCGGTGCAGGGCGTGGCGGCTCACGCGCTCGCGAACGGCGACGAAGATTACGCCCTCGAACGTCTCCTCACCGAGCGTTCGGTCAGCGTGAACACCGCCGCGGCCGGCGGCAATGCAAATCTGATGACGATCGGTTGAGCTAAGGCCATAATTCGTCCGGTCGTCTCAGGACAAAAGGAAGCGGCAAAGCCCCCGGCCCGAAGCCGCTCCATCCATACCTGGTATCAAGGAGAAGCTATGCAACACACCATGAAGCAGCTGGCAGGCGCCGCGATCGTCGCGGCCATGTCGCTGGCGGGGACCGCGCACGCGCAGCAGGCGGAGGACGTCAAGATCGGTTTCGCAGGCCCGATGACGGGCGCGCAGGCCCACTACGGCAAGGACTTCCAGAACGGCATCACGCTCGCCGTGGAAGACATCAACGCCACCAAACCGGTGATCGGCGGCAAGCCGGTGCACTTCGTGCTGGACTCGGCCGACGACCAGGCTGACCCGCGCACGGGCACGACCGTCGCGCAGAAGCTCGTCGACGACGGCATCAAGGGCATGCTCGGCCACTTCAATTCGGGCACGACGATTCCCGCTTCGCGCATCTACGCGAACGCCGGCATTCCGGAAATCGCCATGGCGACGGCGCCCGAGTACACGCAACAGGGCTTCAAGACCACGTTCCGCATGATGACCTCGGACACGCAGCAAGGTTCGGTGGCGGGCACGTTCGCAGTCAAGCAGCTCGGCATGAAGAAGATCGCCGTGGTGGACGACCGCACGGCCTACGGCCAGGGTCTCGCCGACCAGTTCTCGAAGGCCGCGAAGGCCGCCGGCGGCACGATCATCGACCGCGAGTACACGAACGACAAGGCCGTGGACTTCAAGTCGATCCTGACCAAGCTGAAGGCGCAAAACCCGGATCTGATCTACTACGGCGGCGCGGACTCGCAAGCGGCGCCGATGGTCAAGCAGATGAAGTCGCTCGGCATCAAGGCCCCGCTGATGGGCGGCGAAATGGTGCACACGCCGACCTTCCTGCAGATCGCGGGTGACGCGGCGAACGGCACGGTGGCTTCGCTCGCCGGCCTGCCGCTGGACGAAATGCCGGGTGGCAAGGACTACGTCGAGAAGTACAAGAAGCGCTTCGGCGAAGACGTCCAGACCTACTCGCCGTACGCCTACGACGGCGCGATGGCGATGTTCGCGGCGATGAAGGCGGCGAACTCGACGGATCCGGCCAAGTACCTGCCGTTCCTCGCGAAGACCAGCATGCCGGCCGTGACGACGAAGGATCTGGCGTACGACAACCAGGGCGACCTGAAGAACGGCGGCATCACGCTGTACAAGGTTGTCGACGGCAAGTGGACGACGCTGCAAAGCGTGGGCGGCAAGTAACGCGCCTCGCGGCGTGAGCGAAGGGCGGTGCACCGCCTTTCGTCCACGTGCGAAAGTCAAAAAACCCCTGCAGGAATGCGTTCCTGCAGGGGTTTTTCTTTGTGCGGGCCGTTTGCGGGCTGTTTGGGTGCTAAGCCTTCAGCGCCGCGTCGCGAATCTGCTCGAGCGTGGCGGTCGGCGTGCTCGCATTCTTCGGAATGCGAATTTCGATGAGCGCCGGGCGCCCTGCATTCAATGCGCGCTCCAGCGCGGGCAGGAATGCAGCCGTCGATTCCACCGTTTCGCCGTGCGCGCCGAACGACTGCGCAAAGGCCGCGAAATCCGGATTCGTGAGCTGCGTGCCGTGCACGCGGCCCGGATAGTGGCGCTCCTGGTGCATGCGGATCGTGCCGTAATGGCTGTTGTTCACGACGATGAACACCACCGCCAGGCCGTACTGCATGGCCGTGGCGAGCTCCTGCGACGACATCATGAAGCAGCCGTCGCCGGCGAGCGCGACCACCGTGCGCGAAGGGTAGAGCGATTTCGCCGCGATGGCCGCGGGCACGCCGTAACCCATCGCGCCGCTCGTGGGCGCAAGCTGCGAACGGAAATGGCGGTACGCGTAATGACGATGCAGCCAGGTGGCGTAGTTGCCGGCGCCGTTCGTGATGATCGCGTCGTCGGGCAGGCGCGCGCGCAGCTGCTGCATGACGTCGCCCAGTTGCACGTCGCCGGGCATGGGCCGCGGCTCGCGCCAGGCGAGATACGCGCGGTGCGCCTCTTCGGCGGCGCCGCTCCATACGGAGCTCGCCGGGGCATCGAGTGCCGCGAGCTGCGCCGCGATTTCGGGCAGGCCCGAGACGATGGGCAGATCGGCCGCATAGACGCGGCCCAGTTCTTCCGCGCCCTGGTGAACGTGGATCAACGTCTGCTTCGTCTTCGGGATGTCGAAGAGCGCATAGCCGCCCGTCGTCGCTTCGCCGAGGCGCGGGCCGAGCACGAGCAGCACGTCTGCCTCGCGGATGCGCTGCGCGAGCGCCGGATTCACGCCGAGACCCACGTCGCCCGCGTAGTTCGGGTGATCGTTGTTCAGCGTGTCCTGGAAGCGGAACGCGAGTCCGATGGGCAGGTGCCAGTTCTCGACGAAGCGTTGCAGATCGGCGCACGCCTCGGGCGTCCAGCCGTGGCCGCCTGCAATCACGAACGGCTTTTTCGCGTTCGCGAGCAGCGTGCGTAAGCGTTCCATCTGCACGGCCGAGGGCGAGGCCTGCACGCGCTGCGCGGCGGGCGCCACGACTTGCGCCTGCGCGGCGGGGAACGGTTCGCTCAGCATGTCCTCGGGCAGCGCGATCACCACCGGACCGGGCCGGCCCGAGGTCGCCACATGAAACGCGTGGCTCAGGTATTCGGGCACGCGGCGCGGGTCGTCGATCTGCGCGACCCACTTCGCCATCTGGCCGAACATGCGCCGGTAGTCGATCTCCTGGAAGGCCTCGCGGTCCATCTGTTCGCGCGCCACCTGGCCGATCAGCAGGATCATCGGCGTGGAGTCCTGGAAGGCCGTGTGCACGCCGATCGAGGCGTGCGTGGCGCCGGGGCCGCGCGTGACGAACGCGATGCCGGGCTTGCCGGTGAGCTTGCCGACCGCTTCCGCCATGTTCGCAGCGCCCGCTTCGTGACGGCACACCACCGTTTCGATGCGGTCGGTGACGTCGTGCAGCGCGTCGAGCACCGCGAGGTAGCTCTCGCCCGGCACGCAGAACACGCGCGTCACCTCGTTGGCGACGAGCGCATCGACGAGCAGGCGCGCGCCCGTGGTCGTGGTGGAAGAAGCGGAATCGTTCGGCTGCGTCATCTCGGTTATGTCTCCAGTTCTATGTACTACTTAATCAGGTAGCAGGAGCGACGCGCGCGGCGTCAGCACTCGACGATATTCACCGCGAGGCCGCCGCGCGAGGTCTCCTTGTATTTCGTCTTCATGTCGGCGCCGGTCTCGCGCATGGTCTTGATGACCGAGTCGAGCGAGACGTAATGTGCGCCGTCGCCGCGCAGCGCCATGCGCGCGGCGTTCACGGCCTTCACCGACGCCATGGCGTTGCGCTCGATGCAGGGGATCTGCACCATGCCGCCGACGGGGTCGCAGGTGAGGCCGAGGTTGTGTTCCATGCCGATTTCGGCGGCGTTCTCCACCTGCAGCGGCGTGCCGCCCAGCACGGCGGCGAGCGCGCCCGCGGCCATCGAGCAGGCCACGCCCACTTCGCCCTGGCAGCCCACTTCGGCACCCGAGATCGAGGCGTTGAGCTTGTAGAGAATGCCGATGGCGGCCGCGGTGAGCAGGAAGTCGATCACACCCTGTTCGTTCGCGCCCGGCGTGAAGCGCACGTAGTAGTGCAGCACGGCGGGGATGATGCCGGCGGCGCCGTTGGTGGGCGCCGTCACCACGCGGCCGCCCGCGGCGTTTTCCTCGTTCACGGCGATCGCGTAGAGGTTGATCCAGTCGATCATCGAGAGCGGGTCTTGCAGCGCGCGCTCGGGGTTGCCGGTGAGCGCGCGATAGAGCTGCGCGGCGCGCCGCTTCACGTTGAAGGGGCCGGGCAGCGTGCCTTCGGCCTCGGGATTGCCGATGCCGCAGCCGCGCGACACGCAGGACTGCATCACGTCCCAGATGCGCAGGAGGCCCGAGCGGATCTCTTCGTCGCTGCGCCAGACGCGCTCGTTTTCCAGCATCAGCTGCGCGATGCTCTTGCCCGTGGAGGCGCACAGGGCGAGCAGTTCGGCGCCGGTGCGAAACGGGTGCGGCAACTGCTCGGCGGCGGCCAGCACCTTCGTGTTCGGCGCGCCGGCCGTCACCACGAAGCCGCCGCCCACGGAGAGATAGGTGCTCTCGCGCAACGTTTCGCCGTTGGCGTCGAGCGCGCGCAGCTTCATGCCGTTCGGGTGCTCGGGCAGCGCCTGGCGATAGAAGGCGATGTGCTCCTTCTGCACGAACGGAATCGTGTGATGGCCGAGCAGCGCGAGCAGGCGCGAGGCGCGCACGGCTTCGAGGCGTTCGGCGATGGTGTCGGGGTCGACCGTGTCGGGCGCGTCGCCCATGAGGCCGAGCATCACGCCGCGGTCGGTGCCGTGGCCCTTGCCCGTGGCGCCGAGCGAGCCGTACAGCTCCACCTTGACCGTCGCGGTGGCGGCCAGCAGGCCGTCGCGCTCGAGTCCTTCGGCGAACATCAGCGCTGCGCGCATCGGCCCGACGGTGTGCGAGCTGGACGGCCCGATGCCGACTTTGAAGAGATCGAAAACGCTGACTGCCATGATGAGGACTGCTCCTGCTTCAAAAAACTCAACTCTGTTTCAATCGATGGCGCAAGCCGCGTGCGCGACGTCCGGCGCCGTTAGCGCGCGGGCAGCGGCAGGCACACGGCGAGCCACGCGGGCGGCGTCGGCGCGAGCTTGAGCGCGATCGGCGCATAGCGGCCGTCCAGTCGGGCGGCCAGGTGATACAGCTCGGCGGCGTTCTTCGGGTCCCAGTCGCCGGAATAACCCGGCAGGCCCGCTTCGCGCCGCCGCGCGTCGAACGGCACGCTCGAGTGCACGAACTCCTCGTGCGTCTTCTCGCCGAGCGCGTAGGGCGTGAGCCAGTCGAGCGCCCTGGCGAGCGTCGCGCCGTTGGCCGCCTTTTCGGGCAGCCAGTTGCGGTTGTGGCGGCGCGCGGCGAGCGCGGCTGTCACGAGCGGCTGCAGGTCGTAGGTCACGTAGTGCAGCGCGTCGCGCTCGCCGAAGTCGAGCGTCGAACCGTCGGGCGCGACGTTGTCGCCGATGTGCTCCACGAAGAGCCGCTGCGCCGCCGCAATCATCTTGCGGTTGTCCAGCGTGAACGCGATCATCGCGATCAGTTTGACCCGGTGGCTCTGCCAGTTGTTCGCGAACGTGCCTTTCAGCGGCCGCGGCTGCGCATCCACCTGCGCGATATAGCCGCTGCCCATGCGGTTCAGGAATGCCATGGTCGCGTTGCGCGTCTTCACGGAAAGCGCGCTCGCGGTCATGTCGTACGCGAGGATCAGGCCTTCGAAGCGCGTTTCGTCGATGGGGTTGAAGCTCGGCTGATAGGTGCTCACCCACGCGGCGAGGAAGCGGTCGACGAGCTTCAGATAGCGCTCGTCGCCCGTTGCGCGCCACGCGAGCGCGGCGTTGCGCATCAGGTCGAGTTCCTTTTCCGCCTCCACGCTCTCGTCGTAGATGCCCTCGTGCGGCAGCGTGCCTTCGGTGTGCAGCTTCGCGAGCGGATGCGGCACGTCGTTCACGTGCGCCTGCACTTCGGCCACCAGCGCTTTCACGCCCGGATCGGCGTTCGTGCGTTCGCTCGACTGCAAGGCCGGCGCCGCGCAGAAGTTCATGGCCGCGTGTGCTGCGGGCGCGGCGGCAAGCCAGGTGCAGGCCGCCGCCAGCACGGCGGCGAGCCGGGCCGGGGCCGAAGCAGTACGCAAACCGGAACGAGGGGACCGGCCAGCCGGATTGTTCGTATCGGACGAGCGCGCGCCGCCGCGCGCCTGCCGGGTCGAAGCCCGGGTTGAGACCGTTCGCACCTTCCGCGCCATGCGGGACTCCCTGATTCAAGGCTGACAGGTGTGTGATGTTAACGGTTTGCGGCGGCAAATGTGAGTGCAAGGGCCGCCGCCGGCATCGACCCCCGTGACAGGCTGGATGCAGATGGCGGCGGCCGGTGCGGCGCTCAGGCTTCGCTGGCCTCTTGCGCTGCGTCGCTGTACTCGGCAATCGGCACGCACGAGCAGAACAGGTTGCGGTCGCCATAGGCATTGTCGGCGCGGCCGACCGGCGGCCAGTACTTGCGCGCGACGAGCGAGCGCACCGGATAGGCGGCCTGTTCGCGCGAATAGGTGTGCTTCCAGTCGTCGGCGACGACCACGGCGGCCGTGTGCGGCGCATGGCGCAGCGGGTTGTCTTCCTTGTCCGCGCGGCCTTCTTCCACGGCGCGGATTTCGGCGCGGATCGCGACCATCGCGTCGATGAAGCGGTCGAGCTCTTCCTTCGATTCCGACTCGGTCGGTTCGACCATCAGCGTGCCCGGTACCGGGAAGCTCATGGTGGGCGCGTGGAAGCCGTAGTCCATCAGGCGCTTGGCCACGTCGTCCACGGTGATGCCGCTCGCGTCCTTGATGGGGCGCAGGTCGAGAATGCACTCGTGCGCGACGAGTCCGCCCGGGCCGCTGTAGAGCACCGGGAAGTGCGGCGCGAGCTTCTTCGCGACGTAGTTCGCGTTGAGGATCGCGGTTTCCGTGGCGGCCGTGAGGTTGGCCGCGCCCATCATGGCGATGTACATCCACGAGATCGGCAGGATCGAGGCCGAGCCGTAAGGCGCCGCGCTCACGGCGCCGATGCCGTGCCCCTGGTCCGCCGAGCGCTTGTAGCCCGTGGAAAGCTGGTTCGGCAGGAATTGCGCGAGGTGCGCGCCCACTGCGACCGGGCCGACGCCCGGGCCGCCGCCGCCGTGCGGAATGCAGAAGGTCTTGTGCAGGTTCAGGTGCGAGACGTCGCCGCCGAACTGGCCCGGGGCCGCGAGGCCGACCATCGCGTTCATGTTCGCGCCGTCCACGTAGACCTGGCCGCCGTGCGCATGCACGATCTCGCAGACTTCGCGCACGTTCTGCTCGAACACGCCGTGCGTGGAGGGATACGTGATCATGATCGCCGCGAGCTTCGCCGCATGCTGTTCGGCCTTGGCCTTGAGGTCGGCGAGGTCGACGTTGCCCTGCGCGTCGCAGGCCACGACCACCACCTGCATGCCGGCCATCTGCGCCGATGCGGGGTTCGTGCCGTGCGCCGAAGCGGGAATCAGGCAGACGTCGCGATGGCCTTCGCCGCGCGAGGCGTGGTAGGCCTGAATGATGAGCAGGCCCGCGTACTCGCCCTGCGAGCCCGCGTTCGGTTGCAGCGAAACGGCGGCGTAGCCGGTGGCGGCCACGAGCATCTGTTCGAGCTGATCGACCATCTCGCGATAGCCGACGGTTTGCTCGGCCGGTGCGAACGGGTGGATGCGGCCGAACTCGGGCCACGTGACCGGCAGCATTTCGGACGTGGCGTTGAGCTTCATCGTGCACGAGCCGAGCGGGATCATCGAGCGGTCGAGCGCGAGGTCCTTGTCGGAGAGGCTGCGCAGATAGCGCAGCATTTCCGTTTCCGAGTGGTGGCGATTGAACACCGGGTGCGTGAGGTACGCGCTTTCGCGCACCAGCGCAGCCGGGAACGACGCGGCGGCCTGTGCGGCGATTTCGGCGTCGAGCGCATCGACCGAAGGCGCAACGCCTGCGAACGCGGCTTGTGCGAACACGGCGAGCAGATCGGCGAGATCGGCGCGCGTGGTGGTTTCGTCGACGGAGATGCCGACGCGCGTTTCGCTCACGTGGCGCAGGTTCATGCCGCGCGCGAGCGCCGCGTCGTGCAGCGCCTGGGTGCGCGCGCCCGATTCGAACGTGAGCGTATCGAAGAAGGCTTCGTTGACGAGCGTGTAGCCCAGCTGCTTCGCGCCGGCCGCGAGAATGGCCGCGACGCGGTTCACGCGCAGGGCGATCGTCTTGAGGCCCTGCGGACCGTGATAGACCGCGTACATGCTGGCCATGATGGCGAGCAGCGCCTGCGCCGTGCAGACGTTCGAGGTGGCCTTCTCGCGGCGGATGTGCTGTTCGCGCGTTTGCAGCGCGAGGCGCAGCGCCGGGTTGCCCTGCGCGTCGACGGTCACGCCGACGAGACGGCCCGGCATCTGGCGCTTGAATTCGTCCTTCACCGCGAGGTAGGCGGCGTGCGGGCCGCCGAAGCCCATCGGCACGCCGAAGCGTTGCGAGTTGCCCACGGCCACGTCCGCGCCCCATTCGCCCGGCGGCGCGAGCACGGTGAGCGCGAGCAGGTCGGCGGCGGCGATCACCGCGCCGCCCGCCGCGTGGATGGCGGCGGCGAGTTCGCGGTAGTCGCGCACGTCGCCGTTCACGCCCGGGTACTGGAGCAGCACGCCGAAGGCGCCCGCCTGCGCGGCTTGCGCCGCGGGGCCGACCTTCACTTCGATGCCGATCGGCTTCGCGCGCGTCTTCACCACTTCGAGGGTTTGCGGCAGCACGTCGTCGGCCACGTAGAAGACGTTCGACTTCGACTTGCCCACGCGTTGCACGAGCGTCATCGCTTCGGCGGCGGCCGTGGCTTCGTCGAGCAGCGACGCGTTCGAGATCGCGAGACCCGTGAGGTCGATGATCATCTGCTGGTAGTTCAGCAGGGCTTCGAGTCGGCCCTGCGAGATTTCCGGCTGGTACGGCGTGTACGCCGTGTACCACGCCGGGTTTTCGAGCACGTTGCGCAGGATGACGGCCGGCGTGTGCGTGTCGAAGTAGCCCTGTCCGATATAGGAGCGGAACACCTGGTTCTTGTCGGCGAGCGCGCGCAGGCCCGCGAGCGCTTCGGCTTCCGTGCGCGACTGCGCGAACGGCCCGAGCGGCAGCGTTTCCTTGCGGCGGATCGCAGCCGGAATCACCGCGTCGATCAGCGCCGCGCGCGAGGCGAAGCCGAGTGCGTCGAGCATCGCCTGCTGGTCGGCCGTGTCGGGGCCGATGTGGCGGCCGGCGAAGGCTTCGTGCGTTTCGAGCGCAGCGAGGGTGAGGGAGGTGTTCATCAGACGATCCGGGTGTTCGAGCTTCATGGGCGTTCCTGCTGGCGCGGCGGCCGGGCTCGGCCGCCGCGCGGGTACGGTTTGGGCGGTGCGGTTAGGCGCCGATGGCCTTTTCGTAGGCGCCGGCGTCGATCAGGCGGTCGAGCGCAGCGCCCGCGGCCGGCTTGATCTTGAAGAGCCACGATTCATAGGGCGCGCCGTTCACCTGGTCGGGCGTATCGACGAGCGCGCTGTTCGATTCGACGATCTCGCCCGCAACCGGAGCGTAGATGTCCGAGGCGGCCTTCACCGACTCGATCACGGCAACGGCGTCGCCGGCCGAGACCGAGCGGCCCGCTTCGGGCAGCTCGAGGAAGACGATGTCGCCGAGCGCTTCCTGCGCGTGGTCCGTGATGCCGACGGTCAGCGTGCCGTCGGCTTCGGTGCGGACCCATTCGTGCGATTCGGTGTATTTCAGATCGGCCGGGATGCTCATAGGATGCTCCAGTGCGTGGTTGCTTGTGAATACGTGAAAGAGGGGGGCGTACGCGCCCGGGTCAGGCGGCCAGCACCTTGCCGTTGCGCACGAACGGCAGTTTTACCACGCTTGCGGGAAGGGCTTTGTCGCGGATCTGCACCTGCACGACATCGCCCGGCTGCACGCCTTGCGGCACGCGCGCGAAGGCGATGGATTCCTGCATGGTGGGCGAGAAGGTGCCGCTCGTGATTTCGCCTTCTCCGTGCGGAGTGAGCACCTTCTGGTGCGCGCGCAGCACGCCGCCCGCCTTGCCGTTTTCCTTCTGCAGGATCAGGCCGACGAAGGTCATGCGCGAGCCGTTCGCCTCCAGCGCGGCGCGGCCGACGAAGTCGCGCGGCTCTTTCAGGTCGACGGTCCAGGCGAGGCCCGCGTCGAGCGGCGAGACGCCTTCGTCCATGTCCTGGCCGTACAGGTTCATGCCGGCTTCGAGGCGCAGCGTGTCGCGCGCGCCAAGGCCGGCGGGCTTCACGCCCTGGCGCTGCAGCGCGTCCCAGAGTTCGCACACGGCTATGGCGGGCACGACCACTTCGAAGCCGTCTTCGCCGGTATAGCCCGTGCGCGCGATCATCAGCTCGCCGAACGGCGTGCTTTCGATCTTCGCGGCGTTGAAGGGCTTGAGGATTTCGGTGCTGCTGCGCGTGGAGGGCGCCACCTGCCAGACCTTCTCGCGGGCGTTCGGGCCCTGCACGGCGACGATCGCAAGATCGCGGCGCGGCGTGATGGTGAGGCCGAAGCCTTCTTCGGCGTTGAGCTTCTCGAGCCAGGCGATGTCTTTGTCGGCCGTGCTGGCGTTGACGACGGTGCGGAACTGATCGTCGGCGAAGTAATAGACGATCAGGTCGTCGATCACGCCGCCTTCGGGGTTGAGCATGCAGGTGTAGAGGGCGCGGCCCGGCGTGGTCAGCTTGGCGACGTTGTTGGCGAGCGCGCGCTGGAAGAAGGCGCGTGCCTTCGGACCGGCGAAATCGACGACGCACATGTGCGAGACGTCGAACATGCCGGCGTCGGTGCGCACGGCGTGGTGCTCGTCGATCTGCGAGCCGTAGTTCACGGGCATGTCCCAGCCGCCGAAATCGACCATGCGGGCGTTGAGCGCACGGTGCGTAGCGTTGAGCGGGGTGTGTTTCAGTTCGGTCATGGGGCGGCCTCGGCACGGTCGAAAACGAAAAGGGCCATGCATGACGCGCCGCAGGCACGATGCCTGTGGACGCTTCTTGCATGGCCCCTCTGTCCTCGGTACCTGAGAGATTGCGCCGGGCGCCGCGGTAGTCGGCACTGGGCGGCGCGCGCCCCTTCGGTGGGCAGTCTGAACGCGGCCTGTCTTGCCGCCGTTCTGCTGCCGCTCTCCAGAGTGCGGACCTCGTTGCGTCTCCGTTCGCCCGCGCGCGATGGCGCGCGGAGCTGGCGGATAGGCGGTCCGGCGCGCACGGTCCTTTTGCCTGAGAGTTTGTGGGTTGCCCCTTCGGCGGTGCCGGGTGCGCGCAGCAAAGCGGCAATCGGCACGCTCTCCCGGCGCGCGCAGCGATTGTGCGCGACGCGCACAGGGCGTGTCAATGCGGAAAATTTTGATCGGGAGGGACAGATGGCGCCCGGGCGCCGGCGGCGTGTCCTGCCGCGGAGGGAGCCGGTGTGAGGACCGCAGCGCAGCGGTCCCCACACCGGAAGCGGGCGCGCAGAGCGCACGCCGCGAAGGGATGACTCAGGGATTGCCCAGGCGTTACTCGCCGATGGCGTGAGCGGCCTGGTCGAGTTCCTGGTTCAGCACGCGTTGCTCGTCGCCGGAGAGACCGCCGCCGTGCTGGGCTGCCATGTTGTGCGCTTCGCCGCGGATTTCGTCGAGGCGGTGATGCAGCGCGCCACCTTGGGGCGGCGGATAGTAGCCCTGGTTCACGTGCACGTCGATGCGGTGGCTCAGGTTATCGATGCGGCCATCCACCTGGTGCAGACGCTCGACGGCGATCTGATGCGGCGTCGGGCCGGGCGGCGGGGGCGGCGGCTGGTTGACGACGCAGGCAGCCAGCGTCGAAACGAGGGCGCTTGCGGCAAGTGTGCGGGCGATGCGAGACATTAAGACTCTCCTTTTGGTCGTTGTCGCTCTTTCTGGCGTTGTCCGAACGCCCAACGTCCGAAGCGCGGCTTCCGATGACCGGCCACGCGCCGCCACATGTAACCGTTTGTAATCATCTTTCATGGATGTCGGAACAATGAAAGGTGTTGCGCGGGACATCGAAATATTTGGCCACGCGATGGGCGGCCTCGCGAAAACAAAAACGGCGCGGGGTCGGTTCGGAAACGCCCGCGCCGTCTGGCTCCCCGGGCCGCCGACGTGCGGCGGCCCGGCTTTCGGTTTTCAGTGGCCTCGCGTGAAGGCCAGCGTGCGTCCTTCGGCGGCGCTCTGCATTGCGAGCTCGATCACGGTCATCACGTCGATGGCGTCCTGCGGGCTCACCGGGAACGGCAGGCCTTCGCGGATCGACGCGGCGAGCGCCCGGTAGAGGCCCGTGTAGTCGCCGTCGAGCGTCGGCAGCGGGCGTCCGGTTTCGCCGCCGTCGTCGAGCAGCACGTGCAGCTGGCCGGCTTCGTTGCCGGCGCCGAAACCCGCCTGGCCCGGACGCAGCCCGGCCTTCAGCTGGTCCTCCTGGGTGTCGAGACCGTTTTTCAGGTAGCCGCCGCGCGTGCCGTTGATGACGAAGCGCGGCGAGAAAGCCGCGAGCGCGCTCGCGTGCAGCACCGCATCGTGTTGGGCGTAGCCGAGCACGAGATGTGCGTAATCGGGCGCCGTGGCGTTGTCGCGGCGCGTGCGCACGAAGGCCGTCACCGTTTCGGGCGTGCCGAAGAGCGCAAGCGTCTGGTCGATCAGGTGCGGCCCGAGATCGTAGAGCAGACCGCCACCGCGCGCGGCGTCTTCGCGCCAGCGCTGGCGCACGAGCGGGCGGAAACGGTCGAAGTGCGACTCGAAGTGCGTCACCCGGCCCAGCTCGCCGCTTTCGAGGAGTGCGCGCACGGTGAGGAAATCGCCGTCCCAGCGGCGATTGTGGAACGGCGCGAAGACGAGACCGCGCCCGGCCGCCAGCGCGGCGAGCGTGCGCGCTTGTGCGGAAGTCAGCGTGACCGGCTTGTCTACGAGCACGTGCTTGCCGTGCTCGAGCGTGCGGCGCGCGAGGTCGAAGTGCGTATCGTTGGGTGTCGCGATCACCACGCACTCCACCTCGGCGAGCGCGAGCAGGGCGTCGAGATCGGGGACGATCGCGGCGGCGGGAAAGTCGGCGCGGGCGCGTTCCGGCTGGCCCGTCGCGATGGCGGCGAGCTCGACGGCCTTGCAATGCGCGATCACGGGAGCGTGGAAGGTCTGGCCGGCAAAACCATAACCCATCAGGCCGATTTTCAGCGGAGAAGTCATGAGGCGAATCCTGCAAGGGACGGCGCGGCGAAGGTGAAACGCCGCCGCGGCCGCAGTGGGCGGGAGGGCGTTATTGTGGCACGCGGCCGGGTGCGGGGGGAGCGAGGTTCGATCGTGTTAACATCGCACCTCCCGCGCGCCTCGCGCCGGCCGGTCCAACCCGGCCCCCAGCCGTTCCACCCGTTTTTCCCAATCCAGCAACGATGTCCGCAGGCCTGAATCCCGCCCAAAGCGAAGCGGTGCGCTATCTCGACGGTCCCTGTCTCGTGCTCGCCGGCGCGGGCAGCGGCAAGACGCGTGTGATCACGCAGAAGATCGCGCACCTGATCGAAGCGAAAGGCTTCGAGCCGCGCCATATCGCGGCCGTCACCTTCACCAACAAGGCCGCCGCCGAAATGCGCGAGCGCGTGGGCAAGCTGCTCGAAGGCAAGACGCTCACGACGCCCGGCAAGGAAGGCCGCAAGGTGCCGACCAATCAACTGACGGTTTGCACCTTCCACTCGCTGGGCGTGCAGATCCTGCGCCAGGAAGCCGAGCATCTGGGACTCAAGCCCCAGTTCTCGATCATGGATTCGGACGACTGCTTCTCGATGATCCAGGAGCAGGTGGGATCGACCGACAAGGGCTTTATCCGCAAGATCCAGTCGATCATCTCGCTCTGGAAGAACGGTCTCGTGATGCCCGAAGAGGCGCTGGCGACGGCATCGAACGAAGACGAACACCAGGCCGCGATCGTCTATCGCAACTACGTGGCGACGCTGCACGCCTACCAGGCCGTCGATTTCGACGACCTGATCCGCCTGCCCACCGAGCTCTTCGCGAAGAACGAACCCGTGCGCGAGCGCTGGCAGAACAAGCTGCGCTACCTGCTGATCGACGAGTACCAGGACACCAACACCTGCCAGTACGAACTGCTCAAGCTGCTGGCGGGCCCGCGCGCCGCGTTCACGGCGGTGGGCGACGACGACCAGGCGATCTACGGCTGGCGCGGCGCCACCATCGAAAATCTCGCGCAGCTCGGCAAGGACTATCCGAAGCTGCACGTCATCAAGCTCGAACAGAACTACCGCTCGACGGTGCGCATTCTCACGGCGGCGAACAACGTCATCGCCAACAACCCGAAGCTCTTCGAAAAGAAGCTCTGGTCCGAGCACGGCATGGGCGACACCATCACCGTCACGCCCTGCAACGACGAAGAGCACGAGGCCGAATCGGTGGTGTTCCGCCTCTCCGCGCACAAATTCGAGCGCCGCGCGCAGTTTCGCGACTATGCGATCCTCTATCGCGGCAACTTCCAGGCGCGCATCTTCGAACAGGTGCTGCGGCGCGAGCGCATTCCCTACGTGCTCTCGGGCGGCCAGTCGTTCTTCGACAGGGCCGAGATCAAGGACATCTGCGCGTACCTGCGCCTGATCGCCAACCACGACGACGACCCCGCCTTCATCCGCGCGATCACCACGCCGCGCCGCGGCGTGGGCAACACGACGCTGGAAGCGCTGGGCGCGTTTGCGGGGCAGGCCAAGGTGTCGCTCTTCGAGGCCGTGTACATGGGCGGCATCGAGGCGCGGCTCTCCGCGCGCCAGGTCGAGCCCATGCGCGTGTTTTGCGACTTCATGCAGCGCCTCGCCGAGCGTGCGGAGAAAGACCCGGCGACCGTGGTGCTGGACGACCTCATGGAAGCGATCCACTACGAGTCGTATCTCTACGACGCGTTCGACGAACGCCAGGCGCAGTCGAAGTGGCAGAACGTGCTGGAGTTCCTGGAGTGGTTGAAGCGCAAGGGCACGAAGCCTGAACAGGAAATCGGCGAAGACAGCGAGGCGACGGGCTACGACAACGCCGACGGTCTTGCCGACACCGGCAAGAACCTGATGGGCCTGATCCAGACCGTGGCGCTGATGTCGATGCTCGAAGGCAAGGACGAAGATCCGGACGCGGTGCGGCTTTCGACGGTGCATGCGTCGAAGGGACTGGAGTATCCGCACGTGTTTCTGGTGGGCGTGGAGGAGGGCATCATGCCCCACCGCGGCGGCTCGGAAGACGACGTGATCGACGACGCGCGCATCGAGGAAGAACGGCGCCTCATGTACGTGGCGATCACGCGCGCGCAGCGCAGCCTGCATCTGAACTGGTGCAAGAAACGCAAGCGGGCGCGCGAGACGGTGGTGTGCGAGGCCTCGCGCTTCATCCCGGAGATGGGGCTGGACGACGCGCCGCCGCCCACGGCCGAAGAGGCGCCGATGTCGCCGAAGGACCGGCTGGCGAGTCTGAAGGCGCTGTTGCAGAAGGGCTGAGGGCTGAGCGCTGCGCCTCTCTAAACGAAAGGGCTGCATCTTGCGATGCAGCCCTTTGTCTTTGTCGCCCGGTCTTTGCCGCCTGGCGTTGTGGCCCGTGAGTGGAGACTTACTTCGCGGCGCTCACCATGTAATCGACGGCAGCTTTCACGTCGGCGTCCGAGGCGTTCGAACCGCCCTTCGGGGGCATCTGGCCTTTGCCGTGCAGTGCGTAGTTGTAGATGGTGTCCATCGGGTCCTTCAGGCGCGGTGCCCAGTCGGCCTTGTTGCCGAACTTTGGCGCGCCCAGCACGCCGGCCGCGTGACACGCCTGGCAGACCTGCTGATAGAGCGCCTTGCCCGCTTGCGAGGCATCGGCGCTTTGCCCGGCGCCGCCTGCCGCGGGCGCGGAGGCTTGCGGAATGGCGGCGATGGCCGCTGCGGCGGCCGCGGCCTGGGCGGCGTTCGCATCGGCGCCCGAGGCACCCGCAGCCGGCGCGGCGGCTGCCGCACCCGATGCACTTTGTGCGGCGCCCGGCGCGGGCCTGGGTGGATCCTGGAAGTTCGCGCCGCCGTGATTGGCCATGTAGGCCACGGCGAGGCCGATTTCGTAGTCGCTGTAGTCGTCGGGGCTCGTGCCGCCGCGCGGGGGCATGGCGCCCTTGCCGGTGAGCGCGGTGTGCCAGAGCGTGTCGTAGCCCTGCGCGATGCGCGGCGCCCAGTCGGACGCGTTGCCGAACTTGGGCGCGCCCGCTGCGCCCGTGGCGTGGCAGGCCGAGCAGACGGCCTGATAGACCTGCTCGCCGGTCTTGTAGACGTGCGGCGCATTGGCATCGCGGATCGAAACCTGCGCGATGGGCGCAATGCGCTGGGCGATTTCGGCGGGGGCGAGTTCATCGGTCCCGGCGCCGATACGCGTGGTGCTGTCGACGTAATAGGCGAGCAGGATGCAGCAAACGATGGGGATGGCAAACCCGGCGATGATGGCGGCGATCAGCTGGCCGGGCGTTTTGATCGGGGCTCCGTGCGGTGCTTCGCTCATGCTTGTCTCGTCTCCCGTTGGTATTGTGGTGAGCGGTACAACCTGGCGATGGATCAAACACCGATGATTATAGACGGAAGGTTTCGCGGCCGGTGCGGGCCGGCTGGGGGTCTTCAGCGGGCGTTTACCCGGAGCGTGTGTCGGGTGGGTGGGGGCTGTGGACTCGGCCCTTTTTTGTGACTGGTCCGATGGGGCCTGAGTCTGGCTGTGGGGCCGGCAACCCCGCGCGGTGGACGGTTTAACCGAAACCGGGTATTCTCTCGGTCTCACTGCGGCGCCGCATTTCCTCCGTGTTCAGCGGGTTGGTGGCAGCGCCAGCGTCTCAAAGCGCCCGTAGCTCAATGGATAGAGTACTGCCCTCCGAAGGCAGGGGTTGCTGGTTCGATCCCAGCCGGGCGCGCCAAGAAAATCTTCAAAATCAAAGGCTCGCAGCCGTTGAATGGTCCCTTCGGGTACTCATTCCGTCCTTGGATGCCCGAAAGTTCGAGATGCCGCCCCTATTGTTCATCGAGCGGTTCGATGCGCCGCTTGATCTTCTCTGGAAGTGTGTAGAGATAGATGAGTAGCAACCGGGTGAATTCGGACAATTCGGTCGCTGCCTCCTTTGTGAACTCCTCTTCCTCGTGAAGTGCGTCGTTTCCGTCAAGGCGCACGCGGTGAGCCCATGTTTGCAAGTCTTTGGTGATGCGGTTTTCAGCGGCAAGCTTATCTATACGTTTTTCCAACTTCCACGCCTCGACGTCGGGGCTAAAGACTTTAAGGGCTATCTCAGGCATCTCCGGTACATGGCCGCCGCGGCGGTATATCGACCGCTTCTCAGGCAATCGGCGCCCTCTACATACGCCTTACTAACCGCGTGCGGGCAGTCTTCGGGAGTATCCGGTAGTGGTTTAGACGGATATACGGAATTGATCCCAGGCACAGATTTTCGTCGCCATATTTTCCAGAGGCTTTTCTATGGTTTCTGGCCTATACGAGCCGCAGTGATCGCAGTCATGTGTTGAACCGGGCCAATCAATTTATAAAATTCGCCGATTTGGTGCCTCGCTCCAACGGCAGGCTTTTCGGTTCTGTCGCAGCCGGGCTTACCTCAAGACTCAATCGTTTAAGCCCTCAGTTTTCGCTGCTGACGAAGACTGCGCCAGAGGTACCCACGCGCACGCAATCCTTCCACCAGGCCGAATCGTCCCTCCCCCTCAAGTCCCCACTTTCTCCGCCGTTAATTAAATCAGACCAATAGCCCATAACAAGGAGAACGGGTTTAAATGAAGAAGGCAAGAATTTCCGCAATTGCAGGTCTCGTAGCCGCTACCGCTGTGATGCTTTCGGGGTGCCAGACGACGAATTCCTCCGTGCCCTATGAAGTTTCGACCGACAACGTCATTGCCATCCAGCAAGGTCTGCAGTCGAAAAAGATCAGCGTGAGCAGCATCGAACTCGCGCAAGGGGTGAACGAACATCTGCTGTGCCGCCTCGATGGCGACGTGAAGGTGGCTCCGGGCAAGACGCTCTCGCAGTACATCAAGGAAGCGTTCCAGAAGGAACTGTTCACGGCGCAGTCGTACGACCCGCATGGCCCGGCCATCGTGGGCAGCATCGAAGATCTGAGCTTCAGCTCGGTCGCGCCGGCGTACTGGCAGATCACGATGCACGTGCGTTCCGAGACTTCGCCGGGTTACACCGTTTCGGTGAAGTACCCGTTCGACACCAGCTGGATTGCCGCCAATGCGTGCAAGAACACGGCAGACGCCTTCGCACCGGCCGTGCAGGAGCTGATCAAGCAGGTCGTGACCAACCCGCAGTTCGCTACGCTGGCGGGTAAGTAACACCTTCCCCGCAAATTGTGCGTAACGTGCCGCCAACCTTTGGCGGCACGTGTTGTTCGTCCCGGCACCCCGCGCCGCAAACCTCCCCCAGCCGCTTACCGCAGAGCCGGGCCCGGCGCTCCAGCCCGAACTTGGGGAATAGAGGCGAAACCCCGGTCTGTTTGCCAGATCGGACCTCTTCCCTCAACGTTAAGCTTTCCAGGTAAAAGTCCCGTCGGGTGCCATACGCGAGCGCATGGCCGCTTCCGTCTGGGACGTCTCGGATGCGGCACAACAGACCGCAAAACGGTGAACTGAACGTTAGAGGACGGTGGCCATGCCGCTGAATGATTGCCGGATAATTGAACTGCCAAAGATCACCGATCCGCGCGGCAATCTCACCTTCGTGGAAAGTGATAATCACATTCCGTTCGACATCCGGCGCGTGTATTACCTGTACGACGTCCCCGGCGGATCGGATCGCGGTTCGCACGCGCACCGCAAGCTGCACCAGTTCGTGATCGCTATGTCGGGCAGCTTCGACATCGTGCTCGACGACGGCGATCGCCAGCGGCGTTTCCACCTGAATCGCTCGTACTACGGGCTCTACATTTGTCCGATGATGTGGCGCTCGCTCGACAACTTCTCGTCCGGCGGGGTGTGCATGGTGCTCGCGTCGGAACACTACGACCCGGCCGACTACATCCGCGATCACGACGAGTTCATCCGGCTCGCGCGTGCGCGCGAACCTGTGGCGCTCTGATCGAGGTCGTTCGGATACCGAATCAGAAACGACGAATGAAGATTGATTTTCTGAACCTCAAGCAGGTCAACGCGCGCTTCGAGAAGGGTATCCACGAAGCGATCGACCGCGTGATCGACTCCGGCCGGTACATTCTCGGCGAGGAGACGCTCGCCTTCGAACGCGAATTTGCCGATTATTGTGGTGTCGAGCACTGCATCGGCGTAGCGAACGGTCTTGAAGCGCTGCACCTGATTCTGCGCGCCATGGGCATTGGCGAGGGCGACGAGGTGATCGTTCCGTCCAATACCTTCATCGCGACGTGGCTGGCCGTGAGCCAGGCCGGCGCGCGTGTCGTTCCCGTCGAGCCCGATAGCCGGACGTGCAATATCGACCCGCAGCGGATCGAGGCTGCCATTACGCCGCGTACGCGCGCAATCATGCCTGTACACCTGTACGGCCAGCCGGCTGACATGAGTCCCATCAACGAGATTGCGCGCCGCCACGGGCTGCGTGTTATCGAAGACGCTGCGCAGGCGCACGGTGCGCATTATCGCGGCCGGCGCGCGGGCGGACTTGGCGACGCCGCGGGCTTCAGCTTCTATCCGGGCAAGAACCTGGGCGCGCTGGGTGACGGCGGAGCCATCACGACGAATGACGGCAAGCTGGCCGCCACGCTGCGCAAGTTGCGAAACTACGGCTCGGAAGTCAAATACCACCATGATGTCGCCGGGCAGAACTCGCGCCTCGACGAACTTCAGTCGGCGATTTTGCGGGTGAAGCTCAAACATCTCGATACGGAAAACACGCAGCGCGCTGCCCTCGCGGCGATGTATCTCGAAGCGCTCGCACAGGCGCCGCTGCAGTTGCCCGTAGTACTTGAAGACGTCGAACCGGTCTGGCATCTCTTCGTCGTGCAGACTCCGAACCGGGATGCCCTGCAGGCGCATTTAACGGCGTGCGGCATTGGCTCGCTGGTTCACTATCCCGTCGCGAACCACCTGCAGCCCGCCTATGCGGATGTCGCATGGCCCGCTTTGCCGGTCGCCGAAACACTGCAATCCCGGGTTCTCAGCCTTCCGTTCGCGACGTATCTGGGCGCAGACGAGGTCGGTGCCGTGGCTGGCGCGATTGACGAATATTTCCGGCGTGATGGCAGCGCCTCCAGGCTTTAACCCCGGTAACGCAATGAAGATCACCACGCTGATTCCTGCTTTCAAGCCCCAGTATCTTCACGACTTGCTGGTGGCACTGAGGCATCAGACCGTGCGCCCCGAGCGCATCATCATTTCCGATGACAGCCCCGATCGTGCATTTCGCGCTGCATTCGAGAGCGAACCGTTACGGTCCCAGATCGCGGATATGAACATCGAGGTCATCGATGGTCCGCGTGCTGGCGGGATTGCGAACTGCCAGCATCTGCTGAAAGCGTGGAACGGTTCGACGCCGTTGGCACACCTCTTGTTTGACGACGACGTCATCTACCCGGACTTCTACTCGTTCCATGCCGCAGTGCATGCAACGGGTGCGTTCGACTGCTCGGTCAGCCGCCGCTGGACGGCGATCGAATCCGGCCAGCCGATTGGCCAGCTCATGCGGCCCGACGTGGTGGTTCAGAACCAGCAGCGCGTGCTTTCGCTGCCGGCCGATGCCGCGTTCATGTCCACCATCCCCGGCTGCAATAACTGGCTGGGCGAGTTCTCCAATGCAGTCTTCAATCAGGACGGCGCAAAGCTGCTGTTCGACGCGAAGCTCGCCGGCATTTCGTATGAGGGGTTGGGCGACATCGGGCTTTTCCTTGCCGCGAGTCTGAACAAGCCGCTGTGCTACATCAACGATCCGTTGGGCTATTTTCGCCTGAGTTCGCAGCAGATCAGCCAACAAACGTCGAGTCACGCAGGCAAGCTTGCTGTCCTGGCGTGGGCTGCGCTCGCCATTGCGGGATGCCGCGTGGACAAGCTCTCGCGAGAGCAGGCAGTGCAGTGTTTCAGAAACGTCGATGCATTGATTGCGCTTCGCAATCCTGGCGACGCCGACATGGCGGCGTTCAGAACCTTGATGCAGGAACTGGCCGGGCAGGTTCCATCGGCAGAAGAACGCTTTGTGCAGGCCTGGCATGCGTTCATTCCGGTTGCCTAGAGTCAGGTCGCGGCAAATCGCGGCAGACCATGGTGGTGATCTGAAGGAGGAGGGGGAAATGGGAAAGAAGCTCGTATTGATCGGCGCTGGCGAAATGGCAGAAATTGCCGATGAGTATTTCACTCACGACTCGGACTATGAGGTGGTGGCGTTCAGCGTCGAACGCAGCTATATCCGGCAGCCGGAACTCAACGGCAAGCCAGTCGTGGCCTATGAAGATCTGGAGCGTCTCTATCCGCCTTCGGACTATATGGCGTTCGTTGCCATTCCGTCGTCTCAACTCAACGCCCTGCGCACCCGCTTTTACCTGGATGCGAAGCAGAAGGGCTACCGGTTTGCCACCTACGTTAGCTCGCACGCGTTTGTCTGGCGCAATGCCGCAATTGGCGAAAACACGTTCATCTTCGAGAACAACGTTATTCAGCCGTTCGTGACGGTGGGCAATAACTGCATCCTGTGGAGCGGTAACCACGTCGGCCACCGGACGGTCATCCGCGATAACGTGTTCGTCTCGTCGCATGTCGTGATCTCCGGTTACTGCGAGATCGGTGAATTCTGCTTCCTCGGCGTGAACAGCACGTTCAACGATCATGTCAGAGTTGCGGACCACTGTGTGATTGGCTCGGGCTCGCTCATCACGAAAGACACGGAGGCCAATCGCATCTACGTCGCTTCGGCTTCCAAGCCGGTTCCCGGCAAGCTTGCCAACGAAGTCGAGCTTTGAAATGCAATGTCCTTTTTTGTGCTGGCGGGTACGACGCAGATGACAATTCATTGGGAAAAATTGGGCGCCGTGTTTGAAACGGCGACGCATGGGCGGCCGTGGATGAAGAATTCGGCGCTGACTCCCACGCCTTTCCGGCTCGACCAGGAGACGATCCGCGTGTACGCGGGCTTTCGCGATGAAGCGGGAGTCAGCCGGATCGGGTACGTGGACGTGTCTGCCTCGAACCCGACGAAAGTCCTTGCGATAGCGGATGCGCCGGTCCTCGACATCGGGCGCGACGGCTGCTTCGACGACAACGGCGTGATACTCGGCGACGTCGTTCGCGGTCCCGGCGGCATCTACATGTTCTATGTCGGGTTCCAGTTGGTGGCGAAGGCCAAGTTCCTGGCGTTTAGCGGCGTGGCGCTCTCGACCGACGGTGGCCATACTTTTGCCCGCCTTTCAGAGTCGCCGATACTAGACCGGGCCCGTGGCCAATCCACGATCGGCGCGATTCATTCGGCGCACTACGAAAACGGTCGCTGGCGGCTCTGGTATGCCTGCGGGGACGACTGGGAGATCATCGACGGCCGCCCGTTTCCGCAGTACCACATTCGCTATGTCGAGACGGACGATCTCTTCAATGTCCCGAGAGAAGGGCAACTCTGCGTGGACGTGCGCGGCGACGAGTACCGCATAGGCCGTCCCAGGGTGTATCGCATCGCAGGGCAGTACTTCATGTACTACACCAAGGGCACCACTTCGGGCTCCTATTTTCCGGGCGTTGCGAAATCCAAAGATGGCGTGCACTGGACCCGGCGCGACGACGAGCTGGGCATAGCGCTTTCCGAACACGGCTGGGACTCGCAGACACTGTGCTATCCGGCCTTGATTTCGGTTCGGGAAGAAACCTATATGTTCTATAACGGCAACAACATGGGGTACGACGGCTTCGGCTGTGCTCGGGCAGCGGGCGTGGTGCTGGAAGAGGCAGGGCGGGTGTGATGTGTCAGTCGCGCGGGTAACGGCCGTGGATACGGCCCTCTCGCTCAAAGTGTACGCGGCGGAGCACGCCGGTATCTGGAATGACGTCGTTCGGCGCTCGTGCAATGGCAACTTCCTGCACGAGCGCGAGTACATGGATTACCACAACGACCGCTTCGAAGACGCCTCGCTGATCCTGTTGCGCAACGGCAAACCGGTGGGCGTATTTCCGGCCAGTCGGGACGGTGCCACGATCAGCTCGCATGGCGGCCTGACTTATGGCGGCTTGCTCCATACAGAAGAGCTCGGCGCGCACGATACCTTGCTCGCCTTTGCTGCGATGGGCGAGCACTACCGCAAACTGGGCGTGCAGTCCGTGATCTACAAGGCGACACCCCAGGTGTTTCACCGGATGCCCTGCCAGAACGATCTGTACGCCCTGACTTGCGCAGGGGCGAAGCTCGTCCGCCGCGACGCCTCGACGGTGATCAGTCTGGAAGAGCCGTTGCGCTTTTCCAAAGGTAGAAAGTGGGCCGTCAACAAGGCACGGAAGGCCGGTATCACGATCAGGCAGTCGGACGATATCGATCGATTCCATACCTTGCTTGCGCAGGTTCTCGAAAAGTTCGACGCGAGACCCACGCATTCGAGTGCGGAGTTGCGGCTGCTGTCCGGGCGCTTTCCCGATGCCATCACCCTGCATGTCGCCGAGCAGGACGACACCTTGCTGGCGGGCGCCATCATGTTCGACTTCGGGCATGTCGTCCACACGCAATACATGGCCAACTCCGACGCCGGCCGGGAGATGGGTGCGCTGGATCTTCTGCTGGCAGAACTCATTACCCGCTATGGGCAGCGCAAATTCTTCAGCTTCGGCATCTCGACGGAACAGCAAGGCCTTCATCTGAACGCGGGGCTCATTGCCCAGAAAGAAGCGTTTGGCGGACGCACCATCGTGCACGACTTCTATTTGTGGGCTCTGTGAACCGCACCCCTTGACATCTCTTCGACGATGAGCACTCTAGACCAGCATGTCATCTGCCATGGCGTAACCGAGCGATATACCTCGACGACGGAAACCGGATTCTGTATCGAAGAGATTCTTACCAAAGGCTATAGCGTCATTCCCGGCAGCCTGGATGCTGCCACTATCGCACGCGTTTCCGAATGTTCGGACAAGGCGTACGCGAAGCAATGCGAGCTGCTCGGGGGCGAGGCGAACCTGAAGAAAATCAACGACGCGAATATCGCGCGGGCGCCTTCGGCCGACTTCGACGTGTTCATCGACGTCGCCATGGACCCCCGGGTTCACGCCGTCGCGAACGCGCTGCTGGGCAAGAACTACATTCTGTATTCGCAGAATGCGATCATCAATGTGCCCTCCACGGATCACTATCAGTTCTCGTGGCATCGCGACCTGAACTATCAGCACTGGACGTCTTCGCGCTGCCTCGCGTTGAGCGCCCTCCTGTGCGTGGATCCCTTCGACGAAATCACCGGCGGTACCTACGTTCTGCCGGCCACGCACAAGGTGGAGAAGTTCCCTTCGGACCGTTACGTCATCGAGAACCAGTTGTGTGTGCACGCGCGCCCCGGCGACTGGATTCTTTTTGACAGCATGCTGTTTCACCGTACCGGGAGAAATGCATCGGCAGCCGTGAGGCGCGCGGTGAACCACATCATCGTTCCGCCGTTCATGGCGCAGCAATACGATTTTATGAACATGCTGGGCGACAAGCTGAAGACAGCGGAGGAGCGCGTGTTCTTCGGGCAGGGAAGGCAGACGGCATCGTCTGCCATCGAGTGGCGGCAAATCCGGATCAACAGACTATGACACGCATTCACGATACGATCGATGCGCTCTTTGCGCGCTCCGAGCGCGAACTACACGAGAAGACGAGCTTCTTCGACCCAAGCGACTTCTATATCCTCGGGGCCGGCAACATGGGCCGGGCTGCTTTGGCCCAGTTCAGACAGATCGGTGTGGAGCCGCGCGGCTTTATCGACGACACGCCGGGCAAGCGGGGGACGTTCATTGATGGACTGGAGGTGTTCGGCGACAGGGAGGATGCATCGTCAACGGTGGTGGTGTGCATTCATAATCCTCGCCACGACTACCTCAAATCTCGTGAACGGTTTGGCGCGAAAACCCTGTCGTTCCTGCACATACCCTGGCTCTTCCCGCAACTGAGCTTTGCCCATGCGGCGCATCCGGACGCCTATCGCCGCTACCGCGAAGATATCGTCAGCGTGTACGAGGCGCTCGAGGACGAGACCTCGCGCCGGACGTTCATCGAGCAACTCACGTTCCGGCTGACGCTCGCATGGAATTTCGCTGAGTATTGCGTAACGCCCTATTTCCCCGACGATATTGGCCTGCCGTACGACGAGGAGGTGGATTTCGTCGATGCAGGCGCGTTCGACGGCGACACCGCCAGGCTCTTCGTGAAGCATTTCCCGCAGCCGGGGAAGATCGTCGCGATCGAAGCCGACCCGCGGAATTTCGCGAAACTGCAGGCGTGTCTCGCAGAGCTGGGTGTCGATCATATTGCGCACAACGCGGCCGTGGACGGAAAGGAAGGAATGCTGAAATTCGACGCGACGGGTGACATGGCCGCACGGCTATCCGAAAGCGGGCAACTGTTGGTGCACTGCCACACGCTTGCGCATTTCATGAAAGACGTCCGCAACCCTTGCTACGTCAAGTTCGACGTCGAGGGTGCGGAGTCCGCGATCATCGAGCAATCAGGCGATTTGCTGGCAGAGAGAAAGCCCATGCTGGCGGTCAGCATCTACCATCACGCACCGGATCTGATCGAGATTCCGTTGCGGCTGCACCGGCTCGGGTATCGAATCTCGATGCGCTATCACGGAATCGATGGCGCTGACCTCGTACTCTACGCGATGCCGACTCACTGATTGGCACGGCGTCCAATCGCTTCCCGGGGCATCCCGGCCTCGGGAAGCGACGGACTCAAGCGGGGGCCTTGGCCAACGTGACTGCATTCAGCCGCTCGATCACCTGAATCCGCTTGCGCAGATAGGCGCCCATATACTGCGGAAATCCCGTTTCCTTTGCCATGTGCTTCAAGGCGTCGAGCGTGAGCAGATCGTCGTTGAACTGCGACAGCACGGCATGGCCCATCGGCAACGTCGTCGGATTGAAGTTCCTCACCTTCCATCCGGGTTGCGTGGCGAGCAGCAGCGAGGCCATCCGCTCGATGATGAACACCTTCGCGGGCGCCCGCTGGGACTCGTACTTGACATCGTCGTTGAGCTGCTGCGCGAGCGGGCTATCTGCCGCCTCGGCCACCTCGAAGATGCGCTCGCATTTTTCCAGCCATTGCAGCCAGAAGGCGGGCTTTGCCACGAGGTAGTTGCAGAACACCGTCTGCACCGAGCTCATTACGATTTCGCTGGTCTTCAGACCGGGCGTGGTCAGCCTGACGGCCTCTTCGATGACGGGGCCAATGCCAGGGTGGCAAAGCGCGGCATGCTCGAAGACGCTCTGAAAAAACGCCGCCTGGTCGAAGAACGGCGAGAAGGTCACGACGTCGACGTCGTCCGGTATGCTGTTCACGAAGGCCATCGCTTCCACGGCTGTCAACCCGGTCTTCTCCATGAATTTGGGCGACAGAAAGCCATAACGGGCATTCGGATCCAGCGTATTCTCGATCAGGAATCGCCGCATGGGCCAGTACTCCCGCCAGTCGGGGCGCTGCCCCGTGTTGTCGAGCGGGATGAAGCCGGGATCGACCTGATCGAGCGTCGCGTCCGAGTAGTAAATCTGGAAGATGTGGTTCTTCATGGCAGGTCAGTGCGGCAATTCGGGCACTTCGAACGACTCGGGCGGCAAGCCCTCGCACCAGCGGCGCCACATCACACGCAGCGCGCGGCTCAGGCCCCCGGCTACGGCTTCGGGCTGGAACATGGGCGATTGCGCGCAGCGTTCGCGCATGCCTGCACGCAGTGCGGCGAGCTTCGCGGGATCGGAGCCGAGCGCGACCGCGCGGCGCACGTAGTCGTCCTTGTCGGCAGCGATAAAATCGAGCAGACCGACGTGCGACATGGCCGTGAGACCGCTGCGCCCCGGTACGGTCTGCGACGGCAGCGTCAGCGTTGGCACGCCCATCCACAGCGAGTGAAGCGCGGTGGTGAGACCGGAGAACGGGAAACTGTCGAGACAGATATCGACGTGGTGATGCTGTTGCAGATAAACGGGCACGCTCGAGCGTGGGCGGAAATCGAGTCGGTCGCTTGCAATGCCTTCGTCCGCGAACCACTGCGCCACTTCGCCGTTGCCGCCGTCGCGCGGCATGGCGCCGATCAGCATGCGCGCGGTTGGCATCTCGCGCAGGATGCGAGCCCATAACGCGATCACGTCGCGGCGCAGCTTGTCGAGCCGGTTGAAGCTGCCGAAGCTCACATAGCCGTTGTGCAACTGGGGCAACAGGTTGACCGGCGGGCAAAGGCGGTCGGCTTCGAACGGCGCGAGTGCGGGCAGGTAGGCGATCTTTTCGGTAAATTGATTGCGGAACTGGTCGGACGGGACCCAGAAGCGGTCCGCGATGAAGTAGTCCACCGCATCCAGGCCGGTCGTTCCCGGATAGCCGATCCAGCATGCCTGGATCGGCGCCGGTTTGCGTGCGAGCGCGAGCAGCCGGTTCATCGCCGTGTGGCCGGAGAGGTCGATCAGGATGTCGATGCCGTCCGCGCGGATGCGTTCGCTCGCCTGATCTTCGGTCATGCCCACGACGTCGGTCCAGTGTGCGAACAAGCCGCGAAGCCGCGCCGTCACCTGATCGTTTTTCGCCGTATTGGAATAGGCGTGCAGAGAGAGGCTGGAATCGCGGCCGAGCGGTGCGAGCACCGGCTCGATGAAGCTCGCAACGGCGTGATGGCAGAAGTCGCCCGAGATGAAGCCGATGCGCAACTGTCTTTGCGGATCGCGGCTGTTCGTGTGCGGTTTCCAGTGCGGCTTGAGCGGTACCTCGAAGTGTTCGGCGAAGCGCCGGTGTGCCGCGAAGACTTCGGCCGGTGTGACGGTTTCGCTATGCGTCAGGCAGAACGCGAGATTGTTGTACATCATCGCGTTGTTGGGATCGGCGTCGGCTGCCTGCTGGAACATGGCGGCGGCGGCGTCGAGGCGCCCTTGCTTCATCAGCGTTACACCCAGCGAATTATAGGCGAGCGGGGCTTGGCTGACCTCGATCGCGCGCCGGCCAAAACGCTCGGCTTCGTCGAGCCGTCCCAGTTCCATCTGGATGACACCCATCAATCGCAGGCCTTCCCCGTGATCGGGACTGACCTCCAGCAGGTGGCTGCAGTTCTTGTAAGCGCCTTCGAGTTCATGTCGCATCTGCTCGAGGCCGGCGAGCACTGCGAGCGCATCGACGTCGTCGGGCATCAGGGCCAGGGCCTTGCGGCAGTTCGCCATGGCTTCGTCGTAGCGACCGAGGCGGTGCTGCGAAATGCCCACGACCTTCCAGGGAAATCCGTGCCACGGATAGCGTGCGGCGACTTCGAGGCCACCCTTGAGTGCGGCCTCGATCTTGCCTTGATTAAAAATCGTCGCGAGCGCCTGAAACTCGTTTTCTTCGGCTTTAGTGAGCGGCCGCGCCCGAATTGCGGCCCGGGCTGCCGGTGCATCATCTTGCGGGGCCGATTGGGAGGCGACCGGTCCGGTGGCTGGCTCGATCGCTGGCGCAGCTACTGAAACCGGCTGCGCATCGGCCTTCGGCACCTTGACGGCCTGCTGCGTTGAAACCTGCGTCATGATGTTGATGAGCGCATCGATCGCCGGGCCGGAGAGGCCGCGTTGCTGTGCCATTTCGAGCGCCAGCCAGGCCGCTTTCAACTCGTCGTTTTGCAGCAATCCGTCGATGTAGTTTGCCCAGTACTGCAGATTGTTCGGATCGGCGCCGATAGCCTTTTCCAGCAGCGGAATCGCCGCAGCGGGCTGGCGCAGGCGAATCGCAATGACACCCAGCGCATGGTTTGCAGCCGGATGATCGGGATAGGCTTCGAGAACGGTCCGATAGTGCGGCACGGCCTCTTCGTAGCGCGCGGCGTTGTTGAGCGCGGTGGCAGTGCGCATCGCACGCGCGGCGTCGAGGTGGGCACCGAGTTCGCGATCCGTTGGGCAGAGCGCATGCGCCTTCTCGAGCAAGCCGAGTGCGCCGTCCAGATCGCCCCGCCGCAGATGAGCATAAGCTACCGTTTTCCAGCCGAGTTCGTGATCCGGGCAGGCTTCGGTCATCTGTTTCGCGAAGGCTTCTGCCTTGTCGTTCTGGCCGCGTGCGAGCAACGATTTTATAGCCGAAGCAAGACCGCTTGCGGTGGGATCGTTGCCGTGGGCGTCGAGCGATGTCTGGGCGCCATCGTCGTGCGCGGCGCGCAGCGAGAACCCATAGGCGCGCGCCGATTCGCACGCGAGCTGGGCCTCGTCGTGCTGCCCGCCCATGATCAGTGCATCCACGTAGCTCGACCAGAGTTGACGGCGCTGTGGGGCGGCATCCACTGCCGTCCTGAACAGTGCAATGCCCTCGGGTATCAACCCCATCTGGAGATGCAGGAGACCAAAATTGTGGTTGGCGTCGGGATTCCCGGGTTCGCTCAGCAGAATCGATCGGTAGATCGCTTCCGCTTCGGCGTAGTGCTCGGTGCGGTGAAGGCTGACTGCCTGCTGAAGTTCTGCGTCGATGGTCATTTCGGTCCTCGATTGCGCGCGTTCGGCTTCGATCCGTTGTCGGGGAGGGATGCGGCGCGCGACCGGACCGGCCGCGCGTTGGCAGCGCTCGAAACGGGCGCATTTTCCTGTGCTTAGTCTAGTGAGGCGGCCGTGGGACGATTGGCCGAGCAAAGGCCGGATTGCCCCGCTTTTCGTGGTCGTGCGGGGAGGCGAGTGACGGGGCCAGAAAAGAAAAAGCCCGCGCGAGGCGGGCTTTCGACTTCATGACCAACCCGGCGGAACCGGGTTCGGGCGAACCAGCGGGCGCAAGCCGCCCGAAAGCCCGATGTTCAATAACGCGCCATGCTTTGGTACTGGCGCGCGGCATTCATGCCGGCAACGGCCGCGTGATATTCCTGCGACAGTTCGGTCTGCGCCGTGCGCGCAGCGTCGAGCCGTGCGATGTCGAGCGCCCGGATACGCCGAATCAGTTCGAGCGAGGCCGGCTCCTGCCCCACGGCAATGCTGTGCAGCAGCGGCGAACGTTCGCTGGTGAGGCGCGATGCGCGCCGCCAGTCGGAGAGCTGGACGGCCTCTTCGATTTCCAGCGTCATCGCATAGACCCGCTCGACCAGCTGTGCCTGGTTCATCTGCGCATTCGCATTCATTGCCTGCTCCTTGACGGATTACGACGAGCTCTTGTTGAGCGTGCCCGAGCTGTTGGCGCCGCCGAACAGGGCGGTCAGGTATTGCTGGTTGCTGTTCGTGGTCGCCATCAGCGTGTTCAGCGCCGTGAATTCCGCATTGTATTGCGACGTCAGCTGGTTCGAATAGGCCGTGAGCGCGTTGGTCTGCGTGGTGACGCTCTGCAGGTCGGCGGTGAGCGCGCTGGTGCGCGTGTCGAGCAGACCGCCCGTTTGCGTGTACGGCGTGGTGGCGGCGTTGATCTGCTGCGCGATGCCGTTGGTCAGGTTGAACACGGCGGCCACTTGCTGCGGGTCGCTCTGGACTGCCGTGTTGAGCGTCGACGAATCGAGCGAAAGCGTGCCGTCCGCATTGAGCGTGATGCCGAGCGAGGCGAGCGTGCCTGTCGCGCCGTCGCTCGAAACGCTGCTGCTCACGATGTTGCCGAGCGCGACCTGCAGGCTGGTCGTGAGCGAATCGCCGAGCAGCGGGCCGCCGCCGGAGCCCGCCGAGGCCGTCGAATCGAACGACGTGAGCGAGCCGATCGTGCTCATGAGCGAGTTGTAGGCCGTCACGAAATTGCTGATGTCCGTGACTTCGGTGGACGTATTGGCCGCCACCGTCACCGTCTGCGAGCCGCTCGTCACGGCCGCCGAGGTCAGGTTCATCGTCACGCCGCTGATGACGCTGCTCACGGTGTTGCTCGAGCTCGTGGCCGTCGCGCCGTTGACCGTCATGATCGCGTCGAGCGCGGCGGACGTCTGGGTCCAGGTGCCGCTGGCCGGGGTGATCTTGGACGTGCTGTTGGCCGTCGTATCCACGGCGGGCGTCGTCGACACGTCGAGGCTCTGGAGCGCGGCGCTCGACGTCGAGCTCGCCGAAACGTTGATCGTGTTCGACGCGCCGCTGTTGGTGGCCTGGAGCACAAGGTGCTGGCCGTCCGAGCCGGTGATCACCGAAGCCTTCAGGCCCGGATTGTTGTCCGCCGAATTGATGGCCGAGGCGATTTCACTCAGGCTGTCGTTCGACGAATTGATGTTGATCGACATCGAGCTGCTGCCCACCGAGATGGTCAGCGCGCCGGTGCCGAGCGAGGCCGCCGCGGTCGTCGAGAACGCGCTGGAGGTCAGCGTCTGCGAGCTCGCGATCTGCGAGACGTTCACCGTATAGCTGCCCGGCACGGCGCCGCTGCCGGCCGTGGCCGCGATGCCGGTGCCGCTGGCCGTCGCCGTGAAGGCGGTGAGCATCGAGCCGTTGCTGAGCGGCGCGGAGGCGACCTGCAGGCCCGAGATCGAGGCCATGAGCTGGCCGATTGCCGTGATCTGCGTGTTGTCGTTGGTCGATTCCGCGGTCAGCGTGGACGTTTGCCCGGCGACCTTCGCGGTCACGAGTGCGGAGACGAGCGACTGCACGTCGAGCGAGCTGTTGCCGGTGGAGCCGCCGATAATCGACTGGGCGGCTTCCTGCAATGCGCTCTGGGCTGCGGCCTGCGCGGCGGCGGCCGCCTGCTGCGCCGTGGTGGTCGTCGTGCTGCTGGTCGAGGAATTGACTGTCGACATGGGGGCTCCGTACTCGCTCGTGAGGGCGTGACTGCCGTTGGTTCCGGACGGGTGATCGAGGTTCGAAAAACTGCCCGAGGCGCCGTGACTGGGGCAAAAATGGCTGCGCGGGCGCGCCGTGTCAGTTGCTCACGGCGCGCCCGCGTCTATGGACCTGGGTCCGTTTGACTACCTTACTGCAGGAGCTTCAGAACTTGCTGCGGTTGCGAGTTCGCTTGCGCGAGCACCGAGATACCGGCTTGTTGCAGAACCTGTGCCTTCGAGAGGTTGGCGGTTTCTTGCGCGAAGTCTGCGTCGGTGATCTGCGATTGTGCGCTCGACAGGTCGGTCGACTCGGCTTGCTGCGACGTTGCGATACCCGTCAGACGGTTTTGCGCTGCACCGAGCGTTGCCTGGATGTTGTTGATCGTCGCGAGTGCGTTGTCGATCGATTCCATCGCCAGGTTTGCGCCGGCCGTCGTGCTGACGTTGACCTGGGCAACTGCAGTCGGCTGGTTCATGTAGTTGATCTGTTGCAGCGAGTCGCCGGTTGCGCTGGCGGTGGTCGTTGCGGCCGAGCTGCTTGCGCCGTAGATCGTGCTGGCCGGCGTGCCTGCTGCACCGAAGCTGATGCCCGTGCCGCCCGACGAGAAGATCGCTGCAGCAGCTGCGCTTTGCAGCTGGTTGCCGTTCTGGTCGAAGTACGAGAAGCCGCCCGTGCCGTTCGACTCGACGGTGATCGACGTGATGACGTTCGCTGCACCTGCCGAAGCTGCCGAACCCGTTGCTGCGTTGAGGTTCAGGCCCGAGAGAACGCCCAGAACCGTACCCGATGCCGAGCTCGAGCCGCCGCCCGTCGTGAAGTTCGAGTTGATCGCCGACAGTTCGTTCTGCAGGCTCAGGCCGTTGCCCGTGCCGCTTGCCAGACCGATGCTCGAGATACCGTTCGAACCGCCGGTGACGGTGAACAGGTTGGCCGTGACCGAGCTCGACAGAACCTGGTTGTTCTGGTCGGTGAACGTGAAGCCGCCCGTGCCGTTCGCAAGGATGTTGATCTGCGTGATCGCGCCCGCGCCGCCCGCCGAGTTCGCCGCGCCGGTCGAGGTCAGGTCGAGACCCGTGATCGTGCCGACCGTGTTGCCCGACTGCACCGTGCCGCTACCGAGCGAAGCTGCCGAAACGCCCTGGCTCAGGTTGATCGAGATGGTCTGGCCGACGTTCGCGCCGACTTGCACCGTCACGTTGCCAGCCGTGCCGTTCAGCAGGTTGATACCGTTGTACGTCGTTTGCGACGCGAGACGGTTCACTTCCGAGATCTGCTGCGACACTTCCTGTTGCAGGGCAGCCTGGTTGCTTGCCGACAGCGAACCACCTGCCGCTTCGTTGGCGAGCTGGCGGATGGTTTGCAGGCTTTGCGTGATCTGGCTCAGACCCGTGCTGGCCGTCTGCACCATCGACACGCCGTCGTTCGCGTTCGAAACGCCTTGCGTGAGGCCGTTGATCGCGGTTTGCAGGGTCGTCGAAATGGCGAGACCGGCTGCGTCGTCCGCTGCGCTGTTGATGCGCTTGCCCGAGGACAGGCGGGTGATGGCCTGCGAGAGTGCGCTACCCGAACCGTTCAGGTTTTCCTGAGCAACGAGCGACGGGATATTACTATTAATGCTGAGCATGGAATTCTCCGTAGAGGCTAGAGTCTGAAAAACCTGGCCACGTTGAAATCGGCGGAAGCTTTCTTTCGTTCATTGCTGGCCGCCTCAGTGAAGGATGACGGCGGGGGTGAAAAAAACTTGAGGGGCCCAATCGATAATCGCGACCCGATTGCGCATGGATCGCGGCTCTCCGGCCGCCGCGCTGCAGCGGCGGCGGGCGCGGCGTATGCTTTGTGACTGATTTCGACTGACGGGAGACGTCATGGAACTACGCAGGATCGGCAACTCTGCCTTGCAGGTTGCGCCGCTCATGTTCGGCGGCAATGTGTTCGGCTGGACCGCGGACGAAGCTACCTCGTTCTCGATTCTCGACGCCTTTACCGACGCCGGCCTGAACTTCATCGACACGGCCGACGTGTATTCGGCCTGGGTGCCGGGCAATCAGGGCGGCGAGTCGGAGACGATCATCGGCAAGTGGCTCGCGAAGAGCGGCAAGCGCGAGAAGGTGGTGATCGCAACCAAGGTAGCGAAGGATCCGCGCCGGCCGGGGCTCACGGCCGCCAATATCGCCGCGGCGGTGGAGGATTCGCTGCGGCGTTTGCAGACCGATTACCTCGACGTCTATTTCTCGCACGAGGACGACCAGAAGGTGCCGCTGGAAGAGACGCTGGGCGCGTATCGGCGGCTGATCGAGGCTGGCAAGGTGCGCGTGATCGGGGCGTCGAACTACAGCGGCGCGCGTCTGGAGGAGGCCCTGGCCGTGTCGCGCAAGGCGGGGCTGCCGGCGTATCAGATCATCCAGCCCGAATACAACCTGTACGATCGCGCCCATTACGAAGCCGACCTCGAACCCGTGGCGCTGGCCCAGAAGCTTGCGGTCGTGCCCTATTACAGCCTCGCGAGCGGCTTTCTCTCGGGTAAGTACCGCTCGCGCGAGGATCTTTCGAAGAGCGCGCGCGGCTCGCGGGTGGAAAAGTATCTGGACCACCGCGGCGTGCGCATCCTCGCGGCGCTCGACCATGTTGCGCAGCGCCACGGCGCCACGCTCGCGGCGGTGGCGCTCGCCTGGCTGATCGCGCGGCCGAGCATCACGGCGCCGATTGCCAGCGCGACTTCGCTGGAGCAACTGCAGAGCCTCGTGGCGGCGGTGCACCTGAAGCTCGATCCGGCCGATATTCAGGCACTCAACGACGCCAGCGCCTGATTCCGCTGCACAGACCGGACCGCGCAGATTACACGGATTACGCAGATTACACGGATTAAATAGCGCCGGAACGATGCGCTTCGGCTCGGGCACGCAAGTGTCTGAGCCGAATCAAGAAACTGTGGTCGGTACGATCTTTTCCTGATATCATTGAGAGTGAATTGAGATCTTTGCCTGTTTTGTTGCCGTGTTCGTTACTGTTGGCGGCCGCAAACCGGCGGTCAGGCGTGAAGCTGCAAGGCAAGCCTGGTCGCGTTCCGCAGTGAACCCCCTACTTCTCTTTTCCGGCCTCCGTGGCCGCCTTGCCTTTCGTTACGCCCCGTGCGGCGAACGACCGGAGGGCCGGTGCGCGAGCGGTTTTACGCTTGCGCCTTTGAACCGTATCAAGCGATTGAGTTAGGAAATACATGACGACGATTCTTCTGAAGGAAAACGAGCCGTTCGAAGTGGCGATTCGCCGCTTCCGCCGCGCAATTGAAAAGAATGGCCTGATCGCCGAACTGCGTGAGCGCCAGTCTTACGAAAAGCCGACGGCCGTTCGCAAGCGCAAGAAGGCCGCTGCTGTGAAGCGCCTCCACAAGCGCCTGCGCAGCCAGATGCTGCCGAAGAAGCTCCACTAAGCTTCTGTCGCGCTCACTGCTGTACCGCCAGACGGCGGCGCAAGCTACTCTGGAAGCTGCGCCGCCGTTTGCATTGGTGCGGCCCGAAGAATGTTGATCCGGACCGGCGCTCCGGGCGTTCAGGCTTTGGCTTTGCTCGCCGTGCGTCCCTTCTTTCCCTTCGCCGCACAGGCCGCCCGGCACATGCAGTCGCGCTCGTGGTCGTTGACCATGCCCACGGCCTGCATGAACGCGTAGCAGATGGTCGTGCCCACGAACTTGCAGCCGTACTTCTTGAGCGCCTTGCTGAGCGCATCCGAGACTTCGGTGGAGGCCGGTGCGTCGCGATAGGACGGCCAGTCGTTCTGGATAGGCGTGTCGTTCACGAACGACCAGATGAACTTTGCGAGCGAACCGTGCTCGGCCTGGATTTCCTGCACCGCGCGCGCGTTGAGGATCGCCGCTTCGATCTTGGCGCGGTTGCGCACGATCGACGCGTCCTGCATGAGCGTTTCGACCTGTTTCGGCGTGAAGCGCGCCACCTTTGCGACGTCGAAGCCGGCGAACGCGCGCCGGTAGCCCTCGCGCTTGTTGAGAATCGTGGACCAGGAGAGGCCCGCCTGCGCACCTTCCAGCACGAGCATTTCATAGAGGTGCTGGTCGTCGCGTGACGGCACGCCCCATTCGGTGTCGTGGTAATGCGCGAGCGCTTCGGTCGTCGCCCAGTTGCAGCGGTGAGTCACGGTGTCTTCTCCTTGCCTCGGATTCGGTCAGGCCCCGTCAGCATAGCGGATCGGCGTTGCGCCGCCACCCTGGCCAAGTGGCCGATTGTGCGAACGCGCGAGGTCCGTTAGTCTCTGCGGCAACTCATCACGACCTCGCGCGCAAGCCGCGCTCATCATCATGCAGACATACACCTGGCTCGTTGGCGTGGACGGCGGCGGCACCGGCACGCGTGTGGCGATCGGCGACGCGCAGGGCGCGGAACGGGCGCGCGCGACGGCGGGGCCGTCGGGACTCGGTCTCGGCATTGCGCGCGCGTGGGAATCCATCGAAGCGGGATGCCGCGCGGCGTTCGAGAAAGCGGGGCTCGCTTTCGACTGGTCGCACTGCGTGCTGGGTTGCGGGCTCGCGGGCGTGAACAATCCCGACTGGCTTGCCGCCTTTCGCGAGCAGGCGCCGCCGGTGGCGGGGCTTGCGGTGGAGAGCGATGCTTACACCACGTTGCTCGGCGCGCACGGCGGCGAGCCCGGCGTGGTCGTCGCACTGGGCACCGGCAGCATCGCGGCGGTACTCGATGCATCGGGTGCGTGCCGGATTGCCGGCGGTTTCGGTTTTCCCTCCGGCGATGAAGCGAGCGGCGCCTGGTTCGGCTTGCGCGCCGTCGTATGGGCGCAGCAAGCGCTCGACGGGCGCGCGCCGTTCGACGCCTTCGCTCAGGCGCTGCTCGCCCACACAGGCGCTACCGATCGCGACAGCCTCATTGTCTGGCTGTGCGCCGCCAATCAGACGGGGTACGCGAGTCTTGCGCCGGTGGTGCTCGCTCACCGCGAGCATCCGTTCGTGGCGAAACTGCTGGCCGAAGCCGGCGAGGCCATCGCGAAGCTGATCGTTGCGCTCGACCCCAGCACTACGTTGCCGGCCGCGCTATCGGGCGGTCTTGGCCAGCCGCTGCGGGAATGGGTGCCGCAAGCGGTTCGCGAGCGGCTGCGCGCGCCGCTGGCCGATTCCACGAGCGGCGCGCTCATGCTGGCGCAGCGCGAGGCCGCGCGGCTCGCCGGGGCTTGATGCTGTGCAGTGGCACACCACCGACCACCGCTGACCAGAGCGCGGGCGCCCGCGTTTGCGCCTTGCGGCCCCCGCGTAGATGCTACGATTGGACGTTTCTCGTCCTCGCTGCCCGCCCCCTCTCCCATGTACCAGGTCATCGCCACCGATCTCGACGGCACGCTGCTCAACTCGGATCATCAGCTCGATCCCTTCACGGTCGCCACGCTCAACCGGCTCGATGCGCAGGGCCTGCCGTTCATCATCGCCACGGGGCGCCATTATTGCGACGTCGCGGGCATTCGCGACGTGCTCGGCATTCGCCCGTATCTCATCACGTCGAACGGCGCACGCGTACATGCGCCTGACGACACGCTCATTCACGCCCGCAATCTGCCCGAGCCGGTGATCCAGCGCCTCGTTGCACCGGATGTGACGGGCGAGCATGGCCGCGTGATCGTCAGCCTGTTCTCGGACGATGCCTGGTTCATCGACCGCGATGCGCCCGAGCTGCTGGCATTCCATCAGGACTCCGGTTTTACGTACCGCGTCACCGACCTGCGCGCACACGACGGCGTGGGCATCGCCAAGGCGCTCTATATCGGCGACCCCGCGGATCTCGCGCACATTTCGCGGTGTCTGGAGGAAGAGTTCGGCGACACGCTCTACATCACCTATTCGCTGCCCGACTGCCTCGAAGTGATGACGGCGGGCGTCTCGAAGGGCCGCGCGCTGCGGGTCGTGCTCGAACGACTGGGCGTTGCCGCCGCGGGCTGCGTGGCGTTCGGCGACAACATGAACGATATCGATCTGCTCGAAACCGCGGGCCATCCGTTCATGATGAACAACGCGAATCCCGACCTCATCGCGCGCCTGCCTGCCGTGCCGCGCATCGGCAACAACTTCGAGGCAGGCGTCGCGCATCATCTGCGCAAGCTCTTCGCGCTCAGCGACGCTTAAGCCGGCTTGATTAAGCCAGCTTGACGGCGTGGGCCGGCGTTACTGCGCGGCGCCAGGCAGCGCGGCGCACGGGCAATCCGCGGAACGGCCGTCGAGGCCCTCGTGGTCGTGCGCGAAGCTCACGCGAGGTGCGTCGCCGCTCCAGTCGATGCGCAGCACGTAGATGCTGTCGAAATCGGCGCTCTTCCACTTCGGCACGGTGGCCGCGTCGCCGCCGTGCGCGCTCACGATCTGGCGCACGAGCGTTTCAATCTCGCGGTGTTCCCAGCCGACGAGCACCGTGCGGTTGCGCCACTTCGGATCGACCAGCGCGTCGCCCAGCTTGCTGATTTGCGAATAGCCGTACGGCGTCTGCACCGGCAGGCCGAACTGGATCGCGGTGGGCTCGACGGTCGCGAGCGGGCGCACGTAGTAGTACGGTTGGCCGCCGTCTTCCTTTTGCTGGCCCGGGTCCGGTGCGTAGACCGCGTCGGGCTTGCCGTACTTCGCCGCGATCACGGCCGGCAGCGCGAGCGCGCGGTTCAGGCCTTTGCAGTTCAACTGGCCGAGGCCCGCAGCGGGCTTTTCGCCGTGGCGCACGAACACCAGTGTTTCTACGTTGCTCGCGCTCGCCGGCGTGGCGGCATCGGCCGCTTGTGCGCCGGCGCTGGTCGTCGCCAGCGAAGCCGTGACCAGGGCCGTTGCGAGAGCAGGCGTGAAGCTCGAAGCAAGATGCATCAGCCGGATGTGTGAGCGCTTCATGGTGCGGACCCTGGACGGTGGAGGTCGATGAGTCGCCCGATTCTAGCAGTGCCGCTGCGTCTCGCCGGGCGGCGCCCGCAAGGTCTGTGCGCTCCTTGTGCGCTCGTGATAAACGGCAAACGGGCGCCGAAGCGCCCGTTCGATCGATGCGGAAATCAGTTCGCGTAGCTGCGGCCCGCGATCGCGGAGCGCTGGCCCACGATGGCCGGGTAGATCACGCCCGCGATGATCGCGCCCAGGATCGGCGCCACCCAGAAGAGCCAGAGCTGCGAGATCGCTTCGCCGCCGACGAAGAGGGCCGGGCCGGTCGAGCGCGCCGGGTTCACCGAAGTGTTGGTCACCGGAATCGAGATCAGGTGGATCAGCGTGAGACACAGGCCGATCGCGATGGGCGCGAAGCCGGCCGGCGCGCGCTCGTCGGTGGCGCCGAGAATCACGAAGAGGAAGAAGCCCGTCATCACGACTTCGCAGAGGAAGGCCGCCGCCATCGAGTAGTGGCCCGGCGAGTGCTCGCCGTAACCGTTGGTGGCGAAGCCGCTCGCCACGAGGTCGAAGCCGGGCTTGCCCGTGGCGATCAGGGAGAGCACGAACGCGCCGAGGATCGCGCCGAGCACCTGCGCGACGATATACGGCAGCAGGTCGCGAACCGGGAAGCGGCCCGCGACGGTAAGGCCCACGCTCACGGCCGGATTCAGATGGCAGCCCGAAATATGGCCGATGGCGAACGCCATGGTGAGCACGGTCAGGCCGAACGCGAACGCCACGCCGACGAAGCCAATGCCGAGACCGTGAACCGGGCCGGCAAAGCTGGCCGCAAGCACCGCGCTGCCGCAGCCGCCCAGCACGAGCCAGAAAGTGCCGAACAGTTCGGCGGTGAGTCGTTTGGATAAGTGCATCTCTGATACCTCGAAAGTCGATTTGAAGTGGCCGGTAAAAAATCCGCTTCCTGCCAGTCGCAGATTCTAGGCAGTCGTGCAGTTCGAGACTGTGGAGAATTGTCAATTCCGGCGCGAATGATCGAATTATTGCGCGGGGCGGACGCCGGATTTCACAGTGCTGGCCAATCGTTAAATATCGGAAATGTCCTGATAAAACCGTATTAACAGCGATTGCTAATTCCCGTATTTACGTCTAATCTCCGTTTGAGTTGATTTGCTTGACAATGAAGGGGGAAAAGAAATGTCGCAATATTCAGAACTCAAAGCCCAGATCGCCAGGCTCCAGGCCCAGGCCGATGACGCGCGGCGTACCGAAATTGCGGACGTCATCGCCATGATCCGCGAGAAAATTGCCGAGTACGGGTTGAGTGCCCAGGATCTGGGTTTCGCGGCGGCCGCGCGGCGCGGACGCCCGCCCAAGAAGGCGCCGCTGCCTCCGCGCTATCAGGATCCGAAAACCGGCGCGACGTGGAGCGGGCGGGGCAAGCCGCCCAAGTGGATCGCGGGCAAGAATCGCGAACGTTATCTGATCGGTTAGCGCAGGCGGCTTGCGAGCCGCTTACGTTATCGTGAAAAAGAGCCGCGTGGATCCACGCGGCTCTTTTTTAAGGTATGTCCGATAATTGCGCTAAAGCGGCATACGCAAACGATACACCTCGGGTATTCGTCGGTTTTTATCCGGAATTCGAGTGCGACCCGGACGCGATCTCATTATCAGCCCGCCGCAACACGGCGCAGCATCGGCCGGCGTTCGGCTTCGATCAGCGCTGTATACGTTTCCACGTAATTGCGGGCCATCGTATGCGAGGTGAAACGGCGTTCGAACTGGGCGCGAATCGCTTCGCGTGAAAGCGAGTCGATATTCTGCAGTGCCGCTACGGCACTCTGTGCATCTTCCACGATAAAACCCGTTATGCCCGGTTCGATCACTTCCGGCACCGAACCCCGATTGAACGCGATGACCGGCGTGCCGCAGGCCATGGCTTCGATCATGACGAGGCCGAACGGCTCCGACCAGTCGATCGGGAACAGCAGCGCTTTGGCGCCCGAAAGGAACGCGGGTTTCTGCGTTTCGTCGATCTCGCCGACGAATTCGACATGGGCCTGCGAGAGCAGCGGCTCGATCTCGGTCTTGAAGTAGTCGCGGTCCACCTTGTCCACCTTGGCGGCGATCTTCAGCGGCAGGCCGGAGAGCGCCGCGATCCGGATGGCGGTGTCCACGCGCTTTTCCGGGCAGATGCGGCCGAGGAACGCGAGGTACTCGGGCTTTCGGCCCGGTTCCGGCGTGAGCAGATTTTTCGGCAGACCGTGGTAGATCGTGTTCTGCCAGTTGGCTTGCTGAAGCGGCTGGCGCTGCGAATCCGAAATCGATATCACCGGCGCCCCCGGGAACGAGTCGAACACCGGCTGCAGTTCGGGCAGGTCCAGCCGGCCGTGCAGCGTGGTGACGAACGGCGTGTCGAGCGTCGAGAAGAGCGGAAACGGTAGATAGTCGAGGTGAAAGTGCAGCACGTCGAATTCGTGAGCCGCGCGGCGCACGCGTTCGAGCAGCACGATGTGGGGCGCCAGGGCGTCGCGAATGGTCGGATCGAGCCGCAGCGCGCGTGGCCAGGCGGCTTCGAGCTTCGCCGAGGTGACCGAATCGCCGCTGGCGAACAGGGTCACGTCGTGGCCAAGATCGACGAGGGCCTCGGTCAGATACGAGACGACGCGCTCCGTGCCGCCATAAAGCTTGGGCGGAACGGCTTCGTAGAGCGGCGCAATTTGGGCGATTCGCATGAGTTGGATCTCCTTGGAGCCTGGGCCGCGACGGTTGACGCCTGAGCATCGTTCTGCGGCAAGCGCCACGCGGGAAGGGCGGACGCAACGGTATCGACAGATATCGAGATATCGGGTTATCCCTGAGTCCCATTATGAAGATGTGACTCGCCGATACGAGTTCTTTTGCAAACACTTAACCTTGTTACAGCGGGAAACACCGTCCCGCCGGCATTTCGCGGCCCGCGCGCCGAGGCGGGCCGACGCTCATCAGCAAACGGCGTGCCCGTCGGCGGGCAATGCGGCACGCAAGTATTACAAGGTAATGAAATCGTTTTATAATCCGCGCATTCCGAGGCCATCTATGCGCATGACATAGCCTGCGCGCCCCTCTCTCCTCCTCCCGCCTCGTTGTCAGAAGAATTCCTACACGGTTGCGAAGCGATTTCCTGCAAATCGTCGCGGTGTCCGTCCGATTTCCAGTTGCGCACGGCCTGGCCACAATGCCGCTATGACCATAAACGGGCCGCTTGCCCAGATTTGTCTGGACGCGAGCGAGCAAACGTTTCCGTAACCGGCCTGACCAGCCGATTTGCATTCGGGGGTATCCATGAGCGCGACGACTCACAGCGACATGCTCAGCGAGATCAAGGAAGTGAACCTGTCGTACCTGTTGCTCGCGCAACGCCTTTTGCGTGAGGACAAACCGACGGGCATGTTCCGTATGGGGATCTCGGAGCAACTCGCCGAGGTCCTCGCCAATCTTTCGCTGGCACAAACCGTCCGGCTCGCCGCATCGAACCAGGTGCTCTGCCGTTTCCGGTTCGACGATCACGCCATCCTTAGCGCACTGGCCGAGAAGGGCAAGTCCGCGCAAGCGCATTCCGCCATCCTGATGGCGGGCCAGCCCGTCGCGCAGTTCGACTGAACCACCTGACGTTGCAGCACACCGCCTTTCGCGGCTGCCCTCGCGACTGAGCGGGCGCGGCTTTTTGCCCGGGTCCGGCTCGCGGGCCGGGCGGGCTCGTTGCGCCGGTCCGCCAATGCGCGGAGCAGAAAGCGGATCTCACTACGCAGACTTGCGCGGAAATACGCGGACCAGGAAAGCGAACCAAGGCGCAGACCAAAAGAGCGGACTAAAAAAGCGGACTAACAGCCGGGGGGCTATGGCGACAAAGAGCGTGGTACTCGAGGTCAAGGAGATCGCTCTCGCGATCGAGTTGATCGAACTCGGCGCACGGCTGCAACTGCTCGAAGCGGAAACTTCGCTTTCGCGCGACCGCCTGATCCGGCTCTACAAGGAGGTCAAGGGCGAATCGCCGCCCAAGGGCATGCTGCCGTTTTCCACGGACTGGTTCATGACCTGGCAGCCCAACATCCAGTCTTCGCTCTTCTACAACACCTTCCTGTTCATGAGGCGGCAGGCGCGGTGCGAGCCGGTTCACGCGATCGTGAAGAGCTACCGGCTGTATCTCGAGCACATGCAGTTGCAGGGCGACGAGCCGGTGCTGAGCCTCACCCGGGCCTGGACGCTCGTGCGCTATTTCGCCTCGGGCCTCCTGCAGATGACGCCTTGCAGCCGCTGCGGCGGTCACTTCGTGGCGCACGCCCACGACCCGCAGCACGGGTTCGTCTGCGGGCTGTGCCAGCCGCCTTCGCGCGCCGGCCGCACGCGTCGCAGCAGCGAAGCCGCCACGACCGAGGGCTGAGCGAAGCGGGCAGGGCGCCCTTTACTGGCCCCTTCACCTGCCCCTTCACCGGCCCTGAACCCTCGCCGGCCCTTCACCGGAGCGACCGGTCTCCCCGACCGGCCGGACATCCCGCCGACGTTGCACCAACAGCGTGCCGGCGGCGCCGCTTTGTCTGATCAATCTCCCCGCGGGCAAGCCCTAACGGGGCATACCCCAATCCCAAAGTTTTCCGCATCGATGCCGTAAACCAGCTAAGGACGCGGGCCGATGGCGGTTCGCGGCACTTTCTTAGTGAGGACCCAGCTGTGCTGATTTTCGTGGGAGTACTCGTGACGATTCTGTCCGTCTTCGGCGGTTACGCGCTCGAGGGCGGCCATCTCGGGGCCATGATGCAGCCGATGGAACTGCTGATGATCGGCGGTGCGGGCGTTGGCGCGTTCATCCTTGGCAACGGCATGAAGACGATCAAGGCGACCCTGAAAGTGGTCCCGACGCTCTTCAAGGGGTCGAAGTACAACAAAGACGTGTACATGGAGCTGCTCGCGCTGCTTTACGTTCTGCTCGCCAAGGCGCGCAAGGAAGGCACGCTCACGCTCGAGGCCGACATCGACGATCCGATGAAAAGCCCGCTCTTCACGCAGTACCCGAAAATTCTCGCCGACAAGCATATCGTCGAATTCCTCACCGACTATCTGCGCCTCATGGTCGGCGGCAACATGAACGCTTTCGAAATCGAAAGCCTCATGGACGAGGAAATCGAAACGCACCACCACGAAGGCCATGCGCCTGCGCATGCGCTCGCCAAGGTCGGCGACGCCATGCCGGCCTTCGGTATCGTGGCCGCGGTGATGGGCGTGGTGCACACCATGGCTTCGGCCGACAAGCCGCCCGCGATTCTCGGCGAGATGATCGCCCAGGCGCTCGTCGGCACGTTCCTCGGCATTCTGCTGTCGTATGGCCTCATCAGCCCGCTCGCGAGCGTGGCGGAGCAGCGCGTGGCCGAGTCCACGAAGATGTTCCAGTGCATCAAGGTGACGATTCTCGCGAGCCTGAACGGCTATGCGCCCGCCATCGCGGTGGAGTTCGGCCGCAAGGTGCTGTTCTCGACCGAGCGTCCGTCGTTCTCCGAGCTCGAAGAACACGTGCGCCGCGTGAAGGCGAAGTAAGGCCGCTCACGATGAAACCGGCAAGGAACGCACGATGAGCAAGGACAAGAGTCAACCGATCGTCGTCAAGAAGTCGGCGCCCGCGAAAGGCGGCCATCACGGCGGCGCGTGGAAGCTCGCCTACGCGGACTTCATGACCGCGATGATGGCGTTCTTCCTGCTGATGTGGCTGCTGTCCTCGGCCTCCACGACGCAGTTGCACGGCATCGCCGAGTACTTCAACCAGCCGCTGAAGATCACGCTCTGGGGCGGCGATCGCAGCGCGACGGATTCGAGCATCGTGAAGGGCGGCGGGCGCGACATCTCCACCGACGAAGATGGCGTCCAGCGTCGCACGGACGGTTCCACGGCGCGCGCCGAGCACACTGCCTCGAAGAGCGACGACGAGGCGATGAAGCAGCTGAAGGGCTCGCTCGAGCGCCAGGAGCAGGTGCGCCTGCACGATCTGCAGATCAAGCTGATGGCCGCGATCGAGGCGAATCCGGTGCTGCGCCAGTTCAAGCAGCAGATCCGCATCGATTCGACGCTCACGGGCCTGCGCATCGAGATCGTGGATTCGCAGAAGCGTCCGATGTTCGCCACCGCGCGCGACGTGGTCGAGCCGTACATGCGCGACATCCTGCGCGCCATCGGCGAGACGCTCAACGACGTGCCCAACCGCATCATCGTGCAGGGCCACACCGACGCCGTGCCTTATGCGGGCGGCGAGAAGGGCTACAGCAACTGGGAGCTTTCGGCGGACCGCGCGAACGCCTCGCGCCGCGAGCTGATTGCGGGCGGGATGGACGAAGCGAAGGTGATGCGCGTGATCGGCCTTGCCTCCACGCAGAACCTGAACAAGGCCGACCCGCTCGATCCCGAGAACCGCCGCATCAGCATTCTGGTGCTGAACAAGAAGTCGGAAGACGCGCTGATGCACGACGATTCGACCACCACGACGCTGTCGGACGATGCGGCCGGATCGGGCAAATCGCTGTCTCCCGATCAGCTGGTGCCGGGCGCGGCGCCCGTGAAGGTGCCGCCGGCGACGGCGCCCGGGCCGGTGAAGCTCACCCCGGTGGCCGCGCCGATGGTGTCGAATCCGGTGGTCGTGCCGGCGCCGCCGGCGGTGGGACCGGCGCAGCAGGCGGGGCACTGAAAGCGCGGCGGCAACAGGAATAGTGCGAGCGAGGAGCGGATGATCAGGAACATTCTGGCGATCGACGATTCGGCGTCCATGCGGGAGATCCTGCAGGCAGCGCTGGGCGGGGCGGGTTACGAAGTGACGCTGGCCAACGACGGCGAAGACGGGCTGGAGCACGCGCTCTCGCAGTGCTTCGACCTCGTGCTCACGGATCTGCACATGCCGCGCATGAGCGGCCTCGACCTGATCCGCAAGCTGCGCGCGAATCCTTCGTACCTCGAAACGCCGATCCTCGTGTTGACCACGGAATCGGACGAAACCTTCAAGGCGGCGTTGCGCGATGCAGGCGCGACCGGCTGGCTGGAAAAACCGGTGGACCCGGAACTGCTCGTCGATCTGACGAGCGCACTCGGCGAGACGGGCGCCTGACGGCGCAAGACTCGCGGCGCGCCCGACATGGACAGTACCGGCACCCCAAACAGGCATATATCGCGGTGAAAGAGGCATGACACTCGACATCACTCAGTTCTACCAGACGTTCTTCGACGAGGCGGACGAGCTGCTCGCACAGATGGAGCAGCTGTTGCTGAATCTGGACGTAGGCCGGCCCGATCCCGAGGATCTCGCGGCGATCTTTCGCGCGGCGCATTCGATCAAGGGCGGCGCGGCGACGTTCGGCTTCACCGCGCTCACCGAAACGACGCACATCCTCGAATCGCTGCTCGACCGCGCGCGCAACAACGAACTCGTGCTGCGCAAGGACATGATCGACACGTTCCTCGAAACGAAGGACGTGCTTTCGGACCAGCTGGCGGCCTACCGCGCGAGCGCCGAGCCCGACGCGGCCGCGGCGGCTGCCGTGCGCGCGAAGCTCGAACATCTCTATGCGGAAAGCCGCGGCCTGCCCGCGCCGGCAGCGGCGCCCGCACCGGCTCCGGTGGTGGCCGCTGCGGTGGCGCCCCCGCCGGTTGCCGCAAGCGCGTTCGAACCGGATAGCGAAGCCGATCTCGATGCGGCCTTCGAAGCGAACCTGCCTTCGGCCATGGCGGTTGCACCGGCCCCGGCTGCGGTGGCCGGCGCGCCCGAGCACGTGGTCGATCAGGCCATCGCGGCCGCACCGGCGCAAGGCGCGGATGCGGGCGCGGCAGGCGGTGCCGCCGAAGGCCCGCATCTGCGCATCACGCTGCGCCGCGTCGATCCGAAGGATCAGGAGCTGCTCCTCGAAGAGCTCGGCAACCTGGGCCGCGTGCTCGGCCAGGTGAAGACGGGCGACGACATCACGCTCTGGCTCGAAACCGACGTGTCCTCGGACGACATCATCGCCGTGTGCTGCTTCGTGATCGACGAAAGCCAGATTTCGATCGGCCGCGGCGCCGCGCCGCAAGGCGAGGGCGAAGCGGAGCCGGCGGTTCTTGCACCGGCCCCCGCGCCCGTTCAGGCTGCGGCACCGGTGAGCGCGCCGGCTCCGGCAAGCGTCGCTCCCGTCGCGGCACCCGTTGCGGCGGTGCCGGCTGCCGCACCGGTTGCGGCTCCCGCACTGGCGCTCGCACCGACAATCGCACCGGCACCCGTGCAGCAAGCGGCGCCCGTGGCGGCCGTTGCCGCCGCCCCGCAAGCCGCTGCACCGGCGGCCGAAGCCGACCGCAAGCAGCGCCCGGCCGCTGCGGCCGCATCGGCTGAAGGCAGCTCGATTCGCGTGGGCGTGGAAAAGGTCGATCAGCTGATCAACCTCGTGGGCGAGCTCGTCATCACCCAGGCGATGCTGGCGGAAACCACCAGCACGTTCGACCCGGCGCTGCACGACCGCCTCTTCAACGGCATGGCCCAGCTCGAGCGCAACGCGCGCGATCTGCAGGAAGCCGTGATGTCCATCCGCATGATGCCGATGGACTACGTGTTCAGCCGCTTCCCGCGTCTCGTGCGCGACCTCGCGGCCAAGCTCGGCAAGGAAGTGGAGCTCGTCACGTTCGGTCAGGCGACCGAGCTCGACAAGAGCCTCATCGAGCGCATCATCGACCCGCTCACCCACCTCGTGCGCAACTCGCTCGACCACGGCATCGAAACCGTAGAAGCGCGCCGCGCCGTGGGCAAGGACGGCACGGGCCAGCTCGTGCTCTCCGCCGCGCACCACGGCGGCAACATCGTGATCGAGGTGAGCGACGACGGCGCGGGCCTGCGCCGCGACAAGATTCTCGCGAAGGCCATGAAGCAGGGCATGCAGGTCAGCGAAAGCATGACCGACGAAGAGGTCTGGAACCTCATCTTCATGCCGGGCTTCTCCACCGCCGAGCAGGTCACGGACGTCTCGGGCCGCGGCGTGGGCATGGACGTGGTCAAGCGCAACATCCAGTCGATGGGCGGCCACGTCGAGATCACCTCGCATGCGGGCAAGGGCACCACCACGCGCATCGTGCTGCCGCTCACGCTGGCGATTCTCGACGGCATGTCGGTGAAGGTCGGCAACGAGATCTTCATCCTGCCGCTGAACTTCGTGATGGAGTCGCTGCAGCCGCGCCACGAAGACATCTACACCGTCACCAACGGCGACCGCGTGGTGCGCGTGCGCGGCGAATACCTGCCGCTCGTCGCGCTGCACCACGTGTTCAACGTGGACGGCGCGCGCACGGAACCCACCCAGGGCATCGTGACCATCATGGAAACCGAGGGGCGTCGCTTCGCCATGCTGATCGACGAACTGGTCGGCCAGCAGCAGGTGGTGGTGAAGAACCTCGAAACCAATTACCGCAAGGTGCACGGCATTTCGGCGGCGACCATTCTCGGCGACGGCAGCGTCGCGCTGATCGTCGACGTGGCCGCGCTCAACCGCGAAACGCGCGCGAGCCACGGTGTCAGTTCGGGCCACGGCGGGGGCGCGAGCCAGAACGCGGGCTCGTTCGCAGAATTCGCATGACCGCATGAACACATGAACACATGAAGCTCAAGCAGCGCTTTATCCCAACCATCTCCCAACAGTTCAGGGGCTAACGTGGCAGAAGTCCAATCCATTCATGGTGCCGGCGCAGCCGGCGCCGGCGCGCACCGCCGCGACGCGCAGCAAGCCGACGCGGGCGGTGCGGAATTCCTCGTCTTCACGCTCGGCGCGGAAGAGTACGGCATCGACATCCTCAAGGTGCAGGAGATCCGCGGCTACGAGAGCGTGACGCGCATTGCGAATGCGCCCGAGTTCATCAAGGGCGTCATCAACCTGCGCGGCATCATCGTGCCGATCGTGGACATGCGCATCAAGTTCCATCTGGGCCGCGTCGAGTACGACCACCAGACCGTCGTGATCATCCTGAACGTCGCGCATCGCGTGGTGGGCATGGTCGTGGACGGCGTGTCGGACGTGCTTACGCTGCAGATGGACCAGATCATGCCGGCGCCGGAGTTCGGCGCGACGCTCACCACCGAATACCTCACGGGCCTCGGCACGGTGGAAGGCCGCATGCTGATTCTGATGGACATCGAAAAGCTGATGACGAGCCGGGAAATGGCGCTCATCGAGGTGCTCGGCTAAGGCACGCGGGAACGGTTAATCGGGGGTGGTCCCTTCGGGGACCCGCGCGGGAGAGCGGAAGCCGCCGCCAAGAGCGGCAAACCGCCTTGTTCGTTGCCCGCCGCACCGGCCCGGCCGATCCGTCGCCCGACACGAAATTCGCCGAACGCCTCGCTACAGGACAGGAGCAATCGAGATGCTGCACAGGTGGTCGATCCGCACGACGCTCACGGGCGTAGGGGTCATTCTGGTTGCGCTGACCCTCGTGGTCGGTGCGCTCGGGCTCGTCGCGCTCGGCAATGCGAGCGACTCGCTCGGCACGATCGCGCGCGGCGATCTCGTCGCCATGCGCTCGCTCAACGACGCTTCGTCGTATCTGCTGCGCTCGCGGGTTGCGCTCGAACGCGTGAGCGCGCTGGCCGCCGCCAGCCAGACCGACGACGCGAAGAAGGCGCTCGATCGCGCCGACGAACTGCTCACCAAGGGCAACGATGCCTGGAAGGCGTTCCAGGCCGCGCAGAAGAACGGCCTCGACGCCGCCGCGCTCGACGCGCTCTCGCAAAAGCGCGCATCGCTCTTGCAGGACGGCGTGCAGCCCGAGTTCGCGGCGCTGCGCGCGAACGATCTGAACGCGTATCACGCGATTGCCGACACGAAGATCAGCCCGATGTTCGTGGACTACGACAACGTCGCGGCGCCGCTCGCGCAGGCGTTGCAGGACGGCGCCCAGGCGCGCGAGGAAGACGCGCGCTCGCAGATCGCGCTGATGCGCACGCTGATCGCCGGCACGGTCGTGGTCGCGCTGTTGATGGTGGTGCTGATCCGCTTCTCGCTGCGCGGGCTCATCGTGCAGCCGCTGAACGACGCCGTCGACTGCTTCGAGCGCATCGCCCAGGGCGACCTCTCGCAGCCGATCGACGTGTACAGCCACAACGAAATCGGGCGCCTCTTCGCGGGCATCAAGCGCATGCAGGAAAGCCTCATCAAGCTCGTGAGCGCCGTGAACACGGGCGCGAGCTCGATCGACATCGGCGCGCGCGAAATCGCGATGGGCAACACGGATCTCTCGCAGCGCACCGAACAGCAGGCCGCTTCGCTGCAGGAAACTGCCTCGAGCATGGAACAGCTCACCGGCACCGTGAAGCAGAACGCCGACAACGCGCGCCAGGCGAGCCAGCTTGCCGTGAACGCCTCGGACATCGCCACGCGCGGTGGCGACGTGGTGGGCGAAGTGGTGCATACGATGCAGGACATCGCGGCGAGCTCCGCGAAGATCGTGGACATCATCAGCGTGATCGAGGGCATCGCGTTCCAGACCAACATCCTCGCGCTCAACGCGGCCGTGGAAGCGGCGCGCGCGGGCGAGCAGGGCCGCGGCTTCGCGGTGGTGGCGGGCGAAGTGCGCAGCCTCGCGCAGCGCAGCGCGAGCGCCGCCAAGGAGATCAAGGAGCTCATCAACACCTCCGCGCAGAAGGTGCAGAGCGGCTCCGAACTGGTGGGCCGCGCGGGTTCGACGATGGACGAGATCCTCCAGGCCGTGCGCCGCGTGACCGACATCATGGGCGAGATCAGCGCGGCGTCGGAAGAGCAGTCGGGCGGTATCGAGCAGGTCAACCGCGCTGTCACACAGATGGACACCGTCACGCAGCAGAATGCGGCGCTGGTGGAGCAGGCCGCGGCCGCGGCCGCCTCGCTCGAAGAGCAGACGCGGCAGTTGCAGACGGTGCTCGGCATCTGGCGCACGGGGGGGCCGGGGGCATCGGGCCACGCAGGCGGCATGAGCGGCGCGGGTGGGGCGAGCGGGGCGAGCGGCGGCACGGCGAGCGCCAGCGTGCGCAGCACGGCAGCGCGGTCGGTCGCGCTGCCTTCGGGGGCATCGGCCAGCACGGCGCCGGCTGCTGCTGCGGCGGCCCGGCGCGCACCGGCTCCGGCCGCCCACGCCGCACCGGCCAAGAGTGCTGCCGAAGCCACGCCGGCGGCCGCCGCCGCGCCTGCGCACAAGCCGGCGCCGAAGGTGCTGCCGCAGCGCGTGGAACCGGTGGCGAAGTCGGCAGCGTCCGACGACGCCGACTGGGAAACGTTCTAGCCAAGACGATTTGACGACCTGAAGAGCAACCGCAATGCACACGAGCGCACAAGAACGTGATGAGTCGTTCCGCGCGGCAGTCCACGAGACCGCCGCCGCGCACGACGCGCTGCACGCATTGCGAACCGGCACGCGTGCGGCCGGACAACGGGGAGGCGCAAGACGATGAAGAGTTTGCGTTTTTCCCGTCAGGGACGCGGCGAGAGCGCCGCGCCGACCAAAGGAGCCTCCGCCGGCATACCGGGCGCGGGCGGCGAGAGCAACCGCGACTTCGAATTCACGACAGCGGACTTCGAGCGCATTCGTGCGCTGATTCATCGCCGCGCAGGCATTTCGCTGTCGGACCACAAGCGCGACATGGCCTACAGCCGTCTCGCGCGGCGCCTGCGCGCGCTTGGTCTGGAAAGCTTTCGCGAGTATCTGGACCAGCTTGAATCGCGCCAGGACGTCGACGAGTGGGAAGCGTTCACGAACGCGCTCACCACGAACCTCACGGCGTTCTTTCGCGAGGCGCATCACTTTCCGATTCTCGCGGAGTTCGTGAAGCGCCGCCCGCAGCCGGTTTCGGTGTGGTGCTCGGCGGCTTCGACGGGCGAGGAGCCGTACTCGATCGCGATGACGCTGATCGAGGCGCTCGGCGATCGCGCGGCGCGCGAGGCCAGGGTGCTCGCCACCGACCTCGATACCCAGGTGCTCGCCAAGGCCGACTCGGGCGTCTACGCGTGGGACCAGGTGAAGCATCTTTCGCAGGAGCGGCTCAAGCGTTTCTTCCTGAAGGGGACGGGCGCGCATGCGGGCCTCGTGAAGGTGCGCCCGGAACTGCGCGCGATGATCCGCTTCGAGCAGCTCAATCTCACCAATGCGGACTACGGCCTGCGGCAGACCTTCGACGCGATCTTCTGCCGCAACGTGATGATCTATTTCGACAAGCCGACGCAGGGCCAGGTGCTGACCCGCTTCGAGCCGCTCATGAAGCCGGACGGCCTGCTCTTCGCCGGTCATTCGGAGAACTTCACGTACGTCACCCAGGCCTTCCGCCTGCGCGGCCAGACGGTGTACGAACTCGCGCGCGGCGGCCGCCGCGACGAAGGCGCGTCCGCCGGGTCCGCGGCAGCGGCCGCATCCGGCATGCCGCGCGCCGACAAGATCGGAGTCACCGCATGAGCGCAAGACTTCCGATCGCCACGAACCGCTATTTCGACGCGCACTTTCAGCGCCCGGGCGTGAAGCTCCTGCCCAACGAGTTCTTCACGACGCACGAGGACATGGTGCTCGTGACGGTGCTGGGCTCGTGCGTGGCCGCGTGCATCCAGGATCGCACGGCGGGCATCGGCGGCATGAATCACTTCATGCTGCCCGACGACGGCGCCGATGTCGCCCAGGCCGCCTCCGACGCGATGCGCTACGGCGCCTACGCGATGGAAGTGCTCATCAACGAGCTCATCAAGGCGGGCGGGCGCCGCGAGCGCTTCGAAGCCAAGGTGTTCGGCGGCGCGGCCGTGCTCGCGGGCATGACGACGATGAATATCGGCGACCGCAATTCGGCCTTCGTGCGCCGCTATCTGGCGATGGAGAACATCCGCATCGTCGCCGAAGACCTGCAGGGCTCGCACCCGCGCAAGGTTGCTTTCCTGCCGCGCACGGGCCAGGTGATGGTGAAGAAGCTGCGCCTCACCCAGGACCCGAGCGTGACCGAGCGCGAGCAGGCGCTCGCGCAGCAGACCCCCGAAGCGCGCGCAGAACGCCTCGCCAAGGCGCGCGCCCGGGTCGAGCTGTTTGGCCTCACTCCGTCGCGGGGGGCCGCGACGGCGCAGCAGGCCGTTTCATCCCAGCCGTCGCCCGCGCGCGGCCGTATCGAGCTCTTCGGTGCGGCCGGCGCAGCGCAGCGGCCCACAACAAGTCAAGACAACGCCAGGACAGTAGAGGAGGCGTGAACGCTGTGCAAAAAATCAAGGTACTCTGCGTCGACGATTCGGCGCTGATCCGCAGCCTGATGACGGAAATCATCAACAGCCAGCCGGACATGACCGTGGTCGCGACCGCGCCCGATCCGCTCGTGGCGCGCGAGCTCATCAAGCAGCACAACCCCGACGTGCTCACGCTCGACGTGGAAATGCCGCGCATGGACGGGCTCGACTTCCTCGAAAAGCTCATGCGCCTGCGGCCGATGCCGGTCGTGATGGTGTCGTCGCTGACCGAGCGCGGCAACGAAATCACGCTGCGCGCGCTGGAACTGGGCGCCGTGGACTTCGTGACGAAGCCGAAGGTCGGCATTCGCGACGGCATGCTCGACTACGCCGAAAAGCTCGCCGACAAGGTGCGCGCCGCCGCGCGTGCGCGCGTGCGCGTGCGTCCGGCTGCGCATGCGCCGGCCGCGGCGGGTGCGGCGGGGGCGGGCGGATCGGCACCGGGCGTTGCCGCAGCGAGCGCGCATGCCGCGCCGGCCAGCGCGAGTCCCGCGCCCATGCTTAACAACCCGCTCCTGTCGACGGAAAAGCTCATCATCGTGGGCGCCTCGACGGGCGGCACCGAAGCGATCCGCGAAGTGCTCACGCCGCTGCCGCCCGACGCGCCCGCGGTGCTGATCGCGCAGCACATGCCGCCGGGCTTCACGAAGTCGTTCGCGCAGCGCCTGAACGGCCTGTGCCGCATCACGGTGAAGGAAGCGGAGCACGGCGAGCGCGTGCTGCCGGGTCACGCCTATATCGCGCCGGGGCATGCGCACTTGCTGCTCGCGCGCAGCGGCGCGAACTACATCGCGCATCTCTCCGACGAGCCGCCGGTGAACCGGCATCGCCCGTCGGTGGACGTGCTGTTCCGCTCGGCGGCCACGCACGCGGGGAAGAACGCCATCGGCGTGATTCTCACGGGCATGGGGCGCGACGGTGCCGCGGGCCTGCTCGAGATGCGCAACGCGGGCGCGTACACGCTCGCGCAGGACGAGGCGAGCTGCATCGTGTTCGGCATGCCGCGCGAGGCGATCGCGCTCGGCGCGGCCGACGACATCTCGCCGCTCGCCGACATGAGTCGCCGCGTGATGGCGCGTCTCGCAATGATGGGCGAGCGCGTGCAGCGCGTGTAATACGCGTGTAAAACGCGGCGCGTGGAAAACCCGCGAGGCGCAGCAGCAAGCGCCCGCGAAGCAGGATTGAGAGATCGCGTCGACGCCGGACGACGGCGCGATCGATCGCGATTAATTTATCTGGATCGGTGTCGTGCTTGTCTGGATAATTGCCCGGGGTTAAGCCTGGAGGAATGAAACGAGATGGATAAGGGAATGAAGATTCTGGTGGTGGACGACTTTCCGACGATGCGCCGGATCGTCCGCAACCTGCTCAAGGAACTGGGCTATTCGAACGTGGACGAAGCCGAAGACGGCGCCGCGGGCCTCGCGCGCCTGCGCAGCGGCGGCTACGACTTCGTGATCTCCGACTGGAACATGCCGAACCTCGACGGTCTCGCCATGCTCAAGGAGATCCGCGCCGACGCCTCGCTCACGCACCTGCCCGTGCTGATGGTGACGGCGGAATCGAAGAAGGAGAACATCATCGCGGCGGCCCAGGCCGGCGCGAGCGGCTACGTGGTGAAGCCCTTCACGGCCGCGACGCTCGACGAGAAGCTGAACAAGATTCTCGAGAAGATGGCCAAGACCGGGAGCTGACGTGAACGAGCCCATCAGCGCCGAGGCCGGCGGCCTGCAGGCCGACCTGCACGAGATCGCGAGCGACCGCATCCTCGCGCGCATCGGTCATGTGACGCGCACGCTGCGCGATTCGATGCGCGAGCTCGGCCTCGACAAGCACGTCGAGCGCGCGGCGGAAGCCGTGCCCAACGCGCGCGACCGCTTGCGCTACGTCGCGAACATGACCGAGCAGGCTGCGGAGCGCGTGCTGTCGGCGATCGAGATCGCCAAGCCGATGCAGGAGCAGCTCGAACGCGACGCGAAGGCCCTTTCGGAGCGTTGGGCGACGTGGTACGACGCGCCCATCGGCCGCGAGGAAGTGCGCGCGCTGATGGACGACACGCGCTCCTTTCTGGCCGGCGTGCCCGAAGCCACCACGGCGACGAGCCAGCAACTGCTCGGCATCATGCTGGCCCAGGACTTCCAGGATCTCACCGGTCAGGTGATCAAGAAGATCATGGACGTGGTGTACCTGATCGAGCAGCAGCTCCTCGGCGTGCTGGTGGAGAATATCGCGCCGGAGCGGCGCGAGCAGTTTGCAGCCACGGCGGCGCAGCTTGCCGGGTCCGGTGCCGTGTCTTCGACCGGCAGTCCCGAAGCGCTCCTGAACGGCCCGCAGATCAACCCCGAAGGCAAGACCGACGTCATGCAGGACCAGGGGCAGGTGGACGACCTGCTCGCGAGCCTCGGGTTCTAGGTTCCGGGGCGACGGCGGGGGCGCGTTTGCCCCGTTGGCCGTTCGGCAAAGCTGTTGGCTGTAATCTGGGACAGGCATACTAGCGACGACAGACTGACGCGATGGCCATGGCGATTGCCGTGGCCGCATCGCTTGAGTTCGCTCCTCGTTGCCGCGCTGCAACCGGCACCGTTTCCGTGGAGCACGTCATCGATCGGGAGGGGTATGGCTGTCTTGTATACGAACGTTTTGTCTATCCCCAGGCGGCTTGCCGCACTCACGCTCGCCGGCGCTGCCGCCGTGCTGGTCTGTGCGCCGTCCGCCTTTGCCGCGCTCGGCGGCGCGCCCATGGCCACGCCGGAGGGCGCCACCGTCAGCACCTCCAGCGGCATGCCCAATGCCGTGGCCCGGCAGGCCGTTCAGGCGGCCTCCGCGCAGGCCGCATCCGCTTCCTCAGCGTCTTCCGCCTTATACACGGTCCGTCAAACTACGCTCGGCAACGGCACGGTGGTGCGCGAGTATCTTTCGCCGGCAGGCACCGTGTTCGGCGTCGGCTGGACCGGGCCGCAGCCGCCCGACCTCTCGGCGCTGCTCGGCAGCTACTTTCCCCAGTACGTCGCGGGCGTGAAGGCGAGCCGCGCCGCGGGCGTGCATGGCCCGGGCGTCGTGGATCAACCCGGCCTCGTCGTGCATTCGGGCGGCCACATGGGCGCCTTCTCGGGGCAGGCCTGGGTGCCTCAGGACCTGCCGGCCGGCGTCAGCGCCAGCGATATCCAGTGATGGGCGACGAATTGGTGACCAAGGGGAGGCGACGCGTGCTTACACAACGACTTCAGACAACCGTCCTTCACTGGCTGCGCCGCGGTGCGCTTTGCGCTCTCGTTCCGCTCGCCTTGAGCGTGGCGGCCTGCGGCGGCGGAGGCGGAAGCAGTGGCAGCAGTAGCAACAACAACAGCGGCGGCGTCGATACCTCGTCGCTGCCGCCATTGCCCAGCCAGCAGCCCATCGCGGCCACGGCCTCGAATACCGTGCCCGTCACGGTGAACGGCGGCGTGGCCGGCGTGCCGAACATTCCCACGGTGAGCGTCACCGTCTGCGTGAGCGGCACGAGCACCTGCACGACCGTGAACAACGTGCAGCTCGATACGGGTTCCTTCGGACTGCGTCTCGTGGCGTCGGCGCTGCCTTCCTCGTTTGCGAACGCGCTGCCCGTGAACACGGCCGCCAACGGCGGCACGCTCGCCGAATGCACGGCGTTCGCCGACGGCTTCACCTGGGGCACCGTGCGCACGGCCGACGTGAAGATCGGCGGCGAAACCGCAAGCCGCATCCCGATCCAGTTCATCGGCGACCTCGCGTCCTCCACCGTGCCGCAGGCCTGCGCGAACATCGGTGCGGCACAGAACACGGCGAGCGACCTCGGCGCGAACGGCATCCTCGGCATCGGCGTGGCGCCGTGGGATTGCGGGGCGAGTTGCGCGATCAGCGCCGCGAACAGCAACTACTATTCGTGCCCGAGCGGCTCGAACTGCACCAATACGACACTGGCGACGAGCCAACAGGTCGCCAACCCGGTCGCGAACTTCACCGCCGACAACAACGGCGTGATCCTGCAGATGGCGCCCGTTTCGTACAACGGGGCGACGTCGGCCACCGGCACGCTGGTGTTCGGCATCGGCACCGAGTCGAACAACACCCTGAGCGCCTCGCATCGCTTCCAGACCACGCAGTGGGGCGACCTGAACGCCGGGTTCAACGGAGCGACGCTCACGTCGTTCCTCGACTCGGGCTCGAACGCGCTGTTCTTCAACGACAGCGCGCTGCCCCAGTGTGGCGGCTCGCTCGGCACGTTCTATTGTCCGTCTACGCCGCAGTCGCTCAGCGCGGCGCTGACCGGCGTGGACGGTTCGAGCGGCACGGCAACCTTTGCCGTGGTGAGCGCGAGCACGCTTCTCGGCAGCGGCGGCAACAACGGCAACTTCGCCCTCAACGATCTCGGCGGCCAGTTCGGCTCGTCGGCGGATCTCGACCTGGGCCTGCCGTTCTTCTACGGCCGCTACGTGTATTTCGGTCTTAATACGGCCGCCATTGGCGGCAGCCAGGCGCCGTACGTCGCTTTCTAGGCCCGCCCTGGGTCAATCCGGATCAATCCGGGGCAATTCGGGTCCAGGCCGGCCGGGCGGCATCACACGCCCGGCCGGTCCTCCCGCCGCACGGCCGGCTCCGCCCCTGTTTTCAACAGGGCACACCGCGCTCCCTTCGCTGCGGCCGCCCATCCCCTGAAATACCCCCGTTTCTCCGCCTTACTCCGCCAATCGCCGCTGGCGCCGCGCGGCAATAATCGCTGTCACTGAAAATGGGTGTGCGCCGCCTTGCCGGCGCCGCACGCCACCGACCGGAGCATCCGTGGCTGAGGACAGCGACCTCGAAAAAACCGAATCCGCCACTCCCAAGCGCCTGCAGAGGGCGCGGGAGGAGGGGCAGGTTGCGCGTTCGCGGGAGCTTTCGACGTTTGCGCTGCTTTCGGCCGGTTTCTACGGCACGTGGATGCTCTCGGGCATGATCGGCATGCGCATGCAGGACATGCTGCGCGGCGCGCTCACCTTCAACCACGCGATGGTGTTCGATACCAGCCGCATGCTGATCGGCGCGGGGGCCGTCGCGAGCGAAGGCTTTTCGGCGATCGCCCCGGTGCTCGCGCTCACGGGTTTCGCCGCCCTGCTCGCGCCGATGGCGCTCGGCGGCTGGCTCTTCAGCACGGCGTCGCTCGAGCCGAAATTCAGCCGCCTCGACCCCATCGCGGGACTCGGGCGCATCTTCTCGCTGAACGGCCCGATCCAGCTCGGCATGTCGTTCGCGAAAACGCTCGTGGTGGGGGTGATCGGCAGTATGGCCGTGTGGAACCATCGCGAGGAGATTCTGGGCCTCGCCATGCAGCCGGGCCTGCGCGCCTACTCGGACTCGTTCCACCTCATCGCCGTGTGCTGCGGCACGACGGTCGCGGGCATGTTCGTGGTGGCCGCGCTCGACGTGCCCTACCAGCTCTGGCAATACCACCGCAAGCTGCGCATGACGAAGGAAGAGGTCAAGCGCGAGCACCGCGAGAACGAAGGCGACCCGCACGTGAAGGGCCGCATTCGCCAGCAGCAGCGCGCCATGGCGCGCCGCCGGATGATGACCCAGGTGCCGAAGGCCGACGTGGTGGTGACCAACCCGACGCACTTCGCCGTGGCGCTTCAGTATGCCGACGGCGAGATGGGTGCGCCGAAGGTCATCGCGAAAGGCGTGAACCTCGTGGCGGCGCGCATTCGCGAGATCGCCGTCGAACACGACGTGCCGCTCCTCGAAGCGCCGCCGCTCGCCCGCGCGCTTTATTACAACGTCGATCTGAACCGCGAGATTCCGGGCCCGCTCTACGGCGCGGTCGCGCAGGTGCTGGCGTGGGTGTACCAGCTGAAGCGCTTTCGCGCGCATGGCGGCGACGTGCCGATGGCCCCGACCGATCTCGATGTGCCGCCCGATCTCGACAAGGGCGCCGTGAGCGACGACGACGCGAACGAAGAAGCCGAGGACGCCCTCGGCCCCGACGCGGCAGCCATGGCGAGCGCCACCGCCTCCGATGCCGCGAACACGGTCAACGCGGCCAATGCAGGAAACACACCAGGAAACGCACGGAACACGGCCGCGCAGGCCGACGGCAACCCAACAAAGCCGGCCGGCACCGCCGACGGCACCGAAAGCAGTGACGGCGCAGGCAATTCACCCAATGCCGCGCGCCGCGGCAACGAAGGAGCTTCTGAATGAACGCCCGCACCGGTTTTCTCGCGCGCCGCCCGGACGTGCTGCAAGGCACGAACCTGCGCGCGCTCGCGGGGCCGATCCTGATCTGCATGATCCTCGGCATGATGATCCTGCCGTTGCCGCCGTTCCTGCTGGATCTGCTGTTCACCTTCAACATCGCGCTTTCGGTGATGGTGCTGCTCGTCAGCATGTACACGATGAAGCCGCTCGACTTCGCGGCGTTCCCGAGCGTGCTGCTGTTCTCCACGCTGCTGCGGCTCTCGCTGAACGTGGCGTCCACGCGGATCGTGCTGCTCGAAGGCCACACCGGCCCCGACGCGGCGGGCAAGGTGATCGAGTCGTTCGGCCACTTCCTCGTGGGCGGCAACTTCGCGGTGGGTATCGTCGTATTCGTGATCCTGATGGTCATCAACTTCATGGTGATCACGAAGGGCGCGGGCCGGATCGCCGAAGTGGCGGCGCGCTTCACCCTCGACGCGATGCCCGGCAAGCAGATGGCCATCGACGCCGACCTGAACGCCGGCCTCATCAACGAAGAGGCCGCGCGCAAGCGCCGCGGCGAAATCGCCCAGGAAGCCGAGTTCTACGGGTCGATGGACGGCGCGAGCAAGTTCGTGCGCGGGGACGCCATTGCCGGCCTCATCATCATGGCGGTCAACATCATCGGCGGCCTGATCGTCGGCGTCGTGCAGCACGGCCTGGATTTCGCGACCGCGGGCAAGACCTACACGCTGCTCACGATCGGTGACGGCCTCGTCGCCCAGATCCCGTCGCTCGTGATCTCCACCGCGGCCGGCGTGATCGTCTCGCGCGTGGCGACCAACGAGGACATCGGCACGCAGCTCACGAGCCAGCTCTTCACGAACCCGCGCGTGCTGATGATCGCCGGCACGATCATGGTGCTGATGGGCCTGATCCCGAACATGCCGCACTTCGCGTTTTTGCTGCTGGGCGCCGGGTTGATCCAGCTGGGCCGGATCATGAAGAAGAACGCCGAGGCGAAGAAGGAGAGCGCCGTGCTGGTGGACTCCACGCCCACCGCGCTCGCGCCTGCCGAAAACGCCGAGGCGAGCTGGGACGACGTCGTGCTGATCGACACGCTGGGCCTCGAAGTGGGCTACCGGCTCATCCCGCTCGTGGACAAGAACACCGACGGCGAACTGCTCAAGCGCATCAAGAGCATCCGCAAGAAGTTCGCGCAGGAAATCGGCTTCCTGCCGCCCGTCATTCATATTCGCGACAACCTCGAACTGCGCCCGAACGCCTACCGCATCACGCTCAAGGGCGTGGAGGTGGGCACGGGCGAGGCGTATCCGGGCCAGTGGCTCGCGATCAACCCGGGCCAGGTGAGCGCGGCGCTGCCGGGCACGCCCACGGCCGATCCGGCTTTCGGCCTGCCCGCCATCTGGATCGACACGAACCTGCGCGAGCAGGCACAGGTGTACGGCTACACGGTCGTCGATTCGAGCACCGTGGTCGCCACGCACCTGAACCACCTCGTCGTGACGCACGCCTCGGAGCTGCTCGGGCGCCGCGAAGTGCAGGCGCTCCTCGAGCGGGTGCAGAAGGACACGCCTTCGCTCGTCGACGACCTCGTGCCGAAGGTGCTGCCGGTCACGACGCTGCAGAAGGTGCTGCAGAACCTGCTGGAAGAAGGCGTGCCGATCCGCGACATGCGCACGATCATGGAGGCGCTGGCCGAGCACGCCGGGCGCGTGACCGACGCGCACGACCTCACGGCGGCGGTGCGCATTGCGCTTGGCCGCGCGATCACGCAGCAATGGTTCCCGGGCAACGGCGACATGCAGGTGATGGGGCTCGACGCGAACCTCGAGCGCGTGCTGTCGCAAACGCTTACCTCGGGGCCGAACCCGGGGCTGGAGCCGGGTCTCGCGCACACGCTGCTCACGCAGACCGAAAACGCGATGGCGCGCCAGCAGGGCCTGGGGCTCGCGCCGGTGCTGCTGGTGCAGCATGCGCTGCGGCCCATGCTTTCGCGCTTTTTGCGCCGCAGCCTGCCGCAGCTGAAGGTGCTCTCGTATGCCGAGGTGCCGGATACGCGCAACGTGAGGGTAGTGAATGTGGTGGGGGGCGGCTGAAGGAGGAGCTGAGGTTGAGGTGGCGCCGGACCGTGACGGCCAAAAAGGAGCCCGCTTCGGCGGGCTTTTGCTTGTGCGCCGCCGCTAGTGCAGCCGTTGCGAAGCGATGCGGTAGACCCGGCTGGCCTCGCGCCTGCCGACCGCAATGACGGTCACGACCAGCGCGTCGTCGATCACGCGATACACGAGGCGATACCCCACGGCAGCGAGCTTGATCTTGTAGCAGTCCGGCATGTCGTGCAGCCTCGCCGACGCGACATGCGGATGCTCCAGCCGTTCGGCGAGCTTCTTCTTGAATTGCGCGCGAACGGTGGCGTCAAGGCGTTGCCATTCCTTCAATGCGGATTCCAGGAATTTCAGTTCATAGGTTTTCAAGCTTGACGCTCACGGCTTTTTCGCCGGCGCGTTCCTTGACGATCTTCGCCAGTTCGATGTCTTCGATACGCTCGCAGACAGCCTCCCAGATGGCGGCCGGAATCAGGTACGCGACAGGCTTGTTTCGGTTGAGCACTGCGACCGGACCTTGCGCTTTTTCGATGGTCGCCGTTGGGTTGACCTTCAATTCGCTGATGCCGATCGATGCTCGGGCAAGAATGTTTTCCATTGTGCAGATCCTCGCGAAGCTGGGGTTGACCACCGTCAACCTCGAACAATTAAAGACCAGATAATAGATCCAATAATAGACCTGTTAAATGGTCAAGTCAAACACGGGCAGAGTCGTCTCGCGACGCGGTCTTTCGCTACCCGCGTGCCTTGCGTGCACCCGGCAAGGATTCCCCGCCTCGGCCCCACCCGCGGCCCATTGCGCGAATTGCCCGCATTTCCCCGCCCTGATCCATCGATCGTGAAGGCGCTGGCTTCGAAATAATTCCAACATCGGAAAAGGTCTTGCGCCCGGGGCGCCGCGTCTGACGCCCGGGGATCGCAGGGACGCTAAACAGCACGAGACCAGCAGCAAACGAAGGCGGCACGCGTGCCGCTCACCTCAATCGGGGGCTCAGCTTGAACATTCGCAAATTCATCGGCGGCACCAGCCGCGACGCGCTACGCCTCGTGCGCGAAGCGCTGGGCGCCGACGCCGTCGTCCTGTCGAACCGAACGCTCGACGACGGCAGCGTCGAAATCGTCGCGCTCGCGGACAGCGATCTCGCGGCGATCGCGCCGGCCGATGCCGCCGCGGCAGCGGGACAGCCGCTCGCCAGCGCGACGAAGCTCGGCCGTCCCGCGGCGTTCCCCGGCACGTCCACGCCCGGCGCCGCCGCCGCGGCGGGCGGCGCGAATCCGTACGCCGGCGGTGTGCCGGACGTGTTCTCGTCGGTCTTCGGCGCGAGCCCCGAGGTGGGCGCGCAGCCGGGCGCCGCACTCCCCTGGGCCGACGCCTCGGACGATAGCGACGACGACGGCGACGACGCCGCTGTCTCGATCGCCTTCGAAGGCATGCAGAAGCCTGCCGTATACGGCACGCCCGCACAGACCGGACCCGCAGGCATGCCCGGCCAAACGCAGCACGCCGCGGCGCCGATGTCGGGCGCTCACGCAAACGTGGCGGCGAACGCCGCCGCAGCGGGCGCAACCGCTGCCGCCGCACAATCCGCCGCCTCGCCGATTCCGCCGCTCGCAGCAGGCGCCGCGCGCACCGCACAGCGGCCGCTCGCGCCGCGCGAAGCCGCCGCGATGCTGGAGCAGGCCGCGGCCCAGTCGATCCTCCCCGATCCGCCGCCCATCGCCCCGCGCGGGCAGCGCACGATGGCCGAAACGAACCCCTGGTTGATCGACCACGCCCGCCGTATCGCGAACCAGCAGGAAGCCGCGCGCGCCGCGGGCATCTCGCCCGCCGATGCCATCGCGAAGGGCCTCGGCATGCCTGCCGACCCGATCCTGCCGCCCGACGTCGATGCGAGCACGCCCGAGTGGGCGCGCGAAGCCGCCGAAGTCGCCGCCCGCCGCGCCGCGGCGCGCCTCGGCCACGGCCCCGAAGCGGTCGGCCCGGCGCCTTCCGCCGCGTCGGCCAACGACGCGGGCGCGGCCGGCCCGGCTGCGAACGCGGCGCAAACCGTCAGCGAAGCGATCCGCACGCGCATCGAACAGGTCGTGAACGAGACCGTGATGCACGAGCTCGCCTCGATGCGCGGCATGATGGAAGAGCAGTTCGCGGGTCTCCTGTGGGGCGAGCGCCAGCGCCGCAGCCCGGTGCAGGGCGCGCTCACCAAGCAGCTGTTCGCGGCGGGCTTCTCGGCGCAGCTCGTGAAGATGATGATCGACCGCATGCCCGCCGTCGAAACCGACGAAGCCGGCATGGAGTGGATCCAGTCGGTGCTCGAATCGAATCTGCCGGTGCTGGAGAACGAGGAAGCCCTGATGGAGCGCGGCGGCGTGTTCGCGTTGATGGGCCCGACCGGCGTGGGCAAGACCACCACCACGGCGAAGCTCGCCGCGCGCTGCGTGATGCGCTTCGGCGCGAGCCGCGTGGCGCTCCTCACCACCGACAGCTACCGTATCGGCGGCCACGAGCAGCTGCGCATCTTCGGCAAAATCCTCGGCGTGTCGGTGCACGCGGTGCGCGACGGCGCGGACCTGCAGCTCGCGCTCACCGAACTGAAGAACAAGCACATCGTGCTGATCGACACGATCGGCATGAGCCAGCGCGACCGCGCCGTGGCCGACCAGATCGCCATGCTGTGCGGCGCGGGCCGCCCGGTGCAGCGCCTCCTGCTGCTCTCCGCGACGAGCCACGGCGACACGCTCAACGAAGTCGTGCAGGCCTACCAGAGCTCGCCCGACAAGGCGCCGCTCACGGGCTGCATCCTCACCAAGCTCGACGAAGCGACCAACCTCGGCAGCGCGCTCGACACGGTGCTGCGCTACAAGCTGCCGGTGCACTACGTTTCGACGGGCCAGAAGGTGCCCGAGAACCTGTACGTGGCCACGCGCCGCTTCCTGGTACGCAGCGCGTTCTGCGTGCCGCGCGAACATTCGCCGTTCGTGCCGCACGAGGACGACATCCCCGCGCTGCTTTCCGCGCTCTCGCTGCGCACGGGTTCGCAGTCTCCCGAGGTTCAGTTTGGATAAGTTCGTGATCGATCAGGCCGAAGGGCTGCGGCGGCTGCTGGCACGCGTCGGCTCGCGCGTGGTCGCCGTCACGGGAGGCGCGGGCGCGCCGGGCCGCACGACGACCGTGGTGAATCTGGCCGCGGCGCTCACCGAGCAGGGCAAGGACGTGCTCGTGATCGACGAGTGCCTCGGACCGCATTCGGTGTGCACGACGCTTGGCGGCGTGCGCGGCGCGGGCAACTTCGAGGCCGTCATGCGCGGCGAGATGGCGCTCGCCGATGCCGTGGGGCGTCATGGGCTCGGCTTCAGCGTGCTCGCCGCCTCGCGCGAGAACCGCGCGCGCTACACCGGTGCGCAGTTGCAGAAAGTGCTGGCGGGGCCCGCCGACGTCGTGCTGATCGATGCCCAGCTCGACGCCGAAGGCGCCCTGTCACCGCTCGCGCTGCATGCGCACGACGTGCTGATCGTGATGCGCGTGTGCGCGCAGTCGATCACCGACACCTATGCGAGCGTGAAGCGCCTGCATTTCGCGCACGCGATCGGGCAGTTCCGCGTGCTCGCGAACCAGGTGGCGAGCGTGGAGGAAGCGCAGTCGGCCCTCGAAAACCTCGCGGGCGTGGCGAGCCGCTACCTGAGCGTGACGCTGGAAAGCGCCGGCTGGGTCGCGGCCGACCCGCACATGCCGCGCGCGGTGCAACTCTCGCGCTGCATCGTCGACGCGTTTCCGTCGACGGCCGCCGCGCGCGATTTTCGCCATCTCGCCGATGCGCTGCCGCACTGGCCGATGCGGCCGGCGGTGTCGTCGCGCTCGCCGGGCACTTCGCGCCTGCTGGGCGCGGCGGCTGCCGCGGCCGCGGACGCATTCGTTTCAACCGTTGCTGGCGTTACATCCGCCCCCGAGCCGGCCCATGCGGGCTGGCGGGCCGATCCGCCCGCGCAGCGCCCCACGACGCAGCCCGCTTGAGCGGCGCCGCGGAACGTTGCAGAGGACATGTTGCAGGAGAGCACGATGTATAACGCTCAAGGAAAAATCTCGCAGGCCGACGTGCTGACGAAGTACGCGCCGCTCGTGCGGCGTCTCGGGCTGCAGCTCGTCGCCAAGATGCCCGCGAGCGTTGACCTCGACGATCTGATCCAGGCCGGCATGATCGGCCTGATGGATGCGGCCAACCGCTACAAGGAAGACCAGGGCGCGCAGTTCGAGACCTACGCGAGCCAGCGCATTCGCGGCGCGATGCTCGACGAGCTGCGCAGCAACGACTGGCTGCCGCGCAGCCTGCGCCGCACCTCGCGCGAGGTGGAAACGGCCGTGCACCAGGTGGAGCAGCGCCTCGGGCGCGCGGCGAGCGAAACCGAAATCGCCGACCATCTGAACATGCCGCTCGACGATTACCAGTCGATGCTGCAGGATCTGCACGGCAGCCAGCTCATCTATTACGAGGACTTCGACCGTTCCGCCGAGGACGAGCCGTTCCTCGACCGCTACTGCGTCGACCATTCGGACCCGCTTTCGGCGCTGCTCGACGACAGCCTGCGCGGCGCGCTGATCGAGGCGATCGACCGGCTGCCCGAGCGCGAGAAGCTCCTGATGTCGCTCTACTACGAGCGCGGCATGAACCTGCGCGAGATCGGCGCGGTGATGGAGGTGAGCGAGTCGCGGGTATGCCAGCTGCACAGCCAGGCCGTGGCGCGCCTGCGCACGCGGCTGCGCGAGATGGCCTGGGCAGGGTCGGAGAACTGAGGCGGAGGCTGGCCTCGAGGGATCGCGACCGGAGAGCCCCAGGGCTGCAAGGCCGCAAAAGCAAAAAGCCGAAGCGCACAACGCTTCGGCTTTTTGCTTTCTTACCTGCGTTTATCCGCAAATACGGCGACTCAAAGCCCGAACGCAGGCAACCGCCCATCCGGGCCGTAGAGCATCGGCGCGGAATTTCCCGTGTCGCCGCGCAGGATCGCGAGCGCGCGGCGGTTATGTTCCATGCGCGTGCGGATCATCATGCCGATCGTGAGATTGGCGCGCCGCGCGCGCTCGGTCGAACCCTTGAGCAGTTGCCACTGGCCGGCGAGCCGGTCGTCGTGCTCGCACGCCATCTCGATGCCCTTCGGACCGGCCGGCAGGCCAAGACCCGCGAGCTCCGCGTCGCGCACCTTCTCCAGACCGGCGAGGCGCTGCGTGAGCGTGGTCTTCTGCTCGACGATCTGCGGCAGCGACCCCATGCCGTCCAGCGACGTGAGCGCCTTCTGCTCGACGGCGAGGAGCGATGCGAAGGCCTCAACGGTGGCGTGTTCGTCGATCAGCGTGGCTAGCAGGGCGTCTTTCATCGTCGCTCAAAAAATAGTCGCCTTTCGGGCGGGTTTCAGTTCCCCGAAGTCGGCGTCAGCAGGTCGCGCGCGGTTTGCAGCACGCCGTCCGCGATCTTGCCGGTGTCGATCTGCAGGGTGCCATTGCGGATCGCGCTCTTGATCGACTCGACCTGGGCCGTGTCGATGTCGGCGGAACCGCTTGCCGCGAGCGAGCGCAGCGAGGACGAAAGCGCCGAGAGGCTCACGTTCGCATCCGAGCCGGCACTGCCGGAAGACGCTTGCGCGGATGCGCCCGCGGCGGCGCCACCGGCGCTCGCGGTGCCGGCCGATTCGCCTTGCTGCGTGCGCGCCACGCCGTCTTGCAGCGTGCGCGGTTCATTGCGGGTGGTGGAGTCGATTTTCACGATGGCTCTTCCTGATCGATTTGATCGTGATATCGGCAGCCGCCGGCCCGAACTTTAGTGTGAAACTCCTGCCGTTACATGCTGTTACGTGTGCTACCGCTCATATCTGGATCTGCACGGTGCCGGCGTCCTTCACGACACCCGTGATGATCTGCCCCCCCGAGGTGCGCACGCGCACCTGCTCGCCAGGCGCCGCATTGTTGAGCACGCTGCCTTCGGACGAGATGGTGAAGTTGGTGCCCACGGCGACCACCTTGACGGTCTGGCCGATCGTGACCGACGCCGCGCTGCGCAGCATGTCGGTGCGCAGCGGCAGGCCGGCGGAGATGCGCAGGAGCGCGAGGGCGCCCGCGGCCTGCGACGGATCGGTGATGACGGTGCGCGGCAGGCTGGCGAGATCGGCTTCGCGCGGGGTCAGGTCGGCCATGGAAAGCGTCTGGCCGGGCTCGATCTGGCGGCCTGCGACGTAGTAGGTGACGTCCACGGCCACGCGCGCGGCCACATAGAGCGTCCAGGGCTTCGCGCCCACGCAGCGCACGCCCACGGTCGTGCGGCCCCAGCTGCGCGCGCCGGGCGGCATGAACGGGTCGAGCGAGGTGCAGGCGGCGAGGCCGCGCGGGAACACCGGCGCAACGGTCACGGTGACCTTGCCGGGCAGCCCCACCGACTGCTGCTGCAGGAACGAGAGCGCGGCGGCGCGGATCGATTCGCCGTCCTGCTGACCTGCGGGCACCGGCTGCGCGGCGGCGGTAGCCGGGGCCATGGCGGTGTTTGGCGGCGCGGCCACGTTCTGTTTCGCGGCGGCGGCGGTGTTCGCGTTCGGGTTCGTACTCGCGACCGCGGCGGCGTAACGCTGGATGGCGTTGGCGCGCGCATTGGCGGCTGCGTAGCCGGCCTGAGCCTCCGGTCCTGAAGCCTCGACCACCACCGGCGCCACGCGGCTCGACGCCGTGGCGACGTTCACGCGCGGCAGCGCGTTCGCGCCATTGCGTGCGGCCGACGGCGTGGCGACGCCCGGCACCGATGCGGCGGTTGCGGTCGTGCCCGGCGCGGGAATCGTGACGATCTGCGGTGCGTCGGCTTGCGGGGCGCTCCCGCGCTCGCCCGGACCGGGGATCGTGATCATGCCGCCGGGCGCGCTGTCGCTGCCGGTGCTGCTCGCGCCGTTGGGCAAGCGCGAAAGTGCCGCGTAATTCGGCGCCGTGGCGGCCGCAGGCGCGCTGCCGGGCGCTGCGAGCATGGCGCTCATGCGTACGGCATCGGACCCGGCGCGATCGCCCGGACCCGGAATATAGATCTGGCTATCCGAAGATTGCGTCGGTTGCGCAGACTGCGCACGCACACCGCCCGCCGCGGCCAGGCCGCAGCACAGCGCGACGCCCGAAAGCCGCGCGAGGAACGCACCGCCGCGCGAGCGCCGGTCCATGCCGGCGCGGCGCGCTCGGGTTGGGGCAGTCTGCGGCATGGCGATCTCTCCAGAATTGCATTGACACGCATCGCATTCTAGGCGGCGTCCCCCGCGCGCTTACGTCGAATAGAGGGGCGCTTTCCCGGCTATTCGTCCGATTGGTTCTTGCCAGCCCCGCCTAACATTCCTCTCCATGCGAAAAGGTCTGCGCATTGCGCGGGCCGTCTTTCATTTCGTGTTCGTCTCACGTAAGGACAACGGAGAACGCCCGATGCTGGACAAACTCGACGCCGAATTCGCCTTCGGCCGCGAAGCGCTCGACGTGCGCGCCACCCGTCAGGCGCTCCTGTCCGCGAACATCGCGAACGCCGATACGCCCGGCTACCTCGCGCGCGACGTCGACTTCTCGGCTTCGCTCGCGGGCGCGCTCCGGCAGCAGGGCGCCACCACGCCGTCCGGCATGGCGAGCCCGGTCGGCGGCAATGCCGCGCCGCTCGCGATGACGCAGCCCGCGGGCGTGACGAGCGGCATGACCATGGCGACCACGGAAGCGGGCCACATGGCCGGCAACGTGAAGCTGATTCCCACGGGCGGCCCGAGCGAGCAGTACACGAGCCCGCTCATGTACCGCAACCCCACGCAGCCCGCGCTCGACGGCAATACGGTGGATCTCGACACCGAACGCGTGCAGTTCGCCGATAACGCGCTGCACTTCGAGGCGGGCATGACGTCGCTGTCCGGACAGATCAAGACGATGCTCTCGGCGATTACGTCGGGTTCGAGCTAAGGAGCGAAACCATGCCATCCCTGATGAATATTTTCAGCGTTGCCGGCTCCGCCATGACGGCCGAGTCGCAGCGCCTGAACGTGACGGCGTCCAACCTCGCCAACGCCGACTCCACCACGGGCCCCGACGGTCAGCCCTACAAGGCGAAGCAGGTGGTGTTCGCGGTCGATCCGCTGGGCGGCTCGCGCACGGCCTCGGGCCAGCAGGTGGGCGGCGTGAAGGTGACGGGCGTGGTCGACGACCCCACGCCCATGAAGCAGACCTACGACCCGAGCAACCCGTCCGCGGACGAGAACGGCTACGTGACGATGCCCAACGTCGACCCGGTGCAGGAAATGGTGAACATGATCTCGGCGTCGCGCTCGTACCAGGCCAATGTCGAAACGCTGAACACCGCCAAGCAGCTGATGCTCAAGACCCTGACGATCGGCACCTGAGCGGCGCATTGGCGGCCTGCGGGCCGCGCGGCCGGGCCGGACGCATTCGGGCAAACCCTTCGGGCAAACGTTAAGCAGCAACACCACACGCAAGAACAGACGAAACGCATCCCAGGAGAACGCGTTGACCACCAACACCACCATCGGCGGCAGTAGCGCCACCGTATCGCAGCAGCTGCTCGACACGATGAACGGCACGAGCACCGCAAGCTCGTCCGGTTCCACGAGCGGCACGAGCGCGAGCGACCTGCAGACCACCTTTCTGCAGTTGCTCGTCACGCAGCTGCAGAACCAGGATCCGACCGATCCGATGGACAGCTCGCAGATGACCTCGCAGCTCGCGCAGATCGACACGGTGTCGGGCATCGGCCAGCTCAATACTTCGCTCTCGTCGCTCTCCACGCAGCTCTCCGCGGGCCAGAACGCCCAGGCCGCTCTCCTGATCGGCTCGACGGTGCTCGCCCCCGGCAGCAGCTTCGCGGTGTCGGCCGCGAGCTCGGGCTCCGGCTCGAGCGCAAGCTCGAGTTCGGGCGACGCGATAGCGCAGATCGGCGTTTCGCTGCCGGCGGCGGTGTCGGACGTGAAGCTCACGATCACCAACTCGTCGGGCCAGGTCGTCAACACGATCGACCTCGGCGCGCAGTCGGCGGGCACGGTGCCGGTCAGCTGGACGCCGACGGATACGACGGGCGCCGTGCTGCCGGCCGGCACCTATACGGTCAGCGCCGCGGCCACGACCAACGGCCAGGCCGCCACGGCCACCGCGCTCGTCGCGAGCCAGGTCACGGGCGTGGTCCAGCAGACGGGCGGCGCAGCCGGCCTGCAGCTCGCCAACGGCAAGACGGTCGCGCTGTCGAACGTCGCCGGCATCGAATGATCCAGACATAACGCGGAGAAGAAAACATGGGCTATCAACAAGGTTTGAGCGGTCTCGCCGCAGCGTCGAACGACCTCGATGTGATCGGCAACAACATCGCGAACGCGAACACCGTCGGCTTCAAGCAAAGCACGGCGCAGTTCGCGGACGTCTACGCGAACACCCTCGCGACTTCGGTGAACAACCAGATCGGTCTGGGCGCCGCGCTGGCCAACGTGCAGCAGGACTTCTCGCAAGGCACGATCAACACCACGGGCCAGGCGCTCGACGTGGCGATCAACGGCAACGGCTTCTTCCAGATGTCGAACAACGGCACGCTCACGTATTCGCGCAACGGCGTGTTCCAGCTCAATTCGAACGGCTTCATCACGGACGCCCAGGGCAACGACCTGATGGGCTATGCCGCGAACTCGACCGGCGTGATCAACACGGCGCAGACGGTGCCGCTGCAGGTGCCGACCACCAACATCGCGCCGCTCGCGACCACTTCGGTCTCGGCGCAGGTGAACCTGAACGCGCAGGGCACGGCGCCCACCGTCACGCCGTTCAGCCCGACGAATTCGAGCAGCTACAGCTACTCCACCTCGATCACGGGCTTCGACTCGCTCGGCGGCACGCAGACCATCAATCTGTACTACGTGCAGAACGGGACGGGTTCGGCCCAGGTCTATGCGGTGAACAACGGCACGACGACCGACCTCGGCACGATGGCGTTCAACTCCTCGGGCCAGCTCTCGGGCACGACGCTGCCGCCGGTTCCGCCGGCGACGACGGGCACCGCGACCGCCTCGACGGGCATCTTCAACCTGACGATCAATCCGACCGACGGCGCGGCACCGCAGACCGTCTCGATCAACGTCAACGGCACGACCCAGTTCGGCGGCGCGAACGGCGTGAACAACCTCACGCAGAACGGCTACGCGAGCGGCACGCTGTCGAACTTCACGATCGGCACCGACGGCACCATCACGGGCAACTATTCGAACGGCCAGACCATGGCGCTCGGCCAGATCGTGCTCGCCAACTTCAACAACCCGAACGGCCTCGTGAACCTGGGCGGCAACCAGTTCCAGGAAACGGCGGCTTCGGGCGTCGCGCAGGTCTCGACGCCGGGCAGCACGAACCATGGCACGCTTTCGGGCGGCGCGGTGGAAGAGTCGAACGTCGATCTGACGAACCAGCTGGTCGATCTGATCACCGCGCAGCGCAACTACCAGGCGAACGCGCAGACGATCAAGACGCAGCAGACCGTCGATCAGACGCTGCTCCAGATGTAAGCCATCCACCGGCAATGTGAGGGAACGGGCGAATCATGGACCGACTGATCTACACCGCGATGACGGGCGCCGGGCAGGCGCTCGAGCAGCAGGCCACCATCGCGAACAACCTGGCGAACGTCTCGACCACGGGCTTTCGTGCGCAGCTTTCCAACTTCCGCGCGGTGCCGATGTCGTACGGCGACGGCTCGACGGTCAACGACGACACGACGCGCACCTTCGTGCTGTCGGCCACGCCCGGCTCGGACATGACGCCCGGCGCGATCTCGAAGACGGGCAACCCGCTCGACATCGCCGTCCAGGGCCCGGGTTTCATCGCCGTGCAGACGGCCGACGGCAACGAGGCCTACACCCGCGCGGGCAACCTGCACGTGGATGAGAACGGCCAGCTCGTGACTGCCAACAACCAGCAGGTGATCGGCGGCGGCGGCCCGATCGCGGTGCCGCCGGGCTCGCAGGTGACGATCGGCTCGGACGGCACGGTCTCGGCCATCGCGGCGGGCAGCCCGCCCGACGCGATCGCGATGATCGACCAGATCAAGTTCGTGAATCCGCCCGCGGGCACGCTCACGCGCGGCAACGACGGCCTGTTCCACACCGGCGACGGCAACCCCGCCGACGCGGACCAGACCGTGCAGGTGGCGACCGAATCGCTCGAAGGCAGCAACGTCAATCCGGTCGCGGCGATGGTCTCGATGATCACCAACGCGCGGCAGTTCCAGATGCAGACGAAGCTCATGCAGACCGCCGACCAGAACGACCAGACCGCCAATCAGCTGCTGCAGTTCAGCTAGGCATCCAGCCAGAAATTGAGGGCCGCGCCGCGCGCGGCACGACCGGGAGAAAGACACCGTGAACCGATCGCTTTACATCGCCGCCACCGGCATGAATGCGCAGCAGGCGCAGATGGACGTGATCTCGAACAACCTCGCGAACGTGAGCACCAATGGCTTCAAGGGCTCGCGCGCCGTGTTCGAGGACCTGATGTACCAGACGCTGCGCCAGCCGGGTGCGAACTCCACCCAGGAAACCGAGCTGCCCTCGGGCAGCCAGGTCGGCACCGGCGTGCAGCAGGTCGCCACCGAGCGCCTCTACACGCAGGGCAACCTCACGCAGACCGGCAATTCGAAGGACGTGGCCATCAACGGCCAGGGCTTCTTCCAGGTGCAGATGCCCGACGGCACCACCGCCTACACGCGCGACGGCTCGTTCCAGACCAACTCGCAGGGCCAGCTCGTGACCTCGAGCGGCTACCAGGTGATCCCGGCCATCACGATCCCCTCGAATGCCACCTCGCTCACCATCGGCAGCGACGGCGTGGTGACGATCACGACCCCGGGTTCGTCGAACAACACGACCGTCGGGTCGCTGCAGCTCGCCATGTTCATCAACCCGGCCGGCCTCCAGTCGAACGGCGAGAACCTGCTCTCGGAAACGGCCTCCTCGGGCACGCCCACGGTGAGCACGCCGGGCCTGAACGGCTCGGGCACGCTCAACCAGGGTTACGTGGAAGCGTCGAACGTGAACGTCGTGCAGGAACTCGTGAACATGATCGAGACCCAGCGCGCGTACGAAATCAACAGCAAGGCGGTGACCACCTCCGACCAGATGTTGCAGACCCTGAGCCAGATGTCGGTCTGATGGCGAGCAAGGAATCGAAGCGGTGAACAGCATGGCGCAGTCCTCAAGAACCCACCTTCGCAGGTACGCGGCGGCCCTCCTGGCCCAGGCGGCCTTGATGGCGCTCGCCGGCTGCGCTTATTACCCGAAGAAAGAGCCGATCACGCAGCAGCCGATGACGGCCGTGCCGCCGGCGCCGCCGCCCAATGCGTCGCCCGGCGCGATCTTCAACCCGGGCTACGCGGGCCGGCCGCTCTTCGAAGACCAGCGTCCGCGCAATATCGGCGACATCCTCACCATCGTCATTTCGGAAAACATCAACGCCACCAAGTCGTCCGGCGCCAATACGAACCGCTCGTCGACCACGCAGTTCGGCACCGCGAGCTCGGGCTTCCTGAGCGGCCTGTTCGGCAAGATGAACATGAACTCGACCGGCTCGAACGTGTTCGCGGGCGCGGGCGGCGCGAATGCGTCCAACACGTTCAACGGCGTGCTCACCGTGACCGTGACGAACGTGCTGCCCAACGGCAACCTCGTCGTCTCCGGCGAGAAGCAGATGCTCATCAACCAGGGCAACGAATTCGTGCGCTTCTCGGGCGTGGTCAATCCCAACACCGTTGCGGGGGACAACTCCGTGCTCTCCACCGACGTCGCCGACGCGAAGATCGAATACTCCGCGAAGGGCGTGATCGACGAGGCCGAGACCATGGGCTGGCTGCAACGCTTTTTCCTGAATGTCGCGCCATGGTGAAGATCCGCTTCCAGCATGCGCGCCGCTCGCGCGTGAAAGACGTGCTCGCCGCGCTCGGCGTGGCGATGGGCTTCGTCTTCGCGTGCGGGGCGCTCCTCGCGTTCGCAACGCCGGCCCGCGCCGAGCGGGTGAAGGACCTCGTGCAGTTCCAGGGCGTGCGCGACAACCCGCTGATCGGCTACGGCCTCGTGGTGGGCCTCGACGGCACGGGCGACCAGACTACCCAGGCGCCGTTCACGACCCAGACGCTCGCGAACATGCTCGCGAACCTCGGCATCTCGATCAACAACACGTCGAGCGCGACGGGTTCGAGCTCGCAGACGCTCAACAACATGCAGCTGAAGAACGTCGCCGCGGTGATGGTGACGGCGGTGCTGCCGCCGTTCGCGCGGCCCGGCGAGCAGATCGACGTGACCGTTTCGTCGCTCGCGAACGCGAAGAGCATTCGCGGCGGCACGCTGCTGCTCACGCCGCTCAAGGGCGCGGACGGCCAGGTCTACGCGCTCGCCCAGGGTAACGTGGCGGTGGGCGGCGCGGGCGCCTCGGCCAACGGCAGCCGGGTGCAGGTGAACCAGCTCGCGGCGGGCCGCATCGCGGGCGGCGGCATCGTCGAGCGCGCGGTGCCTTCGCCCGTGGCGCAGCAGGGCGGCATCCTGCAGATGGACGTCAACGACATGGATTACGACACGACGCAGCGCATCGTGGCGGCCATCAACAACCTCTTCGGCCAGGGCACGGCCACGCCGCTCGACGGCCGCACGATCCAGGTGCGCGGGCCGGCCGACCCGGCGGCGCAGGTGGGCTTCATCGCCCAGATCCAGGACCTCGACGTGCGCCCGGCGCAGCCGGCGGCGAAGGTGATTCTCAATGCGCGCACCGGTTCGATCGTCATGAACCAGATGGTGACGCTCGAGAGCTGCGCGGTGGCGCACGGCAATCTCTCGGTCGTCGTCAACACGCAGACGGTGGTGAGCCAGCCCGGGGCGTTCTCGAACGGCCAGACCGTGGCGGCGCGCCAGTCGCAGATCCAGTTGAAGCAGGACAACGGGTCGCTCAAGCTCGTGACGGCGGGCGCCAATCTCGCCGATGTCGTGAAGGCGCTCAACGCGCTCGGCGCGACCCCGGCGGACCTCATGTCGATCCTGCAGGCGATGAAGGCGGCGGGCGCGTTGCGCGCCGACCTCGAAATCATCTAAGGACTACGAGATGGACAAGTCTTCGATCGGCAGCAACCTCGACCTCACGAACCGCTTCGCGCTCGACGTGCAGGGCTTCGACGCCATGCGCGCCGCCGCCAGTGCCTCGCCGCAGCAGGGCGTGAAGATGGCCGCGAAGCAGTTCGACGCGGTGTTCACGCAGATGATGCTCAAGAGCATGCGCGAGGCGACACCCGAAGACGGTCCGCTCGATTCGCGCGACAGCGCCCAGTTCACCTCGATGCTCGACCAGCAGTTGTCGCAGCAGATGTCGAACAAGGGCATTGGCGTCGCCAACGCGATGATCAAGCAGCTCATGCGCAGCATGGGCGGGCAGGGCGCCGACGGCGCGGGCGGTACCGGCGGCATCGGCGACGCGCTCTCGGGTCTCGCGGGCCAGGGCGGCGGCGGCAGCGCGGGCAACCTCGCGATGCTCAACGCGCTCGGCCGGGCCTACGGCAACGCGTCGGCCAACGGCGCGCTCACCCGCGGCGCGGGCTACGGCCCGAACAGCGACCTCGTGCCGGCGGGCAACAGCGGCGACGCCTCGGTGGACGCGTTCGTCGGCAAGCTCGCCAATGCGGCGCAGCAGGCGAGCTCCTCCACCGGCATTCCGGCGCGCTTCATCATCGGTCAGGCGGCGCTCGAATCGGGCTGGGGCAAGCGCGAGATCAAGAAAGCGGACGGCTCGACCAGCCACAACGTGTTCGGCATCAAGGCCACCAAAGACTGGGTGGGCAAGACCGTTTCGACCGTGACGACCGAGTACGTGGACGGCGCGCCGCACCGGGTGGTGGAAAAATTCCGCGCCTACGACTCCTATGAAGACGCGATGGCCGACTATGCGGGCATGCTGAAGAACAACCCGCGTTATGCATCCGTCATCAACAGCTCGCACAGCGCCGAAGGTTTCGCCCAGGGCATGCAGCGCGCGGGTTATGCCACCGACCCGCACTACGCTCGCAAGCTCATTTCGATCATGCAGCAGATGGTCTGACGGCCAGGCCCGGCCAGGCAACCCGTCCAGATAGCCCAAATTCGGCGCATGCAAACGTTGCCACGCGGCGAGTACGCCGAAGTTAGCGGCAAGCCGCAGCGGCGAGGGCGCACGGCTGCAGCCGGAAACGGCCGCAAAGCCCCGCCGGGCGGCGCTTTCGTCCGAAAATATTTCAGCCGTAACCCTAAATTTTCCCGCCGCCCTGCCGCTAAAGCTGACGAGATGGGAAGAACACGGGGCGGCTTTCGCCGCCCGGATGGCGCGCGCCGGGTCCGTCTCACGCGCGCCGGCACGTTCACGAAATTCCGGCAGGCCGATGAATACCGTTCAGTCGAATCAACAGGACCAGGCAGGGGACGAAGGCGAGATCCCCGACTTTGGTCGCCGCAACCCGCTCGAAGTGGGCGTGCAGTTGCGCAACCTCGCCAATCGCGGCGATTTTCTCACCCTCCAGTACCGCGGCGGACAGCTCGTCACGCGCATCCTGGAGGTCGATCCGCGCGCGCGCACCTTCGTGTTCGACTGGGGCGCGCTCGCCGAGCAGAACTCCGGCGTGCTCGAGACGGCGCAATGCCAGTTCCATGCTTCGCCCGACGGCGTGCGCGTGGAGTTCACCACCCTCACGCCGCGGCGCACCGAGTTCGAAGGCCGGCCCGCGTTCGAGGCGTCGTTTCCCGACGTGCTCTTCTACGTGCAGCGCCGCGAGTACTTCCGCGTGGATACGCCGGTGCTGGATCCGTGCGTCTGCCGCGGCACGCTGGCGGACGGCGAGCGCTTCGCCTTCGAGCTGCACGACGTCTCGCTGGGCGGCGTGGGCCTGCGCACGAACGACGATCGCGCCGCCATCATCGCCCATGGCGAAGTGCTGGCCGACGTCGAGCTCGACCTGCGCGCGCACGGCAAGCTGCGCGTGGATCTGGCGCTCGTGGTGATGCGCTTCATCGACCTGCCCAACGGCGAGCGCCGCTATCACCTCGGCCTGCGCTTCGAGTCGCTGCCGGGTTCCACCGAGAACAGCCTGCAACGCTACATCACGCAGCTCGAAATGAAACGCCGCTCGCTCGCGCGCGCCTGATCGGGCGCACGGGTCCGGCGAGCCGGCCGGGTCGATCCGGTCGGCCAGGTCGGCGAGGTCAACCCGATCGGCCGGATCAGCCTGATCGCTCCAATCGGGCCGGTTCGGCCAAACGTTTCCGCAGCGGATTTCCCGCGTCCCGCCACTCAATTTTCGTCGCGTCCTGCCGTTATAAGAGGGAGTCCACCCCACGTGGCCGCCCCCGGCGGACGGACGTTCACGAGGATCACGCATGACCACGAATATCTACTCGATCGGTTTGAGCGGTTTGCAGGCGGCCCAGATCGGCATCGCGACTTCGGGCGAGAACATCAGCAACTCGTCCACCGCGGGTTACGACGTCGAGTCGCCCGTATTCGCCGAGGCCAGCGGCCAGCAAACGGGCTCCGGCTATCTCGGCAACGGCGTCACCACGGCGACGGTCCAGCGCGCCTACAGCCAGTACCTCACGACCGCGCTCAACAACGCGCAGTCGAGCAACAGCTCGCTCACCGCGTCGTACAACCTGGCCTCGCAGCTCTCGAACCTCGTCGGCAGCCCGACCTCGGGCATCGCGACGTCGATCACCTCGTTCTTCACCGGCCTGCAATCGGTCGCGAACGCGCCGTCCAACACCTCGACGATGCAGACCGCGCTCTCGAACGCGCAGACGCTCGCCGACCAGATCAACTCGGCCGGCCAGCAGTACGACGCGATGCGCCAGGGCGTGAACACGCAGCTCTCGAACTCGGTCACGCAGATCAACTCGTATTCGCAGCAGATCGCGCAGCTCAACGCGCAGATCACGGCGGCGAGCGCGAACGGCCAGCAGCCGAACCAGTTGCTCGACGCGCGCGACCAGGCCGTGGCGAACCTCTCGCAGCTGGTCGGCGTGCAGGTGGTGCAGAACAACAACGGCTACAGCGTGTTCCTCGGCAACGGCCAGCCGCTCGTCGTGAGCAACCAGAGCTATAACCTCACCACGCAGCCGTCGAGCACCAACTCGGCCGAGCTTACCGTGGCGTGGGCGGGCCTCGCGGGTTCGAATTCCACGCCCCAGCCGCTTTCCTCGGCCGCGCTGCAAGGCGGCACGGTGGGCGGCCTCGTGTCGTTCGTGCAGAACACGCTCGACCCCGCCGAAGCGCAACTGGGCGCCATCGCCACGAGCTTCGCGGCGCAGGTCAACAACCAGAACGAACTCGGCTACACGCTCAACGGCCAGCCGGGCGGCGCGCTCTTTTCGGTGAATCCGGCGCTCGTCACCGGCAACACGGCGAACACGGGCAATGCCGCCGTGGGCGTGACGCTCACCAACCCGACGCAGCCGTCCACCGACACCTACGCACTCTCGTATTCGACCGCGAGCGGCACCGGCACCTGGACGCTCACCGACACGACCACCAACACGGTGATGGGCTCGACCACCACGGCGCCGAGCAGCACGACGCCGTTCGTCGCGGGCGGCATGAGCATCACGGTGACGTCGGGCACGATGAACAGCGGCGATTCGTACACGATCCAGCCGACCGGCAACGCGCTCGACAGCTTCGCCGTGGCCACCACGAATCCGACCGCGATCGCTGCCGCTTCGCCGGTACTGGTTGCTGCCGGCACCTCGAACACGGGTTCGGCCACGGTCACGCAGGGCACGGTGACTTCGGGCTACACGGTGCCTTCGTCGCCCGTCACGCTCACCTACACGGCGCCGACCTCGGGCACCGTGGGCACGCTCTCGGGTTTCCCGGTCGGCACGACGGTCCAGATCACGACGCCGGGTTCGTCCACGCCGACCTCGGTGACGATCACCTCGGCCACGCAGACGGTGAACTACGATTCGAGCACGGGCGCCACGTTCAAGATCACCGGCCCGGCGGCCGACGGCGTGAACAACGTGAGCTTCACGATGAGCGGCGCGCCGGCCAACAACGACACCTTCACGATCTCGGCGAACACGAGCGGCTCGCAGGACGGCCGCAACGCGCTCGCGCTCGCGAACCTCACCTCGAGCACGCAGTTCAGCGGTTCCACCACGCTCACGAGCGCCTACGCGAACTACGTCAACTCGGTGGGCAACACGGCCACGCAGTTGCAGGCTTCGAGCACCTCGCAGCAGTCGCTCGTCACGCAGCTGACCTCGCAGCAGCAGTCGGTGCAGGGCGTGAACCTCGACGAAGAGGCGGCCAACCTGATGCAGTACGAACAGCTTTACCAGGCCAACAGCAAGGTGATCCAGACGGCGGCCACGCTGTTCCAGTCCCTGATCGGCATTTTCCAGTGAGGCGCTGACCCATGCGTATCGCGACTTCCCAGCTCTACAACACCAGCGTCTCCAACATGGAGAACCAGCAGTCGCAACTGCTGCAGATCGAGCAACAGATCTCGTCGGGCGTGGCGCTCACGAACCCGGCCGACGATCCGCTCGGCGCGGCCGAAGCGGTGCAGCTCTCGGCCACGAGCGCGACGCTCTCGCAATACACGACGAACCAGAACACGGCGCTCTCGTCGCTGCAGACCGAGGACACGACGCTCCAGAGCATCACGACCACGCTGCAAAGCGCGAACTCGCTCATGCAGGAAGCGGCGGGCGGCACGCTGAACAACACGAACTACACGGCGCTCGCGCAGCAGCTGGAAGGCTACCGCAACCAGTTGCTCTCGCTCGCCAACACCACCGACGGCCAGGGCAACTACGTCTTCGCGGGTTTCCAGAGCACCTCGCAGGTGTTTTCGACCAACTCGGCCGGCGCCGTCACCTACAACGGCGACTCGGGCCAGCGTCTGGCCCAGGTGTCCAGCACGCGCCAGATCGCCGTGGGCGACACGGGCAGCGCGGTGTTCATGAGCGTGCCTTCGGTGGGCTCGGCGCAGGTGCCCGCGGGCAACGCGAACAACACGGGCACGGGCACGATCGGTCCGGTCACGGTGACCGATTCCACGGCATCGACCAACAACGACAACTATTCGATCGCCTTCAGCGACGCGACCGGCACGCTCGAATATACGGTGACCGACAACAGCCAGCCTTCGCCCGGCAACGTCGTGGGGCCGACGGCCTACACGGCCGGCTCGGCGATCCAGCTCGGCAGCGGCATGAACGTGACGATCTCGGGCACGCCCGCGAGCGGCGATTCGTTCTCGGTCACGCCGGGTTCGGCGTCCGCGAACAGCAACATCTTCCAGACGCTCGACAATGTGATCAACGCGCTCAATACGCCGTCGCAGGGCAACACGGCGGCGAGCACGAACCTCACCAACGCGCTCACGACCGGCATGACGGCGCTCAGCAATTCGCTGAACAACGTGATCACGATTCACGCTTCGGTGGGCGGGCGCGAGCAGGAAGTGACCGCGCTGCAGTCGGTGACGTCCACGAGCTCGCTGCAGACCACGACCAATCTGTCGAATATCACGAGTACCGACATGACTTCCGCGATCAGCCAGTACACGGAGCTGGAAAATGCGCTGACGGCTTCGCAGAAGAGCTTCGCTACGACTCAGGGGCTTTCGCTGTTCCAGTACATCAATCCGTAAGGGGTTGGGGGGTTCTGGGTCGCCAGGCTGGTTGTGCGGCTGGGTGCTTTCACGTTTTCTTGTGGTCGTGTCGGTCCGCCTGGGTTGCCTCTGTGCGGGGCGGCACTACTTTCCTTTCAGCAGCAAGAGAAACGCGAAATTCCCGCGCGAAAGCCGCCGAGGCGCCGGCCGTCACGGTGCAGCACATCCATGCGGACGGCTCGAAGCGAACCTTGGGCAAGCTCACACCGTTTCCGGGCTGCTGCTGCCAGATCGGCGAATTGCACGATGGCGTGACCGTGATCGAATGCGAGGGCATGGCGACCGGTGAGGCGATTGCACTGGCGTACCTAACGGCGACCGTGGGCCGCCCCGATGCATTCGCGTTATGGATTGCGGGCCAGGGCCGCCACGAGTAGCCGTGCTACGAGGTGCTGACTGGTGCGGCGATCACGTCGCAGTCAATTATCAACGACCTGGTCGACGATCGTATCGCGCGAAGGCAACAGCGGGCCGTCGTTGAACATTTCTCCCTGCAACAGCATTACGTCCTGACCGCGTTCTGCAACGGCTGCGGCTCGCCGGATCAAATCAGCATCCTGGTCCGGGTTGTCTATCTGCCGTTCCCGATGGGCCGCGCCGATCCTGAGCCGTACCGCACCCCGAAGCCATGCTTTACCGTTGTTTCACGCTTGCGTTCACAGCTTTGGAGAGTCCTGTTTGACTGTCTGACAGCCATGCCGGGCCAGATTCCGCTGAACGTGAATATATGCAAAACACATGGGGCGCCCACTCGTTTAGCACTCGTCCGCGAGCACGGTTTATTCGTGCCGGTCATGGCGGTCCTCGACCGACTTGGCATATAGAGGAATACTGAAGACCGAGATTCAGCCGTCGCCCATTCCATACCGCTGTAGTCGCCTGTTAGCTTGGCCGCGCCTCAACAACTACAAAGGAGTATGGAATGCCGTATGACCCGGATCCGGGCGGCGTGCGCGTTGTACTCAGTGCGCTGCAACTGGCTGCAGTGCTCACCCGTCAGTCGATCAGCCCTACCGAAATGCTTTCCAACCGCCTATGGGGCGGGTTGCAGATCGTCGGTGGCCTGCTGGAAATGGTTGGAGCCGGGGCGCTATGCAGGAAAACCGGACAACTTGTCCCAATGAGCAATGTAAGGATGGTGCTGGCTTACCAGGCATATAACGGTATGCCTTATTACGTTCTGACGGCCTATCTAGATCTGTAACTGGCCGGCCGTCTCGTGGTGAAACTATGAAAGATAAGTCGTCCTACCCTGAACTTAATCATTTTTTTGGTGCGTACCTAAACCAGGACTACGATCTCGCAGGCGAAACGATTGAAGAAATTGTTGAATGCTATAAACAAGGAACGCCACCCGACGCACACAAAAGAATGCTGTTCGAAATGGAGCATTTTAAAAGCGAATATCCCGATCTTGATGAGGCATTTGAGGAGACCTATGGCAACGATTTTTCGCCAGAGTTATGGGGTTACACGACTGCCTCATTTTTTGACGAGCTTAAACGTCTCCTCAGCGAGTAGTCCTCCTGTCATTGCGCCCGGACGGCTCCATGCTGTCCAGTGCATTCTGCGCGTGGCGATGGTCGCATTTCACGCCCAGGTGTTCGTTTTCGCAGTCGCGATGTTCCATCGCGTGCTTGCGTATCCATTCGAGCGTCCATGCCTGGTCATGGACTGCGGCAAATGCGGAATGTTGCAGCATCTCAAATCAGGGATCATCTGAAGGAGTCAGGTAATTGAAGCTAAAAGACGAAAACGCCGTGCGTGCCCCCTGAAATTTTTGCTCACTGAGCTTTGAGAGCGGCCGTAGTCTTAACTTCAACAATTCCCGCCATCCTCGTTGCGGTACTGCTGTGGCGATCCGCGACGACGGCGTGGTCAGCAACAAGGCGGTCTATCTGGCGCTGGGCATTCAGGCCGATGGCCAGCGCGACGTGCTGGACCTGTGGATCGAGCAGACCGGGGGCGCGAAGTTCTGGCTCAAGGTGTTCAACGAACTCAAGGCCCGCGGTCACTTCCCGAATGACGAAGCCGCCATCAAGCTGCTCTGGATGGCGCTACGCAATGTCCTGGCAAAGTCTGTTTGCGCTGCCTTCGACAGGAAGTCGGCCACGAGCCAGTTTGCTATCCTGTTTGGTGACCGATTCACGCAGGCGTGCGGGTAACGATTGCCTTAACCGCCTCACCCACAAAAATACAGACAGGCTCAGAAAACGCGAAACCGCAAAAGCCCCAACTGGCTATCCAGCCGCCCCCCGCAACGCCCCCGCCACCCGCCCCATCTCATCGATCCCTACGTCGAACAACCGCCCGAAAAACGGAATCAGATTCGGCACCATCATCAGCGCGAGCGTAATCCCCACGAGCGTGGTGAGCGCAAACCCCACCTGAAAGATACCGATCTGCGGCGCCGCGCGGTTCAGGATGCCGAGGCACAGATTGGCGATCAGCAGCGCGACCACCACCGGCAGCGAAAGCAGCAGCCCCGTAGCAATCACCATCGATCCGAAATCGGAAATCTGTCGCCAGCCAGCAGCGCCCAGCACGTCGGCGGAAATCGGCACCGACTGGAACGAGGCGACCAACGCCGCGATCATCTGCAGATGACCGTCGAAGACGAGAAAGGTAATCATCGCGATCATGTTGAAGAGGCTCGAAACCGCCGAGGTGTTGGTGTCCGCCGTCGGGTCGAAGAACGAAGCGAAGCCGAGCCCCATGCCGAGGCCCATCAGGTCGCCCGCCGCCGTTACGACGCCGAACACGATCTGCATCGTGAAGCCGAGCGCGAGGCCGATCAGGAACTGGTTCGCGAGAATCCACACTCCGGCGGCCGAAAACACCGTGGCCTGCGGCATGGGCCCGAGCGTGGGCGCGACGATGAGCGTGGTGAACGCCGCGAGACCGACCTTCACGCGCGGCTGCAGCGACTGGTTGCCGAGCACCGGCGCGGACGCGATCAGCGCGAGCAGCCGCGTGAACGGCCACAGGAACGCGGTGAGCCAGATGTTCAACTGCGCATAGGTGACCGAGAACATCGTGCGGCGAGCGTGAGGGCGGGCTTTAGCCCGCCACAGCCGGAATGCTCGCGAACATGCGGTGCATGTAGTCGAGCAACGTCTGCAGCATCCACGGTCCGATCAACACGAGCGTGAGTGCGATCGCGATCAGCTTCGGAATGAACGTGAGCGTGGTTTCGTTGATCTGCGTGGCGGCCTGAAAGAGGCTCACGATCAGACCCACCGCGAGCGAGACCAGCAGGAGAGGCGCGGCCACCAGCATCGCGACCCACATCGCGTCGTGGGCCATCGTCATGACCATTTCGGGCGTCATGGGCGTCTCTCCTTACGTGAAGCTCTGCGCGAGCGAGCCGATCAACAACTGCCAGCCGTCCACGAGCACGAACAACATGAGCTTGAACGGCAACGAGATCGTGATGGGCGAGACCATCATCATCCCCATCGACATCAGCACGCTCGCCACCACCAGGTCGATGATGAGGAACGGGATGAAGATCGTGAAGCCGATCTGGAAACCCGTCTTCAGCTCGCTCGTCACGAAAGCCGGCACGAGCAGCGTGAGCGGCACGTCCTCGGGGCCCTGCATGGGCGCCGCGTGCGAAATGCGCGCGAAGAGCGCAAGGTCCGACTCGCGGGTCTGGCGCAGCATGAAGGTCTTGAAGGGCGCCACGCCGCGCGCCACCGCCTCGTCCATCGGCAGCGTGCCGGCCGAGAAGGGCTTGTAGCCGTCGTTGTACGCCTTGTCGATTACGGGCGACATGATGAACAGCGTGAGAAAGAGCGCGAGGCCCACGAGCACCTGATTGGGCGGCGTCGTGGTCGTGCCGAGCGCCTGGCGCAGCAGCGAGAGCACGATGATGATGCGCGTGAAGCTCGTCATCATCAGCACCATCGCCGGCAGGAACGACAGCATCGTGAGCAGCAGCATCGTCTGCACGCTCAGCGAATACGTCGTGCCGCCGCCGGGGCCCGCGCTCGTGGTGAAGGCCGGCAGGCCCATGGGCTGCGCCGACTGGGCCCATGCCGCGTGCGGCAGCGCCAGTGCGAGCGCCGCGCCGCCGAGGCTCAGCGCGACGGGCAGGACGCTGCGGATGGCGAGGCGGCCACGGCCGGTGCCGCGCGCGTCGCAACCGTGCGTTGCGTGGAGGGAACTGCTGTGCATTTACTGCGCTCCGCCGTCGTGACGCCTGAATCGTTTGCCGGCTTCGTTTTTCAGCGCGTCACGAAAGCGTTGTCCGAAGCTGCCTGATTGGGAAACTGCGTGGGAACCTGCGTGGGAGCCTGCGGGCCCCGCGAGCGGGCCGGCAGGCGAGCCCTGCGGCGCGCTGCCGGCGGGCATGGTGTGGAGCAGGCGCACGTTGCCGGGTGCGGCGCCGAGCACGAGCCAGGTGTCGCCGATCTCGACGACGGCCACGCGCTCCTTGCCGCCGAGCGAAGCGCCGCCCACGGTTTTCACGAGCGCATTGCGCGGCGCGCCTTGCAGGCCGAGGCGCCGGGCGAGCCAGGCGCAGCCGAACACCACGGCGATCACCACGGCGAGCCCGAACACCGTTTGCAGCACGGCGCCGAAGCCGAGCGCGGGCACCGCGCTGCCTGCGCCGAGCATCGCGGTGCCCGAAGCCGCCGCAGCGGCGGCGGCGCTGGACGAGCCGGAGGCCCCGAGCGCGGCCGCCTCGTTCACGGCCTTGAGATCCGCCGCGTGCGCGGCGAGCGGTGCGACGAACGCGGCCATGACACCCGCCGCGGCGGTTGCAGCGGTTGCGGCAACTGCGGCAGCGAGGCGCGCCGCGTTCGTCACGTTCGACGCGCCAGCGGCCCCGATCGTGCGGCCCCGGCAAGACGCGAGCGCCGCCTTGCCGCCGCGTCCTGCCAGCGGCTTCATCGGTTGAGCTTCCGGATCCGCTCGGACGGCGTGATGATGTCGGTGAGGCGGATGCCGAACTTGTCGTTCACCACCACCACTTCGCCCTGGGCGATCAGGCAGCCGTTCACTAGCACGTCCATCGGCTCGCCCGCGAGGCCGTCCAGTTCCACCACGGAGCCCTGCGCGAGTTGCAGCAGGTTGCGGATCGCGATCTTGGTGCGCCCGAGCTCGACGGTCATCTGGACGGGGATGTCCAGGATCATGTCGATGTCGTTGCGCGTATTCGCGGCGCTCACCTTCGAGAGCGGCTGGAACACGCCCGCGGTCGCCGCCGCCGGCGCGCTCACTTCGTTGCCGTTCTGCTCGGCCAGGGCGCTCGCCCAGTCGTCCATCGCGTCGTCTTCTGCGGGTTGCGCGGCGGCCTCGGCGCCGGGGATCGGCTCGTCTGCGGGCGTGGCGTTCACGTCACTCATATCCACCTTCCTTCATCGTGTCGGCTGCGCTGATCATCTTCTGGACCCGCAACGCGTATTGACCATTGAAAATTCCGTAGCCGCATTCCATCACCGGCACGCCGTCCACCTTGGCGACGATGTGCTCGGGAATGTTGAGCGGCAGCACGTCGCCCTTGCGCATGTTCAGGATCTGCTCGAACGTCACGGGCACCTGCGCGAGATCGGCGGTGAGCTCGACCTCGGCGGCCTGCACCTGCTGCGAGAGCACGCGCACCCAGCGGCGGTCCACGTCGAGCACTTCGCCCTGGATGGGCGAGGAGAGCACGTCGCGGATCGGCTCGATCATCGAGTAGGGCATGCAGATGTGCAGCGTGCCGCCCGTCGGCCCGAACTCGATCGAGAACTGCGTGACGATCACGATCTCGTTGGGCGTGGCAACGTTTGCGAATTGCGTGTGCATTTCAGAACGCACGAATTCGAACTGCAGCGGCCGCACGCTTTTCCACGCGGTGGTGTAGTGCTCGAACACGAGGTTGAGCAGCTTGCTGATGATGCGCTGCTCGGTCTGCGTGAAGTCGCGGCCTTCCACGCGCGTGTGAAAGCGCCCGTCGCCGCCGAACAGGTTGTCCACCACGAAGAACACGAGGTTCGGGTCGAACACGAACAGCGACGTGCCGCGCAGCGGCTTCACGTGCACGAGGTTCAGGTTCGTCGGGATCGGCAGGTTGCGCGTGAATTCGCTGTACTTCTGCACGCGCACGGGCCCGACCGAAATCTCGGCGGTGCGGCGCATGAAGTTGAAGATGCCCACCCGCAACAGGCGTGCGAAGCGCTCGTTGATGATCTCGAGGCCGGGCATCCGGCCGCGGACGATGCGCTCCTGCGTCGCGATGTTGTAGGGGCGGACACCTTGCTTCTCGGTATGGCTCGGGTCGGAATCGACCTCGCCGGTGACGCCCTTCAGGAGGGCATCGACCTCCTCCTGGGACATGAACTCGCTGTGGTTCATGCTCATGATGCGTGGCTCTCCCCGCGAGAGACGCGGCCGCTAGCGGGCCGCGTGCGTAGCTCTGGTGCGCGCTGGGTCATGGGTGCACCGCTCACTGCACGACGAATTCGGTGAACAGCACGTCTTCGACGTGCGCGGGCGTCCCATGCGGCTCGGTCGGCTCGGAGATCAGCGCGGCGAGCTCGGTGGCGAGCGCGTGTTTGCCGTCGAGCGTGGCGAGGTCTTCGGGATGCTTGTTCGAGAGCGCGAGCAGCACGCGGCTGCGGATCTCGGGCATGCGGTCGCGCAGCTCGTCCTGGGTCTTCAGGGTGTCGAGCTTGAGCGTGAGGCCGATGCGCAGGTAATGCGTTTCGCCGTCGTCGGACTGGAGGTTCACCGTCATCGGCTCGAGCGCGAAATACACGGGCAACGCCGGCACCGGCGCGCTCGGCGCGGCGGCCTCGCTCGCGGGATGCCGCTGCATCACGAACCACGTTGCGCCACCTGCGGCGCCGGCGGCAAGGATCGCAATGAGGGCGATCACGAGGAGGCGCTTCATCGGGCCGGGTTTTGCGCTCTGCGGCGCGGCTTGCTGGTTTGCGGTCGTGGTCGCCATGTCGGTTCTAAGCCTGCTGGTGTGCCTGCGGTGTGCCTTGCGTACATGCCGGGCAAGGCCCTGGGGCCGTTAATGCCGGTAGCTTGCATTGTTCTGGCTTTTGGCTTGCGGCGATGGGAGGAATAGAAGGGGGATTTCCGGCTATCTCGTGCTTTTGTCGCACGCGCTGCGAAAGGCATTGGAAAGCATTGGAAATGCTGGCGGCGTGTCGTTGCGCCCGCAAGGATCGGGCGCGCGCCGCCCGCTGCTACCAACGCCTGGGGGGCGTGGCGGCCGGCGGTGTCGAGTGTTTGCGGCGGGAGGGTAGGGCGGCGGCGGGTTTCGCGCCGCCGTGCGGCTTAGGCCGGGCCGATCAGGCGAACGTGTCGATCAGGCCCACGCTGCGCTGCGTGGCCGTGGCGGCCGTGACCGGCGCGGTGTCGTCGAGGGCGGAGCCGCTGTTGCCGGCCGTGCGCGAGCCGCCGCCGTTGCCGCCGCCCGAGCCGTTCTGTTGCCCCTGCTGGTTCGCCTGGCGTGCGAAGCCGTCGCTCACGCTCGCGCTGCCAAGGCCGATGCCGTTCTGCTCCATTGCCTCGCGCAGCTTCGGCAGGGCCGCTTCCACGGCTTCGCGCACCTGCTGGTGCTGCGAGACGAAGAGCGCATGCGCGTGGCTTTCGGAGACCTGCAGCACGACCTGGAGCGGGCCGAGATCTTTCGGGTTAAGGGTGAGTTCGGCGCTGGACTGACCCGAGTTCGAGAGGAACACCACCTTCTGGCTGAGCGCGTCTTCCCAGTCGGAGGTTCCCACTTGCGGGGCCAGCGCGGCGGCGTTCGCGCCGGCGGCTGCGGCGGCCGTGGGCGCCTGCGCCGTCGCCTGGAGCTGGGCAGCTGCCGCAGCGGCGGCCTGGGTGGCCGCGAGCGCGTCTGCGGCGCTCTGGCCCGTGCCGCTTCCTGCCGTCTGGGTCGAGCCCTGCTGCGCGGCAGCGGCGGCCGCGAGGACTTCGGCCGTGGTCTGGGCGGGGCTCGCGCCCGCACTCGCGCCGGCGGCGACAGCGGCGTCGCCCGCGGCTTTGTCTCCGGCGTGCGTCGCGAAGTGCGCCGCGAAGCTGCTGGCCGCGCCGCCGGTGGTGGTGCTGGCAGCATTGGCGGCCGTCCCTGCCGCGCCGGCGCCGGCGGAGCCGCCCGGAGCGCCGCCCGTTGCGGCGAGGCGCGCCGAGATGGCGCCCTGGCCGCCGCGCAGCGAGGACAGCGCGGCTTGCAGCGCGTCGTGAACCGATTTCGGATTGCCAGCGCCGCCGCCGTCCGCCGTGGCGCCGCCCGAGCCGTCCGCGCCCGCGCCTGCCGCGGCAGCCGCCGCCGTGGAAGCGAGTCCCTGCAGCGCGGCGTCCGCGCCGGCTTCGCCGGCCGTAGCCGTGCCCGCCGCGTTTTGGGCTTGCGCCTGCGCCTGGGCCTGCATGGCCGCGGCTGCGGCCTGCGCGCCGGCGGCATCGGCCTGTTGCTGGGTGGTGCTTCCGTTGTTGTGTTGCTGCCCTTTACCCCACGTGTGCTGCACGCCCGAGCCCGAGGTTGACGAGTTGCTGCCCGTCGAGTTGCCTGTCGAGCTGGCCGTCTGCTGCCCGCTGCTGCTTTGCGCGTTACCCGACGATGCCGTTTGCGTGGCCTGGGACGAAGCAGACGAAGAAGACGAGGTCGACGAAGCCGACGACGTGCTCTGCTGCCCCTGGGACGGCGAACCGCCGCCGCTCTGCTGCGGCGACGCGCCCGTCTGCGAGGACGAGCCGCTTTGCTGCTGCGCGTCCATGCTTTGCTGCAGTGTTTGCGCGAAGCCCTGGCTTGCCTGGCCGGCCTGGTTCGCGGAGGCGCCCGAAACGGCGTCCCCGACGGCGCCGAGCAGCGAGCTGATAGCTAAGAGGATCGTCATGCCGATTCCTTCGAATGCGGTGCGTTTGCGGATATCACAGGTGTTGTGCTGCACGCATGCGCAGGATGCGCGCGGCGTGCTCGTCGGCGTCGCGCTGTTCGCGGCGCGCTTCCTTGCGGGCGGCCACATCGTCCTGGCGCGTCTGCAACACTTCATAGGAGCCGAGTTTCTGCTTGCTGCGCTGCCATTCCGGCTTCGCGGCCTCGAGTCGCGCGCCGGCCTGTTCGACGAGGCGGCGCTGCTGTTCGATGGCGCTGTCGAGCGTGTCGATGAACGCCTGGAAGTTGCGCACGTTGCCCGCCGCCATGCCCTGGCGGGCCGATTCGGTGAAGCGCGTGTGGTACTCGTCGCGATAGGTGACGAGCGACTGAAGCTGCGTCTCGGCCTCGGTTTTCTCGCGCTGCATGCGGCCGAGCCGCTGGGCGGCGGCGTCCAGCTCGTCCTGCGCGAGTCCGATGAGGGTTTGCAGCGGTGATTGCTTCGTCATGTCCTGGCTCCTTTGTCGGCCGGCCCGAGGGCGTCAGCCCTGCGTCCGGCCCCGTCCGGTTGCGCTCATCCCTGGCCTTGGCCCTGGCCCGGCCTGGGACCACCCGGCTGGCCGATGAGCGTACCGAGCGCTTCGAGGCTTGCGTCGTAACTGGCCGTCTCGCGAAAACCCTGCTGCAGGAACGCCTCGATGCGCGGATACAGTGCGATCGCCCGGTCGAGCACCGCGTCGCGCCCGCTCACATAAGCGCCCACGTTGATGAGGTCGCGATTGCGCTGGTAGCGCGAGAGCATCTGCTTGAAGGCTCGCGTGCGGTTCAAATGCGGGTCGTCGATCAGCGCGGTCATCGCGCGGCTGATCGAGGCTTCGATATCGATGGCCGGATAGTGGCCGGCCTCGGCGAGCGTTCTGGACAGGACGATGTGGCCGTCCAGGATGGCGCGCGCCGAATCGGCGATGGGGTCCTGCTGGTCGTCGCCTTCGGTCAAGACAGTATAGAACGCCGTAATCGAACCGCCGCCTTCCGGGCCATTGCCGGTGCGCTCGACGAGCGCCGGCAGGCGCGCGAACACCGAAGGCGGATAGCCCTTGGTGGCGGGCGGCTCGCCGATCGCGAGCGCGATCTCGCGCTGGGCCATCGCATAGCGCGTGAGCGAGTCCATGAGCAGCAGCACGTGCTTGCCCTGGTCGCGGAAATATTCGGCGAGCGTCGTCGCGTAGGCGGCGCCCTGCATGCGCAGGAGCGGCGAAACGTCCGCCGGCGCGGCCACCACCACCGAGCGCGCGAGCCCGTCGGGCCCGAGAATCTGCTCGATGAACTCCTTCACTTCGCGGCCCCGTTCGCCGATCAGGCCGATCACGATCACCTCGGCACTCGTTGCGCGCGCCATGGTGCCGAGCAGCACCGACTTGCCCACGCCCGAGCCCGCGAACAGGCCCATGCGCTGGCCGCGGCCCACCGTGAGGAGGGCGTTGATCGCGCGCACACCCACGTCGAGCACCTTGTGGATCGGCTCGCGCTTGAGCGGGTTGATCGAGGGCGCGGTGAGCGGCGCGTCGGCTTCGGCGGCAAGCGGGCCGAGGCCGTCGAGCGGCTTGCCCGAGGCGTCGACTACGCGGCCGAGCATGCCCCAGCCCACCGGCAGGCGCTTGGCGCCCGCCATGGGGTCGGCAATGGGCGCCGTTTCGAGCGGCCACACGCGCGCCCCGGGCAACAGGCCCGCGACTTCGGTCGTGGGCATGAGAAAGAGCTTGTCGCCCGCGAAACCCACCACCTCGGCTTCGGCCATCGCGAGCGTACTGCCCGGCGGCAGTTCGATCATGACCTCGGCGCCCACCGCGAGGCGCAGGCCCACGGCTTCGAGCACGAGGCCCGCCGCGCGCGTGAGGCGGCCGCAGGCGCGCAGCGGCCGTGCGCGCACGTTGCGCTGGCGCACGTCCGAGAGGAAGGCGTTCCAGGACTTCAGGTGCGGGTTGGCGGGATCGAAGTGGGGCGGCGGAGTATAGGGCGGGAACGCGGCGGACGCTTCGGCGGCCTCGGCGATCGCGCCGGCGCCGTGGGCGGCGGCTTGCGCCGCATCGTGCGCGCCCGGGCCGAACGAGGCCAGCGCGAGTTCCTGTTCGAGCGGCGTCAGGTCGCTCGTGTGAATGGTGCCCACAGACCCGTTCGGCGGCGGCGTCACCACGTCCGCACCTTGCCGAGCGCGGCGGCCACGCGCTCCCAGCGCGAGGCGACGGCCGCATCCACTTCACCCGTCGCGGCCTGGGCGCGGCAGCCGCCGCGCTCGAGCGCCGGGTCGGTCCGCACGGTCCAGCCGCGCGCTTCGAGTTCTTCCTGCAAATAGGCTTCCACCACCGGCAGATCGGCGGGGCTCACTACGAGCTGCGGCGAGCCGGCGAGCGCGGGCTCGCCGGCCAGTACTTCGCGGGCCACGGCGACGAGCGCCGTCGGATCGTGCTGGACGTGCTGGCGCACGACCTGCTGGGCGATGTCGAGCGCGAGCTCGACGAGCGAGTCGGCCACGCCCGCTTCGACGGTCGTGAGCGCATCGGAGAAACGCTGGGCGATCTGCGCGAGCTGGCGCGCCTGGGCGCGCGCGTCGGCGAGCCCCTGCTCGAAACCCTGCTTGTGGCCCTGGTCGTAGCCGGCCTGGTAGCCGAGCGCCTGGCCGGCCACGTGGCCCGACGCGACGCCTTGCGCGTGCGCATCGTCGCGCAGGCGCTGGAGTTCGGCCTCGAAGGCGGCTTCTTCGTCGGGCGACGGCGGCGGGGGCGGCGGCGGCGGCGGGTCGAACGACGCCATCTCCCAGCGCTGGTACGCCGAGGCTTTCGCTTTGGCCTGGGCCGTGGCTTGCGCCGTGGCCGCCGTTTCGTCAGACATACGCGTCTTCCGCCTTGCCGCCGATCACGATCTGGCCGCTCTCGGCCAGATTGCGCACGATCTGCAAGATACGCCGCTGCTGCGCTTCCACTTCCGACACGCGCACCGGGCCGCGCGCGTCGAGGTCTTCGGCCAGCAGTTCGGCCGCGCGCTGCGACATGTTGGCGAGGAACTTCTGGCGCAGCGCCGGCGGCGCGCCCTTGAGCGAGATGATGAGCGACTCCGACTCGACTTCCTTGAGCAGCAGCTGGATCGCGCGGTCTTCGAGGTCGAGCAGGTTCTCGAACACGAACATCTGGTCGATGATCTTCTGCGCGAGCTCGGCGTCGTACTGGCGCACGCTCTCCAGCACGCCTTCTTCGTGCTGGCTCGTCATGAAGTTGAGAATTTCGGCCGCCGTGCGGATGCCGCCCATCGGGCTGCGCTTCAGGTTGTCGCTGCCCGAGAGGAGACCCGTGAGCACGTCGTCGAGTTCGCGCAGCGCGGCCGGCTGGATGCCGTCGAGCGTCGCGATACGCAGCAGCACGTCGTTGCGCAGGCGTTCGGTGAAGCACGACGAGATTTCGGACGCCTGATCGCGATCGAGGTGCACGAGGATCGTGGCGATGATCTGCGGGTGCTCGTTCTTGATGAGCTCGGCGACCGAGCCCGAATCCATCCACTTGAGCCCTTCGATGCCGCTCGTGTCGCCGCCCTGCAGGATGCGGTCGATGATCGCGCCGGCCTTGTCTTCGCCGAGCGCCTTGTTGAGCACGTTGCGGATGTAGTCGTTCGAGTCGAGCGAAAACGCCGTGTGCTGCTCCGCCTCCTTCACGAACTCCTGAAGGATGACTTCGATTTCCTCACGCTTGACGTTCTTCAGCGTGGCCATGGCCGTGCCGATCTTCTGCACTTCGCGCGGGCCGAGGAACTTGAAGACCTCCGCGGCCTCCTCCTCGCCGATCGACATCAGCAGCAGTGCACTCTTGACAGCCCCTTCAGCGCTCATCGTTCACCCAGGTCTTCACGACGGTTGCGACGATCTTCGGATCCTGGCGCGCGATCGTGCGCGCGTATTCCAGGTTCCGCTCGAATTTGTTCTTCTCGTTTTCGAACGAGAGCAGCGCCGCTTCGCTGTCCGCGTCCTCGTGCTTCTTGTCGGCGGCGGGCAGGCCGTCGAGCAGCAGCGGCTCGGGGTCGTCGGCGAGCGTCGGCGCGGCGGCCTCGGGCGGCGGGAACGCGCGGCGCAGCGCCGGCTTCACCATCACGAAGTAGAGGAACAGGGCGACCGCGCCGATGCCGAGCCACGTCGCGATTTGTTTGGCGAGCGCGACGATGTCGGGCTGGCGCCACCACGGCAGGTTCGCGTTCGCATCGGCGTCGGGCATGAAGGCGGCGTTCACGACGTTCACCGAGTCGCCGCGCTTCGCGTCGTAACCCATCGCGTCCTTCACGAGCTGCTCGACCTGCGCGAGCTTTTGCGCGTCGAGCGGCTGCATGCTCGCGTGGCCCTTCGCATCGAGCTTCGGCTGGTAGTTCACGATCACCGCCACCGAGAGCCGCTTGACGTCGCCCGGCGCCTGGCTGTAGTGGCGCACGGTCTTGTCGAGCTCGTAGTTGGTCGTGGTGTCGCGGTGGTCCGAGATCGGCGTGGCGGGGGCCGCGCCGCTCGCGCCCGCGGGCGCGTCGACGGGCGCCGAGGCCGGCTGCGGCGGCTGGTTCGAGAGCGCGCCCGGCACGCCCGAGGCGCCGCCTTGCTGCATTTCGGTCGAAATGCTCTGCTGCTGGCTGCGGATCGCACTCTGCTGCGGGTTGCCGTTCGGGCCGTAGGCTTCGGAGGTCTGTTCGAGCTTGGAGAAGTCCACGTCGGCGCTCACCTGCGAGCGCGCGTTGCCGGCGCCGAAGAGGGGCGCGAGGATCGCGTCGATGCGCGACTGCGTGTCGTGCTCCACCTGGTGCACGTACTTGAGCTGCGAGGCGTCGAGCCCGGCGCCGGCGCTGTTCTGCGTGAGCAGGTTGCCGTCCTGATCGACCACGGTGACGTTGCGCACGGGCAGATCGGGCACCGCCGAGGCGACCATGTGCGTGATCGCGGCCACCTGGCCGTCGTCGAGCGAGCGGCCCGGATACAGGTTCACGAGCACGGAGGCGGTGGGCGCTTCGCGATCGCGCACGAACACGCTCGGCTTCGGAATGGCCAGATGCACGCGCGCCGACTTCACGCTCGCGACCGATTCGATGGTCTGTTCGAGCTCGCCCTCCAGCGCGCGCTGGTAATTGACCTGCTCGGCGAACTGGCTGATGCCGAACTTCTGGTTGTCCATCAGCTCGAAGCCGACCGAACCGTTCTTCGGCAGGCCCTGCGAGGCGAGGCGCAGGCGCATTTCGTTCACTTCGTCGGAGGGCACGAGAATCGCGCCGCCGCCGTCGGAAAGCTTATAGGGAACGTTTGCGGCCTGGAGCGCGGTAATGATCGCACCCCCGTCACGGTCGGAAAGGTTGCTGTACAGCACCTTGTAGTCGGGCGCGCGCGACCACAGGACGAGCGCGGCCACGACCGCGACGAGTACCGCGACGGCGACGATGAGCGGCGCGCGCGGGTTGCCCCGCATGCCGCGCAGCGACGAAAGCGACGAGAGGCGCTGGGCGAAGCCGCTGCCTGCGCCGGTGCCGAATTCGTCCGCGGCACCGGGCGTCGCCGCGCCGGCTACGGCGCCCGTGGCGAGGCCCATGCGGGCGTCGGGGTTGATCAAAGAGTTGGCTGACGAATCCATGCGTCGTGTTTCTCCGGGAGGCTGCTCGCGTCCCGCGCGCGGCGCGCGCAAGGCGGGACTTTCACACTGGCGATTATCCGCAGGCGCGGATCAAGCCGATTGCGCGAATAGAGCCGGGTTTTCCCCCTAGTTTCGGCGCTCCCGCCAAGACCCCGCTGCTATGCTCTCCACCAGACTCGGCGCCCTGTATGCGCCGGCTGCGGCGGCCGGCGGGGCAACCCGGCGCGCGCCGCGCACTTCCTTCCTTACCGTGGAGCAACCATGACTATCTCCCCGCTCACTTCCGCGCTCGCGCAGATGCAATCGATGGCGGCGCAGGCGGCCGGCGGCACCGGCGCGGCCGACGAGTCCTCGGGCGCGGCGACGGCGGGCGGATTCGCCGCGGCGCTCAAGGCCTCGCTCGACAAGATCAGCGACGACCAGCAAAAGGCGGTGGGCGAGTCGCAAGCGTTCGAGCTCGGCTCGAACAACGTCTCGCTGAACGACGTCATGGTGGACGGGCAAAAGGCCAACATCGGCTTCCAGTTCGGGCTGCAGGTGCGCAACAAGCTGGTTTCGGCGTACACGGACCTCATGCAGATCCAGGTCTGAGGCGCGCTGCTGCTGCGTGCCCGGCAGGCGGGCTGTTTCCGGAACCATTCCGGGGGGCATTTCGAAGCCTTCCTCGGGATTGCCCGGCAAGCCGGCCTGCGGGCGCCTTGCGGCAGAGGTGGACCGAAAGCACGCCTAAAGCTTCTCCCGCTTCTTTCCGATAACCCGGCTACAGGCCGGCCGACGCACCGTGCGCGCCGCGGCCGATGAACCGTATCCACCGCCGCACGTATCGAGGAGAAGCACCGATGTTTTCCCCTGCACATTCAGGAGCCAACGCTTACGCACGCGTGGGGGTCGAAACGGGGGTCATGGGTGCGAGTCCGCACAAGCTGATCGCGCTCCTGTACCAGGGGGCGCGCAAGGCAGTTGCACAGGCGCGCATGCATTTGCAGATGGGCAATGTCGGACCGCGCTGCGAGGCGATCAGCAAGGCGATCCGGATTGTCGAAAGTGGGCTCCAGCTGGCGTTGAACGTGGAGGCGGGCGGGGAAATCGCGCAACGCCTGAACGGGCTGTATGGGTACATCACGCGGCGTCTGCTGGAAGCAAATATTGAACAGAGCGAGTCCAAGCTGGTCGAGGTCGATGGCCTGCTGGCAACGCTCGAAGAGGCCTGGCTGGGGATTGCGCCGGAAGCTGAACGGCTGGCCGCCATGCCAGCCGCTCCGGGGTCCGGTTCATTGACGAGATGAGTTCGAAAGCAGACTACTTCGCCCGCTATGAAGCTATCGCGGCGGTGTCAGAGCGCATGCTCTGCGCGGCGCGCGATTCGCACTGGAACGATCTGATCGGACTCCAGGATGAGTACCGGATCCTCGTCGATGCGCTCAAGGCCGCCGACGGCGGAATCCGGCTCACCGTCGCCGAACGTGCACGCAAGTTCGAGCTGATCCGTCAGATTCTCGCCGACGACGCGGCTATCCGCGATCTCGCGAGTCCATGCATGGCGCGTTTGTCGGCGCTGTTCGCCGGCACCGCGCAGCCGTCGCGGGTCTTGCAGGAACTGTACGGCGCGCGCTGACGCGCTGCACACCTGCCGTACACCATAGACAGTCGGGCAAGGCGCAGGGCGCCCAGAACCCGCCGGCCTCGGGGAGCGCATGAACGGAATCGATACGGGAGCCTCCGCGCTCAGCGCAGGCCGCGTGAGCACGCTCAATCCGGTGGGCTCGCAGGGCAGCGCCGGCGCCGCGCAGACGGGCCAGACGGGGGTGAGCGCGCTCGCCAACGGCGCGGCCGCGCTACCCGATGCGCAGAGCGCCAACCCGCAGGCCTCGACCCAGACCGTCCTCTCCGCCGTTGCGCTCGCGCTCGACGCGATCATCCGCTCGGGCGGCGAAGCGACGCCGGCCGTGGTGGGCCAGGCGCCCGTGTGGAGCGACCCGGACGCCGCCGACTCCGCCGGCCAGGGCTCGCTGCCGCTGCCCGGCATGCCTGCCGGGGCCGCCCAGCTGGCCTCCGAACTCGAAGCCATCGAAGCCGCGCTTCTCGCCGACGATGCCGCCGCGCTCGCGCAGGGCGAGGGCGGAGCGGCGAATCTCGCTGCGAACCTGAACGGCACGGCGGCGGCCGGTGCCAATGCGACAGCCGCGGCCGCGGCGTCCGCATCGGCGACCGGCGCGGCCGACGCCGAGGATGCGCCGGCCGGCGCTCAGGCGCCGTCTGCCTCGGCGGCCCAGGCCACGCAGGCCGCCGCTGCCTCACAATCGGGCGCCGTCGCGGCGCTGGCCGCCGCGCTGGAACAGACCGTGACCGGCAGCGGCCTCTTCTACGAATCGCATCTCGCGCAGTGGCTGCTCGGCCAGCGCACGCCGGCCGACCTCGCGGACGAACCGCAGAACCGGCTCGTCAACGCATCGGCGCAACTGCCGCTCGACTGGACCCAGGCCTCCGACGAAGCCGACGACGTGCTCTGGGCCGAAACGCCCGCAGCCGGCGCCCGCGGCGGCGCGCCGGGAGGCGCGCGCATGGACGGCGCGAACGCTTCCGGCACGGGCTACGCGGGGCAGGAGGGCAGCGCGGCCACGCTTGCGCCGAACGCGGCGCTCGTGCGCGCGAACGGTCTGCTCTCCGAAGCAACACTGCTGCCCGCGGCGCAGGACCAGGCCGCCGCCGGCCAGGTGGTGCACGCGGCCGTGATTCCGCTCGTGCGCCAGCAACTCGACCTGCTCGCCACCGGCGAATTTCGCTGGACCGGTGAAGCCTGGCCCGGCGTGCGGCTCGACTGGAGCATCCAGCAGGACCGCTACGATCCGCGCGACGGCCACGCCGGTGCGGCCGACGCCGTCGAGCCGCCCTGGCGCACGCGGCTCACGCTCGCGTTGCCCTCGCTCGGCACGGTGGATGCGGAACTCACGCTCGCGGGCGAGACGCTCGCCGTGCGCGTGCAGGCGAGTTCGGACGGCGCGGCGCGGCTCACGGCGGCCAGCGAGGCGCTGCGCAGCCGGCTCGAAGCCCTGGGTCTCGCGCTGACCTCGCTCGCGATCCGCGAGATCGGCGGCGCACCCGGTCCCGCCGAGGCCTCGAAAGCCGCGCATGCCTACGCGCGCGCCGCGGCCGCAGCAGCGGCGCAGGACGCCCAGGAGGCGCAGGCCCATGCCCAGACGCATGCGCAGGCCGGCGCCGCTGGCGATTTCGACTGGGAGCTCTGATGAGCCGCATGCATCGCAAGACCGCCGCCGCGCTCGCCTACGACACGCCCTCCGATCAGGCGCCGCGCGTGGTCGCCAAAGGCTATGGCCTCGTTGCCGACATGATCGTGCAGCGCGCGAAAGAGGCCGGCCTCTACGTGCACCAGTCGCCGGAAATGGTGTCGCTGCTGATGCAGGTGGATCTCGATGCGAAGATTCCGCCGCGGCTCTACCAGGCCGTTGCCGAACTGCTCGCGTGGCTGCATCAGCTCGAAGCCGCCGACGCGGAGAAAGCCGCACAAGCGCAGAAGGCGGCGGCTGCGTCGTCCCCATCGGCGAGCTTCGATCCGCCCCAGCCGGCGCGCCTCGCGCTGCGGCCCGCCGCGTTGCCCCCGCCGCTCAGAACTTCATCATCATCCTGATCAGGGCGTTGAAGAGCCGCCCGTAGGGCGGGGCGATGAGCCCGCGCCCGTTCAGGCGCGCCTGGGTGAAAACCGGCTTCATCTGCGAGAACGTCACGAAGCCCGCGTAGCCGTGATACGCGCCCATGCCGCTCGCGCCGACGCCGCCGAACGGCAGGCCCTCCGCCGCGATGTGCATGAGCGTGTCGTTCACCGACATGCCGCCCGCGACCGTTTCGTGCGTCACGCGCGCGACGGTGCGCGCGTCGTCGGCGTAGAGGTAGAGCGCGAGCGGGCGGGCGCGCGCATTCACGTAGCGCAGCGCCTCGTCGAGCGTCTCGTAGGTCACGAGCGGCAGGAGCGGCCCGAAGATCTCCTCCTGCATCAGCGCCGTGTGCGCGGGCGCGCCCGTCACGATCACGGGCGCAAAGCGCCGCGACGCGATGTCGTGGCCGGCCAGCGGATGCAGATGCGCGCCCGCTTCCTGGGCTTCGTCGGCAAGGCGCAGCAGGCGATCGAAATGGCGCGGCGAGATGATCGACGTGTAGTCGCCGTTGTTCAGGAAATCCGGGTAGAGCTGCGCGAAGCGCGTGCGCGCGCGTTCGATGAAGGCCCGCTCCTGGCCTTGCGGGAGCAGCACGTAGTCGGGCGCGATGCAGGTCTGGCCCGCGTTGAGTGTCTTGCCGAGCAGCAGGCTGTCCACGGCGTAATCGAAGCGCGCCTGCTGGCCGATGATCGCGGGCGACTTGCCGCCCAGCTCCAGCGTGACGGGCGTGAGGTTCGCCGAGGCCGCGCGCATCACCGCGTGGCCGATGCGCGTGGAGCCCGTGAAGAGCAGATGATCGAACGGCAAGGCCGTGAACGCGGCGCCCACAGAGGCGTCGCCGTTCACCACGGCCACGTGGTCGCGCGCGAAGGTCTTGGCGATCAGTGCCTCGAAGAGCGCGGAGGTGCGCGGCGTGAGCTCGGACATCTTGATCATGGCGCGGTTGCCGGCCGCGAGCGCACCTGCGAGCGGTCCCGCGGCGAGCAGCAGCGGATAGTTCCACGGCACCACGATGCCCGCCACGCCGAGCGGCTGCGGCACCACCTTCGCGCGGCCCGGCCGCAGCCAGCGGCCCACGCTGCGCCGCTGCGGCTTCATCCAGCGCGCGCCGTGCTTCAGGGCCGAATCGATTTCCTGTTTCAACGTCACGAATTCGGCGAAGGTGATTTCGGCTTTCGAGCGCTGGCCGAAGTCGGCGTTCATCGCTTCGGCCAGCGCGTCGCGGTTGTCCAGCAGCATCGCGCGCAGCGCCTTGAGGTGGCGCGCGCGCGTGTCCCAGGCGGGAAACGGCTCGCGCAGGAAGGCTTCGCGCTGCACCGCGAGGAGCGCATGGAGGTCGTCGTGAGCGTCGCGCGAGACGGCGTCGGGCAGGTCTTGCTTCATGGTCGGTCGGTCCTCGGGGCGTGTCTTGTCGTGAGCGGCGCGCGTTGCGGCGCCGCGTGCGTGTGAGAGGGGCTACAGGCGGCAGTACGCAGTCAGCGTGCCGTCACAGGACGGGAAACGCCCGCGCAACGAGTGCTGCGTGATCGAAGCGCGCGGGCAGCGTGCCGAACACGCGGCCGCAGTCGGCGCCATGCTCGTCGAGGCGCGTGGCGATGAAGGCATCGGCGACTTCGGCGGGGCCTTCGCGCAACAGCATGGCCTGGGCGATCAGCACGAGCTGCTGCGCGATATGGCGTGCGTTCGCTTCGCGGGTGCCGGGCGCACCGTTCAGGAGTGCAGACAGGCGATCGAGCGCGGCTTCCAGCACCGCATGCCCTTGCGCTTCGCGGCGCCACGCGAGGAACAGCGCCTGCGCGGCGTCGGCTTCGCGTTCGAGCGCGCGCAGCACGTCGAGGCACATCACGTTGCCCGAGCCTTCCCAGATCGAATTGACCGGGGCCTCGCGGTAGAAACGCGCCATCGGCCCTTCTTCGACATAGCCGTTGCCGCCCCATACCTCCATCGCCTCGCCCGTGAACGCGAGCGCGCGCTTGCAGACCCAGAACTTCGCTGCGGGCGTGACGATGCGGCGCCATGCGCGCGCCTGCAAGGCCACGTCGCCGGGCGTGGCGGCGCTGGAAGAAGGCTCGCTTTCTTCGAATGCCTGGGCAAGACGCATGAAGAGCACGGTGGCGGCTTCCGATTCGAGCGCGAGGTCGGCCAGCACGTTCTGCATGAGCGGCTGTTCGGCCAGCAGCCGTCCGAACGCGCTGCGGTGCCGCGCATGATGGATGGCCTGCACGAGGGCCGCGCGCATGAGCGCCGCGCTGCCGATCACGCAGTCGAGCCGCGTGTAGTTCGCCATTTCGATGATGGTGGCCACGCCGCGGCCTTCCTCGCCGATCATCAGGCCGAAGGCATCGAAGAATTCCACTTCGCTGCTCGCGTTCGAACGGTTGCCCAGCTTGTTTTTCAGCCGCTGCACGTTCACGGTGTTCTTGCTGCCGTCGGGCGCGAAGCGCGGCACGAAGAAGCAGGAGAGCGCGTCGTGATCCGCGGTGCGCGCGAGCACGAGATGCGCGTCGCACTGCGGCGCGGAGAAGAACCACTTGTGCCCCGTGAGCCGGTACGCCGCGCCGCGGCCCGTGGCGACGCCTGCGGCGCGCGCTTCGGTGCGGTTGCTGCGCACGTCGGAGCCGCCTTGTTTCTCGGTCATGCCCATGCCGATCATCATCGACGACTTCTGCTGCCACGGCAGATCGCGCGGATCGTGCTCGCGCGCATAAAGGCGCTCGCGCAGCGTTTCGAAGAGCGCGGGCTCGCGCTGCAGCACGGGGATGCTCGCGAAGGTCATCGTCATCGGGCACAGCGACCCCGATTCGAGCTGGGCATGCAGGAAGTAGCCTGCGCTGCGCGCGGCCATCGCGCCGGGCCGAGGGTGCGAGAACGGCAGCGCATGCAGGCCTTCGGCGCGCAGCAGCGAGAGCAGACGGTGCCACGCCGGATGGAATTCGAGTGCGTCGATGCGCTCGCCGCGTGGGCTGTGCGTGTGGAGTTCGGGCTCGTGGCGGTTCGCGAGATCGGCGAGCGCGATCGTTTCGGCGGCGCCCAGCCGCTCGCCGTCACGGGCGAGCGCTTCGCGGTGCCAGCCGGCGCCTGCGCGTTCGAGCGATTCGGCAAGCGCCGTATCGGCGGCGAACAGGTTGTAGTCCGCGAGCGGCGGCGCCTGGTTCGTCACTTCGTGGGTCGTGCCGGGGCGATGCGTGTCTTCCATCTGCCTCTACCTCATGCAAAAGGTGTCGGGCTCTCTGGCCCATGGCTGCTCCAGCGCTCCCTGACTGCTTGCTGGAACCTTTCAGTATCGATGGCGGTACCGTCTTTTATCTTAGGCGCACGCGTGTCCTGCGTTTTAGAGGGAACGCTCTGACATAAATTGCGCCGCCCGCGTCAGACGCTTCCTACAATGCGCGAACCAGAATTATCGAACGAGCGTGCGCCTGGCGCGACCAGGTTCAACGCGAAGAACCTGGGAGGAGACATGCAATACGACTACATCATCGTAGGCGGCGGCTCGGGCGGCGCATCGCTCGCGGGCCGGCTCGCCGCGCGCTGTCCCGAAGCGAGTATCGCGATCGTCGAAGCGGGGCCGCACACCGAACGCAATCTGCTCGTCAACATGCCCGTGGGCGTGGCCGCGCTCGTGCCGCGCCGCATGAAGAACAACTACGGGTACGAAACCGGGCCGCAAGCGGGCCTCGCGGGCCGGCGCGGCTACCAGCCGCGGGGTCGCGGCTTCGGCGGATCGAGCGCGATCAACGCGATGATCTATACGCGCGGCCATCCGCTCGACTACGACGAATGGGCGCAACTGGGCTGCACGGGCTGGTCGTTCGCCGACGTGCTGCCGTACTTTCTGCGCGCCGAGGACAATTCGCGCGGCGCGAGCGCCTTGCACGGCGCGGGCGGCCCGCTCGGCGTCTCGGACCTGTGCGAGCGCAACCCGGTGGCGGAGCGCTTCGTGCGCGCGGCGCTCGCGGCGGGCTTTCGCCCCAACGACGATTTCAACGGCCCCGACCAGGAAGGCGTGGGCTTTTATCAGGTGACGCAGCGCGGCGGCGAACGCTGCACGGTGGCGCGCGCGTACCTGTACGGGCAAGCGCGCCCGAACCTGCATCTGATCGCCGACGCCATCGTGCTGCGCGTGACCTTCGACGGCGCGCGGGCGAGCGGCATCGAGGTGGCGCGCGGCGGCCAGATCGAGCGGCTGGGCGCGCGGGCCGAAGTGATCCTCGCGGCGGGCGCGTTCAACACGCCGCAACTGCTGATGTGCTCGGGCGTGGGCCCCGCCGATCAACTGCGCGCGCACGGCATTGCCGTGCAGCACGATGCGCCCGAGGTGGGCCGCAACCTGATCGACCATATCGACTTCACCTACAACAAGCGCGTGCACACGAGCGAGACCATCGGCTATTCGCTGCGCGGGATCGCGAAGATGGTGCCCGGCCTCGCGCGCTATTTCGGCGCGCGGCGCGGCATGTTCACGAGCAACGTCGCGGAAGCGGGCGGCTTCATCAAGAGCCAGCCCGGTCTCGATCGGCCCGACCTGCAACTGCACTTTTGCACGGCGCTTGTGGACGACCACAGCCGCAAGCTGCACTGGGGCCACGGCTACTCGCTGCATGTATGCGTGCTGCGGCCGCATAGCCGCGGCAGCGTTACGCTCGCGAGCGCCGACGCGCGCGTGGCGCCCGTGATCGACCCGCGCTTCTTGTCGGATGCGCGCGATATGGACCTGCTCGTGGAAGGCGCGCGCATCGGGCGGCGCATCCTCGAAGCGGGGCCGCTCGCCGAACTGGGCGGCCGCGAGCTGTATACGCATCCCGGGCAGTCCGAGGCCGAGTTGCGCGCGACGATCGCCGCGCGCGCGGACACGATCTATCACCCGGTTTCGACCTGCCGCATGGGCGGCGACGCGCAGTCGGTGGTCGACACGCAACTGCGCGTGCGCGGCGTGAGCGGCCTGCGCATCGCCGATGCCTCCGTCATGCCGACGCTGATCGGCGGCAACACGAATGCGCCGACGGTCATGATCGGCGAGCGGGCGGCCGATTTCATCGTCGAAGCGCGCCGCACGCGCGATGCGAGCAGCGCGAGCGTCGTGGCCTGACAGGCGCCGTCTCTCGGTTCTCTTTTTCCTGCCAATGGGATCGACGTCTTCGAACGTCCCCGTAAAACGGGGCGTTCGAAGCTGGCCCGCGGTGCCCCAGCGGGCCGGCTTTTCGTGCCTTCTGCCGGCTATTTCCGCTTCGCTCCCGCCTCCAGTCCCGGCGGCCGCACGAAATCGTCGAGAAACGACGAAGGTTTGCCGAATTCCTCGCGCGCTACGTCGAGCCACGCGCGCGCCGCGTGCGAGAGGTACGCATTGCGCTTCCATCCGATCGCCATGTCCCACGCGATCTCCGGCGCGCTCACCGGCAGGCACGTGAAGCGCGCCGCGTCGAGCCGCCGGCAATAGGGCGCCGGCAAAAGCGCGATTCCCACGCCGGCCAGCACCAGCGCCGCCATCAGGTCCCAGTGTCCGCTGCGCCCCACGATCTGCGGCATGAAGCCCGCCGTGCGGCACGCGTGCAGCACGACGTCGTTCAGCGCCAGGCTCTCGCCGTAGAACACGAACGGCTCCGTCGCGAGATCGACGAGCGGCACGCTCGCGGCGCCGTCCCAGCGCGAACCCTTCGGCGCGACGAGCCACAGCACTTCATGCGAAATCGGCAGGACGTCGATCGTCGCCGGATCCACGGGCTGCAGCACGCCGCCCAGTTCCAGTTCGCCCGAAATCAGCGCCGCCTCGATCGCGCGCGAGCCCTGCTCGAACAGTTTCAGCTCGATCTTCGGGTAGCGCTGGCGGAACGCCGCGATCGCCGGCGTGAAAAGCGAGCCGCCCATGGGGGGAATGCCGATCGTCAGCTCGCCGCGGCCGAGCGTCTCCAGATCGGCCAGCTCGGCTTCCAGTTGCGCCTGCGCGGCGAGCACGTCCTGGCCGCGCTGATACACGATGCGGCCCGCGTCGGTGAGCACCATCTGGCGGGCGTCGCGCAGCAGCAGCGGGGTGCCGGTTTCGTCTTCCAGCGCCTTGACCATCTTGCTGATGGTGGGCTGGGTGACGTGCAGCTGTTCGGCGGCGGCGGTGAAGCTCTGCTGCCGCACCACCTCGATGAAATAGCGAAGCGCGCGCAGTTCCACGGTCGTGACTCCAGATTCCAGATTGGAATGATCCCAATAATTCTAAGTCATTTTATTTATGTTGCGGCGCAACCTATACTCGCCTTCATCCAATGTCAGTCAGGGTTTTCCATGAGCACGCCGATCTCTCTCCCCTCCAGCCAGGCACCGCAACCCGCGGGCGGGATGGCGCGCGTCGGCCGGATTGCCGTGCAGTCGGCGCTGCTGGCCGCCGTCTGGTTCGCCGCCGACGCGCTCGTGCGCGCGACACATCTGCCCGTGCCCGGCGGCGTGGTCGGCCTCGTGGCGCTGCTCGCGCTGCTCTTTTGCGGCGGCGTCGCGCCGCGCTGGGTGAAGGCCGGCGCCGACTGGCTGCTCTCCGACATGCTGCTCTTCTTCATCCCGGCCGCCGTGGCGGCGGTCCAGTACGGCGGCCTGTTCCGCGCCGACGGCTGGCGCCTTGCCCTCGTGGTGGTGGGCGGCACGCTCATGGTGATGGTGGCGGTGGCGTTTGCCGTCGAGCAGGCCGCGCGCCTCGAACGGCGCCTCGCGCTGCGGCGCGTGCAGCAGGCGCGGCACCATCCGCACGCCCGTGCCTGAGCCATCGGCCGGGCGCGCGCCATTCCTTTGCCATTCAGGATGATCCCGTCATGAACACGTTTTTCTCCACCCTGTTCGCCGACGACGCCTCGCGCCTGATCGCCGCCGGCTGCTTCATCCTCACGGTCGCGCTCTATTTCGCCGCGAAGGCGCTTTATGCGCGCTTTCGCTCGCCGTGGCTCACGCCGCTCGTCGCCGTGCCCATCGTGCTGGGCGTCATCGTGCTGGTGCTGCACATTCCGTATCCGGTCTATTTCGAGGACACGCGCTGGCTCATGTGGCTGCTGGGGCCCGCGACCGTCGCGTTCGCGGTGCCGATCTACGAGTATCGAGAACTGCTCAAGCGTCACTGGATTTCGCTCACGGTGGGCGTGACGGTGGGCATCGTCGTGGCCGTGGGCGGCTCGCTCGTGCTCGCGAAGCTCCTGCATCTTTCGCCGGATCTGCAGCGCAGCCTGATGACGCGCTCGATCTCCACGCCGTTCGCGCTCGCCGTCTCCGACAAGATTCACGCGCCGCGCGACCTCACCGCGCTCTTCGTGATCGCCACGGGCGTGTGCGGGATGCTGTTCGGCGAGATCGTGCTGGCCCTCGTGCCGTTGCGCACGCGCCTCGCGCGCGGCGCGCTGTTCGGTGCGGCCGCGCACGGCGTGGGCACCGCGAAGGCGCGCGAGCTGGGCAGCGAGGAGGGCGTGGTGGCGAGCCTCACCATGATGATCGCCGGCGTGGTGATGGTGCTGCTCGCGCCCGCGCTGGGTTTCCTGCCGGTTTGAGGGCGCGGAGCGGGGAGCGGGAAGTGCGAGGCCTCGTTTTAATCCCGCGGCTCGCGTCTATCCCCCATTTCCAGCGCGGACTTGCCACGCTGCCGTCATCCAGGCGGCCGTCCCGATTTGCTACAATCACGCCTCGCCTTCGAGGAGCGTTGCGACGGGCCGCAGTTCGACACTGCAGGACCTGCCAGGCTCGAAGGCGTTCAATCCGGTCGGATTCCCCGAATCCGCCGCACTGAATGAAACGGCGCTCACGTCTTTAATTTCTAGGTCAATTTTAGAAAGGAGGGCGTGATGAACGCCGCAATTCCGCAAGATAAAACTCAGGATTTCGTCGTCGCCGATCTGTCGCTGGCCGGCTGGGGCCGCAAGGAACTCGACATCGCCGAAACCGAAATGCCCGGTCTCGTGCAGATCCGCGAAGAGTACAAGGCGCAGCAGCCGCTCAAGGGCGCACGCATCGCCGGTTCGCTCCACATGACGATCCAGACCGGCGTGCTGATCGAGACGCTCAAGGCACTGGGCGCCGACGTACGCTGGGCCTCGTGCAACATCTTCTCGACCCAGGACCATGCGGCCGCCGCGATCGCGCAGGGCGGCACGCCCGTGTTCGCGTTCAAGGGCGAATCGCTCGACGAATACTGGGAGTTCTCGCACCGCATCTTCGAGTGGCCGAACGGCGAATTCGCCAACATGATCCTCGACGACGGCGGCGACGCCACGCTCTTGCTGATCCTCGGCTCGAAGGCGGAAAAGGACCGTTCGGTCATCGCCAAACCCACGAACGAAGAGGAAGTGGCGCTCTACAAGTCGATCGTCGCTCACCTCGACGTCGACCCGCAGTGGTATTCGAAGCGCCTCTCGCAGATCAAGGGCGTGACCGAAGAAACCACGACCGGCGTGCACCGCCTGTACCAGATGGAAAAGGAAGGCCGTCTGCCGTTCCCGGCCATCAACGTGAACGATTCGGTCACGAAGTCGAAGTTCGACAACCTGTACGGCTGCCGCGAGTCGCTCGTGGACGGCATCAAGCGCGCGACCGACGTGATGATCGCGGGCAAGATCGCTGTCGTGGCCGGTTACGGCGACGTGGGCAAGGGCTGCGCGCAATCGCTGCGCGGTCTCGGCGCCACGGTGTGGGTCACCGAAATCGATCCGATCTGCGCACTGCAGGCGGCGATGGAAGGCTACCGCGTCGTGACGATGGAATATGCCGCCGACAAGGCCGACATCTTCGTGACGGCCACGGGCAACTTCCACGTGCTGAGCCACGATCACATGAAGGCCATGCGCCACAACGCGATCGTCTGCAACATCGGTCACTTCGACTCGGAAATCGACGTGGCTTCGACGCGCCAGTACCAGTGGGACAACATCAAGCCGCAGGTCGACCACATCATCTTCCCGGACGGCAAGCGCATCATCCTGCTGGCCGAAGGCCGCCTCGTGAACCTCGGTTGCGCCACGGGCCACCCGTCGTTCGTGATGTCGAACTCGTTCACGAACCAGACGCTCGCGCAGATCGAACTGTTCACGCAAGGGCAGAAGTACGAGAACAAGGTGTACGTGCTGCCCAAGCACCTCGACGAGAAGGTCGCGCGCCTGCACCTCGCGCGCATCGGCGCGAACCTGACCGTGCTGTCCGACGAGCAGGCGGCGTACATCGGCGTGGAGAAGAACGGTCCGTTCAAGCCGAACCACTACCGCTATTAAGCCGCGGCCACGCCGCATTTAAGGCGTAGTTAAGCCATCGGCAGGATGCTGGGGGCGGGCACTGTCCGCCCCCAGCCTTATCGTCAAGAACAAGGAGCTAACCATGACCGTGCTGCTGACCTGGTTGATCAACGCGCTCGCGCTCCTGATCATCACCTGGCTCGTCCCGTCGATCCACATCCGCAGCTTCGGCACCGCGCTGATCGTCGCGCTCGTGCTCGGGCTCATCAACGCCGTGCTGCGCCCGGTGCTGATCCTGCTCACGCTGCCCGTGACCATTGTCACGCTCGGCCTCTTCATCCTCGTGGTGAATGCGCTGTGCTTCTGGCTCGCGGCTTCGTTGCTGAAGGGCTTCGAGGTGTCGGGTTTCTGGTCGGCGTTCTTCGGCTCGATCCTCTACAGCATCGTGTCGTGGCTGCTGTCCGCTCTGATTTTCGGCAACCGCAGCCTCTGATGCGCTTCTGCGGTCACTCATCATGAAACCGATCGAACTTTCATTCGAATTTTTCCCGCCGAAGACGCCGGACGGCGTGGACAAGCTGCGCGCCACGCGCGCGCAGCTCGCCGCGCTCGATCCGAAGTTCGTCTCGGTGACGTTCGGCGCGGGCGGCTCGACGCAACAGGGCACGCTCGACACCGTCGTCGATATCGCCCGGGACGGCATCGAGGCGGCGCCTCACCTTTCGTGCATCGGCGCCTCGAAAGAGGGCCTGCGCGAGATCCTCGCGGCTTACCGCTCGCATGGGATCCGCCATATCGTTGCGCTGCGCGGCGACCTGCCCTCGGGCATGGGCGAAATGGGCGAGCTGCGCTATGCGTCGGATCTCGTCGCGTTCATTCGCGCGGAAACCGGCGACGCGTTTCACATCGAAGTGGCCGCGTATCCCGAGTACCACCCGCAGGCGCGCTCGCCGCGTCACGACCTCGAAGCGTTCGCGCAGAAGGTGAAAGCGGGGGCGAACTCGGCGATCACGCAGTACTTCTTCAACGCGGACGCCTATTTCCGTTTCGTCGAAGACGCGCGGAAGCTGGGCGTGGACATCCCCATCGTGCCCGGCATCATGCCGATCACGAACTACTCGCAGCTCATGCGCTTCTCCGAAATGTGCGGCGCGGAAGTGCCGCGCTGGGTGGCGAAGCGCCTCGAGAGCTACGGCGACGACCGCGAGTCGATCCGCGCGTTCGGCCTCGACGTGGTGACGGACCTGTGCCGCCGCCTCGTGGAAGCCGGCGTGCCGGGCCTGCACTTCTACACGCTCAACAACGCGGTGGCGACCAGGGCGGTCTGCGAACGGCTTTTCCCCTGATAGCGACGCATGCGCGGGTTTTCCCGCGCATGCCGCGAACCGCGCGGTGCCGCCTGGGCGGCCCGCGCGGTTTTTTTTGCGCGTGCGGCAGCCCGTGGCGCGCGAGCGCGGCGATCTGATCTGCATCAACACGGAAATTTTGAGATCCAGCAAAAAAATGGCGCCCGGCGGTGTGCCTTAGTGTGCACTGCACCATGGGCCTCGCGTCCCGGCTGTCAACCCGGCGTTCCCCCCACGCGACGGGACTTTTGGCTGGCTTGTGAGCGCGGCACTTGCTCAAGTAAGATCGCGCTACGCTGGCTCCGGCCGGCACTGAACTGGAGGAAACATGATAGAAAACAAACTGTTGCGTGCAGCACGACTGTCGTCTCTCGTCGCGCTCGCAGCGGCAACGATTGCTGGAGCCCCTCTCGCGCACGCCGACAGCATTCCGAACAAGACGCTCGTCTATTGCTCGGAAGGCAGCCCGGCCGGCTTCGACCCCGCCCAATACACCACCGGCGTCGATTTCACCGCGAATACCTTCACCGTGTACAACCGCCTCGTCGAATTCGAGCGCGGCGGCACGAAGGTCGAACCGGGCCTCGCGCAATCGTGGGATGTTTCCCCCGACGGCAAGACCTACACGTTCCATCTGCGCCATGGCGTGAAGTTCCAGACCACGGCCTTCTTCAAGCCCACGCGCGAATTCAATGCCGACGACGTGGTGTTCACGTTCGAGCGCATGCTGGATCCGAACCAGCCGTTCCGCAAGGCGTACCCGGTGTCGTTCCCGTACTTCACCGACATGGGCCTCGACAAGCTGATCGCGAAGGTCGAGAAGGTCGATCCGTACACCGTGAAGTTCACGCTGAACGAGCCGAATGCACCGTTCATCCAGAACATGGCGATGGAATTCGCGTCGATTCTCTCGGCCGAATACGCGGACCAGCTGCTCAAGGCCGGCAAGGCCGCCGACCTGAACCAGTACCCGGTGGGCACGGGCCCGTTCATCTTCAAGAGCTACACGAAGGACGCGACCATCCGCTTCGACGGCAACCCCGACTACTGGAAGCCGGGCGCCGTGAAGATCTCGAAGCTGATCTTCTCGATCACGCCGGACGCGAGCGTGCGCGTGCAGAAACTCAAGCGCGACGAGTGCCAGGTGATGAGCTATCCGCGCCCCGCGGACATCGCGCCGCTGAAGGTCGAGCCGAACCTCGCGATGCCCTCGCAGCCGGGCTTCAACCTGGGCTATCTCTCGTACAACGTCGAGCATAAACCGCTCGACAAGGTCGAAGTGCGCGAAGCGCTCGACATGGCGATCAACAAGAAGGCGATCATCGATTCGGTGTACCAGGGTGCGGGCCAGCTCGCGACCAACCCGATGCCGCCCACGCAGTGGTCCTACGACAAGGACCTGAAGTCCAACGCCTACGATCCGGAAAAGGCGAAGGCGCTGCTCGCGAAGGCGGGTCTTGCCAACGGCTTCGAGATCACGCTCTGGGCCATGCCGGTGCAGCGTCCGTACAACCCGAACGCGCGCCTGATGTCCGAAATGATCCAGGCCGACTGGGCGAAGATCGGCGTGAAGGCGAAGATCGTCACATACGAGTGGGGCGAGTACATCAAGCGCGCGCACGCCGGCGAAGACGACGCCATGCTGATCGGCTGGACGGGCGACAACGGCGACCCCGACAACTGGCTCGGCACGCTGCTCGGCTGCGAGGCCGTGAACGGCAACAACTTCGGCAAGTGGTGCTACAAGCCGTTCGACGATCTCGTGCAGAAGGGCCGCACGACCTCCGACCAGGCGCAGCGCACGAAGTACTACATGGACGCGCAGCAGATCTTCGCGCAGCAACTGCCGTTCTCGCCGATCGCGCACTCGACCGTCTATCAGCCGGTCAGCAAGAAGGTGGTCGACATGCGCATCGAGCCGCTCGGCTACGCGCGCTTCGACGGCGTAGGCGTGCAGTAACGTTTATCGGGTAAGTCATCCGGCCAGGCGTTCCTATACTCGAAACGCCAGCCGGATCAGGTCCGGCGACCGGGGTCACGAGCCCCTGTCGCCGGTTGCGTTTCAAGCTCATTCTCAAGTTTTCGGGGGAACGAACCATGTTCCGCTTCGTATTGCGCCGTGTCGGCATGGTGATACCCACCTTCATCGGTATCACCCTGCTGGCCTTCGCGCTCATCCACCTGATTCCGGGCGACCCCATCGAAGTGATGATGGGCGAGCGCGGCGTCGATCCGCAGATGCACGCCGATGCGATGCATCGGCTGGGCCTCGACGAGCCGCTGCCGATGCAGTATCTCCACTACGTGGGCCACGCGCTGCAAGGCAATCTCGGCACCTCGATCATCACCAACACGAGCGTGATGGACGAGTTTCTCGCCCGTTTTCCCGCCACCGTCGAACTCTCGGTCTGCGCGCTTTTCTTCGCGCTCGTGATCGGGCTGCCCGCGGGCGTGGTCGCGGCGCTCAGGCGCGGCTCGATCGTCGATCACGGCGTGATGGGCACGGCGCTCACCGGCTACTCCATGCCGATCTTCTGGTGGGGCCTCATCCTCATCATGGTGTTCTCGTCGAAACTCGGCTGGACGCCGGTTTCGGGCCGCATCGCCGTGGAGTTCGACATTCCGCACGTGACGGGCTTCATGCTGATCGATTCGCTCTTGCCCGGCACCGACGAAGGCTCGTTCAAGTCCGCGCTTTCGCACCTGATCCTGCCCGCCATCGTGCTCGGCACGATTCCGCTCGCGGTGATCGCGCGCATGACGCGCTCCTCCATGCTCGAAGTGCTGCGCGAGGACTATATCCGCACCGCGCGCGCCAAGGGTCTCTCGCCCTTGCGCGTGATCGTCGTGCACGCGCTGCGCAACGCGCTCATTCCCGTCGTGACCGTGATCGGCCTGCAGGTCGGCACGCTGCTGGCGGGCGCGGTGCTCACCGAAACGCTCTTTTCGTGGCCCGGCATCGGCAAGTGGCTGATCGACGCGATCGCCCGCCGCGATTATCCCGTGGTGCAGGGCGGCATTCTCATGATTGCGACGCTCGTGATTCTCGTGAACCTCGTCGTCGATCTGTTGTACGGCGTGCTCAATCCGCGCATCCGGCATACGAGGTAATCACGCCATGAAGCAAGCAACTCCCCACACCATTCGACGAAACGAGGAGGCGTGATGGCTGACATTCAGAACACCGCGCCCAAAGCGCTCACGCCGCCTTCGGGCCGCGCGCTCATGCTGCGCGAATTCTGGGCGAACTTCTCGCGCAACAAGGGCGCCGTGGTGGCCGGCATCATCGTGCTCGCGCTGATTTTCATCGCGATCTTCGCGCCCGCGATCGCGCCGCACAGCCCCATCGAGCAGTATCGCGACTATGTGAAGATCCCGCCCGCGTGGCTCGACGGCGGCAACTGGAAGTTCATTCTCGGCACCGACGAAGCGGGCCGCGACATCCTCTCGCGCCTGATGTACGGCGCGCGCCTGTCGCTGTGGATCGGCTGCGTTTCGGTGCTGCTCGCGCTGATTCCGGGCATCGTGCTCGGCCTCGTGGCCGCGTTCTTCGAGAAGTGGGCCGACACGCCCATCATGCGTCTCATGGACGTGCTGCTCGCGCTCCCGTCACTGCTGCTCGCCGTGGCCGTGGTGGCGATCATCGGCCCGGGTCTCACCAACACCATGTTCGCGATCGCGATCGTGGCGCTGCCGGGTTACGTGCGTCTCACGCGCGGCTCGGCGCTGGGCGAGCTGCACAAGGAGTACGTGACCGCCTCGCGCGTGGCCGGTGCCGGCACGCTGCGCCTGATGTTCTCGCAGGTGCTGCCCAACTGCACGGCGCCGCTCATCGTGCAGGCCACGCTCGGCTTTTCCTCGGCGATTCTCGACGCCGCCGCGCTCGGCTTTCTCGGCCTCGGCGTGCAGCCGCCCGCCGCCGAGTGGGGCGCCATGCTCGCCTCGGCGCGCGACTATATCGACAGCGCATGGTGGATCGTCACGATGCCTGGCCTTTCGATCCTGATCTCGGTGCTCGCGATCAACCTGCTCGGCGACGGGCTGCGCGACGCCCTCGATCCCAAGCTGAAACGGATGGCCTGATCATGACTCAAGACCTTCTGACCCTCCGCAATCTGGCGGTGAACTTCAACGGCCTGCCCGCCGTGGACCGCGTGAATCTTTCGGTGGCGCCGGGCGAGGTGCTCGGCATCGTCGGCGAATCGGGCTCGGGCAAGAGCGTGACGATGATGGCGCTGATGGGCCTCGTCGACGCGCCCGGCAAGGTGAGCGCCGACTCGATTACGTTCGACGGCCGCGATCTGCTCAACGCCACCGGCAAGGAGCGCCGCCGCATCGTGGGCAAGGACATCGCGATGGTGTTCCAGGACGCGCTCACGAGCCTGAACCCGAGCTACACGGTCGGCTACCAGATCAAGGAAGTGCTCAAGCTGCACGAAGGCCTGCGCGGCGCGGCGCTCGAGCGCCGCGCGCTCGAACTGCTCGACCAGGTGGGCATTCCCGACGCGAAGAACCGCATCGACAACTTCCCGCACCAGATGTCGGGCGGCATGAACCAGCGCGTGATGATCGCGATGGCCGTGGCCTGCAACCCGAAGCTCCTGATTGCCGACGAGCCCACCACGGCGCTCGACGTGACGATCCAGGCGCAGATCATGGATCTGCTCGTGCGCCTGCAGAAGGAGCGCGGCATGGCGCTCGTGCTGATTTCGCACGATCTCGCCGTGGTCTCCGAAGTGGCGCAGCGCGTGGCCGTGATGTATGCGGGCGAAGTGATCGAGACGAACCGCGTGCCCGATATCTTCGCGAAGCCGCATCACCCGTACACGGAGGCGCTGCTCGCCGCGATTCCCGAGCACAACAAGGGGGCCAAACGCCTTGCCGCGTTGCCGGGCATGGTGCCGGGCCGCGACGACCGGCCCACGGGCTGTCTCTTCGCGCCGCGCTGCAAGTATGTCGTGGACGACTGCAAGAAGGCGCGCCCCGCGCTCGAACCGGTGCCCGGCACCGCGGGCGGCGTGGAGCTGGTGCGCTGCATCAAGCCGCTCGATCTCACGGCAACCCTGAGCCATGGAGGCGTGCAATGAGCGCAACGCATCACCACACGCCGCACGGTGACGACGATCGCGTTCTCGTCGCCGAGGATCTGAAGAAGCATTACACCGTCAAGCGCGGCCTCTTCGGCCAGGGCACCGTGAAGGCGCTCAACGGCGTGTCGTTCGCGCTCACGCGCGGACGCACGCTGGCCGTGGTCGGCGAATCGGGCTGCGGCAAGTCCACGCTTGCGCGCCAGCTCACGATGATCGAGCCGCCCACCGCCGGGCGCCTCGCGATCGACGGCGAAGACGTGACGCATGCGAGCGGCGACAAGCTCGCCGCGCTGCGCCGCCGCGTGCAGATGGTGTTCCAGAATCCGTATGCCTCGCTCAATCCGCGCAAGACGGTGGAGCAGACGCTCGGCGAGCCGCTCGCGATCAACACGCAGCTCTCGGCCACCGAACGCCAGGACCGCATCGCCCACATGATGCGCATCGTCGGTTTGCGGCCCGAGCACGCCAAGCGCTATCCGCACATGTTTTCGGGCGGGCAGCGCCAGCGCGTGGCGATCGCGCGCGCGATGATCCTCGATCCGCAGATCGTCGTGGCCGACGAGCCGGTGTCCGCGCTCGACGTCTCGATCCAGGCGCAGATCCTGAATCTCTTCATGGACCTGCAGGACCAGTTCCGCACGAGCTATGTGTTCATCTCCCACAACCTCTCGGTGGTGGAGCACGTGGCCGACGACGTGATGGTCATGTACCTGGGCGGCGTGGTCGAGCTGGGCGACAGGAAGACGGTGATCGAGCAGCCGCGCCATCCCTATACGCGCTCGCTGCTGTCGGCCACGCCCGCGATCTTCGCCGCCGACCGGCGCGAGAAGATCAAGCTCGAAGGCGAATTGCCTTCGCCGCTCAATCCGCCCTCGGGCTGCACGTTCCATCAGCGCTGCCCGTATGCGATCGAGCGCTGCCGCAAAGAGGTCCCGGTACTTCGCGAAGTGGACGGGCGTCAGGTATCCTGCCATCGTGCTGAGGAGGTGGGGGAACAGGATGGGCGGCTCATGCCGGCCTGATGAGACGGCGGCGCGTCGCACGGCGCGCCGCTTGCGTACAGCCGGTGGCCGTACCGTCGGGATGCTGCGTGCGGTGGCGCATGGCGTGCTGGGTGCGTCGCTCGTGCTGGCGCTCGCGCTCGGGTCCTTCGAGCCGGCTTCGGGACCCCGGGCCACCTCGGCACCGCCGCGCGGCGATTTGCCGCTGTCCCGCTTCCTCGTTCCCGCCGCGTTCGCGGCGGGTGCCGCTGCCGCTACCCCCGGCGTGCGTCCGCCCGTGCCGGTGCCCGCCGGACCGTCGACGGGTGCGCGCCTGCCGGGCTTTCACTCGCCGCCCGCCGTGCCGAGCTACGCCTCGGGCACGACCGCCGGCGGCCCGGTGCGCGAGCGTCCGGCACGCATGCCGTTTTATGTCGCCACGCGCGGCACCACCACGATCTACGTGCTCGGCACGCTCCATGTGGGCGACCCGGCCGACTATCCGCCCAATCAGCCGTTTCGTCCGTCGATTCTCGCGGCGCTCAACGCTTCGCCCACGCTCGCGCTCGAACTCTCGCCCGACGACCTGCTCGTCTCGCAGGACGACGTGTCGAAGTACGGCGTGTGCTCGCGGCCATGCCTGCCCAAGCTGCTGCCCGAGCCGCTGTGGCAGAAGCTCGAGGCGCGCCTGCGCGGCAATCCCGAGGCGCTCGACGAGATTCGCCGCATGCGTCCGTGGCTCGCTTCGCTGCTGGTGGAAACCTATGATTCGCTGAGCGCGGGCCTCCTGACCGACTACGGCACCGAGGCGCAATTGCAGAACGTGTTCCTGCGCCTGAAGGGGCGGCGCATCGTGGGGCTGGAGACGCTCGGCGAGCAGATGCGGGCGTTCACGAATCTTTCGCTCGCGCAGCAGCGCGAGATGCTGGCGCAGGATCTCGCGCAAACGCCCGCGCAGAACGCCGCCGACGTGCAGACCCTGCTGCGCCTGTGGCGCGTGGGCGATGCCGACGCCATCGCCGCGTGGGAAAGCGCGCGTTCGGAGAAGCTCGCGCGCGACAAGCGTATTTCGGATTCGATCGACAACCGCATCGTGTACGAGCGCAACCGCCGCTTCGTTTCGCGTGCGCTGCAGATCGCCGCGCCCAACAAGCCGCTCTTCGTCGCCGTGGGCGCGCTGCATCTGGGCGGGCAGAAGGGCGTGCTGGCGCTGTTGCGCCAGCACGGCTTCACGGTCGATCCGGGCTGAGCCGCGGCCCGGCGGCGGCGATGGTGGATGTGCCCGCGCTTAGAAGCCGAACGTGTTGAGCAGCACGATATTGCAGGCCAGCACGCACAGCGCGGTGGGCACCTGCACGCGGATCACGGCGTTCTTGTCGGGCAGTTCGAGCAGCGCGACGGGCACCATGTTGAAGTTTGCCGCCATCGGCGTCATGAGCGTGCCGCAGTAGCCGGAGAACATGCCGATCGCGGCCATCATCGCCGGGTTCACATGGAACATGCCCACGAGCACCGGCACGCCCACGCCGCCCGTCATCACCGGGAATGCGGCGAAGCCGTTGCCCATGATGACCGTGAAGAGCGCCATACCCACGCAGTAGACGGTCACCGCCACGAAGCGCAGGTCCATGTTGATGTACGAGGTCGTGACGTGCGCGACGGCCTTGCCCACGCCCGCGTCCGAAAACACCAGCCCGAGCATGCCGAGCATCTGCGGGAGCACCGCGGCCCACGAGAGCGCGTCGACGAGACGGCGCGTCTCCTGCATCGACTGGCCGACGCTGTCACGCGTGATGACGCACGCGATGGCGAGCGCGATCACGCAGCCGAGACCGAAGCCGACCAGCGTCACATTCTTCGGATCGAAAAGCGGCGTGCCGCCGAACACGAGATGGCTCGCGGCGAGCGTCACGATCACGGTCACGAGCGGGATGGTGAGCGCGGGCGCGAAGAGACGGTTGCCGAGGCGCCTGGCGCTCGCCATGCGGGTTTCGAGCGACAGCACCTTGGGTTTGGCTGCCGTCACGCCGCCGAAACCGGCGATCAGCGCCATCGCGATCACGAGCACGCCCACGACTTCGGCGGGCAGCGTGTCGCCGACGAGGAAGATCAGCGCGTAGAGCATCCAGAAGCCGCCGGCCGTGAAGCGCCTCGGATGCTCGCGATCCGTGACGATCATGCCGCCGACGATCAGCAGCACGATCCCGAGCAGCCAGAGCAGGTAGTTGATGGTGAGCGTCATGCTTCGTCTCCCTGTTTCAGCGCCGTGCGATCTTCCGCGCGCGCGCCGCCCAGCTCGCGTTCGAGCTTGCGGTCGAGCAGCCAGAGACGCGTGGCGTGGACCACGAACGCGCAGAGCGCCGTGGGAATGCCCCACAGCGCGACGTGGATCGGCTCCACGGAAACGCCGGCCTCCTTGAGCAACGTGACCATCAGCACGACCGCGCCGAAAGCGACGAAGATGTCCTCGCCGAAAAAGAGCCCGACGTTGTCGGTCGAAGCGGCGTACGCGCGCAGCTTGTAGCGCACGGCGTCGGTGAGCTTGCCGAAGCGGTTTTCGGTGGCGCCTTCGGCCATCGGCGCGATCAGCGGACGCACCATCTGCGGATGGCCGCCGAGACCCGTGAGGCCGACGGCGGCCGTGATCTCGCGCACGAACAGATAGACGATCAACAGGCGCCCGGCCGTGGCCGCCTTGATGTTGCCGATCCAGATCTGCGCGCGCTCGCGCAGGCCGTGCCGCTCCAGCAGGCCGATCACCGCGAGCGGCAGCAGGATGATGAGCGGGATGTTGCGGGTCTTGATGAACCCGGTGCCGATGGCGGCGAGGATCTTGCCGGGCGGGAATCCGGCCGCGAAGCCGGTGGCGATGGCGGCGACGGCGACGATCAACATCGGGTTGAAGCGCAACAGGAACCCGACGATGATCACGGCCACTCCAATGAGCGGCCACAGGCTGACGGTGCTTGGCATCTCGATCTCCAAACTTATGGGCTTGTCGTGAATGCCGCCCCGCAAAGCGCGGGGGCGGCGTAGCGGCCGCCCAGCTCATGGCGGGGCGGTCCGGACGAACGGCGACTCTTGGCGGCCGCTTGGGGTATTGCCGATGCGGTGCTGCATGCGGCGTCTTGCCAGACGCTCGAGGCGAATGGCTTGACGCTCGAGGCCCTCCGGTCCTGCTTCCGTTTACGCGCTTTCCTGCTTGTTTTTGGCTTATTGCCGGCTTGTATGCGGGGACGCGAGAGTGCCGTCCACCGCCGCCGTGTTCACTCTCCTGCGGGCCCCACGGCGTGCACGCCGATGCCTGCGTCGTCGAGCGCCGCGCGAATACGCTGCGCAAACGCCAGCGCATGCGGGCCGTCGCCATGCAGGCAGATGGTCTGGGCGTTCAGCGGCACCCACGCGCCGTCCACGGCCTGCACGCGCTGCTCGCGGATCATCGCGAGCGTGCGCGCGAGCACGAGGTCTTCGTCGTCGAGCAGGGCGCCCGGCTCGCTGCGCGGCACGAGCGAGCCGTCCGCGCGATAGCCGCGGTCGGCGAACACCTCTTCCACGGCGACGAGCCCCGCGTTGCGCGCGGCGGTGACGAGGCCGCTGCCCGCGAGTGCGAACACGACCACCGAAGGGTCGAAGTCGTGCACCGCGGAAACGATGGCGTCGGCGATCTGCGGATCACGCGCGGCCTGGTTGTAGAGCGCGCCGTGCGGCTTGACGTGCGCGATGCGGCCGCCTTCGGCCTGGGCGATCGCGGAAAGCGCGCCCAGCTGATAGAGCACGCCCGCGTAGATCTCGCCTGCCGGGAGGTTCATCTCCTTGCGGCCGAAGTTTTCGGGATCGTTGAAGCTCGGATGGGCGCCGATCGACACGCCCTTGCCGACGGCCCAGCGCACGCATTCGCGCATCGCGTGGGCGCCGCCCGCGTGCCAGCCGCACGCGATGTTCGCGGAGCTGACGAGGTCGAGCAGCGCCTCGTCGGAGCCGCAGCCTTCGCCGAGATCGGCGTTCAGATCGATGGTGGTCATGATGTTCCTCGTGCTGCCTTGTTGCTGTGTTGCGCTGTCTGGTCTGGTCTGGTCTTGCCTGTGCCCTGCACGCCGCCCGCCGGGATCAGGGCCGGCCCGGATCAGGCCCGTTGCGCCTGGCGGCTCGCATGGCGTTCGTCGTGCATGGCGATCGCGCTGTCGATCTGCCGCAGGTAAGCCTGTTCTTCCGCGAGCGCCTTGCGGGCGACGGCGGGTGTGGTCTCCACGAAACGCACGCCGCCGTTCAGGCGCACCTGCGCGAGCTTCCAGAGGTCGGCGCGGATCACCGAGCCGATCTTCGGATAGCCGCCCGTGGTTTGCGCGTCGCTCATCAGCACGATCGGCTGGCCGTTGGGCGGCACCTGGATCGTGCCCGGCAGCACGGCATGGGAGAGCAGGTCCATGCCGTCCGCGCGTTCGAGCGCCGTGCCGGAAAGCCGGTAGCCCATGCGGTTGCTGTTGGGCGTGACGAGCCATTCGTCCGACCAGAACGCGCGCTGCGCCTCGGGCGTGAAGCCGTCGTATTCGGGGCCGCGCAGCACGCGCACGGGCACCGCCCACGCGGGGCTGTCGGAACGGCGGCCGCGCCGGTGATGATGCGGCTCGTCGACGAGCGCCCAGTTGCACAGCACCGGCGCCTTCACGCCGAAGGGCGGGGCGCCCGGCGCGAGCGAAGCGCGCTCGCCGCCGGGCGCGGCGCTCGCGCCCGTGGCGAGGCGGTCGCCGTCCTTGAGCGCGCGGCCCGCGAGGCCGCCGAAGCCGGCGGCGAGGTCGGTGCTGCGCGAGCCCAGCATCGGCAGCACGTCGACGCCGCCCGCCACGCACACATAGACGCGCATGCCGCCGCTCATGTTGCCGTTCATGTCGCCGCTTGTGTCGCGTTTAGCGCCGTTCAGCACGAGTTCTTCGCCCGCCGCGACGGGCAGGCTCCACCACGACCACACCGGGCGGCCGCCGAGCGTCGCGCCGAAATCGGTGCCGGTGAGGGCGATGCGCGTCGCGCGCGCGAAGCGCAGCGCGACGGGGCCGAAGGTCACTTCGATCCCGGCGGCGTCGGGCCGGTTGCCCACCAGCCGGTTGCCGACTTCGAGCGCGAGCGGGTCGAGCGCGCCGCCCGTCGCGATGCCCAGATGCCGGTAGCCCGGCCGGCCCGCGTCCTGGACCGTGGTGAGCAAGCCTGCGCGGAGCACTTCGATCATGCGGCGAGCTCCGCGATGGTGAAGCGCACGCGGTCGCCGGGCAGAAGCAGCGTGGGCGGCGTGCGCGCGGGGTCGAAAAGGGCGAGGGCGGTGCGGCCGATCAACTGCCAGCCGCCCGGCGACTGTGCGGGGTAGATGCCGGTCTGCTCGCCGCCGATGCCCACCGATCCGGCGGGGACGGCAAGGCGCGGCTCGCGGCGGCGCGGCGTGTGCAGCGCGACGTCGAGGCCGCCCAGATAGGCGAAGCCCGGCTGGAAGCCGAGGAAAAACACGATATAGACGCCCGCCGCGTGGCGCGCGGCCACGTCCGCGGCGGCCAGGCCCGTGTGGTGCGCCACGACTTCGAGGTCCGGGCCCGCCTCGCCGCCGTAGGACACCGGAATCTCGACGTCGCGGCCCGCGTGCGGCGCCGCGTCGGCGTCGTGCCAGGCGGCTTCGAGCGCTTGCGCGAGCGCATCGGCGTCGGCGGCGAGCGGATCGAAGGTCACGGTGAGGTTGTTCATGCCGGGCACGACTTCGCGCACGGGCGGCCAGTCGCGCGCGAGCGCGGCGACGGCCCAGATGCGGCGCTGGACTTCGAGCGTGGCGGGCGGCGGCGCTTCGCAGACGAGCGCCGCGTCACCGAGCGGAAAAATGCGTGGGGTAGGGTTCGGCATGACGATGACTCTGGTGCGGTTCCTGGCTGGATTGTGCCTCGCCGCGCCGCGGACCGTGGTGGCGGCTCGCAGGGCGGGAAGGGTCAGCGGCCGGACCGGACGCCGTTCCTCACTAGCGTACATTGTCGATAAATTATCTACAATTTATCAATAAGCGTTTTCGCCAGGCGCGGGCGCTCGCGCGCGCCACTACACTCTCGCCACGACCTTTCTCGTCCACGGATTCCTGTCATGTCGCGCCAGCCGACCAAGATCGTTTCGTCCGAACATCTCGTCTCCGAGTCGAGCGCCGAGCTCTCCGAGTTCGAGTACGCGCTCATCATGGCGAGCAATGCGTTCAATCGCTGGATGGTGCGCTGCATGTCCGCGGCGGGCGTGAAAGACATGACGCCGGTCGAGGTGTCGCTGCTGCATCACGTGGGGCACCGCGAGCGCCGCAAGAAGCTTGCCGACATCTGCTTCGTGCTCAACATCGAAGATACCCACGTCGCCACCTACGCGTTGAAGAAGCTCGTTTCCAGAGGGTATGTAAAAAGCGAAAAGACCGGCAAGGAGGTCTTTTTCTCGGTTACGCCCGAGGGGCGCGACCTGTGTCTGCGCTATCGCGACGTGCGCGAGAGCTGCCTCATCGCCACGCTCAAGGAGAGCGGGCTCACCAACGCGCAGATCGGCGAGGCCGCGCAGTTGATGCGCAATGCCTCCGGCCTCTACGACACGGCCGCGCGCGCGGCGGCGTCGCTGTAGGCTGCGCGCGGCGCATCCCGAAGCCCGAAGCCCGATGCGCCGGCGCCTCAGGCGCGCGGCGCTTCGGGCAGACGCAGCCTTTCGGTGAGGTGCGTGGCGCAATCGGTGACGATGGCGTCGAGCGGCAGGTCGTGCGCCTCATGTTCGAGCACGCCGGTCTCGATCCGGCACGCTTCATAGGCGATGCCGATGGTCACGGGCCGGACCGCGCCCGGCCACGCGGCGAGCGTGCGGTCGTAATAGCCGCCGCCATAGCCCAGCCGGTAACCTTCCGGATCGAATCCCACGCAGGGCACGAGCAGCAGGTCGGGGGTCAGCCGCTCCTGCGAGTCCGGTTCGGGGATGCCGTGATGGCCCTGGCGCATGCGCGCGTCGGGGGTCCAGCGGTGGAAGGCGAGCGGCGCGTTGCGCTCGGCAATGGCCGGCAGCGCCGCGCTGCGCGACGCATCGGCGCGCAGCCAGGCGGCGACCCAGCCGCGTGCGTCGAATTCGCCGGAGAGCGGCCAGTAAAAGCCGATCGAGCGCGGTGCGAAATGCGATGCGACATGCGGTGCGAATTGCGACGCGAATTGCGGTATAAAACCCACTGCAAGCTGCTCGACGAGCGAGCCCAGGCGCGCCTCCAGCGCGGCGTTCGACGCCCCGTCTGAAGCGGCTTCCAGACGGGTTGCAAGCAGTGCCGCACGCCATGTCTTTTTGGCTTGAGCGCTAGGGTTGCGTGCTATGCTTGGGTTCACCTCGTGCTCCAGAAATAACGATGTCCAAACGCCTTGTCCGAGTATATCGCGCGGCCAGTTTCGCGCTGGCCGCCGCGGCACTCGTCGCGTGCAGCACGGCGTCCGCCGTACGCCCCGTTGCGCTTTCCGCAGACGCCCCCCTTACCCCCGACGACCAGACTTTCATCCAGCTTCGCGAAGCCGCGCGCAACAACGATCCGGCGCGCGCCGCGCAACTGGCCGCAATGATTCCGGACTACCCGGCGCCGGCGTATCTGGAGTACTTCCAGATCAAGCCGCAGCTGTTCGATTCGCAGGGTCACGCGCGCATCGACGCGCCGGACGCGCCGGTGCTCTCGTTCCTGCAGCGCCACGACGGCGAGGCGATTGCCGATCGCCTGCGCAACGACTATCTGCTCGTGCTGGGCGCGCGCCACGACTGGGGCAACTTCGACCAGCAATATCCGCGCTTCGTGCTCAACGACGACACGCAGGTGAAGTGCTACGCGCTCGAGTCGCGTGCGGCGCGCGGCGAGAACGTGGCGAACGACGCGCGTGCGCTGCTCACCGATCCGCGCTACTACGGCGACGGCTGCGTGGACCTCGTCACGGCGCTGGCCATCAAAGGCCAGTTCACGAGCGACGACGTCTGGCAGCAGGTCCGCCTCGCCTACGAACAGAATCAGACGGGCACGGGCTACAAGCTGCTCGGCGGCCTCGCGAACCAGCCCGACGCCGCCGCGTTCGCGCAAGCGGTGAACACGCCGCCGATCACGCTGGCTTCGGGCGTGAGCCCCGACCCGACCTCGCATCAACTGGCCCTGCTCGCCGTAACGGTGATGGCGCGCAACGATCCGGCCATGGCCGCCGCCACCTTTGCCGCGGTCGCGCCTTCGCTCTCCTCGCCCGAGCGCGCGACCGGCTGGGGAACGATCGGTTATCAGGCCGCGCAAAAGCGCATTCCGGGCGCGCTCGACTGGTACCGCCTCTCGGTTAATGCGCCGCTCTCGAATCCCGCCTACGAGTGGCGCACGCGCGCCGCGCTGCTGGGCGGCGACTGGACCATGGTGCGCTGGTCGATCGAGCAGATGCCCGCCGCGCTGCGCACGCAGCCGTCGTGGGTCTACTGGCACGCGCGTTCGCTCAAGCAGGGCGGCGACGCGAACGGCGCCAACCAGGAATTCGCGCAGATTTCGCAGGGCTATAACTTCTACGGCCAGCTTGCTCTGGAAGAGCTGGGCCAGAAGATCACGATCCCGCCGAAGACCACGGTGAGCGACTCCGAAATCGCCGCCGCGGCGCAAACGCCGGGCTTCGCGCTCGCGCAGCGTTTCTACGCGCTGAACCTGCGGCTCGAAGGCAATCGCGAGTGGAACTGGCCGCTGCGCAACATGACCGACCGTCAGCTGCTGGCGGTCGCCGAGTACGCAAAGCGCATCCAGCTGCTCGACCGCACCGTCAACACGGCGGACCGCACGGTGAGCGAGCATGACTTCTCGTTGCGCTATCTCGCACCGTACCGCGACATCGTGGACCGCGACGCGCAGTCCAACGGCCTCGACGTCGAATGGGCCTACGGCCTCATCCGCCAGGAGTCGCGCTTCATCATGAACGCGCGTTCGGGCGTTGGGGCAAGCGGCCTCATGCAGATCATGCCGGCCACGGCGCAGATGGTCGCGAAGAAGATCGGCCTCGGGCCCCTGTCGCGCGATCAGCTCAACGACATCGACACGAATATCCTGCTCGGCACCAACTATCTGTCGATGATCTACAATCAGTTCGACGGCTCCGCCGTGCTCGCCACCGCGGGCTACAACGCCGGGCCGGGCCGCCCGCGCGCGTGGCGGCAGACGTTGCAGCAGCCTGTCGAGGGCGCCATCTTCGCGGAAACCATCCCGTTCCAGGAAACCCGCGACTACGTGAAGAATGTGTTGTCGAACACGGTCTACTATGCGGCGCTGTTCGAGGGCCGCCCGCAGTCGCTGAAGGCGCGCCTCGGTTATATCGCGCCTTGAGTGCCGCGCCGCCGTGCCCCGGGCTCGTTACCGGGCGCCGGCGGCTCGTGACGGCGCCCGGCTGCCGCGCTATGGGATAAATGCGCGATCACCGCACGTTCAGCGCGGCGCCTGCGCGCCGGCCGGCCGAGTCCCGTTTCCGGTTGCGCCGCCGCCTTTGCAAGAGGTCTGCACAAGGGAGGTCGGAGATGCGACATCAAACCATTGCCGTCATCGGCGGTTCGGGGTTCGTCGGCAGCCATCTCGTCAACGCGCTCGTCGAGGCGGGCAAGACCGTGCGCATCGCCACGCGGCGGCGCTACAGTGCCCGCCATCTCACCCTGCTGCCCGTCGACGTGATCGAAACCGACGTCTTCGATCCCGTTGCGCTCGCGGCCTTCGTCGAAGGCGCCGACGCAGTCATCAATCTCGTCGGCACGCTTCACGGCGGCCGCGGCGACCCCTACGGCCCTGGCTTCGCGAAGATCCACGTCGAACTGCCGACGAAGATCGTCGCGGCCTGCGAAGGCAAGGGCGTGCACCGGCTCGTCCACATCAGCGCGCTGGGCGCCGATCCGCGCGGGCCCAGCATGTATCTGCACTCGAAGGGCGACGGCGAGAAGGCCGTGCATGCGTCGGCTGCGCTCGCCACCACGATCTTCCGCCCTTCGGTGGTGTTCGGCCCCGACGACACCTTCCTCAACCGCTTCGCGCTGCTCGAAAAGCTCTTTCCCGTGATCCCGCTCGCCATGCCCGACGCGAAGTTCCAGCCCGTCTACGTGGGCGATATGTCGAAGGCGATCGTCAATGTGCTCGATCTCGACGCCGCGAGCGGGCACACTTACGAACTCGGCGGCCCGACCGTCTATACGCTCGAGCAACTGCTCATGTATTGCGGCGAAGTGCTGGGCCGCCACGCGCGCATCGTGCGGCTGCCCCGGGCCTTTGCGCGCATGCAGGCGCTTTCGTTCGAGCTGGCACCCGGCGAGCCCATGCTCACGCGCGACAATCTCGATTCGATGTCGGTCGACAACGTGCTTTCGGGGCCGCTCGCGCCGGAGCTCGGCATCGAGCCCGCGAGCATCGAAGCCATTGCGCCGCTGTACCTGGGCGACGCGTCGCAGCGTTCGCGGCTGAATCTCTTCCGCGCCAGCGCGGGACGTTAGCCTGTTCGTCAGCGGTTTTCTTCCACCCTCAATGATTTGATGCCAGTGATGAAACTCGTAATCGGAGACAAGAACTACTCGTCGTGGTCGATGCGGCCGTGGCTGCTGCTCACGCATTTCGGCATTCCGTTCGACGAAGTGCTGATCGAGCTCGACGAGCCCGGCACCAAGACCGCGATTCTCGAATACTCGTCCTCGGGCAAGGTGCCGTGTCTCGTCGCCGACGACGGCTTTGCCGTGTGGGATTCGCTCGCCATTGCCGAGACGCTCGCCGACCGCCATCCGCAGCACGCGCTCTGGCCGCGCGAGCCGAATGCGCGCGCCCGCGCGCGCAGCGTCAGCGCCGAAATGCATTCGGGCTTCGGCGCGCTGCGCAACGCGTTGCCGATGAATATCCGCCTGACGCGCCCGGGCGTCGGCAACACGCCGGACGTGCTGGCCGACGTCGCGCGCATCGACACGCTCTGGCGCGAGTGCCTTGCCGCAAGCGGCGGCCCGTTCCTGTTCGGCGAATTCGGCATTGCCGACGCGATGTACGCGCCGGTCGTGATGCGCTTCAACAGCTACGCGCCGAAGCTTTCGCCCGAAGCCGCCGCGTATGCCGGGCGCGTGACGGCGCTGCCGGCCGTGGCCGCGTGGATCGCGGCGGCGCGGCGCGAAACGCATATCGTGAAGGACGACGAACTCGCTCCATGAAGATCTATGTCGTAGGCGGAGCCATCCGCGACGAGATGCTCGGGCTCGCCGTACGCGACCGCGACTACGTGGTCGTGGGCGCGACGCCCGAGCAGATGGCGGCGCAGGGCTATCGTCCGGTGGGCAAGGATTTTCCGGTGTTCCTGCATCCGCAGACGAACGAGGAATACGCGCTCGCGCGCACCGAGCGCAAGACCGCGGCCGGCTATCACGGCTTCCAGTTTTTCTATGCGCCCGAGGTGACGCTCGAAGAGGATCTTGCACGCCGCGACCTCACGATCAACGCGATGGCGCGCGAAGTGCTGCCCGGCGACGTGATGAGCGGTCCGGTGGTCGATCCGTTCGACGGCGCGGGCGACCTGAAGGCGCGCGTGTTCCGCCACGTGAGCGAGGCGTTTCTCGAAGACCCCGTGCGCATCCTGCGCGTGGCGCGCTTCGCCGCGCGTTTCGCGGACTTCACCGTTGCGCCCGAAACGATGGCGCTGATGCGCCGCATGGTCGAAGCGGGCGAGGTCGATGCGCTCGTGCCCGAACGCGTGTGGCAGGAGGTGGCGCGCGGTCTCATGGAGGACAAGCCCTCGCGCATGTTCGACGTGCTGCGCGAGTGCGGCGCGCTGGCGCGCGTGCTGCCCGAAGTGGACAGCCTCTTCGGCGTGCCGCAGCGCGCGGACTATCACCCGGAAATCGATACCGGCGTGCACGTGATGATGGTGATCGACCACGCGGCGGCGCAGGGCTACGCGTTGCCGGTGCGCTTTGCCGCGCTCACGCACGATCTGGGCAAGGCGACCACGCCCGAGGACGTGTTGCCGCGCCATATCGGCCACGAAGGACGCAGCGTCGACCTGCTCAAGCCGCTGTGCGAGCGGCTACGCGTGCCCAACGAGTGCCGCGATCTGGCGATGCTCGTCGCGCGCGAGCACGGCAACGTGCACCGCGTGATGGACATGGGCGGGGCCGCGCTCGTGCGCATGCTGGAGCGCTGCGACGCGCTGCGCAAGCCCGCGCGTTTTGCCGAGGCGCTGCAGGCCTGCGAGGCGGACCTGCGTGGACGGCTGGGCTGGGAGCGGGCGCCGTATCCGCAGGCCGAACGGCTGCGCGTGGCGCTCGTGGCGGCGCGCGCGGTGGATGCGGGCGCGATCGCGCGCGACTGCGGCGGCGGGGCGGAGAAGATCAAGGAAGCGGTGCACCGCGCGCGCGTGAAGGCGGTGGAGGACGCACTCGCGGCGGAGTGAGTTTTTTATCTGAGGGCGGTGTGCGCCTTCAAAGCGCGCGCACGATCAACGAAAGCGCCATCGACAGCACGAGCGTCGACATGAACGGCAGCGGATACTCGCGACCGAACAGGCGCAGCGTGATGTCGCCGGGCAGCCGGCCGATCCCGAGCTTGCGCAGCCAGGGCTGGGCGCTCGACAGGATCGCGACGGCGATGAACGTGGTGAGGAACCAGCGGATCATGGCGTGGGCGGCCCGTTCAGTGTGTGCATGGCGGCGGGTTCAGAGCGTGTGGCTGCGGTCGCCGCGCGCGAACGCCGTGAGCGTTTCGCCGATGCCGCGCGAAAACGCTATCACCTTGAAGAGCTCGCCCATCTCCGATTCGGTCACGAGCTTCTGCACCGCGTTCGCCGCCGGCAGGAAACGCGCGACGTCGCGCGGATCGATTTCCGAAAGCACCTCGGTGATGCCGGCGTTCATCAGAAAGCGCGCCTGCGACGTGTAGCCGAGCAGGTCCGCGCCGGCTTCGACGCCCGCTTCGGCAATGCCCGTGAATTCGACGTGCGCCGTGATGTCCTGCAGGCCAGGCCAGACGAACGGGTCGCCGTGCGCGCGATGGCGGTAGTGGCACATGAGCGTGCCCTGCGCGCGCTGCGGGTGATAGAACTCGTGGCGCGGGAATCCATAGTCGACGAAGAACGCCGCGCCGCGTTCGAGCATCGTGCAGACGGTGCGCGTGAACGCGAGCGCCGCTTCGTGCGTCTCGGTCACGTAGTCCTCGCTGCCTTCGATGCCCGCGAGCACGCCCTCGGGCCAGTGTGTGTCGAGCGCGCTCAGGGCGGGGCGGTCGGAGAACGCGAACGCACCGGTTGCATCGACGCTCACGCCGCGCTCGTGCCACACGGCGTCTTTGCGCGCGAAGAGGCGCACCGGCATGGCGTCGAGCACTTCGTTGCCGATCACCACGCCTTCGAACCGGGCGGGCAGGGCGTCGAGCCATCTCACGCGAGGCGCGAGCCGGGGCGCCATGGTTTCGATGGTGTCGCGCTGGCGCTCGCGCAGCTCGCCGGACAGATCGACGATCGCGTACGAGTCGAATTCGGCGCCCAGCGCGTCGAGTGCGAGCAGAATCCCCGCCGCGAGCTTGCCCGTGCCCGCGCCGAACTCCATCAGCGCGCGGGTGCCGCTTGCCGCGAGCGCTTCGGCCAGCGCGCGCGCGAGCGTGGCGGCAAAGAGCGGCGACATTTCCGGCGCGGTCACGAAATCGCTGCCGTCGCTGGCGAGGAGGCCGAACTTGCGCGCGCCGCCGCCGTAGTAGCCGAGTCCCGGCGCGTAAAGCGCGCGCTCCATGTAGCGGTCGAACGGCAGCCAGCCGCCGGCCGCGGCGATCTCGGCGCGCAGCGTCGCGGCCAGCGCCTCGGACTGCGCGAGCGCGTTCGGCCCGGGAACAGGTAAACTATCGGGTTCGTGAGCTTTCGGATTCATCCCGGCATTGTAAATGAGCGCTACTTCCGGCATCCGCCCGGCTTCCGTCGTCACTGACGCCGCCCCTGCATCCGGCCCCGATTTTTCGGGCGCCCCTGCCGGCGCACGCGTGGTGCTGGTGACGGGCGGCGCGCGCCGGATCGGGCGCGAGCTGGCGCTGGGTTTCGCGGCGCGCGGCTGGGACGTGGCCGTGCATTTCGGCGATTCGCGCGCGGCAGCCGATGAAGTCGTTGCGCAGATCGAGGCGCTGGGCCGCCGCGCGGTGGCGCTGCATGCGGATCTGGCCGACGAGGCCCGGGTCGCGCAACTCGTGCCCGCCTGCACGGCGGCGCTCGGGCGCCCCGTGTGCGTGCTGAACAACGCGTCGCGCTTCGAGGAAGACACGGCGCGCGACTTCGGCCGGGACGTCGGTTACGGGAAGCTGCTGCATCTCATGGCGATCAACGTGGGCGCGCCGCTCGTGCTGGCGCGCGCGCTGTACGAGACGACGCCCGAGGCCGCCGCGACCGACGAGTCGTTGCGCACCTGTGTCATCAATGTGCTCGACCAGAAGCTGTACAACATGAATCCGGACTATCTCTCGTACACGCTGACGAAGGCCGCGCTCGCGAATGCCACCGTCGCGCTGGCCCAGGCGCTCGCGCCGAAGGTGCGCGTGGTGGGGCTCGCGCCCGGCCTCACGCTGCAGTCGGGCGACCAGACGCCGGAAGGTTTCGCCGCCGCGCACAGAATGACGCCGCTCGGCCATGCGTCGCGGCCCGCCGATCTCGTGGAGGCTGCGCTGTATCTGGCAAATGCGTCCGGCGTGACGGGCACGACGCTCGTGGTCGATGGCGGCCAGCACCTCGTGCCGCTGTCGCGCGACGTGATGTTTCTCACGGGCGCCTGAAGGCGCCGCGCGCCGCTGATCACGAAGGGGCGCAAGGAATACCGAATGACCCGCCGGGCGCCCCGCGTCCGCGCACGTGCCGATCAGGTTCGAAGCGGTTCTGAGCCGCCCGGACCGGCACGCTTTTTATCGACTGGAACGACTATGTCCACCGTCCTGCTGCACCCCCGGCTCGCCGATTGCCGCCGGCTCTTCTTGCGCAACTACGAAGTGAACATCAACATCGGCGTGCACGACTTCGAAAAACGCGGCGAACAGCGCGTGGTGATCAACGTCGATCTCTACGTGCCGCTCGCGCAGACCACGCCTCGCGAAGACAAGCTGCGCGAAGTGGTCGATTACGACTACATGCGCGCGACCGTGGCCGCCCGCGTGGGTCAGGGCCATATCCATCTGCAGGAAACGCTGTGCGACGACCTCGCGACGGCCCTGCTCGCGCACCCGCTCGTGCGCGCGGTGCGCCTCTCGACCGAGAAGCCCGACGTTTATCCGGACTGCGACGCGGTGGGCGTCGAGGTCTTTCGCATCAAAGAGGACTGATTCATGAACGCCCCCGAAACGCTGCCCGTCGAGGATCGCGCCTCGCAGGATGCCGCCCAGGACGACGAAAGCGCCGGTCGCCGCGTGCTCACGCGCCGCGAGCAGAAGGAAGCCTACGAGAACAACAAGCTCTTCAAGCGCATCGTGCGTCAGGTCGGCCAGGCGATCGGCGACTACAACATGATCGAGGAAGGCGACAAGGTGATGGTGTGCCTCTCGGGTGGCAAGGACAGCTACGCGATGCTCGACATCCTCATGCGCCTGCGCGAGCGCGCACCGATCGACTTCGAGATCGTGGCGGTGAACCTGGACCAGAAGCAGCCGGGCTTTCCCGAGCACGTGCTGCCCGAGTACCTCGACAAGATCGGCGTGCCGTATCACATCGAGAATCAGGACACCTACAGCATCGTCAAGCGCCTCGTGCCCGAGGGCAAGACCACCTGCTCGCTGTGCTCGCGTCTGCGCCGCGGCATCCTGTACCGCGTGGCGGGCGAACTGGGGGCGACCAAGATCGCGCTCGGCCACCATCGCGACGACATCCTGCAGACGCTGCTGCTGAACCTGTTCTACGGCGGCAAGCTCAAGGGCATGCCGCCCAAGCTCCAGTCCGACGACGGCAAGAACATCGTGATCCGCCCGCTCGCTTACGTGAAGGAGACGGATCTGGAGAAGTACGCGGAGCTGCGCGAATTCCCGATCATTCCGTGCAATCTCTGCGGCAGCCAGCCGAACCTCAAGCGCGCGGAGATGAAGGCGCTGATCCGCGAATGGGACAAGCGCTTCCCGGGCCGCGTGGAGAATATGTTCAACGCGCTCGGCAACGTCGTGCCCTCGCACCTGATGGACGCCACGCTGTTCGGCTTCAAGGGCCTGCGCGCGACGGGCGAAGCGGACCCGCAGGGCGATATCGCCTTCGACGAGGAACCGTGCTCGACCGACACGCCTTCGGCCCTGGCCGAAGGCACGCCGATTTCGTTTGCGAAATTCGACGATCTTTAAAGCGGGACCGTCGCCGGATTGTGAGGTTTTAGCGGGGTTCCGACCCCGCCCGGCGACGCACACCCGCGGGCCCTCCGGATGGCCCGCAAAGCCTTGACGGACAAGGCAGAATGCGCACGGCGAAGACGGTTGCGCAGAGTGCTGCATGCTAAAATCGGCA